>DAHUZB010000015.1 GCA_027306785.1 Vulcanimicrobiota bacterium
CGCTTGAGCGGGCGCGCTCCGTAGTTGGGGTCGAAGCCCGCTTTCACCAGATGCAATTTCGCCGCTTGGTCGAGAACGAGCGTGATCCGCCGTTCGGCCAACCGCGCGCGCAGACGCCGCAGTTGGATATCGACGATCTCCCCGAGCTGGTCTTGCGTGAGCGCATGGAAGACGATGATTTCATCGACGCGGTTGAGGAATTCGGGGCGGAAATGCGCGCGCAGTTCTTCCATGACGGTCGCGCGCATCAGCGCTTCGTCGGCTCCGCCGGATTCGCCCTTGTAATCGAGGATGCGATGGCTGCCGATGTTCGAGGTCATGATCACGATCGTGTTGCGGAAGTCCACCGTGTGGCCTTGTCCGTCGGTCAAGCGGCCGTCGTCGAGAATCTGCAGAAAGACGTTGAACACGTCCGGGTGCGCCTTCTCGATTTCGTCGAAGAGGATGACCGAATAGGGCCGGCGCCGCACCGCTTCGGTGAGCTGGCCGCCTTCGTCGTAGCCGACGTATCCGGGAGGTGCGCCGAGCAGACGCGCGACGGTGTGCTTCTCCTGATACTCCGACATGTCGATGCGAATCAACGCTCGTTCGTCGTCGAACAGATACTCGGCGAGCGCGCGCGCCAGTTCGGTCTTACCGACGCCGGTCGGACCGAGGAAAATAAACGAGCCGATCGGACGGTTGGGGTCGGCTAAACCCGAGCGCGAACGCATCACGGCCTCCGCAACCGAATCGACGGCTTGGTTCTGGCCGATAACGCGTTTGTGCAACTCCTCATCGAGATGCAGCAACTTCTGCTTCTCGCCTTCGAGGAGTTTGGAGAGCGGGACGCCCGTCCAACGCGAGATCACCTCGGCGATGTCTTCTTCGTCCACCTCTTCCTTCGAAAGACGGCCCTTCCCATTATGGGAATACGCGGCGTCCTCTTCGGCTTTGAGCTGTTTTTCGAGCTGGGGCAGCGCGCCGTATTGCAGTTCGGAGGCCCGGCCGTAATCGGCTTGGCGGGTGGCCTGCTCGATCTGCACCTTCGTCTGCTCGATGCGATCGCGTAAGCCTTGCAGCTTCGTCGCGGCGTTCTTTTCGGTGTCCCATTGCAGGCGCAATCCGGTCTGTTGCTCGCGCAGGCCCGCAAGCTCGCGCTCTAAGGCGTCGAGGCGTTCGCGGCTGGCGCGGTCCTCCTCTTTGCGTAGCGCTTCGCGCTCGATTTCGAGTTGCATGACGCGGCGCGAGATTTCGTCGAGTTCTTGCGGCATCGAATCGATCTCGGTGCGCAGCTTGGCGCCGGCTTCATCGATGAGATCGATGGCTTTGTCCGGCAAAAAGCGATCGGGAATGTAACGATTGCTCATGGTCGCGGCAGCTACCAGCGCGCCGTCCTTGATCCGGACGCCGTGGTGCGCTTCGTAACGCTCTTTGAGGCCGCGCAGGATGGAAATGGTATCTTCGACGCTGGGCTGGTCGACCACGATCGGCTGAAAGCGCCGTTCGAGCGCCGCATCTTTTTCGATGTATTTGCGATATTCGTCGAGCGTCGTCGCGCCGATCATGTGCAACTCGCCACGCGCGAGCATCGGCTTGAGAAGATTGCTCGCGTCCATCGCGCCGTCGGCCTTGCCCGCTCCGACGACGGTATGCAATTCGTCGATGAAGAGCACGATCTGCCCTTCGGATTTCGCGACGTCGTTGAGCACCGCTTTCAGGCGCTCTTCGAACTCACCGCGATATTTCGCACCCGCGATCAACGCGCCCATATCGAGCGAGACGATGCGCTTGTTCTTCAATCCTTCGGGTACGTCGCCGCGCACGATGCGCTGCGCGAGACCTTCCACGATCGCGGTCTTGCCGACGCCGGGATCGCCGATGAGCACCGGGTTGTTTTTGGTGCGGCGCGAGAGCACTTGAACGATGCGCCGAATCTCTTCGTCGCGTCCGATCACCGGATCCAATTTGCCGCGCTCCGCCTCGAGAGTGAGATCGCGCCCGTAGCGTTCGAGCGATTTATACGTTCCCTCGGGATCGCGCGTGGTGACGCGCTGATAGCCGCGCACGTCGCGCAGCGCGACGAGCAGCTTATCCTTGCTCAGTCCCGCATCGCGAAAGATCTTGCCGACGGCGCCGCCCGATTCGGCCATCGCGAGCAGCACGTGCTCGACCGAGGTGTAGTCGTCTTGCAGCGCCTTCGCTTCGTTCTCGGCCGCGCTCATGATGCGCGCGAGCTCCGACGAGAGCGTGACCTGCGCGTTCTCCGCGCTCGGGCCGGAAAGCCGCGGGAGGCGCGCGATCGCATCCTCGGTCGCGCGCGCGACGGTTGTAAGGTTCGCTCCGGCCTTCTGCACGATATCGGGGGCGATCCCCCGCTCTTGGGCGAGTAGCGCCGCGAGCATGTGCTCGGGCATCGTTTGGGTATGGTGCTCTTGCAGCGCGCGCGAGTAGGCGGCATTGAGGCCGTCGGCGACGCGCTCGGTCATCTTTTCAACGTTCATGTCCGCTCTCCAGTACCCGGGGAGCCATCCAAAAGTTGCAGGTTAGACCTGCCAATCCGAGCATGATACACCCCTTGCGCCTTGCGGCAATTTGTAGTAGCCTACTTATGCAAAGTAATCAGCCTGAAAGGAACCCGCTGCCATGTCTACGTTTGCCCTCGATCCCACCCACTCGTCCGTCGAGTTCTCGGTCCGCCACATGATGTTCTCGAAGGTGCGCGGCGTCTTCGGGACGTTCAGCCTGGAGCTGACCGTCGACGATGCCACGAGCCTGCCGAGCGCCGTCAAGGCCTCGATCGATGCCTCCTCGATCGACACCAAGGTCGCCGATCGCGACGCGCATCTGCGCTCGGCCGATTTCCTCGACGTGGAAAAGTTCCCCACGATCACCTTCGCGAGCACCTCGATCACGGGGAAAGCGGCGGGCTTCACGATCGCGGGCAACCTGACGATCCACGGCGTCACCAAACCCGTCGCCCTCGATGCGCAGCTCGGCGGCCGCGCGACCGATCCGTGGGGCAACGACCGCATCGCGTACGAAGCCTCGACCAAGATCAACCGCAAGGAGTTCGGTCTGGGCTGGAATCAGGCGCTCGAGGCGGGCGGCGTGCTCGTCGGTGAGGAGCTCGAGATCAGCCTGACGATTCAGGCCGTCAAAGTCGCGACGCCCGCCGGGGTCTAACGGCTAGGGCGGCGTGATCCAAGCGATCGCGGGGCCGGAGCGGAGCGTAAACCAAACGTTCCCGCCCGCTCCGGTCGCGATCGTCGCCAGCGTGTCGGTCTGCACGTCCGCGTCGGGAAAGACCGCGATCGCGCCCTGGGTCGTGATTCGCCCGATCGCGCCCTGAGCGAGAAACCAGAGCGCGCCGTCGGGCCCGCTTCCGATCGCGCCCGGGTACGCCACACCCGCCGGCAGCGCATACTCCGTGAAGGCACCGCTCGTCGTCATACGCCCGATCTTCGCCGCCTGACGCTCCGTGAACCAGATCGCGCCGTCGCTACCGGTCGCGATCCCGTACGGCGCGCTGCGCGCGGTCGGGATCGCAAACGATGTCACCACGCCGAGCGGCGACACGTGCGCGATGCGACTCGTTCCGATCTCCGCAAACCACGGCGTGCCGTCGGGTCCGAGCGTCATCGGGCCGGGATTGCTCCCGGGCGGCAACGGGTACTCCGTGACCGCCCCCGCGGTCGTGATGCGCCCGATCGCCTCGTCTCCCTGTTCCGTGAACCACAAGGCTCCGTCGGAGGCGCTGACGATCCCATCCGGCTGGCTCGAGGGCTGCGGCAGCGGGTATTCCGCGATCGTTCCGCCGGTCGTGATGCGCCCGATGCGGTTGCCTTGGTACTCGGTGAACCACAACGCCCCGTCCGGACCGGTCACGATCGTCGCGGGTTCATCGTGCGCACCGGGTAGCGGATAGCTCGCGATGCTTCCGTCGGGCGCCATGCGTCCGATGGCACCCGCGTCGAACGCGGTGAACCACATCGCACCGTCCGGCCCGAGCGTGAGCCCGACGGGCCCGGCGAGCGTCGGCGGCAACGCGTACTGCGCGTGCGCCGGCGGTAGCTGCGACGGCGCGGGCGTAGTCGGCACCGAAGGCGGCGGCGCGCCGGAACCACCGCACCCGCTCAAGAGAAGAACGCCCAGGCACACCAACCGCGCGCGCATCATGTTCGAGCGCTTCGCGACCTTCGTGCAACGAGCCTGGGCATGTCGTTTGCTATCATGTGCGCATGGAGATCAGCGCAGGCGCGATTCGGCTCTACTTTCTCTTCGACGTCTCCGACACGATCGATCTGCGCTCGCTGCGACTCATCGAAGGCGAAGGGCTCGCGCCCGCGGATATTCCGCTGCGTCAGCATGCCTCGCCCGCATACCTGCAGTTTCCGGTGCCGCCGCTCGTCGCGCGGCTGCCCGACGCGCTCCTCGACGGATTGCACGCGACCGTGCGCGTGAAGTTCTTCGACTACGGCGTCATCTCGCTCCGCCTCTCGTTCGACGCCCGCGGATCCTGGGACGATCTCGCCGATCTCGCCGCGCGCATCCGCCGCAGCGACGCTTTTCTGCGCTACGCGTCCTCCGCCGTCACGCGTATCTGCGATGAACTCGGGTCCGCGCTCGACGATCGGCACGAACCCCTTGTCGAAGACTACCTGGTGATCGACCTCGAACGGATCGAGCCCGCGATCGGGTCGGAGGCGCTGCTACGCGATCATGCGCCTGCGCTCGCGCACCTGTTGCTCGGCGAGCGATCCACGCTCGCGCGCGCCGAAATCGACGAAGCGCTACGCATCCGCTTCTCCTACTTCGCGGACGACCTCACCATCGTGCAGTGGGATACGGCGTTCGTCTACGACCGCCGCGAATCGAGCGACGCGATCCAAGACATCCTCGAGTTCGCCAACTCGCAGTTGCTCGAACTGCGCACCTACGACGCGCGTTTGGATCGTGAACTCGACGTGATCTACGCCGACACGCCCGCGCGTTCACGCTCGCTGCTCGGGCGTCGCGCCGCCGACCGCGCCGCCGAGGTGCGCTATCTGATCGTTGACGTTCTGGAACTGCTCGATCGCTCCACCAACGCCCTTAAGGTCGTCGGCGATGCGTACTACGCGCGTATCTATCGCTCGGCCGCACAACGTCTCGGTCTCGCCGACTGGCAAAACCAGCTCGATCGCAAACTCGCGAGCGTGGGCGACATGTACCGCTTCTTCAACGACGAGTCGCGCAGCCGCCGCGACGAGTTCATGGAGCTGATCGTGATCGTCCTGATCGCGCTCGAAGTGGTGATCGGCGTCGTTACGCTGATGCGGCGCTAGCCGCCGTACGCTCGATCTCCTCGAGGTAGGCGCGCTTGGTCGCGTCGTCGATGAACGAGGCTTCGATCGAGTTCTTGGCGAGCGTCACGAGCTCGTCGTCGGTGAGTCCGAGCGCCGCCGCGGTCTGTACGAAGTTCTCGCCCACGTACCCGCCGAAGTAGGCGGGGTCGTCGGAATTCACCGTCGCGACCAAGCCCGCATCGAGCATCTTTTTGAGCGGATGCTTCGTGAGATCGTTCACCACGCGCAGCTTGACGTTCGAGAGCGGACAGACGGTGAGCGGGATGCGTTGGCGGCGCAGCCGCTCGACGAGCGCGGCGTCTTCGAGACTGCGCACGCCGTGATCCACCCGCGAGACGCGCAGCAAATCGAGCGCCTCCCACACGTACTCGGGACCGCCCTCTTCGCCCGCATGCGCGACCGTGAGAAAGCCCTCCGCACGCGCGCGATCGAAGACCGCCTGAAATTTCGCCGGCGGGTTACCGACCTCGGCGGAATCCAGGCCGACCGCGATGATGCGGTCGCGATACGGCAGCGCGCGCTCGAGCGTCTCCATCGCGGACTGCGCGGAAAGGTCGCGCAGGAAACACATGATGAGATGCGAGGTGATGCCGAAGCTCGCGCGCGCATCGGCGAGCGCGGCGCTCAACCCCTCGACGACGACGGCGAAGGGTACGCCGCGGTCCGTATGCGCCTGCGGATCGAAGAAGATCTCGGCGTGACGCACGCCCTGCGCGGCGGCGCGCCGCAGATACGCGGCCGCGAGATCGTAGTAATCCCGCTCCTCGCGCAGCACGTTCATGCCTTCGTAATAAATGTCGAGAAACGATTGCAGGTCGGTAAATTCGTACGCCGCACGCAAGGCTTCGACCGTGGGGTACTTCAGCGCGACGCCGTTACGAGCCGCGATCTCGAAGATGAGTTCGGGCTCGAAGGTTCCTTCGATGTGCAGATGAAGCTCGGCTTTGGGAAGGCGAACGGCGTCGATCATGCGCCGCCAATTACACGGAATGCGTTGCCGTGCCTCTTCGCATGCGCAGCATTCGGTAATCGCCGCTGCGCACCGTGATCCCGCGTCCGTCGAACCATTCGAGGAGCGGCACCGCGTACTTACGCGAGGTGCCGATCAGATCGCGGAATTCCGCCATGGTCATCCGCTCGTGCGCGGTGATGAACGCTTCGATCATGCCGTGGATCTTGTCGATCTGCGTGCCGCGGTAGAGCGCCTCGCCGACCTTGACGAAGACGCCGCGCGCGAGCAGCGTGTCGAATGCCTTTTGCAGGCCGGGGATCGCCGAGCTCTTGACCGCCGCCGCGACGGCCGCGAACTCGACCGGCACGAACGGCGCGGCGGGATCGACCGGCACGCTACGGTCGAAGAAGGCCCGTTGGTCGGGGGTGAACTTCGGCTGGTGCGTCGGCGTCGCGAAGTACCCGTTGCGCATCGCGATGCGGCCGTCTTCGGCGAGCGCGTGCAGCACGCGCACGAGCAACGGCTCGGGCACGTCGAGCGCGCGGGCGAGCGCGAGCGACGTGACGCCCATCGCCCACGGTTCGCGCGCGTGGTGCGCTTCGAGTTCGGCGCTCGTGCGCGCGAGCAGATCGTTCGCCGCGGCCTTGCCGAGAAAGGCGGCCGGGCGCAGCACCCGCAGCGCGTCGCCGCGCGCCGCCAACGCATCGAGCGCGTGCTGCGCGACATCCTCGCGCAGGTTCGCGTGAAAGGCGATCGCCGCGAGCTCGAGCGGCTGCGCGCCCGCCTCGGCGAGCACCGCCGCCACGCTGCCCTCGATCGCATCGCCGATATCGTCGGGACGACTCGCCGCTTCGATCGACGCAATCTCACCGCCCCCGAGCAGCGTCTTGGGCGAGAGCCTGCGCACCACGAAGCGCACGCCGGGAAACGCGAGCACGGGTTCGCGCAGAAAGAGCTGCGCCCGCACGGTCGACGCATCGTACGGCACCGCCTCGAAGACGAGCGTGCCGACGATCTCGGCCGAGCCGATGTGCGCGCGCACCGGCGTGCGTCGGCGCAGCAGCGCGACCGCGTCGTCGAGCGGCACGAAATCCACCGCGAACTGCGCGCGCGCGGCGAAGCGAGCATCGCTCAACACCTCGCCGCGTCCGATCTCGTGCTTTTCGATGCCGGGCACGTTGATCGCGACGCGACTGCCTCCGAACGCCTCGTCGCGCGGCGCACCGAAGACGTGCAGGCTGCGCACGCGCACCTCGGTGCCGCTCGGTGCGAGCGCGAGCGTATCCCCGAGCGCGATGCGCCCCTGCATCAGCGTGCCGGTCACGATCGTGCCGCGTCCCGCGAGCGTGAAGACGCGATCGATCGGCAAGTAGGCGGGCGCCTCCGGATCGCGCGGCGGCAAATGCGACAGTTCGAACTGCAGGCCGAGCTTGAGCACATCGAGATTCTCGCCCGTTACCGTCGAGACGGCGAAGATCGGCGCATCCTCCGCGATCGTGCCGCGCAACTGCTCGTGCAATGCGCGGCAGGCCTCGCCCTTGCGTTCGTTCGGTACCAGGTCCATCTTGGTGAGCGCGACGACGACGCGGCGCACGTTCAGATAGCGCAGCACGTGCAGATGCTCGATCGTCTGCTCGCGCACGCCTTCGTTCGCGGCGACGACGAGCACGAGCAACTCCATGCCGGCGGCGCCCGCGAGCATGTTGTGCAGAAAACGCTCGTGGCCGGGAACGTCGATGATCCCCGCCTCGCTGCCGTCGTCGAAACGGAGATGCGCGAAGCCCAGATCGAGCGTCATGCCGCGAAGCTGTTCTTCCAGCCAGCGGTCGGGATTGGTACCGGTGAGCGCCGCGACGAGCGAGGATTTGCCGTGATCGACGTGCCCGGCGGTACCTATGATGTGCATGCGCGCTCCTACGCGTCGAGCCGCGCGATCGCGGCGACCACGAGATGATCCTCGCTCGGTGCGATCGTGCGCAGATCCAGAAGCACCGCGCCGTCGGTCACACGGGCCACGATCGGCACCCGCTCGCGGCGCAGCGCTTCGGCGAGCGCATCGGGAAAGGGCGTCGCGAGCGCAACCGCGATCGACGGCACGCGCGCGTGCGGCAGCGTGCCCCCGCCGACCGTGCTCTCGCACGCGACGGCACTCGCACCCGGATGCGCGAGCAGATAGGACCGCGCGCGTTCGCGCAATTCGTCGGTCGTCGCCGCGAGCATACGATAGAACGGGATCGCGGTGCGCGTCTGCGCGCTGCGATGGAGGTGCAGCGTCTGCGCGAGCAGCGCGAGCGTCACCTTATCGACACGCAGCGCGCGCACGAGCGGATTGCTGCGCAGTCGCGCCACGAGCGCGCGCGATCCGACGATGATCCCCGCCTGCGGTCCGCCGAGCAGTTTATCGCCCGAGAACGCAACGAGTCCGACCCCGTCGCGTATCGCTTCCTGCACGGTGCGTTCGTGCGGCAGTCCGTACTCGCGCAGATCGACGAGCGCGCCGCTTCCCAAATCTTCGACTACCGGCACGCCCACGCGCGCGCCGAGCTGCGCGAGTTCGCCTCCGCCGACGTCGTGCACGAAGCCTTCGATCGTAAAGTTCGAGCGATGCGAACGCATCAGCAGCGCGGTCCGCGGCGAGAGCGCCGCTTCCACGTCGCGCACGTACACCTTATTGGTGCTGCCGACTTCGACCAGACGCGCACCGCTGCGCGCGAGCACGTCGGGCAGGCGAAACCCTCCGCCGATCTCCACCAGCTGGTTGCGCGCCACGATCACCTCGCCGCCGCGCGCAAAGGTATCGACGATCAGCAGTACCGCCGCGGCGCAGTTATTCACCACGACGGCATCCTGCGCGCCGGTGAGATCGCACAGGATCGCGCTCGCGCGTTCGTAGCGCGAACCGCGCTCGCCCGCGAGCAGATCGTACTCGAGATTCGAGTAGCCCTCGCTCACCGCGCGCGCGGCGGCGAAGGCCTCGTGCGCGAGCGGCGCGCGCCCGAGGTTCGTGTGCAGCAACGTGCCGGTCGCGTTGATCACGCTGCGCAGCGAGCGCGCCGCGAGCGCCTCCAGACGTTCGGCCACGTGCTGCGCGACCAGCTCCGGCGGCTCGTCCGCACGACGCAGACGAACCCGATCGAGTTCGGCGCTCACCGCCGCCCGCAACGCATCGCGCCCCACGAGAGACTCGTAGGGCGCGACCGACGGGTGTTCGAGCAGCGTATGCACCGCGGGCACGCCGCGGAACACGTTCATGAAGAAGCTACGCGACGTGCTTGGAGAGCATCGACTCGATCACGTTCTGCGGGACGTAACCCACGATGCGATCGACCGGCTGCCCGCCTTTGAAGAGGATCAGGCAGGGGATACCCGCGACCTGATACTGGCCCGCGATGCTCGGGTTCTCGTCGGTGTTCAGCTTCACGAACTTCGCCTTGCCCGCGTTCAGCGAGGCGACTTTCTCGACGACCGGCGAGAGCATGCGGCACGGGCCGCACCAGGGCGCCCAAAAGTCGACGAGCACCGGCTGGCTGCTCCCGAGCACTTCGGACTGGAAATTCGCTTGGCTGACGTCTGGCAATGCGCTCATGGTTGGTTTTTCACTTTCCTCCGGTCATCTAGACCCGTGCGATACGAGTGGAAGTTGCGTGTTACCCGTCGATCTCCATGGGTTCACCCGTGATCCCCGTCACCTGCTCGGCCTGTTTGCCGAGGTTCGTGATCGCGATCACTTCGTCGCCTTCGCCGAGGCGCTGCAGGCGCACGCCCTTGGTGGAGCGTCCGGCCTTGCGGATGTCGCCCACCTTCAGGCGGATCACCTGATTGCCGCTCGTGATCATCAGCACCTCATCGTCGGGGGCGACCATGATCTGGTCGACCACCTTGCCGATATCCTCACGCTCGCGGGCGAAGGCCTTCACGCCCTTGCCGCCGCGCGAGGTGTGGCGATAGTCGTCGATCGGCGTGCGTTTTCCGAACGCCTGCGAGGTGACGAGCAGCACTTCCTTACGATCCGGCTCGATGACGTCCATCGCGATGATGGTATCGCCTTCATCGAGCGACATCGCCTTCACGCCGCGCGCGTTGCGACCCATCGGGCGCACGTCGGTCTCGTTGAAATGCACCGCCATGCCCGCGGTCGACGCGAGGATGATGTCGCGCGTGCCGTCGGAGAGATCGACCGCGAGCAATTCGTCGCCCTCGTCGAGGTTGATCGCGTTGAGGCCGTTACGACGCACGTTCGCGAACTCCGAGATCGAGGTCTTCTTGATCACGCCCTGCTGCGTGACCATCACCATGTACCGTCCCTCTTCGAACTTGTCGATCGGGAAGACCGCGGTGACGTGTTCGCCCGGCGGGAGCGTGAGCAGGTTGACGAGCGCCGTTCCGCGCGCGGTGCGCGTGGTATCGGGAATCTCGTACCCGCGCAGACGATACGCGCGCCCCTTGTTCGTGAAGAAGAGCACGTGATCGTGCGTCTTGGTCACGAAGAAGTTGCGTACCACGTCCTCGCGCTTGAGGTTCGAGATCCCGGTCACGCCGCGGCCGCCGCGGTTTTGCGTGCGGAACGTGTCGACCGAGACGCGCTTGATGTAGCCGCCGACCGTGTAGGTGACGACCACGTCGATATTGGGAACGAGCTGCTCCATCGAGATCTCGTCCTCGGCGGGCAGCACCGGCGTGCGGCGCTCGTCGCCGAAGCGCTTCTGCACCTCGAGCGTCTCGTTTTTGACGATCGCCGCGATGCGGATGGGACTCGCGAGAATATCCTGCAATTCGGTGATCAGCTTCATGAGCTCGGCGTACTCGTCTTCGATCTTCTGTCGTTCGAGGCCGACGAGCGTGCGCAGACGCATGTCGACGATCGCCTGCGACTGAATCTCCGAGAGCCCGAAGCGCGACGAGAGCTTGGTCTTGGCTTCGTCGGTCGTTTGGCTGCCGCGGATGATCTCGATGACTTCGTCGATGTTATCGAGCGCGATGCGGTAGCCTTCGAGCAGGTGGGCGCGCTCTTCGGCCTTGCGCAGATCGTACCGCGTGCGGCGCGTGACGACGTCTTTGCGGTGCTCGATGAAATACTCGAGCAGCTGACGCAGGCTGAGCACGCGCGGCTCGAGCGCGACCGAGCCGTCGGGGCGCGGTTCGCCCGCCGGCACGAGCGCGAGCATATTGAAGCCGAAGCTCGACTGCAGCGGCGTGTGCTTGAAGAGTTGGTTGAGCACGACTTTCGGCGTCGCCGACTTCTGCAGCTCGACGACGACCTTCATGCCTTTGCGGTTGGAGAGATCGTCGAGGCGCGCGATACCCTGAATGCGCTTTTCCTGATGCGCGTCGGCGATCGCTTCGACGATGCGGCTCTTGTAGACCTGATACGGGATCTCCGTAATCACGATCTTGTGTCTGCCTTTTTCTTCGATGATCTCGGCCTTGCCGCGCATCGTGATCGAACCGCGCCCGGTGCGATAGGCTTCTTTGATCGCATCGATGCCGAGGATCTCGCCGCCGGTCGGAAAGTCGGGGCCTTTGACCTTCTCGAAAAGCTCGTCGTCGCTCGCGTTCGGACTATCGATCAGGAGCGCGATCGCATCGGCGATCTCGCTCAGGTTGTGCGGCGGAATGTTCGTGGCCATGCCGACGGCGATGCCGCTCGAGCCGTTCACGAGCAGCTGCGGCAGCTTGGCCGGCAGCACGCTCGGCTCGGTTCCCTGGTTGTCGAAGTTGGCGACGAAGGGAACCGTCTCTTTATCGATGTCGGCGAGCAGCTCCATCGAGAGTCGCGCGAGACGCGCCTCGGTGTAGCGGTACGCGGCGGGCGAATCGGGATCGATCGAGCCGAAGTTGCCGTGGCCGTCCACGAGCGGGTAGCGCAGCGTAAAATCCTGCGCCATACGCACGAGCGCGTCGTAGACCGACTGGTCGCCGTGCGGATGGTAGCTCTTGAGGACCTCGCCGATGATACCGGCGCATTTGCGGTGCTGCTTGCCCGGGTCCATGCCCATATCGCGCATCGCGAAGAGGATGCGGCGTTGGACGGGCTTCAGGCCGTCGCGGACGTCGGGGAGGGCGCGAGACGCGATGACGGACATCGCATAGGAGAGGTAGCTCTCCCGCATCTCATCTTCGACGTTGACCTGTTGGACGATATCGTTGTTCATACGCTCGTTACAAAGAAGAACGGCCGGCCGGTCGGCCGTCCGCTGCGCGCATCGCGCTTCGAGTTAACGGGTGAATATTCGCCGCTAGGGCGGGTCTTCCCACACGGGGATGCCGTCGTCGTCGACCGCGCCGCCGAAATCGTCGAAGGCGATCGCCGTATCCGGCTCCGCCCCCGCCTGGCCGAGCGCGCGATCGAACGACTCGGGCTCTTCGAGGCTGAAATCCACCGCCGCCGCCCGCGGCTCGTGCCGGTCGTAGGGGTCGCCCGCGAGCGCCGCGGCAAAGGCACGGTCGTCGGGCGACTCAGCCGGGGGTGCGGGCATGGGAGGCTGCGCCGCGCCGATCCGCGCCTTGGCGGCGGCGGCGGCGCTGTGAAGCAGCGTCAGGTGCTCTTGGACGGACTGCCGCAGCTCGGCTGCGAAGTCGGCGCTCGACATGCATCCCGAGTTCGCCGTCCCGACGCGCGAGACTTTCCCGACCCGGAGCGCCTTCGAGGCCTTCGCCGCGGCCTTCGCGCGCTCGCTCGTGCCCGGTGACACGGTTGCGCTCTCGGGGGAGCTCGGTGCCGGCAAGACCACCTTCGTGCGGGCCTGCGTGCGCGCGCTCCACGGCGAGGACCGGGCATCGAGCCCCACCTTCACCTTCCGCCATCGCTATCCGGGAGCGCCGCCGATCGATCACCTCGATCTCTACCGCGTGGAGGACCCGGCCGAGCTCACCGAGCTCGGGCTCGACGAGGCCTTCGCGGGGGACGCCATCGTCTTCGTGGAGTGGTGGAGCCACGCGCCCGCCCTGCTGCCGCCGCACCCGTACCACGTCGCCATCGAAGGCGCGGGCGACGCGCCGCGCCGGGTAACGATTACGCGAGGCCTCCCGTGAAACTGCTCGCGGTCGAAGGCGCGCTCGGCGGCTTCTCGGCGGCCGTCGCGGTACGCGGCGAGATCGTCGCGAGTCGACAGCTCGCGGGAAACGTGGCGCTCGAAGCCGGGCTCGGGGCGGTCGGCGAGGTGCTGCGCGCGGCGGAGCTCGATCGTCGGGAACTCGATCGGCTGGCGGTCGGGATCGGCCCGGGCGGCTTCACCGGGCTGCGCATCACGATCGCCTATGCGAAATCGCTCGCGCAGGCCTGGGGACTGCCGCTCGTGCCGATCTCGTCGTTCGATGCGCTCGCATTCGGAGGCTCGTTCGAACGCGCCCTCGAGGTGGTGGTCGGCCGTACCGGGGTGATCTCGGCCCGCTATCGCGACGGCGCCGAGGTGCGCCGCGCCTCGGGCCCGACCGCCGAGGTACTCGCCGCGGTGCTGCCGCCCGCCGACCATCGCCCGCTACCCGTCGTGGGCGCCCCGGAGGACGTGCTCGGCGCTCTCGCCGAAGGCGGGTTCATCGTGGAATCCCAGGCGCCGCTCGTCACGCCCCCCGCCGCCGCCGTCGCGCTCGCGGCGCTGCTCGCGCACCCGGCCGAGAGCGCGCACGCGGTGCGTGCCGACTACGGCGAAGCGCCCGCCGCCAAACTCCCCGGCTTCACGAAGACGGCGCGGCCGCGATGAAGGCCGAACTCGATCCGGCCGCCGCGGGCGACGCCGAATCGCTCGCGATCACCCGCATGACCTCGGCCGAGATCGCCGACGTGACGCGTATCGAGCGCGCCTCGTTCACCACCACCTGGCCCGCCGACGCGTTCTACAACGAACTCTCCACCAACAAACTCGCGCATTACTTCGTGGGGCGCGCGGGCGGCGAGATCGTTGCCTACGGCGGCATTTGGGTGATCTTCGAGGATTCGCACGTGACGACGATCGCCGTCGATCCCGCGCATCGCGGCAAAAAGTTCGGCGAGATCATGCTGCTGCATCTGCTCGACGAAGCGATCGAACGCGGCGCGTCGTGGATGACGCTCGAAGTGCGCGAAAGCAATGTCGCGGCACAGCGCCTCTATCGCAAATACGGCTTCACCACGGTGACGACGCGCAAAGGCTATTACAGCGACAACAACGAGAACGCGCTCGTGATGTGGGCGGGCAATCTCAAAGGCGATCTCTATCGCGCGCGGCTGAATGCTCTGCGCGCCGGGCTGCGCGCGCACCGGTGAAGCGCGGCATCGACTACGTCACGCTCGCTCGGCGCGTGCGCGCCCATCTGGGACAGGAACACCGATACGCGCACGTGGTGCGCACCGCGCGCGCGGCCGACCTGCTCGCCGCGCGTCACGGATTGAACGCGCCCAAGGCGCGTCTCGCGGGCATGCTGCACGATCTCGCGCGCCTCTACACCGGCGCGCGTCTGATCGACGAGTGCGAACTGCGCCGCATTCCGATCGGCGCTTTCGAGCGCGAGCATCCGATCGTGCTGCACGCGCCGCTCGGCGCGGCGCTCGCGCAGGAGGCCTTCGCGGTGCACGATCCCGAGGTGCTCTCGGCGATCGCCAAGCACACCGTCGCCGACGCCGAGATGTCGCCGCTCGATTGCGTGCTCTATCTCGCCGACGCACTGGAGCCCGGGCGCGACTACCCCGAGCGGGCCGAGCTGTGGTCGCTTGCCTGCCGCGATCTGCGGGAAGCGATGCGCGCCGTGCTCGCGAATTCGCTCTCGTACCTGGCTCGCAAGAAGATTCCGGTCGCGCCGCAAACACTCGCGGCGGCCGCAGCGTTCCATGTGGACAGAGGGAGACTACCATCGCTGACCTGATCGACGTCGTTCGCGACGCCGCGCTCGACAAAAAGGGCGAAGACTTCACCACCATCGAGGTCGGAGGACGCACGATCCTCGCCGACACCTTCGCGCTCGTGACCGGGCGTTCGAAGATTCAGACGCGCGCCATCGCCGACGAGATCGCCGAGAAGGCACGCGCCGCCGGCTTCGCGGTCGGCAAGATGGAGGGCTACAACGACGGCACCTGGATCCTGATCGATCTGGGAACCGTGATCGTGCACGTCTTCACGCCCGAGCAGCGCGAATTTTACAATCTCGAGCGCCTCTGGACCGAAGTCGAGAAACGGCAGGCCCGAGGATGAGCGCCCGCCCCCGCGTCACCCACGAAACCCGAGCCAAGCGCACGCGCCGCGAGATGCTGATCAAGGCGGGCGTCTGGATCTTCATCCTGCTCTTCACCTTCAGCGTGGCGGGCGGCATCGTCGCGATCAGCCTCGCGAGCCGGTGAAACACCCGCGCCCGCGCGCGATACACTCCCCCGGAGGATGGATACCACGCTCATGACCCGTATCGGCGCTCTCGCCGCGTTCGTGCTCGCCGCCCTGCTGGGCAGCCTGCCCGCGAGCGCCGCGAGCTTCATTCAGGACGGGGCGCAGATGTTCTCGCCCGGCACCGTCGCGCAGCTGAACGCGCGGCTCTCCAACTTCAACGCGCAGACCGGCAAAGAGGTCGTCGTCGTCACGGTGCCTTCGTTGAACGGCGAAGCGCTGCAGCAGGCCGCGCAGAGCGTCTTCAACGAGCAGCACATCAACGGCGTGCTGATCTTTATCGCGAAGAGCGATCGGCGCGACATCATCGTCGCCGGAAACGCGACGGCGCAGTTCTTCCCCGCAAGCACCTCGGCATCGATCCGTCAATCGATGGAATCGCTCTTCAAAGCCGAGGATTACGACGGGGGCATCACGGCCGCGGTCAACGGCGTGCTCGACGTCTTCCGCGCGCATCTCGGTCAGGCGCGCCCGAACGGCTATCCTGCGACGACGCCGCAGACCACGCTCGCGCGTCCGCAATCGCAATCAGGAGGACACTTCCCCGTGTTCATGTGGATCATCATTCTCGTCATCGGCTACCTGGTATTGCGCTCGATCCTCCGCGCGACATCGGGTCCGCGCTCGTACGGCGGTCCGAACGTCGGCCCGGGGCCGGGCATGCCCGGCGCGGGCCCCGGACCGATGTATCCGCCCGGCGGCGGTTACGGCTACGGCGGCCCCGGCTACTACGGCGGCGGCGGTGGCGGATTCTGGAGCGGACTGCTCGGCGGCCTCGGCGGCGCCTGGCTCGGCAACGAGCTCTTCGGCGGCAATCGCGGCGGCAACACGATCATCGACCAGAGCGGCGGTAACCCGATGATCCCGGGCGATCAAGGCGGCGGCTGGGGCGGCGGCAACGCGGGCGGCTGGGGCCAGGACTCCGGTCCCGACATGGGCTCGGCCAGCGCCGGCGATTGGAGCGGCGGCGGCTTCGGCGGCGATTCCGGCGGCTGGGGCGGCGGTGACGGCGGCGGCTTTGGCGGAGGCGGCGATTTCGGCGGCGGCGGCGACTCCGGCGGCGGCTGGTAGACGGTGCGAGCGGGCGGCAGCAATGCCGCCCGTTCTTTTTCCTTACTCCCGTGCTCGTTCGCATTCTCACCGGCGACGATGCGCGCCGACAAGGGCAGGCACGCGCATACCTTCGCGCACACTGCAATGCGGAGGCTCCGGCATTCATCAATGATATCGTCGCTCTCGAGACGGTATGGGTACTCGAGCGACGCTACGGCTACAGCCGCGATCAGATCGCCGATGCGTTCGAGCACCTGCGGCGAACCGCGACCCTCGCGTTCGAAGCGGACGCCTTGCTCGCGGACGTGCTCGAAGAGTATCGCGCCGGAGCCGATTTCTCCGAAGCGTTCATCTCACGCCGCAACACGGCGCACGGGTGCATGACGACGCTCACCTTCGATCGCCACGCAGCCGCCCGCCTCGCCGGATTCACGATGCTCGACTAGGTGCACCATCACGGGCAGCCGAAGCTCGGCGCCATGCTTGAGATCGAAGCGCCGACGGTCGGGTCCGCGTACGTCTTAGGATTCCGTAACATCGGCAACGTCCTACGAGAGTATTGGTGGCTTTACGCGCTCGCGGCCACCACCGAAGCCGCGCTCAACGCGAGCGGCACCTCCGCCTGGCAGTTGTGCGGAGGGTTTTTGTGCGCCGGCATCGCGCCCATTGCGGCGCTCGCGACAACGGCGCGCATGGTCCGTCGCGATGCGCACATACGCGCACTCGACGTGCTCGCGCTGATCGCCTTCGCGCTCATCAACATTGCGATCTTTGCCGCAGCGATCGGCATTTCGTACGTCGTATCGCTGTTAGCATCGGGGTTTTCATTCTTCGTCGGGCTCGCCGCGCTCTCCGGGGGCACCTGGCTCGTGTTCAAGCTCGCGATCGCGCATATCGTCTACGTGAATGCGCGAACGCGGAACATCGGCGAGGCGCTCACGCGGAGTTTTGATGTAGTCGCGGGCGCGTGCTGGTGGAGGTACTTCGGTTTGACGGTCGCGATCTCGCTCAGTCTCTTCGCGCCGGTCACGTTCGTCGCGTTCCGATTCCCACACGCGCTCCACGATCCCGGTTTCACGCCGCGCTTCTTCTCCCAGCTGCTCTTCGTCGTACTCATGACCGTCGCCGTCGTCTGGAGCACGGCTGCGAGCACCGCGTTCGCCTCGGCGCTCGGCATCCTGGAAACGTAGCGCGACCGAAACAAGGCTTAGGAAAACGTCGTATGGTAGCACCGTCCATGCGACGTTTTCTTGCTTTCGCACTCGCCGTGTCGTTCGCGCTCGGCAGTGCCCTCATCGCGGCATCGCCCGCCCACGCGGCGTCGGCGCATGTCGACGCTTCGTATCTGCAGTCCGTCTCGTGGCGACTCATCGGGCCGTTCCGCGGCGGGCGCGCGCTCGCGGTGACCGGCGTGCCGGGTCAGCCCGAGCACTACTACTTCGGCGCGGTTGACGGCGGCGTGTGGGAAAGCACGAACGCGGGCCGCACCTGGAACCCGATCTTCGATCGCGAGCACGTCGGTTCGATCGGAGCGATCGCCGTTGCGCCGAGCAGCCCGACGACGCTCTACGTCGGAACCGGCGAAGCCGATATGCGTTCCGACATCGCCTACGGTAACGGCATGTACAAGTCGACCGACGGCGGCAAGACGTGGACGCACATCGGTCTCGCGGATACGCGGCAGATCGGAGCGATCGTCGTCGATCCGCACGATGCGAACGTGGTGTACGTCGCGGCGCTCGGCCATCAGTACGGCCCGAGCACGGAGCGAGGCGTCTTCAAAACCGTCGACGGCGGCAAAACCTGGACGAAGGTGCTCTACAAGAACGAGAACACCGGCGCGATCGATCTCGCGATGGATCCGCAGAATCCGAACGTCGTCTACGCCGCGCTCTGGCAGACGCGTCGCCCGCCGTGGAACGTGTATCCGCCCTCGAGCGGACCCGGCAGCGGCCTCTACAAAACGAGCGACGGCGGCAAGACCTGGACGCAGTTGACCCACGGATTGCCCTCCGCGGTCGGACGCATCGGCATCGCGGTCGCGCCGTCGGATCCGTCGCGCGTCTACGCGCAGGTCGATACCGGCACCGATGTCGCCGCGGGCGGCGTCTATCGCTCCGACGATAGCGGCGCCACGTGGACGCATCTTGCGGGCGGCAAGGATCAGGTGCGCATCTGGAAGCGCGGATGGTACTTCGGCGGCATCACCGTCGATCCGAAGAATCCGAACGTGGTGTACGTGATGGATACCGCCACGTACCGCTCCGACGACGGCGGCAAAACGTTCGTCGCGATCAAAGGCTCGCCGGGCGGTGACGACTATCACTCGCTTTGGATCGATCCGAACGATCCCACGCACATGATCCTCGGCGGCGATCAAGGCGTGGTCGTCTCGGTCGACGGCGCCAAGACGTGGAGTTCGTGGTACAACCAGCCGACGGGGCAGTTCTATCACGTGATCACCGACAACCGCTTCCCGTACTGGGTGTACGGCGCGCAGCAAGATTCGGGCGCGATGGCGGTGCCGTCGCAGACGATTCACACCACGATCACGACGATGGATTGGCATCCGATGGACGTCGGTGGTGAGAACGGCTACGTGGCGCCCGATCCGAAGCATCCGGGTTCGGTGTTCGGCGGCGCCGACACGACGACGTACGAGCAGCTCTCGACCGGCTGGGAGCAAAACATCGATCCGCAGACCGCGTATCCCGATCGCCTGTGGCGCCACGCGTGGACGCTTCCGGTCGTCGTCTCGCCGGTCGATCACGCGCTCTACACTTCGCGCCAGCGCATCTTCCGCACCACCGACGAGGGCAAGACGTGGAAGATCATCAGCCCCGATCTCACCCGTAACGATCCAAGCGAGAACCATCTCGCAAATCTCGACGCACCGACGAACGCCGATTCGAGCGGACTGCCGCGCCGCGGCGTCGTCTACGCGATCGCGCCCTCGCCGTTCTCGGCCACGACCATTTGGGCCGGAACCGACGACGGCTACGCGTGGCGCACGACCGACGGCGGCGCGCATTGGACGAACATCACGCCCAAGCACGTCACGCCGTGGAGCAAGATCGCGATGATCGAGCCCTCGCCGTTCAACGCGAATGCGGCATACATGGTGATCGATCGTCATCGCCTCGACGACTACACCCCGTACATCTACAAGACCACCGACGCCGGCAAGAGCTGGTCGCTCATCAGCAGCGGCATCCCCGACGGCTCGTTCGTCAACGTCGTCCGCGCCGATCCGAAGGTACGCGGGCTGCTCTACGCGGGCACCGAGAAGGGCATGTACGTCAGCTTCGACGACGGCGCGCACTGGCAGTCGCTGCAGCGTAATCTTCCGGTGACCTCGGTGCGCGATATCGACGTGCACGGTGCGGATCTCGTGATCGCGACGCACGGCCGCGCGCTCTGGATCATGGACGACATTACGCCGCTGCGTCAGGCGGCGAAGGCCGTGGCCGCGCGCGGCGACTATCTGTACGCGCCCGAAACGGCGTATCGCCTGCGCCATGCGGGCAGCTTCGGTTTCGGCATCGCCGACGAAGGCACGCCGATTCAGCCCGAAGAGCCGCAGGCGGCGAATCCGCCGCTCGGCGTGATCTTCGACTACTACCTGCACGGCGCGGCGCGTACGCCGGTCGTGATCTCGGTCGTCGATCGCCACGGACACGTGATGCGCCGCTATTCGAGCGCCGACACGCCGACGCGGCTGAATCCCGCGCATCTCGACATCGCACCGCGCTGGATTCCGCAACCGGTGCTGCCCTCGGCCGATCCGGGCGCGCATCGCTTCGTGTGGGATTTCAGCACCCATCACGACGGCGGACCGCTCGCACCTCCGGGACACTATACCGTACGTCTCAGCGTGAACGGCAAGACCTACACGCAAGCGTTCACCTTGCTGCGCGATCCGCGCATCGCGGTGACCGATCGCGCGCTGCATCAGCAGTACGCGCTCGCGATGCAGATCGAAACGAAGCTCTCGCAGGTCGCCGCCGCGAAGACGCGAGCCGAGCACGTGCTCGCGTCGAAGAAGCTCGGCAGCGCTCAGAGCGCCGAACTGCGGAACGTGATCATCGGTGAACGACCGGCGGGCAACCCCGACGACTCGGTCGGCAAACCGAACCTGAACTTCGACTCGCTGAACTCGCTGAACGACGCGTTCGGCAACCTCGAAGGAGCGGTAGAGAGCGCCGATGCGGCACCGACGCACGATCAGTTGACGGCGTTCGCGAAGCTGACGCACATGCTCGACGGCACGATCGCAAAGCTCGCGAAACTCGCCGGTCCGAACTAACCCGCACGGCTTGCTACAAGAAAGAAGGGATGTCGCACACGCGACATCCCTTCTTTCTTTGCGTGCCGTCCGCGTTGGTGTTACGTCCGCACCCTCGCTGCCGCGAGTCCTTCGCGGATCGCCTGCGCATAATCGCTCGGGAGAATCGACTGGTTCGTACAGAGCGTCGTGTTCGTCTCGTTGTAGAATATGTCGCTCGAATTCCAGAGGAAGCCGCCGACGGTGCCGCTCTGCGCCCACTGGCCGAACTGCGTGGTGATGCCCTGCGGGCAGGTTCCCATCCAGCTCTTCGAGGTGGTATTGGCGACCCAGAGCCCCGGCAGCACGAAGGCCTCGGGATTCGCAACGCCGGTCGGCGCCGCGGATGCCGCGATCGTCTGTGCCCATTCCGCCGGATTGTTGCCCGACCCGCCGTCATAGCACTGGGGGTTGTACCAGCGTACCGGCTGCGTATTGCCGCATGCCGCGTACGACTTCGTAAGACACTCCAGCCAGAACGATTGATTCCAATACGGGCAGTAGGTGACGGCCGCACCGAGCCCGTGCAGCTGCGTCGTGAGGTTCACCAGATTCACCACATCGCCCGGCGCGTAGTTGCCTTCGTAATCGAAATCGAATCCGTCGATCGGCAGATTCGCCATCAGCGCTTTGAAGTTGACGAGCGCGCTCGGCATATTCGCCGCGATATGGTCGAAATCGCTCTGGAACGGTCCGATGCTAAAGAGCATGGTCGAGACGGAGCTGTTCGCTTTGAGTTTGGCGAGGAGCGCCGGAAGCTCGGGGTTGACCCCCTTCTTCGGATCGGTGCTCGTGACGAACCGTCCGTTCTGCACGATCGGCGTATCGTTGTAATAGAAGTCGCCGTTCGTCTGCACGTGGAGCGCCCACAGCACGATCGTCGTGAACGTGGATGTGCTCAGCTGCGCGAGCTGCTCCGCATACGAAGGCGTCGGATTCGGATACTTGTCTTGAAAGAGGCCGCTGCCGTACAGCGCGACATTGTCGAGTTGCATAACACCCTGGCGCTTTCTCGGGAACCCGGGTCCCGGAACTGCGTAAACGCGTCGATGCACGTCATGCGACTCTTGCCGAAGCGCGCGGATGCCTTCCTGCCGAGCAAGCCGGGCCTTTCGGCTCATCGCACGTGTGTGAAGACGAGGAGAGAGCCGCGGATATATCCGCGGCTCTCTCCGTGCCCGCCTACGAAGCTCGTACGCTAGTGCGTGGCAAGCACGCGATCGTACCAGCGTTCAAGATCGCCGCGATAGGTGACGAGCGCACTCGGATTCAGGTAGATCATATGTCCGGATTGATAGAAGCCGAACGTGATGTTGTGCTGCAGCGGCGGAGCGATCCCCAGATGGTCGAGCGTATACTCCGTCGCGAAGAACGGCGTCGCGAAATCGAAGTAGCCGTTCGCCGAGAAGACCTGCAGACGCGGATTCTGCGTCATCGCCGCGGCGAGATCGGGCGTGACGTTCGTCGGCGGATCGTCGCCGTTGTGCTTCCAGTCCCACTTGGCACCGAGTAGTCCGCCGTACGACACCGGGCGATACGGAATACCGGCGTGGTAATCGAGCACGTTCGTGATGTAGTTGTTGAACGAGCCGATGAACGCACCGTCGATGCCAACGTCGGAGGGATCCCAACTCGGATAGTTCGCCATCTGATCGATGTCGTAGGTTTCGTAGCGCGCGTCGTAGCGGCCCACGATCGTGTTGTCGTCGCGAAGCAGCTCCTTGAGAAAGCGGAAGTACGGGATCCGCAGATTCGCGTTACGAATGTAATCGGTCGGAAGGCCGAGGTAATCGTGCAGACGCGCGACGTCGGCGTTGAACTCCGCGTTCGAGAGATTCGAGCCTTGCGCGAGATCGTGCAGATACGTGGTGCCGGCGAAGTGCTCCACACCGCGCAGGAAGTTCTGCAGGCTCTGTCCGTGCGCGTTCGCGCGATGGTGGTAGTACGCCGTCGCGGCCTCGGTCGGCAGATAGAGCACGAAGCCCCAGTCGCCGCCCGCGATCGGATTGCCGCCGCCGAGCCCGCCCAGATTGAAGTTCAGAATCGACGATTGCAGCACGACGCCGTTCATCTCCACGCCCGCCTGCTGCAGCATATTCACGAGCACGCAGTCGCGCGTCGTGCCGTAGCTTTCGCCGAAGAGTACCTTCGGCGAATTCCAGCGCCCGAACTTGGTGATGTAGCGCTCGATGAACTGCGTGAACGCACGGCCGTCCTGATCGACGCCCATGAATTCCTTCGGCGTGCCCGCGCCGACGACGCGGCTGTAACCGGTGTTCGGCGCGTCGATGAAGACCTCGTCGGTCTTATTGAGGAGGCTGTAGCCGTTGGGCTCGAGCGCGTACGGTGCGGGACCGTTCGGCGCTCCGTTGCGCAGGTGCACGCGCACCGGTGCGAACGACCCCATGTGCAGCCAGATCGTCGAACTGCCGGGACCCCCGTTGTAGAAGAACGTCACCGGACGTTTGCTCGCGTTCGCGCCGTCCTCGGTGTAGGCGACGTAGAACATGCGCGCGGTGATCTTGTTGCTCACCGGATCGTGCAGCGTAATCGTTCCGGCACGCGCCGTGTACGCAATCGCGTGTCCGTCGATGGTGATCGTGTGGTGCGTTACCGCATCCTTCGCGACCGGTGGTACCGGCGCCGCGGCGTGTTTGGGAGCCGCCGCGAGAAGCATGGCGGCAGCGATGCACGCGCCGAGCGCGCGATGAATCATCTTCATCATCTGCCTCCTAGCGTCCGAGCACGCTGTCGTACCAGCGTGCCAAATCGGCTTTGTACTGCGCCAAAGCCGGAGTGCTCAAATAGATCATGTGTCCCGATTGGTAGAACCCGAAGGTGATGTTCTTCTGCAGTTCCGGCGCGATGTTCAGGTGATCGAGCGTGTACTGCGTGGCGAAGAACGGCGTTGCGAAATCGTAGTAGCCGTTCGCCGAGAAGACGTGGAGCCGCGGATTCTGCGTCATCGCGTCGGCGAGGTCGGGGGCGACGTTCGTGGGGTAGCTGCCGTTATGCGAGAAATCCCACGACTTTCCGGCGCCGTAGATGATGCCGTAGATATTCGCGCGGTACGGGATCGGCGGATTGTACTTCAGATCGACGCGCAGGTACTGATTCACCGCGGTCGTGTACGGGCCGTCGATCGAGGAATCGGTGGGATCCCATTCGGGGCCTTCTTCGTTCGCGCGATCGGTGGTGGTGGTGGTATAGCGCGAGTCGAGTCGGCCGAACACCTCGCCCTGCGAACGCAGCAGCTCGGCTTGGTAGCGCGAGTACGGGATGCGCAGGTTCGATTCGCGCACGTACTGTTGCGAGACGCCGAGGTAGTGACTCAGTTTACGAATCACGTCGTTGCGTTCCGAGGCGGAGATCGTGTCGCCGCGATAGAGCGCGTCGAGATACTCGCCGAGCGCGAAGCGATCGACCTCGGCGACGTAGGTCGCCACGTCGGCGGGCGCGTTCGCCACCTTGTGGTGATACCACGCGGTCGCGGCTTCGGTCGGCAGATAGAAGACGTACGGCCAATCGCCGCCGCCGATCGGATTGCCGCTCGTGAAATCGAGCCCGAAGTTCAGGATCGAAGACTGTAGCACCACGCCGTTGAGCGCGATGCCGTGCTGGAGCAGATAGTCGGCGAGTCCGGCCGAGCGCGTGGTGCCGTAGCTCTCACCGAAGAGAAACTTCGGCGAATTCCAGCGGCCGAATTTGCTGATGTAGTCTTCGACGAACTGTCCGAACGCCGCGATGTCCTGATCGACGCCGAAATAGAGGCGTTCTTTGCCCGGCATGTTGCGGCCGAAGCCGGAGTCGGGCATATCGATAAAGACGAGATCGCTCTTGTCGAGCAGGCTGTACGGATTTTTTTCGATGCGATAGGGCGGCGAACCCGAAGCCTGCCCGTCGGCCGCGAGCACGCGCACCGGACCGAGCGACCCCATGCGCAGCCACATCGTGGAACTGCCGGGACCGCCGTTGTAGAGGAACGTGACCGGCTGCGTTAGCGGGTTCGCGCCGTCTACCGTATAGGCGGTATAGAAAACGCGCGCGGTCGGATTGTTCTGCTGGTCGTGCAGCGTGATCAGGCCGGCGCGCGCGGTATAGTGGATCGTCTTTCCGTCAATCGTGATGACGTGCTCGGTGACCGAGTCGGGATACGCGCCGGGCTCGCTCTGGGCGGCTTTCGGCGGCGGTGGGGATGCTTTCGGCGTCTCGCTCTTGGCGCGCACGGGTGCGGCCGTCACGGCAAGCGCGGCGAGCATCAGCAAAGATAGCGCACGCTTCATCCGGCGTATGTCGTGCGCAGCGTCCCTTGCTTCCTTCAGGCCACGATGACGGCATCTCGCCCGATCGGCGCATCCTCGGGGATCGCCATCGTCTCCTCGGCCCCGATCTCATTGGGCACGAAGAGTTTGGTGACGTGGCCCCGCGAGCAGCGGATCTCGACCGCCATCTCCTCGGGCAGCTCGCCCTCGGGGAAGCCGACCGCGTCACCCGCGTCGTCGATCAGAAACGAGCGCGCTCCGGCGGGCGCGAGCAGCTCCCCACACTGCCCGCAGCGGAGCTCACGCAGATGAACGAGGGCGAGAAACGGCATGCTCGACTCCGACCGGTTGATAGAGTTCGTTCTTCAAGCGGCCGACGGCGCGCTCGATCTGCTCCAGGTACGGCAGCATGGAGCCTTTGATCTTCCGCAAGCGCTCTCGCCCCTCCGGCGTGATCGAGTAGACGCGGCGCGAGCGCTTCGTCGGGTGATCCCACGAGGCGGTGACGAAGCCGCGCTCTTCGAGACGGCGGAGCAGCGGATAGATCTTGTTGGTGTTCACGGCGACGAGATCGCCGCAGATCGACTCGATGCGCTGCATCAAGCCGTAGCCGTGATCGGGCTGCTCTTCGATCAGGTGCAGCAAGAGCACCGGAAAGACCGTCTTGCTCTTGATCGGGCCGCGTAAGACCTCGTCGACGCGGCGCGAGAGTGAACCGGTGGTCATGGTCGTCCTCTACGCGTGGGAGTGCTCGTGCAAATCGACGGTGTAGGCGCGATCGATCACATCCCGGTAGCGATCTTCGACGACACGGCGTTTGATCTTCATGGCGGGCGAGAGCTCGCCGTTTTCGACGCTGAATTCGCGCGCGATCACGATCACGCGGCGAATCTGCTCGAAGCTCGCGAGATCGGAGGTGCGACGGCGGACCTCGGCGGTGACGAAGTCGCGCACGTCGTCGCGTTGCGCGAGTTCGTCGGGCGTGAGGTTGGGAAGTTTGAGTTCGACGCGCAGCAGATCCCAGTTCGGGCACACGAGCGCGGCCGGGTGCGGACGGCCGTCGCCGATCACCATCGCTTGCGCCACGAACATCGAGCGCTTGATCGCACTCTCCACACGCGACGGCGCGACGTACTTGCCGGTGGCCGTCTTGAAGACTTCTTTTTTGCGATCGGTGATGCGCAGATAACCGTTCGCGTCGATCTCACCGATATCACCGGTGTGGAACCAGCCGTCCACGATCGCCTCCGCGGTGGCTTCGGCATCGCGGTAGTAGCCGTGCATCACGTTGCGTCCGCGCACCAGAATCTCGCCGTCGGGCGCGATCTGCACCTCGCAGCCCGGAATCGGCTTGCCGACGGCACCGAACCGATTGTCGGTGATGCGGCTCGTCGAAACCACGGGTGAGGTTTCGGTGAGGCCGTAGCCCTGCATGATCGGCACGCCCATCCCGAGGAAGGTCATCGCCACGTCGATATGCAGCGCGGCGCTACCGCTCAGCAAATTCGTGGTGCGATCGAGTCCGAGCTTCGTGCGCACCTTGTCGAGCACGAGCCGCTTCGCGAGCGCGTATTGCAGCTTCGCAACCGGCGTCGCGCCGTTACCGAGCACCTCTTGGCGCATGTACTCGCGACCGACGGCCAGCGCCCACGGCACGAGCTTTCCTTGCAGTCCGCCCGCTTTGAGCGCCTGCCCCTTCACGCCCGCGAGCACGCGGTCGAAGATGCGCGGCACCGCGGTCATCACGGTCGGCCGCACCTCGCGCAGATCGACGAGCAGATTGTTCGGATCGTGGCAGATGTTGTAGCGCATACCGGCGAGCAGATAGATGTAGATCATCGTATGCTCGTAGATGTGCGAATACGGCAGCACCGAGAGCACGTCTTCACCGCGATGAAACTCGTCGCGTCCGTACTCGAGCGATGATTGCGCGTCGAACCCCAGATTGTCGTGCGAGAGCATGACGCCCTTCGGCACGCCGGTCGTGCCGGAAGTATAGATGAGAACGGCGAGATCGTCGGGCTTCAGCTCGGCTTCGTAACGCTCGGGCAGATCGGGATGCGCTTCGCGAATCGCACGTCCGCGCTCTTCGAATGCGGCGAGCGAATCGTCACCGGACGAAGCGAAGACGACCGTCCGCGGAAGCGGCATCTTCGCATCCTGCAGCTTGCCGAGCGTCTCGTGCGAATCGACGAAGAGCAGCTTTGCTTCGGAATGCTTGAGAATGTACTCGGTGTGATCGAGCGCCTGCGTGGGATAGATCGGCACCACGACGCAGCCGGCGAAGAACACGCCGAAATCACAGATCACCCAATCGACGCAATCGTGCGCGATGAGCGCCACGCGATCGCCGTGCTGCAGACCGGAATCGCGGATCGCGCAGGCGACGCGCTCCACCCGTTCCAGCAGACGTTGCGACGAGGTGGCGGTCCAGGAGTCGCCGATGCGTTCGACGAGCACCTCGTCGCGCGGCTCATCGAGCGCGCGGCGGATCAGATGGGGCAGGGTCTCTTTCGAGGGCAGCTCAGCCGGCATGTGCGTCGCTTCGCCAGGCCGGTCATTGATCATTCTATCAGATACGAAGGTAGGAGCCTGCGCGGTCGAGACGGCTCGGGGTCATCCCCGCCACGTCGAGCAGCTCGTCGAGCGTGCCGTAGGGACCCTCGCGCGCTCGCAGCGCCACGATCCGCTCGGCGATCACGCGACCGATGCCGGGGACGCGCGCGAGCTGATCGGCATCGGCGCGATTGAGATCGACCACCGCGACGCTCTTCGTCGAGCGGCGCGTGCTGCGAGCGGAGGCGCGGCGCAGCGTTCCGCCCCGGCCGCGGGCCGAGCCGACGATCCGCTCCCCGAGACGCGGCACCGCGATTTCATCGCCGTCGGCGATCCGCGCCGCCAGGTTCACGCCGACGGGATCGGCATTGGGAGCCAAGCCGCCCGCCGCCGCGACCGCGTCGTTCACCCGCGCCCCGGCGCGGACGCGGTAGAGGCCCGCGCGGCGCACCGCGCCCGCGACGTAGACGAGCGCCGACGTACCCGTGGCGGCCGAGGAGCGATGGGCGGAATGGCGCATCGGCGCCTGCGACGGCGCCGCTTGCGCCGAGATGACCGCTTGCGGCGCGGGGTGCCGGATCGCGACGACGGCGACGAGCAGAACGGCGGCAACGAGCAGGATGCGCTTCATACGGTGCCTTCACGACCAATCGTCCGACCGGAAAGGTAGCGCGGGCCGCCGTGGGCGATTACCATCCCTCTTATGGCCGACACCTACGATTTCGCCGCCGTCGAACGCGCCGCGCAAGAACGCTGGGAACGCGAGGGGATCTATCGCGCCGCCGATAGCGATCCGCGTCCGAAGTATTACGTGCTCGAGATGCTTCCGTATCCCTCGGGCGATCTGCACGTGGGCCACGCGAAGAATTACACGCTCGGCGACGCGGTCGCGCGCTCGATGCGCATGCTCGGCTATAACGTGCTGCATCCGATGGGCTGGGACGCTTTCGGTCTGCCCGCCGAGAACGCGGCGATTCAGCGCGGCATCGATCCGGCGACGTGGACGCGCTCGAACATCGCGAACATGCAGCGCCAGATTCGCTTGATGGGCACGAGCTACGACTGGTCGCGCGAGATCGCCACCTGCGATCCGGAATACTACCGCTGGAATCAGTGGCTCTTCTTGCGCCTCTACGAAGAGGGCCTCGCCTACAAGCGCGAAGCGCCGGTGAACTGGTGCCCGAAGGATCAGACCGTGCTCGCGAACGAGCAGGTCATCGACGGGCGCTGCTGGCGCTGCAGCACGCTCGTGGAGCGCCGCAACCTCTCGCAGTGGTTCCTGAAGATCACCGCGTACGCCGACCGCCTGCTCAACGATCTCGACAAGCTCGAAGGCTGGCCCGAGCGCACGCGCACGATGCAGCGCAACTGGATCGGACGCAGCGAGGGCACGCAGTTTTCGTTCGCCGTCGACGGCGCCGATGCCACGATCGACGTCTTCACCACGCGCGTGGACACCGTCTTCGGCGTCACCTTCCTCGCGATCGCGCCCGAACACCCGGTGGTCGAGACGCTCAAGGGCATCATCTCGAAGAAGAACGCCGCCGCAATCGAAGCGTTCGCCGAGAGCCTGCGCTCCAAATCCGAACTCGAACGCACGAGCTTGATGGAGAAAGACGGCTTCTTCACCGGCGCCTACGCGATCAATCCGCTCTCGCACGAGCGCGTGCCGATCTGGGTGACGAACTACGTGCTCGCCGATTACGGCACGGGCGCGGTGATGGGCGTGCCCGCGCACGACGAGCGCGACTTCGATTTCGCGAAAAAACACGCGCTGCCGATCGCGCAGGTGATCTCGGCGCCCGGCGGCGAGATCGCGGGCCCGCTCGAAGCGGCTTATACCGACGACGGACGCCTGATCGCGAGCGGCGATTACAGCGGCATGTCGAGCGAGCGCGCGCGCCAGGCGATCGCGGAGCGCTTCGCCGCGATGGGCATCGGCGGTAAGGTGGTCAATTTCCGCTTCCGCGATTGGCTCGTCTCACGTCAGCGCTATTGGGGAACGCCGATTCCGATCGTCTACTGCGATGCGTGCGGCGAAGTGCCGGTACCCGACGATCAGTTGCCGATCATCCTGCCCGCCGACGTGCCGATCACGGGCGAAGGCTCGCCGCTCGCGCGCGATGCCGCGTTCGTGAACGCGACCTGCCCGAAGTGCGGCGGCGCGGCGCGGCGCGAGAGCGACACGATGGACACGTTCTTCGAGTCGTCGTGGTACTATCTGCGCTACCTCGATCCGCGCAACGCCGAGCGCCCGTGGGAACCCGGCAAGGCGCGGCACTGGATGAACGTGGATCAGTACATCGGCGGCGCCGAGCACGCGGTGCTGCATCTGCTCTACTCGCGCTTCTTCTACAAGTTCTTCCGCGACAAGGGCTGGACCGACGGGCGCGACGAGCCGTTCGAGCGGCTCTTCCATCAGGGCATGGTGCTGTGCAACGGCGAGAAGATGTCGAAGTCGCGCGGCAACGTGGTCGGTATCGACGAGACCGCGCAGAAGAACGGCGTCGACGCGATGCGGCTCTTTCTGCTCTACGTGACGCCGCCCGAAGATACGAGCGATTGGACCGACGAAGGCATCAACGGCCGCGTGCGTTTTCTCAATCGCGTGTGGCGCGCGTGCGAACCGTATCTCGCGGCGGCGAAAGCCGTCTCGCCGCGCGTGCTTCCGCCTACGTCAACGCCCGACGAGAAGGCGCTCGTGCGCGCCGTGCACGTGGCCGCGAAGTGCGCGATCGACGAAGTCGCCTCGCGCCGCTTCCACTTCAACACCGTGATCGCGAAGCTCGACGAGTTGGTGAACGCGATGACGTCGGCCGCGCAGAAGATGCCCGAGTCGCCCGCGTTCCTCTACGCGGTGCACGCGCTGCCGCTGCTGCTCGCTCCCTACGCGCCGCACATTGCCGACGAGCTGTGGTCGCGTCTGGGCTACGATGCGAGCATTCACCTGGAGCGCGTGATCGAACCCGACGATGCCGCGCTCGCGGTCGACGAAATCACCCTCGTGGTACAGGTGAACGGCAAGATTCGCGCGCGCATACAAGCGGCGCCGGGCATCGGCGAAGACGACGCGTTCGCACTCGCGATGGCCGATGCGAACGTACAGTCCCAACTCGACGGCAAGCAGATCCGCAAGCGGATCTACGTGCCGGACAAGCTGGTCAACATCGTCGTCGGCTAGGCGAGATTCTTGAAGTAGTCGTAGGTCTCGCGCATCCCGTCGAGGAGCTTGGTTTGGGGAACCCAACCAAGCTCTTTTTTCGCAAGCGCGGCATCGAACTGCGCGTCGCGCGCGTCGCCCGAGCGCTTCGGCCCGTTCGTGACCGGAGCCTCGAAACCGCTGATCTGCACGAGCGCGCGATAGATATCGTTCACGCTCGTCTTGATGTTGGTGCCGATGCAGTAGCAGTTGCCGCTGCCGGCTTCGAGCGCACGCAGGTTCGCTTGCGCGACGTCTTTGACGAACACGTAATCGCGCGTCTGCTCGCCGTCCCAATCGATGCGCACGCCCTCGTGTTTGAGGAACTTGCCGATGAAGATCGAGATCACACCCGCTTCGCCGTTGGGATCCTGACGCGGACCGTACACGTTGCCGTAACGCAGCGCGGTGAAATCGAGCCCCTTCTCGGCTTTGTAGAAGCGCAGGTAGTGCTCGGCCACCATCTTCGTGATGCCGTACGGCGAGGTGGGGTGCTGCGGCGTCTTCTCGGTGATCGGAAAGCGCTCGGGTGTACCGAAGGTGGCGCCGCTCGAGGCGAAGACGACCTTCTTGACGCCGGTCTTCACCGCGGCATCGAGCACGTTGAGCAAGCCCATCACGTTGATGTCGGCATCGTACTTCGGATCGCGCGACGAGATCGCGACCGAATGCTGCGCGGCGTGATGGCTCACGACCTCGGGACGAAACTCCTGAAAGACGCGCGCGACGCCTTCATCGCGAATATCCATGTGCATAAAGCTCGCGCGTTCGGGCACGTTCGCGCGCCGGCCGCCGCCGTGCTCCCACAGCGAATCGAGCACGAGCACCTCGTGTCCCGCCGCGATATACGCGTCGGCGATATGCGATCCGATGAAGCCGGCCCCGCCGGTGATGACAATTCGCACTGCGCTTCCTTTCCGCACCTTGGTATGCGCGCCGCCCGTCGCAGAGGGGCTGCATGCCGCGTTCGCCCATCGTCTGGTTCGCGATCGCAAGCGTGCTCGGCGCACTCGCCGTCGCCCCGCTTTCATGGCCCGACCGTTGCTGCGTGCTCGGCGCGCTCGCCGTGCTCGCGGTCGTGCTCGAAACGGGGTCGAGCGAGATGCGCCACGTTCGCGCGCTCGCGGCGGTAGCCCTCGTTTCAGGCGCCGCCTACGCTTTCGTGCGGGCGCAGGCGGAGCCGATCGTGCGCGAGACGCGCACCATGCGTTTTGCCGGAACCGTCCTCGACGAACGCAGCGATGACGGTGCACTTCGCACCTATGCCTTCGCGATCGAACGCGGTCCGCAGGTGCTCATCACCGTCCACGACGCGCTTGCGGCGGGCGAGCGTGCGATCGTTCGCGGGCGACTCGAACCGCTCGACGACGCGCGCAATCCCGGCGAGCCGAGCGAGCGCAGCATCGAACGCGAACATCACATCGTCGGCCGTATCGCGAGCGCCGCGGTCCTGCGCGTGGACCGAGCGCCGCCGCACGGCGCCGCGGCGCGCCTGGCGCAACTGCGCGCATGGGCGCTCGCATCGCTGCGCGCGCATCTGGGCGATCCCGATGCGGCGATCGTGGCTGGAGAACTGTGGGGCGAACGTGGCGCGATGCCGCCCGAACTGCGCACCGAGTTTCAAACGACCGGCACGGTGCACGTGCTCGTGACCGCCGGGCTGCACGTGGGCCTCGTGGCGGCGCTGGTGCTCGCGCTCGGCGTGCGCCTCACGCTGCCGCGCGTAGCGGCGTGCGCGCTTGCGATGCTCGTCGCGTGGTTCTTCGCGATCGTAAGCGGCGGCGCGCTACCCGCGCTACGCGCGGCGGCGATGGCGACCGCCATGCTCTCGGCGCGCGCGTGCGGCCGTGCGGTGATCTCGTGGAATGCGCTCGCGCTTGCCGCGGTGACGATCGTCGCAATCGATCCGCAGAGCGTGGCATCGGCGTCGTTCTGGCTCTCGTTCTGCTGCGTGGCCGCGATCTTCGCGCTGGCCGCGCCGATCGAATCATTGCTCCGGATGCACGTGCCGCATCCGCGCGTGCGCGAAGCGTGCGCAATGACGCTCGCCACGCAATGCGGTACGTGGCCCGTCACCGCCGCCGTCTTTTTACGCTTCGCGCCCTATGCGCTCGCGGCCAACGTCGCCGTGGTGCCGCTCGTTCCGCTCACGATGCTGCTCGGTGCCGCGCAGCTCGCGCTTGCGTGGGTACCGCCGCTCGCGCAAGCGGCAGCGAACCTCAACGGCTGGGTACTGGCGTGGACGATCGGCGTGGTGGAATTGCTCGCGCACGCTCCCGGCGCGAGCCTGCCCATGACGCCCGCGCCGTCATGGTGCATCGCCGCGTACGAGGCGGCTCTGCTCGCCTTCGTGCCGCTCATTCGGCGCGGCGGAGCGACGCTTGCAGGCAGCGCCGTCGTGATGGCGACCGCGCTCGTGCTCTGGCCGCCCGGCTCGATGCGCGGCGTGCTGCACATCACGATGCTCGATGTGGGGCAAGCGGATTCCATCGTGATCGAGACGCCCGCGCACCATGCGATCCTCGTCGACGCAGGCGGGCGCCTCGAGCGCGGCCCGCAGGGCAGCGGTTCGGTGGCGGAGCGCGTGGGCGAACGCATCGTCGTGCCGTTTCTGCTGAGCGAAGGCATCCACGCGCTCGACGCGATGATCATCTCGCACCCGCACGGCGATCACGTCGGCGGCTGTGCCCCGGTACTGCGCACGATTCGCGTCGCCGAGATCGCGGATAGCGGACAGACGTATGGTGGACACGCATACCACGACTGCCTGGACACCGCGCGAGCGGATCATGTGCCCATCGTCTATCCCCGTGCGGGCGACGTGTGGCGCACGAACGACGGCGTTACCCTTACGTTCATCGGGCCGTCGCTACCGTTCATCGGCGGCAAGAATGCGATCAACGACAACTCCATCGCGTTCATCTTGCAGTATCGCTCGTTTCGTATGCTCTTTACCGGCGACGCGGGCGTCGCAGCGGAACAGCGCTTTCTCGGCGAAGGGATCGACCTTGCATCGAACGTTCTTAAGGTCGGGCATCACGGCTCCGCCTACAGCTCGTCGCCCGCGTTCATTGCCGCGATTCATCCGCGTTACGCGCTCATCTCCGTAGGTCGGCACAATCTCTTCGGCCACCCCGCGCCATCGACACTCGCCCGCCTGTCGTCCTTCGGGGCTCGGTCGTATCGAACAGACCTCGATGGAGCGTTTTCCATCGAAACCGACGGACTCTCGCTCTCCGATTCGGTCATGCTGAGCAAACGCTAGGGCCACTAATCCGCAGTCCCCGCTTCCGTTCACCTCAACCCGCGTGACAATTCCTATTGGACGATTTTGCGGGGCTCAGACCTACTTAGGCCGCTGTCCGATTATCCGGGTCCACCTCTACCTTCGGACCACTGAGGACCCGGCTAGGCTAGATACGCACCAACCCCCCACGACATCGCCGCTTCTGGGAGCGCCGCATCTAGGAGCTTTATTTCCCCAACGGCTTGCCCTGCATCGTTCCAGATAGAGGGCTGCCAGGACGATCGCAGGCCCCGAGAGGAAGGCGATCGATGCGAGTCCCGCCGGCGATGGTGACGCAGCAAGTAACTCAAAAGGCCCGGCTATAGCATCAAGCCTTACCCGTCGCATCCGTCGGTGACTTTCAGCGACTTTCTTGGACTATGATCAACATCCAAAGAGACCACAGGGATCGCGACGGTTACGGCGAGCAAAGAGACGAGGCGCCGCATTTCTGCGGCGCCTCGATGCGCTTCGATGTGCATGTCAGCCTGATAACCTAACCCGAACATAACACATCGCTCCGTCACCTCGCAACGCCGATCGTGGCGTCGCGGCTGGAGCGCCCGGGAATCGAACCCGGAGCCGTTCAGGTTATCAGGCTGACGGTCGACACCATCGAAGCGCCCCAGCTCATGCCTAATCCCTCCGATTTTTCCCACTACTAGGGCGACGCTCAATTGTGTGAGCACAGGGTTTTATGAGATCATCACGTCGGCGGCTGCGCCCCGGTGCTGCGGAAACTTCGCGTCGCGGAGATTGCGGATAGCGGGCAAACGTACCGCGGACACACGCGTATCACGATTGCCTCGATACCGCCTCACGCGATCGAACGCCGGTCGTGCATCCCCGTGCGGGCGACGTGTGGCGCACGAACGACGGCGTCACGCTCACGTTCGTCGGCCCATCGCTACCGTTCATCGCCGGCAAGAACGCGATCAATGACAACTCTATCGCGTTCGTGCTGCAGTATAAGCAGTTTCGCATGCTCTTTACCGGCGACGCAGGCGTTGCAGCGGAACGGCGGTTTCTCGATTAAGGCATCGATCTAAACGCTGAGGTGTTGAAAGTCGGGCATCACGGATCAGCATATAGCTCATCGCCCGCATTCATCGCTGCGGTACATCCGCGCTATGCGATGATCTCCGTTGGGCGGCACAATCTCTTCGGCCACCCGGAACCATCGACAATAAAAAAGCTCGAACGGGTTGGAGCTAGCGTTTACCGAACCGATGAAAACGCCTCGGCGTGTGTGACTACCGACGGGTTCACAATTTCCGTACAAACAACTATTGTCCCGAGGCTTCGCGTGAAAGATGTGCCAGTAGGTCATACCAGGGCTTGACCCTAAAATGCCGGTGAACGCGGCCCATATGAATTCGAACTGTATCGGAGGAGCGCCCGAGCTTATCAGCTATCGGAATCGTGTCGCATAGAGGTGGCCCCAGAAAACTGGACTGACCGTTAAGTGGAGTCCTTGCCCTCTGCAGAGCGAATATGCCCTGCGATTGGAGCAAGAATTTGTCCAGATGACCCCGTCGTAACCACTCGCCGTCATTCAAGGCTAAGGCGGCGCTCGCCGCCGTCAAAGGCGACCAGACCGTCGCCGAGATCGCGAGTCGCTATGATGTCCATCCCAACCAGGTCACGCAGTGGAAAACGCAACTCCTGAACGGCGTGGCCAGCGTGTTCAGCGGCGCGAGCGAAGCGGCCGGGAAAGGCGAACCGGATATTCGAGCCCTGCATGCCAAGATTGGCCAGCAGGCGCTGGAGATCGATTTTTTAGAACACGCGCTCGGGCGTGTCGACGAGCCGAGCGCAAGACGATGATTCAGCCCGAGCACGAGTTGCCGATCGTGCGT
>DAHUZB010000022.1 GCA_027306785.1 Vulcanimicrobiota bacterium
GCGCGATCCGGAGACCGAGAGCGTGACCACTTTGGGTTCGTCGCTGTTGAGCTTAACCGGCAGGCCTTTGAGGTTGAGCATCAGCGCGATCGTGTCCTCGACCATCCCCGGGATCGTCGAAAACTCGTGAAGCACGCCGTCGATCTTCATGTACGTGATCGCCGCGCCGGGAATCGAGCTCAGCAGAATGCGGCGAAGCGCATTGCCGAGCGTGATGCCGAATCCGCGCTCGAGCGGCTCGATCACGAACTTCGCGTAATTTTCGCGACGCTCGCGAACTTCGATCGTCGCCCCCGCGGGCGTTTCCAACATGTTCATCTGTGTTTTGGTCGTCCTTCGTTGCCGTTTACGTTATCCGCGGTCCCGTCCCCGACGAGCCCACGATCGTACGCCTAACGGCGGAGTAGTTGTTTGTTTTTGCCTCGCCCTTCGACAAGCTCAGGGTGACACGTTTGTTCGGCGCCGAGCGGTGACGTGGTCTAGAGACCACGGGCCGCTCGGCAACGACACCAGCCGCGAGAAGACTATCGGCTGTAGAATTCGACGATCAACTGCTCGTCGACCGGCGTGTCGATCTGCTCGCGGCTCGGAAGCTGCAGCACCTTCGCGCTGTTCTCCGCGTCGTTCCACTCGAGCCAATCCGGAGGACGGCGCGAGCGCGCGACTTCGAGATTCGCCTCGAAGACCGGCGCTTTGAGGCTGCGCTCGCCGATCGTCAGCACGTCGCCGGGCTTCACGATGATCGAGGGCACGTTGACGATCTTGCCGTTCAGACGGAAATGACGATGCGTCACGAGCTGGCGCGCCTGCGAGCGGCTGGTCGCGAGATTGAGACGGTAGATGACGTTGTCGAGACGACGCTCGAGCAACTGCAGGAACGTGCGGCCGGTCTGACCCGGAACGCGCGCAGCCTCGCGGAAGTAGTTCTCGAACTGCGTCTCGTGCACGCCGTAGTAGCGGCGCATCTTCTGCTTCTCGCGCAGCTGACGGCCGTACTCGGAAATCTTTTGGCGGGTCTTCCCGGCGGTCTTCTGACCCGGCGCGGTGCCGCGGCGTTCGACCGCGCACTTTTTGCTCAGGCAGCGGTCGCCCTTGAGAAACAGCTTGATCTTTTCGCCGGTCTTGCTCGACGCGGTCTCGCGACGGCACAGACGGCACACGGGTCCGGTGTAACGCGACATACTCTCTTCTTACCTGTTAAACGCGGCGACGCTTCGGCGGGCGGCAGCCGTTGTGCGGAATGGGCGTGACGTCTTTGATCATCGAGATCTCGAGGCCGGCGGCCTGGAGCGAGCGGATCGCGGCTTCGCGACCGGCGCCAGGTCCCTTGACCATGACTTCCGTGCTCTTCAAGCCGTGCTCCATCGCTTTGCGCGCGGCGGATTCGGCGGCCATCTGCGCGGCGAAGGGCGTCGATTTCTTCGAGCCCTTGAAGCCGAGGTTGCCGGCCGAGGCCCACGAGATGACGTTGCCGTGCGGATCGGTGATCGTGACGATGGTGTTGTTGAACGACGCATGCACGTGGGTGACGCCCGAGTGGACGTTCTTTACCTCACGCTTTTTGCGCGATTTGGTTTGCTTCTTGGCAGCCAAGAGGATTCTCCGGTTTATCCTGATCCCCGAACGACGGGGCTGTCGTCGCCTCGACCGGCTCGCCTTTCGCCATGCAGCGAAACCGCCCGATCTACTCTATCCGTCCGGGAGCTCGGCGATTGCCCCGGTGCCGCGTCGCCGCTGAAGAGAGAGGAGCGGCGCCAAGGCGCTATATTACCGTAGGGGCCGCCCAGGGGTCAACCTATTGTGGCGGGGAAGCAGGCCCGCATGGCGGCTCCCCCTCAAACACGCGCAGCTTTTCTCGCCTGGGCGGCGGCCGCGGCGGCCTCGGCGGCGGCGCCTCCCGCGGCGGCCGCACCGCCCCCTCCCGACCCGCTCCACCCCGGGCGTCTGGGCTATGCGCTCGTGCTGAGCGGGGGCGGCGCCCGCGGCGCCTACGAAGCCGGGCTCATCGACGAGCTGCGGCTCGCCCGCCGCATCGCTCCCGGATCCCCGCTCGCTCCCTACGATATCGTCTGCGGAACCTCGATCGGAGCGCTGAACGGCTACTTCGTGGCGACCGGGCAGTACCATCTGCTTCGGGAGCTCTGGTACGGGATCGCAAGCCAGGACGTGGTGCGTCTCAAACCCCGCTACGCCAAGATCGCCAACCCCGAAAGCGGCATCGGCACCCGTGTGGCGGCGGCGATGCGTCTGGTACTCGGCCTCACGAGCCATGAGACCGGGGTCATCGACGGCGAGCACTTGCGCCGCTGGATGGCCCGCTACGTGGATCCCGAGCGCCCGGTGGTGACGCCCCTGATCTGGCCCGTGACCAATCTCTCCACCCAGTCACCGGAGTTTTTCTACGCGATCGATCGGCGCCTCACCGGAAGCGAGCGCGCGCGAGGGGAGGAAGCGATCCGCATCGTCGTCGGTCCGAACGCGGTGCTGCGCGAGGCCACGCCCGATCTGCTCATCGACGCATTGCGCGCGTCGGCCGCGATCCCGGTCGCCTTCGATCCGGTCGAACTTCCGTCGCCGCACGATCCGGCGCGCTACGATCAATATGTCGACGGCGGCGTGACCGCGAATACGCCGATCAACGCGGCCCGTGCCGCCGCACGCACCGTGCACGTAGTCATGCTCGATCCGCCGTTCGAGCGCGAGCACTACAGCAACGCGTTCGATATCGGGTACGCCGTCTTCGGCGCGATGCAGCGTCGCATTCTCGATGCGGATCTGCGCGCCGCGTATCTGGAGACGTTCGGGAAGCGCGCGATCGCAACGCTGCCCGCGCGCGTGGAGGCGTTCGCCGTGGCGCATCGCACCGATATCGCCGCGCTCCGCGCGTTCGCCGCCACGCTCTTCGATTCGGATATCGCGATCGTGCGTCCCGAGAAAGAACTCCCCGTCTCGATCGTCGGCTTCGACGACGCCGAGAATCTCTTCAAAACGTTCGCACTCGGTTTCGAAGCCGCGCGCGCGGGGTTCACGCCCTACGTCTTCTCCTGACGATACGAAGACGGGCTCGGCAGATGCTGCCGAGCCCGCGTTCGTTGCCGTTACCGGCGTTCCGATTCGTCGAGGTTAGAACTTGATGCCGAGACCGAGGTACGGACCGTTCGCGGTCGTGTCACCCGGTGCGTTGGTCTTGTTCCGTCCGTCGAAGCCCTGCCAGCCGAGATCGAGGAAGACCGGGCTGTTGCCGAACACGTAGTTCAGGCCGAGCTGGTACTTCAGGATGTTGTACGAGAGGGTGTAGCCGATGCCCGTGCCGGGATCCGTGAAGTTCCCCTTGGCGTTCGGGTAGTACCACACGCTGCCGTACACCGAGAGCGGCTGGTTGAGATCCGGCAGCTTCTCCGCACCGAATCCGAACCCGTTCTCCTTCGGATAGCCGTAGTTATTCGTGCGCCACAGGTAGCCCACGCCGACGTAGATGCGCGGGTCGGCAACCTTGAGGCCGAAGCGGGCATCGAAGTCCTGATCGCGCGCCGTGAAGGCGGGAACGAAGACCTGACCGGTCTGACCGATCGTCGTCACTTGACACTGCGGGTCACCGCTGCCCACGCCCGCGCAATTGTGCGGGTACTGGTACTGTTCGAAGTTGCCTTCGAGCATCCACGGCAGATTGAACGCGTTGAATTCGACCGCGCCGCGCACGTCGTACGAGCTCTTGCCGGTGTTGCCGGGGCTGAACTCGTTGTATACCTTCGGCGAGAAGATGTAGTCGCCCGCGATGAACGCGTCTTTATAGGGCGTCGCTACCGGAGCCGGCGTCGGCGTCGGAGCGATCGTCGGCGCCTCGGTCGGCGCGACGGTCGGTTCCGGGGTCGGCGGCGGCGTCGGCGGCAGATAGCGCACCACGACGACCTGTTTGTCGGGTACCCACTGCACGTACGCGCCCATGCCTTCGGAGATCACGCGGATCGGCACGAGCACGCTGCCCTTGTAGATCATCGGCGGCACGTCGAGCGGACGCGATTCGCCGTTGATGACGACTTCCGGCTTACCGACGGTGACCTTCACCTCGGCGCCGGGTTTGCTGACGGTCACGGTCTTGGTGCTCGCATCGTACGACACCGACGCGCCCATCTGTTCGAACATCGAGCGCAGCGGAATCAACACGGTGCCGCCCTTCACGATCGCCGCAAGAACGCGTCCCTGCTTGAGCGTGTCGGGTTTGCTGTAGACGTGGTGATCGTTGAAAAGAATCGGAATCTGTCCGGACGGCGGAGTTCCGAAGTTCGCCGCCGGCATCGAGCCCGACGCCTGCGCAACCACAGTGTTGCCGGAGTTTCCCTGTGTTTGCGAGGTCGTCGGCGCTGCCACCGCGGTGAGCCCGCAAGACACTACAACGAGTGCCGCCAGGACTCCGGTGCTCAGTCGTTTCACGAAGGCCTCCTAAGTCGATTCGAGTATTGCATGCGAACGCTGTACGTTTGCATCGGTCATAACGCCGGAGCGCTCTCTCGAGTTCCATGCAATCATGAGCCTTTGGCCCTATTTCCCGTCGTTTCGGGCCGGTAAACGCCGAATCCACAGCGTGCCGATGAGAATTTCCGCAGCGGCGGCGAGCATCGCGATGCGCGGTGCGACCGAAGACGCAGCGAGCACGCCCGTTCGGGCGAGCAGCACGGTCACGATCAACGGCGCGAGCATCTGCGGAATCACGATCGCGAGATTCCAGAGCGCCATCGTCGTCGCAAGCGAACTCTTGGGCAAAAGGCGGCAAGCGTATGCCCAGTCCGCACACAGAAACACGCCCCACCCCGCGCCCGCGACGATCACCGCGAGGGCGACGAAAGCAAGCGCGTGCAGGCTTGCGAGCGCGAGCGCCGCGGCGGCCACCATGACGCCGCCCGCCGCGACCACCGCGCGCTCGTCGAAGCGATCCGCGGGGCGCGCACCGAGCGCGGCGCCGAGCGCGCCCGCAACCGTGAAGAGCAGGATGCAGACACCGCTCGCGGTCGTCGCGGGCAAGGGCGCGCGCGGTCCGAGCAGATCGCGCACGTAAAAGAACAGATAGCCGAGGATCGTGTACAGGCCCGCGTAAAACGCGGCGCGCGAAATAAAGAGATCGACGAGCGGCCGCGTCGGTACGAAACGATCGGGCACGATGCGCGCGAGCGGCGTCGAGCGCACGTGCGCGATCGTCACCGCGGCGCAGACCAGGAGTGCGAAGGCGATCGCCGCGCCGAGCGTCACTCCGCCGACGATGCTTGCGAGAATCGCACCGACCGCGTTACCCGCGCTCTGCATCGCCGCCATCCACCCCGAGGCGACGCCGAGCCGATCGTCGGGCATCGCGTCGGGAAGAATCGCTTGATAGGGGCCGATCGCGATGTTAAGCGCGACCTGCAACAGCACGAATGCGGCCGCGAGCTCGCCGAGCGTCTGCGCGCCGTAAAACGCGAGCACCGCCGCCGCTCCGCCGAGCGCGCCGACAGCGTAGAACCGCGCGCGGCTTCCCCCGCGCACACGAAGCCGATCCGACCACGGTCCCACCGCGAGTTGAACGATCGCCGCAGCGAGCGCGCCCGCGAACGAGATCTCGCCGTACGCCGCAAGCGACGCATGCGCCGCCGCGAGTTCCGTGCAGCGCGCCTGCAGCGAGATGCCGAGAATCGCGCCCCACACGAGTTGGATGCCGAACCACATCGCCGCGAGGCGCGCGGGTTCGGGCCTACGCGCGTTCGCGCGCATACCGATATTCATCGGCGGTGTCGGCGTCGTACCCGAGTTCGGGCGCACAGCCGCGCACCGCACGCACCTCGATGCCGAGCAGATCGCGTGCGCGCCCTTCGAGTGCCGGAATGTCCAGCCTGCCCGCGGCGAAGCGTAGCAGCAACGGCAGACCCGCAATGGCCGCCATCTTCCACGGCGCTTTGCGCGCATCGAAGAGCCGCGCGGCGACATCAGCGACGCGGGCGCAGGCGCCCGGCGGCAGCACGAACGCGCCGCCGTTGACCACGCGTTCGCCCGCGAGCACGATTCCGAACGGCGGCGCGCCGGGAAAACGCCGCACGAACGCCGCGTGCTCCGCGAGCGGCATCGTCAGCGCCGCATGCGGCGATCGCGCGAGAAAATCATCGAGCGCGGGCGCATCGAGAAAGGGCATGTCGCAGGTGAGGTAGAGCAGCGGCTCGCCGTCCTCCGGCCACGCACCGAGCGCGGCATGAACGTTGCCCGCCCCGCTTGCGCGATCCGCGATCATACGCACATCGCGCGTCGCGCAGCAGCGCGCGATCTCGTCGTCGCCGACGACGGCGATGCGTTCGATGCGTAGCGCCGCAAGCACGTCGAGCGTGCGCTCGAGCATCGTCGTCGCACCGATCGGCGCGAGCGCTTTGCGTGCGGTTCCGGCGAGATTCGCGTACTCGCCCTCGATCGGAGCGCCCGCCGTGATCACCGCCTTCATGCGAAGAGATCGCCTTGCCGCGGCGGCCGCACCTCGCGCACGAGCGACGGATCGTCATTGCTCACGCGATTGACCGCGAGCGAGACGGGATAGGCACGCAGGCGATCGTCGGCACGCGCGACCACGCCCGCCGCCGCATCGGCCTCCATCGGTTCGAGGGAGAGCCACGCGCCGCAGTGCTCGTCGCGCAGAATGACCGGCATGCGGTGGTGGATCGGCTGCAGCGCCGGACTCGCCGCCGTGGTCAGCAGCGCGCAGGTATGCCGTGCGACGCCGTCCGCGGCGGCCTCCATGCTCCACAGTGCGGCGAAGGCGAAGGGCGCGCCGTCTTCACGCCGCACGTAGAAGGGCTGCTTGCCGTCGCCGAGCGCCTGCCATTCGTAGTAGCCGTCGGCGAAGACGAGCGCGCGCCGCAGGCGCAGCGACTCGCGAAAGGTCGGCTTCACCGCGACGCTCTCCGCGCGCGCGTTGATGTTGCCGCGCATCCCCCACACCAAGAGTTCCGCCGCGCGCTCGCCGCCGCGCAGGCCGAGCACGGGCTGCGTCGGCGCGATATTGTAGCGCGGCGCAACCGCCGGAAAACGATACGCCGGGAAGACGGCGGCGAGCCGCGCCGGGACCGTGAGCGTGTATCGTCCGCACATAACGAATCAGGCCCGGCAATTTGCCGGGCCCGAACGATCTTACTTCTTGGCGACCTTCTTCTTGCCGGCCACCGTGCGCTTGGGACCCTTGCGGGTGCGCGCATTCGTCTTGGTGCGCTGACCGCGAACGGGCAGGCCGCGGCGGTGACGCAGGCCTCGGTAGCAGCCGATGTCCATCAGGCGCTTGATGTTGCCCTGGACCTCACGGCGCAGGTCGCCTTCGACGCGGAGCTGCAGCGCGTCGATCGCGTCGCGCAGCTTCTTCTCGTCGTCTTCGGTCAGATCTTTGACGCGCGTGTCGGGGCTGACGCCCGAGTGCGCGAGCAGCTTCTGCGCAACGGCGGGGCCGATGCCGTAGATATACTGCAGACCGATTTCGATGCGCTTTTCGCGCGGCAGATCGATACCAGCGATACGAGCCATTTGCTTATACTTTCCTTTTCAGATCCTACAGCCAGTCGAAGGCCTACCCCTGCACTTGCTTGTGCTTGGGGTTGACGTCGCAGATCACGCGCACTTTGCCTTCGCGGCGGATGACCTTGCACTTTTCGCAGATTTTCTTGACGGACGGACGTACTTTCATCTCGATCTACCTTATCGTATTTGACGTCGAAGGTTTACTTGTAGCGGTACGTGATCCGGCCGTGCGACAAATCGTACGGCGAGAGCTCGACCAGGACGCGATCACCGGGCAGAATGCGGATGAAATGCATCCGGATCTTTCCCGACACGTGCGCAAGCACACGGTGACCGTTTGCGAGTTCCACCCGGAACATCGCATTCGGCAGCGGCTCGACGATCGTACCTTCGACCTCGATCGCTTCCTCTTTGGGCGTTGCGGTCTTGGCGACCGTGTCCGCCCGTTTTTTCGCCGGAGTATAGCGTCGCCCACCGCGGCGAGGCATTTACACTCCCTCTTCGTGCATACGCGAGTTCATGCTGAAACTCCCGACTGTTCACCTTCCGGAACGAATTTGAGCGCATCGGGATGCTCGCCGAACTCACGGAGCGTCAGGATCTTCGGCCCCGTCTCGGTAACCGCAATCGTATGCTCGAAGTGCGCAGCGAGTTTACCATCTTCCGTGACGACTGTCCAGCCGTCCTTGAGGATCTCTACCCGATAATCTCCCTCGGTGATCATCGGCTCGATGGCCAGCACCAGGCCCGGACGCAGCTCGATGCCGCTCCCGGCCTTGCCGTAATTGGGTACTTGGGGCTCCTCGTGCATCGCGCGGCCGACGCCGTGGCCGACCAGTTCGCGCACCACCCCGTACCCGCGGCTCTCGGCGTGCCGCTGCACGGCGGCGCCGATATCGCCCAGGCGGTTGCCCTTCTGCATCTGCGCGATCCCGAGCATCAGGCACTCCTGGGTGACCTCGAGCAGGCGCTGCGCGTTCTGCGCGATCGCGCCGACCGGCACCGTGACCGCGGTATCGCTCACGTACCCCTCGAAGGTCGTCCCGATATCGATCGAGAGCAGATCGCCCTCGCGCAGCACGCGGTCGCCCGGAATGCCGTGCACGACCTCTTCGTTGACCGAGGCGCAGATCGAGCACGGATAGTCGTGATAGCCCTTGAAGGTCGGAACGCCGCCGAGCTCGCGGATGCCGCGCTCGGCCATCTCATCGAGGTATCGCGTGGTGATCCCGGGGCGCACCGCCTGCATGAGATCGGTCAGCACCTTGGCCGTGATCTTGCCGCTGCGACGCATCGCCGCGATCTCGCGCGCCGACTTGAGGGTGACCATCTTAGTGGCCGTGCTCCACGCCGATCACGTGCATCAGCACGTGCGTCACGTCTTCGACCGGCAGCGTCGCGTCGATCGCGGCGAGGCGATGCGAACGATCGTAGTACTCCACGAGCGGCATCGTCTGCGCCTCGAAGACGTCGAGACGGCGTTTGATCGTCTCGGGCTTGTCATCGTCGCGCTGCACGAGCGGTCCGCCGTCTTCGTCGTCGATCCCGGCGACTTTGGGCGGGTTGAACGTCTCATGGTAGACGCGTCCGGTACGCGGATTGGTCCAGCGTCCGAGCAGCCGCTCTTCGAGCTGCGTACGTTCGATGCGGAAGTAGACGGCGCCGGGCTTGCCGCGGCCGCGCGAGTCCAGGAGCGCATCGAGCGCTTCGGCTTGCGCCACCGTGCGCGGGAAGCCGTCGAAGAGCACGCCCGCGTCGTCGCGCAGCTCGCCTTCGACCATCTTGATGATCAGCTCGTCGGGCACGAGTTCGCCGCGCTTCATGAAGCCTTCGGCGGCTTTGCCGAGCTCGGTGCCGTCGTTACGGTGTGCGCGCAGCAAGTCGCCGGTCGAGATCTGCCGATAGCCGAAGTGCTTCTGCAGAATCTGCGCCTGGGTTCCCTTGCCCGCGCCCGGACCGCCGAGCAGCACGATATCGCGCATCATCGTTACTTGTTGATGAACCCGCGGTAGTCGCGCATCGCGAGGCGCGCTTCGATCTGCGTGATCGTATCGAGCGCCACGCCGACCACGATCAGCAGCGAGGTCGAGCCGAGATAGAAGGTCGTCACCGAGAGGCCGCGCTGGAGCGCGCCCGGGATAACCGCGAGCAGACCGAGGAAGAGCGCCGCCGCCGTATTGAGGCGGAAGAGAATCTTGTTGAAGTAGTCGACGGTCGGCTGTCCCGGACGGATGCCCGGCACGAAGGCACCGGTCTTCTTCAGGTTATCCGCCATGTCTTTCGTGTTGATCACGATCGAGCTGTAGAAGAACGTGAAGACGACGACCAGGAAGAAGTACACGACGTTGTAGATCAGGCCGTTCGGGCTGAACCACACGTTGAGCGCTTCGGAAAGCGCCGCGATGTTGGTCGGGAACTCGACCTTCCAGAAGAGATGCGCCCAGGTCGCGGTCGTTCCGGCGTGTCCGGAGAACCACGTCAGCGCCTGCTGCGGCAGCAGCAGAATCGAGATCGCGAAGATGATCGAGATCACGCCCGCGTTGTTGAGGCGCAGCGGAATGTAGGTCGAGCGACCGGCGAACATTTTGCGGCCGACCACGCGACGCGCCTGCTGCACCGGGACGCGACGCTGCCCTTGATACATGAAGACGATGCCGATGATGACGGCGACCGCGAACAGGATGTAGAGCACGAGGTTCAGCAGCGATTCGCCGCCCTGAGCGGCCGACGAATACGTCTGGGCCACGTAGGTGGGGTAGCGCAGCACGATGCCGATGAAGATGATCAGCGAGACGCCGTTGCCGATGCCCTTGTCGCTGATCTGCTCGCCGAGCCACATCAGGAAGAGCGTGCCCGCCACCATCGCGATGATCGCGAAGAGCTGGAAGAACAGGCTCGTGTCGTAGAAGACGCCCGACGCCTTCATGGCATTGGTCATGAAGGTAGCTTGCAGCACGGCGAGCACGATCGTGAGCCAGCGGGTGTACTGGCTGATCTTCTTACGGCCTTCCTCGCCGCCTTTCTTCGCCATCTCCTCGAGCTGCGGTAGCACGACGGTCATCAACTGCATGATGATCGACGCGTTGATGTAGGGCGTGATGCCCATCGCGATGATCGAGAGCTTCTGCAGCGCGCCGCCCGAGAGGAAGCCGAGCAGATTGTAGAACGTGCCGCTCTGCAGCACGCGCTGCCACGCCTGCTCGTTCACGTTCGGCAGCTGCACGTGGATCATGAAAACGAACCACGCGAAGGCGAAAAAGACGAAGCCGAGGCGCTTACGGATCTCCGGAACTAGTAGCGCCGCACGGAGATTGTCGAACACGTACTACTGGCTTTCCTGGGGAAGCTCTGCGCCTGCAGCCTTCAGGGCTTCGGCGGCGCTCGCCGAGAACAGCACGTCGCGGAACTTCAGACCGCTCGGCAGCGATTTGCCGCCCTTCGCGCCGCCCAGGATCTTCACGCCGTCGCGCGTCGACTTCAGGATGCCCTTCTCGACGAGCGATTCGGGCGAGACTTCGATCGCCGCATCCCAGCCGCTGAGCTGGTGAAGGTTGACGACCGCGTACGCCGTGCGGAAATGCCCGATATCACGGGCCTTCTGCGAGTAACCGCGACGATGCGGAAGACGGCGTGCCCAGGGCGTCTGTCCGCCTTCGAAGGCCGGGCCCTTACCGCCGCCCGAGCGCACGGTCTGACCCTTGCCGCCTTCGCCGCCGGTCTTCACCATGCCCGAGCCGTGTCCGCGGCCGATACGCTGGCGCTTCGGCCACGATCCCTTGGCGGGACGCAGGCTTCCGAGCTTCATCACGCTGCCCGCGGGCGCGCTCACCGCTGCGGCCTTCGCGCTGGACTTCGCGCTACCCGCAGCCTTCTTGGTCGTCTTCTTCTCTGCCATTGTTCTTTCTCTTATTTAATCAGTATGTCTATCTTTGCGGCTAATTTTCGTTCGGATTAGGCGCGAAGGGCCGAAGTGGACTCCGGTCCACGAGGAGCTTCGCAACGACATCCGAGCGGAAGTTAGGCAGCAAAAATGTCTTTGACGGTTTTGCCGCGCAGCGTTGCGACCTGATCGGCCGTCTTGAGCGAGCGCAGACCTTCGATCGTCGCGAGCACCACGTTGATCGGGTTGTTCGTGCCGAGCGATTTGGTAAGGATGTCGTGGATGCCGGCGAGTTCCAGCACCGCGCGCATCGAGCCGCCGGCGATAACGCCGGTACCGGGCGCCGCGGGCTTGAGCAGCACGCGCGCCGAGCCGACCGTCATCTCGACCAAGTGCGGGATCGTCTTATCGACCATCGGCACCGTCACGAGATTCTTCTTGGCCTGCTCGACCGCTTTGCGGATCGCCTCGGGGACTTCGCCCGCTTTGCCGATGGCGAAGCCGACTTTGCCCTTGCGATCGCCGACGACGACGAGCGCGCTGAAGCTGAAGCGCTTACCGCCCTTGACGACCTTCGCGACGCGATTCACGCGCACGACGGTCTCTTCGAATCCACTGTTGTCGCGTTCGCGACCACCACCACGATATTGCATTAGAAGTTCAGCCCCGCTTCGCGCGCCGCGTCGGCAAGCGCCTGGACGCGTCCGTGATATTTGTAACCGCCGCGATCGAACACGACGTCCGAGATACCGGCGGCCTTCGCCTTCGCGGCGATCGCCGTGCCGACGGCCTTCGCCGCGTCGGTGTTGGTCATCGACTCGAGCGACTCCGCGATCGATTTGTCGCGCGTCGAAACGGCCACGAGCGTGTGGCCCTTCGTGTCGTCGACGACGGTCGCGTAGATGTGGTGCAGCGTGCGGCGCACCATCAGGCGCGGGCAGTCCGAAGTACCGCTGAGCTTCTTGCGAAGCCGCGTGTGACGTGCGCGGCGCGATTCCTCACGCGAAAAGCGCGACATTACTTCTTACCTGCCTTTCCGGCCTTACCGAGTTTCTTACGGATGACTTCGCCTTCGTAGCGGATGCCTTTGCCCTTGTAGGGCTCGGGCGCACGCAACTCGCGGATCTGCGCGGCGACTTGACCGACCTGCTGCTTGTCGATGCCCTCCACGTGGATCTTGTTCGTGCCTTCGACCGAGAGCGTGATGCCCTGCGGCGCCTGGAACACGACCGGGTGCGAGTAGCCGAGGCTCAGGTTCAGATTCTCGCCCGCCTTGGCGGCACGATACCCGACGCCCTGAATCTCGAGGCTGCGGCGGAAGCCCTTCGTCACGCCTTCGACCATGTTGGCGATGAGGGTGCGGGTGAGGCCGTGCGCGGAGCGGTGCTCCTTCGCTTCGCCCTTACGCTCCACCACGATCGCGCCTTCGTTCATCTTGATGTCGACGACGTTCGCGAGGACGTGCTGGCGCAGTTCGCCTTTCGGGCCTTTGACGACGACTTCGCCGTCGCCGATCGTAACGTTGACGCCGCTCGGGACGGCAACGGGCAATTTACCAATGCGCGACATGACGTATATCCTCTGCTACCACACGTACGCCAGGACTTCACCGCCGACGCCGAGCTTCTTCGCTCGTTTGCCGGACATAATGCCCTGAGACGTGGACATGATGACGAGGCCGAGTCCGCCGAGCACGCGCGGGATCTCGGTCTTGCCCGTGTAGACGCGCAAGCCGGGACGCGAAATGCGGCGCAGGCCCGTGATGACTTTTTCTTTTTCGGGACCGTACTTGAGGTGCACGCGGATCGTGCCCTGGGGTCCTTCGCTCAGGCGCTCGAAGCTCTCGATGAAGCCTTCGTCCGCCAGAATCTGCGCGATCGCGGCCTTCACGCGCGACGCCGGAATATCGACCGTCTTGTGGTTGGCCGTATTCGCGTTGCGGATGCGCGTCAGAAGATCGGCGACGGGATCGGTGATCGCTGCCATAATTCTCTCTACTCTCCTACCACGACGCCTTGGTCACGCCGGGAACGACGCCTTTGTGCGCGTTCTCGCGGAAACAAATGCGGCACATGGCGAACTTGCGCAGATAGCCGCGCGGGCGACCGCAGAGCTTGCAACGGTTGTGCTGACGCACGCCGAATTTCGGCGACCGCTGCGACTTGACGATCATGCTCGTTTTAGCCATTACGCGTTCCCTTTCCGAAGCGGAAGACCCATGGCGGTCAGGAATTCCGACGCTTCCTCGTCCGACTTCGCCGTCGTGACGATCGTGATGTCCATGCCGCGCATCTTGTCGACCTTATCGAAGTTGATCTCCGGGAAGACGATCTGCTCGCGCAGGCCCATGTTGTAATTGCCGCGGCCGTCGAACGATTTCGGCGGCAGCCCGCGGAAGTCGCGGATGCGCGGCAGGACGATATTGAAGAGCTTGTCGAGGAAGACGTACATGCGATCGCCGCGCAGCGTAACCTTCGCGCCGATGTTCATGCCCTCGCGGAGCTTGAACGCCGCGATCGACTTCTTCGCCTTCGCGATGATCGGCTTCTGGCCGGTGATCTGCACGAGCTCGGCCACGGCGGCGTCGAGCGCCTTGCCGTTGGTGATCGCCTCGCCAACGCTCATGTTGATGACCACCTTCTCCAGCTTCGGAATCTGGTGGACGTTCTTGTAGGCGAACTTGTCCTGCAGCCGCTTGACGACTTCGTTCTTGTACTTTTCTTGCAAACGCGTAGCCACGTTTACGCTCCCTTCGCCGATTCGCGCGCGGGTTCGCCGCACTTCACGCAGATGCGATGCGCCACGCCGTCCTTGGTGAGACCGCGACGCAGGCGGGTCGGCGTCTTGCACTTCTCGCAGACGTACTGCAGCGCCGAGATCGGAAGCGCGGCTTCCTTCTCGATGATGCCGCCGGTCTGCGCGGAGCCCATATTGCCGCTCTCCTGACCCTGCTTGGTGTGACGCTTGACGATGTTCATGCCTTCGACCGTCGCCTTACCGGCATCCGGGAAGACCGCCTTGACGACGCCGCGGCGGCCTTTTTCTTTGCCGCGGCGGATCATCACGGTGTCGCCTTTGAGAATATGCGTCTTGGCCGCCATGTTAGAGCACCTCCGGCGCAAGCGAAGCGATCTTCAGGAAGCCGCGGTCGCGCAGTTCGCGCATGACCGGCCCGAACACGCGCGTGCCGCGCGGATCGAGGTTATCCTTGTCGCCCTTGATGATCACGCAGGCGTTGTCGTCCGAACGAACGACCGAGCCGTCGGCGCGGCGAACCGGCGCGGTGGTGCGCACGATCACGGCCTTGACGACTTGACCCTTCTTCACGGCCGCGCCCGGTATCGCGCTCTTGACCGTGCCGACGACGATGTCGCCCACGTGCGCGTACGGGTGGCGGCTACCGCCGGTGACGTGAATCACGAGCAGTTCGCGGGCTCCCGAATTGTCGGCGACTTTGAGTCGCGTTTCTTGTTGAATCATCGTACTTCTTCGCTTACTTCGCCCGCTCGACGATCTCGACCAAGCGCCAACGCTTGTCGCGCGAGAGCGGACGACACTCCATGATGCGGACGATATCGCCGATATTGGCTTCGTTCTGCTCGTCGTGCGCCTTGAAGCGCGTCGACTTGCGGACGATCTTGCCGTAGGTCGGATGCGGCACGCGCGTCTCCGTCACCACGACGATCGTCTTGTCCATCTTGTTCGATGCAACGCGCCCCTGCTTGACGCGGCGGGCCGTATTACGCTGCTCCATGCTGCTCCTCGGCGATCTTCTTCTCGGAAATCACGGTCTGAATCTTGGCGTACGCGCGACGCATCTCGCGGATCTTGCTGAAGTCCGTCAGATGGCCGGTGCGCAGCGCGAAGCGCAGATTGAAGAGCTCCGACTTGGTCTCGCGAGCCTTCTGCTGCAATTCGGCGACCGTGAGCGCGCGCAGTTCGTTCAACTCACCCTTCTTCATGCCGAGGCCTCCTCGCGCGAAACGATCTTCGTACCGATCGGGAGCTTGGCGGCGGCGAGGCGGAGCGCTTCTTTCGCGACGCTCGCTTCCACGCCGGCGAGCTCGAAGAGCACGCGGCCCGGACGCACCACGGCGACCCAGAACTCCGGATTACCCTTACCCGCACCCATGCGGACTTCGGCGGGTTTCTTGGTGACCGGCTTGTCCGGGAACACCTTGATCCACACCTTACCGCCACGCTTGATGTGGCGGGTCATCGCGATACGCGCCGCTTCGATCTGACGGTTCGTCATCCAGCACGGCTCGAGCGCCTGCAGACCGAACTCGCCGAACGTCAGCGTGCTGCCGCGCAGCGCGCGGCCCGTCATGCGGCCGCGGTGCACGCGGCGCCACTTGACTCGCTTTGGCGTCAACATTGTTACTCAGCACTCCCTTCGGATGCGGCCGCTTCGTGCACGACGGCATCGGGGTCAACGGTCACTTCGGAGGTCGCCGCCGGCGCAGCGCTCTGCTGCGGACGCGGTCCGCCTGTGCGCGGACGACCGGCGCCCGGCCCACGGCCGCCACCGCCGCCGCGACGATCGCGGAAGCCGCCGCCGCCGCCGCCCTGACGGTCGACGGTATTCGACATGCGCGGCTGATCCGGCAGCACTTCGCCGCGATAGATCCACACCTTCACGCCGATGCGGCCGAACGTGGTGAACGCTTCGACGTGGGCGTAATCGATGTCGGCGCGCAGCGTGTGCAGCGGCACCTTGCCGTCGGCGTTGCGCTCGGTGCGCGCGATTTCCGCGCCGCCGAGACGGCCCGAAACCTGCACCTTCACGCCGCGCGCGCCGGCCTTCATCGTACGCATGATCGCCTGCTTCATGGCGCGGCGGAACGCGATACGCTTCTCGAGCTGATCGACGATGTTCTGACCGACGAGACGGGCATCCAGTTCGGGATGCTTGATCTCCATCACGTTGACCTGAACGTTCTTACCGGTGAGCTTTTCGAGATTCTTGCGGATATCTTCGATGCCCACGCCGCGCTTGCCGATGATGATGCCCGGCTTCGCGGTGTTGACGATCACGCGCGCCTGATTGGCGCGACGCTCGATCTCGATCTTGCTGATCGCGGCCGAACGCATCCACTTATTGAAGAACTGACGGATCTTGACGTCTTCGTGCAGCCAATCGATGTAGTGCTTTTTCTCGAACCAGCGGCTGTCCCACGTACGCGTGATGCCCAGGCGAAGGCCGACCGGATGAATCTTCTGTCCCATAAATTACCCCTGGCTCGCAGCAGTCGTGGTACGCGGGCGACGCGTCGTCGCGTGCTTGACCGAAACGCTCGCACCGGCGCGACGCTTGCGCGGCTTCGCGGGCGGCTGCTCGCCGACCACGACCGTCACGTGCGAGAGACGCTTGCGCTTGAAGTACGCGCGACCTTGAGCACGCGGGTCCAGGCGTTTGGTGAAACGACCGCCGGGGCCGCCGTCGACCGTGATCCGCGTGATGTACAGATCGTCGGTATTCATGTTGTGGTTGTTGCCGGCGTTCGCGACGGCGCTACGCACGAGCTTCTCGATCGGCTCGGCGGCGAAGACGCCCGCGAACTGCAGCATCACGAGCGCTTCGCGCACGCTCTTGCCGCGGATCGCGTCGGCGACGCGGCGGAGCTTACGCGGGCCCATGCGCACGAACTTGAGGTGCGCGACCGCCTGCGCTTTGGCGGCAGCGTCGTTTTGAAGAGCAGCCATTACTTCACACCAGCCTTATCGCCGCCGTGGCCTTTGAAGTGGCGCGTCGGCGCGAACTCGCCGAGCTTGTGCCCGACCATGTTCTCGGTAACGTAGACGGGCACGTGCGCCTTGCCGTTGTGCACGCCGATCGTGTGACCGACCATCGACGGAACGATCGTGGACGCGCGGCTCCACGTCTTGATAACGCGCTTTTCGCGCGTCTCGTTGAGCGCTTCGACCTTCTTCAGAAGGTGATCCGCAACGAACGGACCTTTTTTGAGGGAACGACCCATTACTTGGAACCCCGCTTACGAACGATGAACTTCGTCGTGCGCTTGTTGCGGCGCGTCTTCTTACCCATGGTCATCTGACCCCACGGCGTCGTCGGCGGGCGACCCGAGGTCGAACGCGCCTCACCGCCGCCGTGCGGATGGTCGACCGGGTTCATCGCGATACCGCGCACGCTCGGACGCTTGCCGAGGTGACGCGAACGTCCCGCTTTGCCGATGACCTGATTCTCGTGCTCGATGTTGCCGAGCTGACCGATCGTGGCGCGACACTCGATGTGGATCATGCGCACTTCGCCGGAGGGCATACGCACCTGCGAGTACTCGGTCTCCTTCGCCATCAGCTGCGCCGAAACGCCCGCCGAGCGCACGAGCTTGCCGCCCTGACCGGGACGCAGCTCGATGTTGTGGATCACGGTACCGACCGGAATGTGCTTGATCGGCAGACAGTTGCCGGGCTTGATATCCGCGCTCGGACCCGACTCCACCACGTCACCGACCTTGAGGCCGAGCGGCGCGAGGATGTAGCGCTTCTCGCCGTCCTTGTAATGGAGCAGCGCGATGCGCGCCGAACGATTCGGATCGTACTCGACGGTCGCGACCTTCGCGGGGATAGCATCCTTGCTCCGCTTGAAGTCGATGATGCGGTACTGCTTGCGCGTGCCGCCGCCCTTATGGCGAACGGTGATGTGCCCGTTGTTGTTGCGGCCCGAATGCTTCTTGCGAACTTCGATGAGCGACTTCTCGGGTTCGACCTTCGAGAGGTCGGAGAAGTCCATCGAGGTCAGAAAGCGACGGCCGGGGCTGGTCGGACGATATTTCTTAACCGGCATGATTATTGCTCGAAATAATTGACGCCGCCGAGTTCGATCTTCTGACCCGGCTTGAGGGTGACAATCGCCTTCTTGAAGTCGCTCTGCTTACCGCTGGTGCGGGTGCCGCGACGCGCGAAGTTGCGCGCTTTTCCGCGAACGTTGACCGTGTTGACGGCGACCACGTTCACGCTGAAGATCTCTTCGACCGCGTGACGGATCTGCGTCTTGGTCGCGTCGGGATGAACGACGAAGGTATACTGCGTGCCGAGCGCATTGGCCATCGATTTCTCGGTGATGCGCGGCGAGACGATAACGTCGCGTGCGTCCATTACTTGCTGCTCCCGTTGCCGAGCGTCACGCCGGAGACGGCATCGAACGCGGCGGTCGTGAAGATGATGCGGTCGTAGCGAAGCACGTCCTTGACGTCGAGCGCACCGGTATCGGTGACGCCGACGCGCTGCAGGTTGCGGGCGACGCGATGGATCGCGTCGGCGTTCGCCTCATGCTTGCCGAGGACGACGAGCGTGCTCGGGCCGGACTTCGCGCCGTTCGCGCTGCCGAAGAGCAGCTGCGCGAAATCCTTGGTCTTCGCGATCGAGAAGCTCGAAGCGTCGAGCACGGTCACGGCACCGTTCTTGAAGCGGTCGGAGAGCGCCGCGACGAACGCGAGCTTGCGCTCCTTCTTGTTCAGATCGGTGACGAAGCTGCGCGGCTGCGGTCCGAAGACCACGCCGCCGTGACGCCACTGGGGCGAGCGGATCGAACCCTGACGGGCGCGGCCGGTGCCCTTCTGCTTCCACGGCTTGCGTCCGCCGCCGGAGATTTCGTCGCGCTTCTTCGTCGACGCGGTGCCCGCGCGCGGGCTCGCGAATTCGCGATAGACGGCGCGGAAAATCGTGTGCGTCTTGGCGGTGTAGTCGGCTTCGAAGATCGCGGGCGTCGCGATGTCGCGCACGACCTTGCCGGTTGCATCGATAACGTTGGGCATGACTACGCTCCAGCCTTCGTCTTGACGCTCTTGCGAACGACGACGAGGGCGTTCTTGGGACCCGGGATCGGGCCGCGAACGAGCAGCAGATTGCGCTCGGTATCGGCCTTGACCACTTCGAGGTTCTGATGCGTCGTACGATCGACACCGTAGTGACCCGGACGGCGGCTGCCCTTCACGGTGCGTCCCGCGTTGGTGTCGCCGTTCGAAGCGGGCTGACGGTGGATCATCGAGCCGTGGCTCGCGCCGCCGCCCGAAAAGTTGTGACGCTTGATGCCGCCGGAGAAACCGTGGCCTTTCGAGATGCCGACGACGTCGACGCGATCGCCCGGCTCGAACCCGGCGACGGTCACCGTCTGCCCGACCTCGACGCCGTCGATGTCGTTGCGGAACTCACGCACGAAGCGCGTGGGTTCGACGCCCTGCTTTTTGAAATGTCCGGCAAGGGCACGGGAAACGCGAGCCTTTTTAACCGCACCGAAACCGAGCGCGACGGATTCGTATCCGTGCGACTCCTTCGTGCGGCGCTCCACGACCGTGCAGGGACCGGCTTCGATCACCGTGACCGGTACGTACCGGCCATCCTCGGTGAAGACGCTCGTCATCCCAACCTTGCGGCCAAGGATATTTTTCACGATAGATCCTCGTCCTGAAGTGTTATCAGCACACGGGTCCTGGCGTACTGCTTGATGTTTTCACCGGCACGCGCGAAGAAGCGCGGCCGGCTGGACCACAACCCCGGAACTATATCAAGGGCGCCGAGGCGGCGTCAAGGGCTTCGGGCGGCGCGGCCACATCGACGGCAGTGCCGCTTAGCGAGAGTTTTGCAAAAACGGCATCGATTGCCTCATCCGTTTGCCGCCTTCGGGAGTTACAGTCGGTAACACCCTTCCGCGGCGCCCCCTCGTCGCTCACCCTTGTAACGGACGGCTGACCTTCCCATGTCGCTCGCCTCTTTCCCGGCGTCCTCGCCTCGCGCTACCGCGCCGAGCCCCGTCGCCGACGATGAGCGGCCGCTCGCCGTACTGCGCGGCCAGGCGACCCGCTTCTTTACCCTGCTCGCCTGGGCCCACGTGCCGATCGGCGTCGCGGTCGCGCTGCTGGCCCGCAACGATTGGGTCGGACCCGCGATCGTGCTCGCCGTCACGGCCGGGCTGCTCACGCTCGCCGCGGCCCGCATGCGCGACGGACTCGCGCTGCGGTCGATCGTCGCGGTCGCGATCACGGTCGCACCGATCGTCTTCGTCTTCGCCGGGCGCGGCGGGCACGACGGCTTCTCCGGACACGAAGACTGGCAGATCGACTATCATATGTACTTCTTCGCGGTCTACGCGATGCTCGCGGCGTACAGCGATTGGCGCCCCATCGCGATCGCGGCCGCGCTCACGGCCGTGCACCATACGCTCTTCGACATCTTCGTACCGTGGGCGGTCTTTCCGGAAGAGGGCCTGGATCGCGTCGCGCTGCACGCGCTCGTCGTCGTGGCCGAGTGCGGCGTGCTCTTTTGGATGACGGTTCGGGTGCGCGCGCTCTTCTACGAACTCGGCGCTTCGAACCGCCGGGCCGCCGATGCGCTCGCGGTCGCGGAGTCCGCCGCAGCCGAAGCGCGCCGGAACGCGGAGGAGCGCAGCCGCGCGGCGCTCGCGCTCGAAGAAACACTACAGGCACTGCGCGAGGCGAACGCGCGCGAAGCGCAGCTCGCGCTCGAACGCGCCGAGCTCGAGCGCTCCGAAGCCGAGCGCGCGAGCGGTGAGCGGCGCGCGCTCACCACGCAGCTCGACCAGAGCGTGGGCACCTTGCACCGCGGCCTCCGCGACTCGTCCGACGAGATGCGACGCACGGCCGAGGCGATGGACGGCTCGCTCGCAACCGCATCGCGCGAGACCGCGGGGATTGCGAACGGCGCGCGTGCGATCGCCGAGACGATCGAAGAACTCGCGGCATCGGCCGAGGAGCTCGCCGCCTCGGGACTCGAGCTGCAGCGCCGCGTGCTGGACGCCGCGTCGTCGACCGGCTCGGTGGCGGAGCGCATCGGCACCTCGTGGGAGCAGGTCGAGAGCGTCCGCGGCGCCGCGAGTCAGATCGGCGACGTGGTGCGTTTGATCTCCGACGTGGCCGATCAAACGAATCTGCTCGCGCTCAATGCCGCGATCGAGGCGGCACGCGCGGGCGATGCCGGACGCGGCTTTGCGGTCGTCGCCGCGGAGATTCGCAAGCTCGCCGATCAGACGAGTAGCGCGACGCGCCGCATCGCCGATCAGATCGCGACGATGCAGTCGATGACCGCCACCGCGGCAAGCACCATGACCGCGATGCAAGAGCAGGTGATGGATCTGAGCATCCTCTCCGCGGAGATGTCGTCGGCGGGCGAAGAGCAGACGCGCGCGACGTCGATGATCGCCGACCGCACGCGCTCCGCCGCGCGCGAAGTCGCGCGCATCTCCTCGGCGCTCGATACGATCGGCGTTTCGCACGACTCGCTCGCCGCCGCCGCGCAGCAAGTGCTCAGCACCGCCGATACCGTGCACGATCGCGCGCGTTCGCTCGACGAGCGCGTAACCGAGTTCGTGAAGGCGATCGCGGCCTAACGAATCGCCGGGAGCGCCGCGCGCAGTCGTCGCACGCGCCGGCGCTCCGATTCTCCGCGCATCCCCAAGCGCCACGCATCGAGCAGCGCATCGGCGCTCAACGTGCCGACCCACTCGCCTCGCTCATCGAGCACCGCCATCGCGGTGACACCGCGTTCGGCCATCGCATTCGCCGCTTCACGCACCTTGTCGCGGACACCGATCGCGTGCGTCGGTCGCTCGCCGTCGGCGGGACGCATGACCGCGGCGACGTCGATCAGTTCCAGCGGATGCACGGCGTATTCGCGGGCGACGTGCATGCCGCGACGCGCCAGCTTCTCGGTGAGGATCGAGCGCGGCACGAAGACGACGGTAAACGCCGTTGCCGCCACGCAGGCCGCGAATACGTCGGGTGCGAGACTCCACGCGTGCGTCGTCTCGAGCGCGAAGAGCGTGCCCATGAAAGGCGCGCGCATCGTACCGCCCATGAGCGCCGCCATGCCGACGATCGCCCAAAGGCCGCCGTCGTGTCCGGGGATGGCGAGCGCGCAGAGCGTGCCCACCGCGGCGCCGATCATCAGCAGCGGTGCGAGGACGCCGCCGGAGGTGCCCGACGACAGACTCGCCACCCAGATCGGAATCTTCACGAGCATGATGCCGACGACGAGCGAGAGCGCGAGCTGACCGTTGACCATGCTCGCGATCGTGGGATACCCGACGCCGAGCGCCGCCGGCACGATCCAGCCGCCGAGCCCCACGACGAGGCCGCCGATCGCGGGCCACCACATCCAGTGGAGCGGAAGCTTGTCGTAGCCGTCCTCGACCAGATAGACGAGCTTCGTCATCACCATCGAGACGACGCCGCCCGCGAGCCCGACCGCGACCGCCCACGGTACGAGCGCGATCGAGGCATCGTGCGCGCCCGTCGCGACGAAGGGCGGCTGCGCGCCGATCAGCGGCACGCGCAGCAGCGCCGCCACGAACGAAGCGACCGCGACCGGGACGAAACTGCGCGGGCGCCATTCGAAGAGCAGCAGCTCGACCGCGATCAGCACCGAGGCGATCGGCGCGCCGAACGTGGCCGACATGCCGCCCGCGGCGCCCGCGACGAGCAGCGTGCGGCGCTCGAGCGACGAGAGGTGCAGATACTGCGCGAAGAGCGATCCGAACGCGCCGCCGGTCATGATGATCGGCCCTTCCGCTCCGAAGGGGCCGCCGGTGCCGATCGTGATCGCCGAGGCGATCGGCTTCCAGAACGCGACGCGCGCCTGCACGATGCTGTCGCCTTCGAGAATCGCCGCGATCGCCTCCGGGATGCCGTGCCCGCGAATCTTATCGGTCGCGAACTTGGCGATCAGACCCACGGCAAGCCCGCCGAGCACGGGAATCGCGATCGCGATCGGACCGAGGTGATGCGGATCCGGCTGCACGAGCGTACCGGTAAGCGTGCCGAAGTACGCGAGGTGCGTAATGAGCCCGATCAGCAGGAGCAGCAGCTTGGCGACCACGGCCGATGCCGCGCCGACGAGCAGTGCGAGCAGCGAGAGCACCGCGAGGCGTTTGGGATCGGTCGAGAAGTCGCGAAGCGACGAAGCGTGCGGCATGATCTCTGATGCTACCGCCCGCCCCGATCCCGTGCAGGAGGAAAAGTCGGGCCGCGGCCGCCCTAGACGACGTCGGCGTCGTAGATGATGCGGATCGTTCCCACCCGTTCGTTCTCGGCGAAGAGCGCGAGCGAGCAATCGTTATAGACGATCCCCGTGTCGCGCGCGTAGGTGTAGATGGCCCACGGCCGCGTGCCGCTCGGGCGCAGCAGCTGGGCGCCCGCGCGCTCGAAGGCCTCGTACGGCGAGCGCGGCGGGAGCGACTTCGCCGACTCGCCGAGCCCGACGCGCGAACAACGCAGGCTGAGCGCGTCTTCGAAGAAGCGCTTGATGCGGTTGTTGCTGAGATCGGTCGCGTAGTCGCCCGTCCACGCTTGACGGCACTCGCGATAGTGACCGAAGCAGAAGCCGTTGAGATCGACCGCAAACATCGCTTTGATCGCCGGATCGATCGGCACCCAACGATCGATGATCGCATTGATGCCCGCCTCGATCGCACGATCGTAGCGCGTCGCATACTTCGGCGGATCGAAGCCGTGCGGCGGCACGCGCGACACGTCGAAGAGACGGCCGAGATCGGCGATGCGCGCGCCCTCGATCGGTTCGTACGCGGTATCGCGGCAATCGCCGAGCGAGATCGTTCCGCGATCGATCGCCGCATCGAAGACCGCGTCCATCTCCGCCGCGAGTTCGAAGCCCCAAGCGCGCATGCGTTCGGCGAATATTCCGAGGCTGCGCTCTCCGGCGATCGCAAACGCGTGCGCGCCGACCTCGGCGAGTTCGAGCCGACGCACGTCGGTCGCGGCGGCGACGTTTGCGTCGATGGCGGCGAGGGCCGTATCCACTTCGCCGATCAGCCCGTCGTATGCGCGCATCTCGTGGTGCGCGAGATCGGCGAGGCTGACGCTGCGCTCGACCGCGTCGTTCATGCGCAGGACGAGATCGCGCACCGCCGTCTCGGCTCCGCGCGCACGCGATTCCACGCGCTGCGCGAGCTCGGTCGACGACGCGGTTCCCATGCGGATGGCTTCGCCCGCCGCGCCGACCTGATCGATCGTCTCGGCGACCGCTCCGGTCGCAACGTGCGTGCTGTCGGCGAGCTTGCGAATCTCGCCCGCGATGACCGAAAACCCGAGCCCGGCCTCGCCCGCGTGCGCGGCCTCGATCGCCGCGTTAAGGGCGAGCAGATTCGTCTCCGCTGAGATCTCGTCGACGAGCGAAAGAATCGAGCTCGCGCGATCGAGCGCTTCGGACATATCGGCCACGACGTCGGCGACGAGCGCGACGTTCGAACGCACGCGTTCGAGCGATGCGACCGCATCGCCGAGCGCGGCCACGACCGCGTCGCTCTGTCCGCGTAGCGCATCGACGAAGGCTTGGATCGATTGCGAGGACTCGACGAGGGCGCTTGCCGCTTTGCGCGATTCGGTGAGCGCCGAGCGGGTGGATTCGAGGACCGCGCGCAGATCGTTCACGCTCGCCGCGATCGATCGCCAGAGAAAGCTATTGCGCGCGACCGCGACGGCGGCGCGAATGACCTGCGTGAGAATCTCGCGTTCGGTCGCGATGACGACATCGACGAAGGCGTTCGCGGCGTGCGCGAGCGAGCCGCTGCAGGCGCGAAGCGCCTCATCGTCGCCGTGGGCGGCGGCGACGAGCGCATCGGCGAGCACGTCGCGCCCGCGTGCGGGCTCCATCGTCACCGCCGTCTCGTCGCGCAGGCGAATCCCCGCGAAGATCGCCCGCACGCGCTCGAAGAGCGCGGCGACCTCGACCTGCGCCGCCTCGTGCGCGGCGCGCGCGACCGCATCGGCCGTGCCCGTGACGAGATCGAACTGCTCGCGCAGATCGGGTAAGGCCGCTTGCTGCTCCTCCGCGATCGCGGCGATGCCGGAGACCGGCTCGACGAAGCCGCCCACCACGCGCTCGATCTCGCCGACACTCTCGGCGATATGCCCCTCGGCCGAGGCGAGTTCGCGCGCGGCTCGGTGGGCGAGCGCGGTCGATGCCGCGGCGCGCTGCGTTGCCGAAGCGAGCTGCGCGGCAATCGCACCGACGTCTTGGACGGCCTGTTTCGTGGACTCCGCGAGCGTGCGCACCTCGCCCGCGACGATCGCGAAACCGGCGCCGGTCTGCCCCAAGTGCGCCGCTTCGATGCGCGCGTTGGTGCTCAGCAACGCGGCCTGCCGCGAGATGCGCTGCACGCCGCTCACGAACGAGACGAGGCCGCCGGAGGTCGTGCGCAGCCGTCGTGACGCGGCATCGACCGCCGCCGTCGACTCGACCAGTGCCTCCGTGCCGCTCTCGGCCGATCCCACCACGAGCCCGCCCGCGGTCGCGGTCGCCTCCTCGGCGAGACGCGCGCTCTCTTGCAGGCCGAGCGTGTGCGCGGCGGCGCGCTGCGAGGCCTGCCCCATCGCTTCGAGTTGCTCGCGCGCCGCGGCGACCAGGGCCTGGTAGCGCTCCGCGCTCGCGCGCGCATGCGCCAACTGCTCGGTGTTGCGCGCGATCGCGCCGCCCGCATCGTCGACGGTCGCGCGAAAGCGCCGGAGTTCGGCGGCGCATCGCTCGACCAGCAGCACGACGGCGGCGACGAGCGCTTCGTCGCGCGCGTCGATCGGCGCGAACGACGGAGCGAGCGTAAAATCGCGGTTCGCGGCGATCGCGCCGAGCCAGTCGGCGAGATCGTGCTCGAGGTTGCGTGCGGGTGCTGCTGCGTTCACCGAACCTCCTGCGGCGGGTGCGTTTACGTGAAGGCGCTGATTCCCGTGATCTGTTGACCGATGACGAGCGTGTGTACCTCGCTCGTCCCTTCGTAGGTAAGGACCGATTCCAGGTTATTCATGTGACGGATGACCGGATACTCGAGCGTCACGCCGTTCGCACCGAGAATCGTGCGTGCTTCGCGACAGATCTTCAACGCCTCGCGCACGTTGTTGAGCTTCCCGAAGCTCACCTGAGCCGGGTGCAGGCGCCCGTCGTCTTTCATGCGGCCGAGATGCAATGCGAGCAACGATCCCTTGCCGAGTTCGAGCAGCATGTTCGCGAGCTTCTCCTGCGTGAGTTGAAAACCGCCGATCGGGCGATCGAACTGTACGCGCGTCTTCGCGTAGTCGAGCGCCGCTTCATAGCACGCGCGTGCCGCGCCCATCGCGCCCCAGATGATGCCGAAACGCGCCTCGCTCAAACACGCGAGCGGGCCCGAGAGTCCCTTTGCGAGCGGCAGTTGCGCGTCGGCCGGCACGCGCACGTCCTGCAGCACGAGTTCGCTCGTGATCGACGCGCGCAGCGAGATCTTCTTGTGGATGTCCGAGGTGGAGAAGCCGCGCGTGCCCTTCTCCACGACGAAGCCGCGGATACCGTCGTCGGTATTCGCCCAGACGATCGCGAGATCGGCGATCGAGCCGTTCGTGATCCAGAGCTTCGTACCGTTCAAAATCCAGTCGCCGCCGTCGCGGCGCGCGAAGGTGCGCATACCCGCGGGATTGCTGCCGAAATCGGGCTCGGTGAGTCCGAAGCACCCGATCGCCTCGCCGCGCGCCATACGCGGCAGCCACGTACGCTTCTGCTCCTCCGAACCCCAGCGATAGATCGCAAACATCGCGAGCGAGCCTTGCACCGATGCGAAGCTGCGCACGCCCGCGTCGCCCGCTTCGAGCTCCATACAGGCGATGCCGTAGGCCACCGCGCTTGCGCCGGGGCAGTCGTAGCCGTGCAGGTGCATGCCGAGCAGGCCGAGTCGGCCGAGTTCGCGCCCGAGTTCGCGCGGCAGCGTCCCGGCTTCGAACCACTCGCCCACGTTCGGCAGCACGCGATCGCGCACGAACGAACGAACGGTATCGCGGATCAGCCGCTCTTCGTCGGAGAGCAGCGCATCGAGGCCGAGAAAATCGACGGCATCGGGAGCGGCGGCGGTTTTGGCATGCGTGGTCGTCATGATCAGCTGTTCACGAATCTCATATCGGAGTAGCGGTCGCCGAGCGCGGCGTTCGGAGGAAAGATCGCATCGATCGCGGGGGAGTTCGTTGTCTACCGCTTGAGCACGCGCCCGATCTTATCGAAGAGGCCCTCCGTCGAGCGTTCGAAGGCGTCTTCGAAACGGCGCCAGAGTAGGCGGCCGTCGCTCTCGCTGAGCGTCGCTTCGATGCGATACTCGAGCTTCGTCTCCTTGCCTTCGCTCGTCAGGTAGAAGCCGTGGGTGCCCTCCACGCCGTCGTTGAGGATCCGCCACACGATGCGGTCTTCGGGCAGAGCCTCACCGAGCACGGCGTGCAGACCGAGGTGCCATTCTTCGGTCTTTTCGGGCGTCAGCGGCCCGGGTGAGCGCATGAACGGCTGCGAGGCGAACGGCCAAATCTGGTCGCCGGAGGTCCCCATCTCTTCGAGGAGGTGATAGATCCGGCGTTTGGTTCCATGGAACGTCCGGCTGCGGGTTTCTCGAAGTGCGATCGGCATGCGGGCAGGGTTCTCTCCCCCGTCCGCCAGGTCATTCGACGAGCGCGCTACGCCCGGCGCTCGCCGAGGTGCGCGGTCGCGACCAGCGCGAAGCGTCGCTCGGCGGGTGCGGTCGTCTCGAAGAGCGCGCGCAGTTCCGCTTCCATCGCCGCGTAGGCGGCGCCGCTCTTGGGCAGGTACGATGCCGAACGCGAGAAGCCGATGAGCGTCTCCCAGTCGAGCGGGCGCGCGTGACGCACCGCGACGCGGCGGACGTCGGACCACCCGTGGCGACGCAGATCGCTATCGACGGTCCCCTCGCGCGCAATGCGCGCGCGTTCCGTGTCGTCGAGCACGTAGCGATCGATGATGCGCTGATACGCCGCCGCGAACGGATCCTCGAGATCGCGTTCGTTCCACACCGCCGCGAACCGCGCGCGCGGCCGTGCGATGCGCGCCGCCTCGCGCAGCACGCGATCCGGATCAAACCAATGGTAGGCCTGAAACGCGGTTACGATATCGACGCTCGCATCGGGTAGCGTCGTCGCTTCGGCGGTCGCATCGAGCGCCGTCACCGACGCGTGCGGCGCGATCGCATCGCGCATCGCCGCGTTCGGCTCGAGCGCGTAGACACGGGCGCCGCACTCGGCGAGCAGCGCGGATGAAATGCCGGTCCCCGCGCCGAGATCGGCGACGACCGGCGCGGCAAAGCCCTCGAGCACCGCCTCGACGAGCACGCGCGGATAGCTCGGTCGAAACCGCGCATAATCCGCCGCCCGCTCGCCGAAGCGGCGCGTCGAATCCATCGACTACTTACTCGCCTTTTCGCGATCGGCCAGTTTGCCGAGCGCATTCACGACGACGATCGCGAGAATCGTCACGAGCACCGCATAGATGAGCTCGGCGATCACGCCGCTTCCCGGCTTGAGAAAGATCGCGATGACGTCGGCGATCAGCTTGTTCCACGCGCCCGCGGCGATCAGGCCGAAGGCCACGGTCGCAAGCGAGATCATCGTCCCGAGATAGGTCGGCTTGACTTCCACGAATCTACCCTCCGTTCGGCAAAAAGCGAGACCACGAAAAAAGGACCCGAAGTCATCTTCGGGTCCTTGTCGATCGATTCCGCGTCTGCCGCGGAACTACGCCTTGAGTTCGATATCGACGCCCGCCGGCAGGTCGAGATGCATCAGCGCATCCATCGTCTTCGGCGAGGCCTGGAGAATGTCGATGAGTCGCTTGTGCGTGCGCATCTCGAAATGCTCGCGCGACTTCTTGTCGTTGTTCGTGGAACGCTGCACGCAGAACCGATTGATCTCGGTGGGCAGCGGAACCGGTCCGCTCACGAACGCGCCGGTACGCTTCGCCGTCTCGACGATACGCTCCGCGCTCTGATCGAGCACCTTGTGATCGAACGCTTTCAAACGAATGCGAATCTTCTGTTTCGACATCTCTATAAATCCTTAGTATCTGTTGTCAAAGATCGAACTCTGGGGCCGACGAGCAGTCTACCACGCCCGCTCACGCTTTGTCTATGCCGCCTCCCACCCCCTTCGCCCTTCGCCCTTCGCCCTTCGACAGGCTCAGGGTGACACATGGGGGAGACGGGCGACCGTTGCGGCGCGCCGCGCTACCTCGCGGAAGACGGCGAGAACGTGTCGGCGTTCTTCGGGTTGGTATGCGTGACGACGGGGGCGTCTGAGAATCGCCCGGAGCCAGGATGGCGGGAGGGCGATTTCAGCGAGTAGCGTTTTTCCAAGGACGGAAAAACGCGGGCGTCCCCCGGCGGCACGTATGCCGACCCGAAGGACGCCCGCATAAGCAAGTCAGAGGGACGGGTTACTCGGCGACGGCGGTAACGACGCCCGCGCCGACCGTACGGCCGCCTTCGCGGATCGCGAAGCGGAGGCCCGGCTCACACGCGATCGGCGTGATCAGCTCGACTTCCATCTTGATGTTGTCGCCCGGCATGACCATCTCGACGCCTTCGGGCAGCTTGATGGTGCCCGTCACGTCCGTCGTGCGGAAGTAGAACTGCGGGCGGTAGTTCGCGAAGAACGGCGTGTGACGGCCGCCCTCTTCTTTCGAGAGGACGTAGACTTCGGCCGTGAACTTCTTGTGCGGCTTGATCGAGCCCGGCTTCGCGAGAACCTGACCGCGCTCGATGTCGTTACGGTCGACGCCGCGGAGCAGCACGCCCACGTTGTCACCGGCGATGCCGATGTCGAGGAGCTTGCGGAACATTTCGATGCCGGTCACGGTCGTCTTGCGGGTCTCTTCCTGGAGACCGACGATCTCGACTTCTTCGCCGACCTTCACCTGACCGCGCTCGACGCGGCCCGTGCCGACCGTGCCACGGCCGGTGATGGTGAACACGTCTTCGATCGGCATGAGGAACGGCTTGTCGGTCTCGCGCTGCGGATCCGGGATATACTCATCGACGGTGTCCATGAGCTTGAAGATCGGATCGGCATCCGGATCGCCCTTGCGGCCGCTCGAGTTGAGCGCCTTGAGGCCCGAACCGCGGATGATCGGCGTGTCGTCGCCCGGGAACTCGTACTGGGTGAGGAGTTCGCGGATCTCCATCTCGACGAGCTCGAGGAGCTCTTCGTCGTCGACGAGGTCGACCTTATTGAGGAACACCACGATCTTCGGCACGCCGACCTGGCGCATGAGCAGAATGTGCTCGCGCGTCTGCGGCATCGGGCCGTCGGTCGCCGCGACGACGAGGATCGCACCGTCCATCTGCGCCGCACCGGTGATCATGTTCTTGATGTAGTCGGCGTGTCCGGGGCAGTCGACGTGCGCGTAGTGGCGCTTCGTCGTCTCGTACTCCTGGTGCGAGATGGCGATCGTAATACCGCGCTCTTTTTCCTCGGGCGCGTTGTCGATCTCGTCGACGTTGCGCGCCGCCGCGAGACCTTCGGTCGCGAGGCAGTGCGTGATCGCCGCGGTCAGCGTGGTCTTGCCGTGGTCGACGTGACCGGTCGTGCCGATGTTCACGTGCGGCTTGTTGCGCTCGAATTTCGCCTTAGCCATGGTGTTTCGTTATGTCCTCGTACTAGTATCCGTCGAGCAGCTCGACGGCGTGAGCTATGTTGTTGTGTTTAGGAACCTCTAGCTTATGCCGCCGAGGTAGTTACGCCGGAGCACCCTTTTTGCCGGCTGATTTGGCCACGATTTCCTCGGTGACCGACTTCGGAGCTTGCTCGTAGTGAGAGAACTCCATCGTGTACGTCGCGCGACCTTGCGTTGCGGAACGCATGTCGGTGGCGTACCCGAACATTTCCGAGAGCGGGACGTGCGCGGTGATAACCTGCGCGCCGCCCGGCGCTTCTTCCGTCGCCTGGATCATGCCGCGACGACGATTGAGGTCGCCCGTGATCGCGCCCATGTAATCTTTGGGCGTCGTCACTTCGACCTTCATGATCGGCTCGAGCAGGACCGGACCCGCGGCGCGGTTGGCTTCTTTCCAGCCCATCGACGCGGCGATCTTGAACGCCATTTCAGAGGAGTCGACGTCGTGGTACGAACCGTCGAACGCCGTCACCTTGAAGTCGAGCACGGGGAACCCGGCGAGCACGCCGCTCTGCGACGACTCTTCGATGCCCTGCTGCACGGCCTTCTGGTACTCCTTGGGAACCGCGCCGCCGACGATCTTCCATTCGAACTGGAAGCCGCTGCCCGGCTCGAGCGGTTCGACGCGAAGCCACACGTCGCCGTACTGACCCTTACCGCCGGACTGCCGGACGAACTTGCCCTGCTTCTCGACGGTCTTGGTGATCGCTTCTTTGTACGCGACCTGCGGCTTGCCGACGTTCGCTTCGACTTTGAACTCGCGGCGCAGGCGGTCGAGAATGATCTCGAGATGCAGTTCGCCCATGCCCGCGATGATCGTCTGCTGCGTCTCCTCGTCGGTCCACATGCGGAACGTCGGATCTTCCTGCGCGAGACGCTGCAGGCCCTTGCCGAGCTGATCCTGGTCGCCCTTCGTCTTCGGCTCGATCGCCTGCGAGATGACGGGTTCAGGGAACGTGATCGACTCGAGGACGATCGCATTTTTCTCATCGCAAAGCGTATCGCCGGTACGCGTGTCGGTCAGACCGACCGCCGCCGCGATATCGCCCGCGCCGATCGAATCGATGTCTTCGCGATGGTTCGCGTGCATACGCAGGATGCGGCCGATGCGCTCTTTCTTACCCGAACGCGAGTTGTAGACGTACGAGCCCTTCTCGAGCGTGCCCGAGTAGACGCGGAAGTACGTGAGGTTGCCGTACGGATCGGTCGCGATCTTGAACGCAAGCGCCGCGAACGGCTCGGCGTCGTCGGGCTTACGCACGATCTCGGCGTCCGATTTCGGCTCGGTACCGATGATGGGCTTGGCATCGAGGGGCGACGGCATGTACTCGACGATCGCGTCGAGCAGCGGCTGCACGCCCTTGTTCTTGAACGCCGAACCGCAGAGCATCGGCAGCACCGTGCCCGCGATCGTCGCTTTACGAAGCGCCGTCTGCATGCGCTCGACCGGCAGGTCGTCGCCGTTGAAGAACATCTCGAGCAGCTCGTCGTCCTGCTCGGCGATCGCCTCAACCAGCTCCTGACGCCACTTGTCAGCAAGCGCTTTGAGCTCGCCGTCGGCATCGGTAACCGGGTCCTGCGCCATCGTCGAACCGAGATCGTCGGTGTAGATGATCTTCTTCATCGTGAAGAGATCGACGACGCCCTTGAAATTGTCCTCAGCGCCGATCGGCACTTGAATCGGGACGGCGCGCGCGCCGAGGCGCTCGCGGACCTTGTCCACGACGTTGAAGAAATCCGCGCCCATGCGGTCCATCTTGTTGACGAAGATGATGCGCGGCACTTTGTACTTGTTCGCCTGGCGCCAGACGGTCTCGGACTGCGGCTGCACGGCGGCAACCGAGTCGAACAGCGCAACCAGACCATCGAGCACGCGCAGCGAGCGCTCGACCTCGACCGTGAAGTCCACGTGCCCAGGCGTATCGATGATATTGATGCGGTTCTCGCGCCACGTGCAGGCCGTCGCGGCCGACGTGATCGTGATGCCGCGCTCCTGCTCCTGAACCATCCAGTCCATCGTCGCGGCGCCGTCGTGCACTTCGCCGATCTTGTGCGTGCGGCCGGTGTAGAACAGGATGCGTTCCGTACACGTGGTCTTGCCGGCGTCGATGTGCGCGGCGATACCGATGTTGCGGGTCCGCTCGAGCGGAAACTCTCTAGCTGCCATGATCCCTTGAAATTACCAGCGGTAGTGGGCGAAGGCTTTGTTCGCCTCGGCCATCTTGTGCGTGTCTTCGCGCTTCTTAATCGTCGCGCCGGTGTTGTTGGAGGCGTCGAGCAATTCGCCCGCCAGCTTCTCCTCGAACGAACGGCCGCCGCGAGCGCGTGCGTAGCCGATCAGCCAACGCATCGCCATCGCCTGACGACGATCCGGGCGCACTTCCATGGGGACCTGATAGGTCGCACCACCGACGCGGCGCGGGCGCACTTCCACGAGCGGCATCGCATTCGAAAGCGCCTGCTGGAAGACTTCGTACGGATCGCGGCCCGTCTTCTCGGCGATGATGTCGAGGGCGCCGTAGGTGACCTGTTCGGCGACCGACTTCTTCCCGTCGAGCATCACCTTGTTGATGAAGCGCGAGAGGATCTTCGAATTGTACTTCGGATCGGCGAGAATCTGGCGCTTCGGCGCTGGACCTTTACGAGGCATCTGCTTCTAAATTCCCTTTTACTTCTTCTTGTCGCGCTTGGCGCCGTACTTCGAACGGCCTTGCTTGCGGTTCGCGGTGCCGGCGGTATCGAGGGTGCCGCGGATGATGTGGTAACGCACACCCGGGAGATCCTTCACACGGCCGCCGCGCACGAGCACGACCGAGTGCTCCTGCAGGTTGTGGCCGATGCCGGGGATGTACGCCGTCACTTCTTCACCATTGGTCAGACGAACGCGGGCGACTTTGCGCAGCGCCGAGTTGGGCTTCTTGGGCGTAACGGTCTTCACTTGCGTGCAGACGCCGCGACGCTGCGGATTGCCCGCCACTTCGAACGAGCGCGTGGGAAGATCCGGGTGGCCCGGCTTCGGTCCGGTGAGAATCACGCGGAACGCGCGGGTCTTGACCTTCTTCTCCGTCTTCGCCCGGCCCCGACGGACCAGCTGGTTGATGGTTGGCACGAAGTTTGTATCCCCGATCATGCGGGCCGCGAAGCCCGCTATTGTAAGCACACACACAAATTCGGCCGCACCTGCGGTGGGCCCGAACCTGGGCAGTATATCAAGGCGGATGGGGCGCGTCAACGCCGTTTGAAGGGGTTTCCCTGCGGGTAACGCGCGAGGACGTGGGCAATCTCCTCGCTCGTATACCCGCGATGCCGCAAGCCGGCGACGAACTGCGCTACCGACTCGACCAGGGCGTTGGCCCGCGCGCGACGGTCTACTGCCGGGGTTTTCTCCGCGACGCGGGTCCCCCGCCTGCCCTCGCTGCGAAGCCAACCTTCGGCTTGCAGATCGGCATAGGCCCGGGCCACGGTGTTCGGAGCCACCCCGAGATCATCGGCGAGTTGCCGAACGGTCGGCAACGCTGCCCCCGGCGCAAGCGCACCGCGTTCGATCGCCGCGCGAAGCTGATCGACGATCTGCTGATACGGCGGCGTCTCGAACGCGTGGTCAACCGCGATGAGCGTCTCCACGCTCATTGGGCTAGCATGCCGGCCGGGCGGGATTGATACGCGCCAAGACCCAGAGCAAAAACCCGCCATTGACGGCCGACGCGTACAGCGAGGCGAACGGGATTGCCCCGGCGATCAGGCGCGGCAAGACCACCGCTCCCTCATTGAGCAAAATGCCGGGGCTGACCGTGGCGAAGAATACGGACGGCACCCCGAGCGTCAATAGGAAGAGCCCGCGTACGCGCCGCTCGCGCAAGCGGGTCTCGATCAAGACCTCGCGCTCCGGGTCCTCACCGCTCAGCAGCGCCGGCATTCCGCGAACGGCGATGACGGTCGCAAACATGACAAGCGTCGCGAGCGTCACGATGGTGCCGGGGACGCGGCCTACCGGCGCCCATACAACGACCAGGGGCGTCAGGCACGCCCCGGCGCCGAAGATGAGCCACAGAAGAGATAGGACCGATCCGGGACGCCGCGGCGAAAGCAGCGCCGCTCGACGAACACCGTGATTTCGAAGGTGGGCGAACGTCCACCCGAGTGCGAGCGCAAGCGCGGCACAGGCAAGGGCGTAGCCGACGGCGCTATCGAGGATGCGCGTGATGACGAGCACGCCGCTGAAGATCGCGACGGATCCGCCGACGCGCCACGGCTGCGTCGAGAGCGACTCGAGATCGGCTCGCCGCGTGAGGGCGGTCTCAAGCGCGGGCGAGAGCTCGCGGCGACTGAAATACCCCCTGATATCGATGAGACGCGGTGCTAGAACGACGAGCACCACACCGAACCCGATCAGGAACACGCCATAAACGTTCGAGAACAATTCGATCAACCAGCGGTCCAAATGCGCGAGGCCCCCAATTGGAAACATTTGTATTAGCGCTATAATACAAACGCGCTTACGATTGTGTCAACCCTTTGAGACAATCGCCGGCCGCGGGATGATTCGCGCCGGGCCGTCGTCAATGCTCGATGGCGTGAACGATCGTTTGGGCGTACTCGACGGCCTGCGCGGGATCGCCGTGCTCCTCGTGCTTTGGTATCACGTCTGGGAGATCTCCTGGTATCCGGCACCCTTCGCGTGGCTCCAGTTCGTCCCGGAGACCGGCTTCATCGGCGTGCACCTCTTCTTTTTCTTGAGCGGGTTCGTGATCGCGTATCCGTTCGTGCGGGCGCAGTTCGGCGGGAGGCCGCAGCCGCGCTGGGCGCACTTTGCGTGGCGCCGCTTCATCAAGATCGTGCCGTCGTACGCGCTCTCGATCGCGGTCGCGTACGCGATCGGCTACGCGGCGAGCGTGCGCTGGGATTCGACGCCCTGGCAAGAGATTTGGACGCATGCGCTCTTCATCCACACCTGGTGGCCGCAGACGTACGGCTCGATCAACGGCGTGCTCTGGACGCTCGCGGTGGAAGTGGAGTTCTATGCGATCTTTCCGCTCGTGTGGTGGTGCTTTCGCCGTCAGCCGATCCTCACGTGGCTCGGCATGGTCGCGTTCGCGTTCGCGTGGCGGCTCCATGCCGACGCCTGCTGCGCCTCCACCTCGCTGCCGCTCCTCTCGGAAAATCTGCCGGGCTATCTCGATATCCTCGGCAGCGGTATGCTCTGCGCGTGGCTCTACGTGCGTTCGGGCGAGCGCACGGCGGCGTCGCGTGCGCGCGCGTACATGCCGCTCGTCGCGCTCGCCGCGATCGCGGTGCTCGTCGCGCTGCTCGAATGGGCGTACGGACAACGCCTGCTGCCGAATTGGGAAGTGACGTCGCAGATCTCCACTCGCGCACTCTTCGGCATCGCCTTCGGCGCGATCGCCTATGCGTCGCTCTGCGCGCCCGCGTACTGGCAGGGACTCTTCGCCAACGCACCGCTGCGCTTTCTCGCGCTGATCTCGTACAATCTCTATCTCTATCACCAGATGTTCGCGCGCGAACTCGTGCAGCACCGGGTGCCGTCATATCACGGCGATCCGCATTTCGATCCGCACTGGCAGTTCTGGTTCACGATCGTCGCGTCGCTCGGATCGATCGCTCTCGCCGCCGGCGTCACCTATTTTTTCGAACGTCCGCTGCTGCGAATTCCCGATCCGCGTCTCGTCGCGCGCGAGGACGGGCACCGATGAGCCCGTGGACGATGCGGAGCGCGGCGAGAGCCTGATCGGCGTCGTCGTCGCGGTCGCGCTCGTTGCGACGGCGATGACGGCGCTGCTTGCGAGCCTGCTCGCCGCGGCGCACCGCTTCGGCCCGGATCCGGTTGCCGCCGCGCTGCAGCGCTCGGCGCGACGGGAGTTGCGTATCGCGGCCGACCTCGCGAAGTATCGCGGCGCCTCACTCGTACCGACAAGCGTCGCGACCACGCTCCCGTTGCCGAGCGCCGCGCCGATCGCCGCACATCTCAGGCTCGACGCGATCGCCGACGCGGACGGCTCGCTCGATGTGACGATCACCGCCACGAGCGACGCGAATCCGAACGAACGTGCGGTTGTGACGCGCCTGCTCGCGCCGCCGGTGCCGCTGCCGTCGTCCGACGTACCCGCCGCGCGCGACGGAGCGGCGCCGCAGTAATGCTGCTGCGTGCGCTGTTTATCGTCGCACTCGTCGCGCTCGTGACCGAAAGCATCGTGCACGCCGCGGCGGCGCTCGCGGACGCAGCGCTGCACGTGCGCGCCGCCGCCGCCGCGCGCACCGCCTACCTGGCTGCCGCCGCGAGCGCGCAGCGTGCCGTCGCGCAGGAGATGCGGGCGGGTCGCGATCCGAGCCTCGCCCCCGTGCCCGCGCCGGTCGCAACCTGCCTGCTCGCCGACGCCGACGGCTGCGCGCTCACGGTCGTTGCGACGATCGCCTCCCCGACGCCGAGCCCGAGCGCCGCCCCTGCGCCGTGCGGCAGCAGCGCCTGCGCCGTGCTGCTCCAGGCCAACAGCGCGGTGCGCGAATCGCGCATCGCCTTCCATCTGCGCGCCGCGGTGAGCGGGCGCGACGGCGTACTGCTCGCGACGCGCGAAGGCGACGTGCACCTGCGCACCTTCGATTCGCCGCCGTACGTCGCGCTCGCGGGCGCGCTCGACGGATCGCTCGCGCTACGCGCGAACGGAACCGGCGACGACGGCGGCGTCTCCGCGCCGAGCGCGACGACGCTCGTGACGGTCGAGTACCGCGCCCCGGGCGCCGTCCCGCTTGCGGGCAACGTCTGGCAGCGTCGCGACGAGCACGCGCCGGCGCAGGCGCCCGCGTGGGATCCCTGAGGCGGCGCTATGCGACCTGCGCGCCGAAGAAGCGCTGCGTGAGATCGGCGATCACCGGCAGCCGCACCTCTCTGCCGGAGAACGCGGTAATCCACGTCCACAGCCAGGCCGCGAACGCAAGGACCGCCGCGAGCATCCACACGATGCTCATGAGCCCGAGCAGCGGCCAGAGGCGAAGCATGCCGATCATCGAGTCGACGATCGAGATCGCGATCCAAACCGCGACCCATGCCACCCAGAGCGTGATCGACTGACAGGCGGCCCACTTGACGAACTTGTTGGTACCACCGCCCACCAGCATCACGATGCCGCCGATGACCCCGAGTAGGTAGGCGAGCCCCGCCGCCAAGTTCGGTTCGAGACCGAAGGGTGTGTCGTGTTGCGGCTGACTGACCATCTGAAGCCCCTTTCGATGACCCGCGTGCATACCACGGGTTACGAACCTAGGCTTCGGCGCCGCCCCGGCTGCTACTTCGGTCGAAAGACCTATTGCGAAAATCGGGTGACCGCGGCGGCGATCTCGTCGGGACGTTCGATCGGGAGGTTGTGGCCCGCGTCGCGCAAGAGCACGAAGAGGGCCCCCGCGATCGCGTCGGCCACGTCGCGCTTGACGCGCGGCGACGGCGCGAGCGGGTCCCCGGCTCCCGCGACGACCAGGGTCGGGACCGCGATCTCGCCGAGGCGATCGGCGAACTCGATGCCGCGACCGCGGTCGTACCACCCGATCCAGTGCTCGTACTGGCAGAGCAGCGCGTCGTCGACGATGCGCTCCATGCTCGCCGCGGCGGGCTCGCGCGCCATCGCCGCGCGCTGAAAGCGCTCGATGCGCTCGCGCGAGCCGTAGGCGGCCAGGGTAAGCTCGCGATGCTTGGCCGGAAACCGCGTCGCGCGCGCACTGCCGGGCGCGACGAGGATCAGGCGCTCCAGATTCGGCGGGCGTTCGGCGGCGAGGTACTGCGCGAGCTTCCCGCCCATCGAGTGGCCCACCAGCGTCACCGGGGCCTCGATCGCGCCGAGCGCGCTGCGCAAATCGCCCGCGTAGCCCGCGAGATCGTGCCCGTCGCTCGGCCGATCCGACAGACCGCAGCCGCGAAAATCGAGCAGGTGCAGCGTGAAGCGCTGCGGATCGAGCCGCTCGACGACGTCGTACCACATACGCCGCGACGAAATCCACCCGTGCGCAAAGAGCACGTGACGCGGCCCGCCCCCGCGCGTCTCGCAGCAGAGTTGCACGTCGCCGTTGCGTACGAAACGGTGCATGGAGTCGCTCATCGTCGCTCGAATCTGCGGCGCATCGTGCTGCGTCGCCTGCTGCTCCCGCTCGCGCTCCTCTACGTCGTGCTCGCGTGGGCGCTCAATACCGTGCTCGCAAAGCAGGCCGTCGCGCAGATGGATCCGCTCGCGTTCACCTTCTCGCGCTTTCTCGTGATGACACCGCTTGCGTTCGCGCTCGCGCGGCTCGGCGGCAATCGCATCCACGTGGCGCGCCGCGACGTCCCCGCGCTGCTCGTCTGCGGCGCGTGCGGCTTCGGCGTCTATCAGTATTTCTGGATCGTCGGACTCGCGCACACCACGCCCTTCGCATCCGCGCTGCTCGGCGCCATGTCGCCGATCTTCACGCTTGCGATCGTGGCGCTGCTCGGGCACGAGCGCGTGCGCAGCGGACGCTGGCTCGGGGTGCTGATCGCGTTTGCGGGAATCGCGATCTTCGAAGGCGCGTTTTCGGGCGCGGCGACGCTGCGGCTCGGCGACCTCCTCACCCTCTGCGGCGCGCTCGTCTTCGCCGGGTACAACGTCGTGAGCGCGCGTCTGCTCGATCGCTACACGCCGCTCGAACTGCTCGCGATCACGATGGCGATCGGCACGGTCATCATCGCGCCGGGCGGCATTCCCGCGCTCGCGCGCACCGACTTCGCCGCGCTCGGCTGGGATGTGTGGTGGCGGCTCATCTACGCGACGCTCTTTCCCATCCTGCTCACCTATCCGGTGTGGAGCTACGGAATCGGACGGATCGGCGCCGCGCGCGTCTCGATCTTCAGCTTTCTCGTGCCGGTGCTCACCGGTCTCCTGAGCGTGCCGATCCTGCACGCCTCGTTTCCGCGCTACGAACTGCTCGGCGCCGCGATCTGCATCGCGGGGATGTTCGTTGCGAACCTGCTCGGGCGCGTCTCGCTCACGAGCATCTGGTCCCAGCGCACGCTTCCCCTGGAAAGGTGAGGCATCGCGGCGCACCTAACGACGGCGCGATGAGAAAACGCGCGTGGTACGCGCTGCTCGTGCTGCCGTTCGTCGGGACGCTCTTCCCGCAACTCTACAATCGAGCCGAGCCTGCGCTTTTCGGTCTCCCGTTTTTCTACTGGTATCAGCTCGCGTGGGTGATTCTCACCACGCTGCTGCTCGCCGTCGTCGTCTACGCGACGCGCAGGCCCGACGATGCCTAGCGGCACGCTGATCTTCGCCGTCCTCGTCGTCGGCGTCACCGTGATGGGCTTTCTCGCCGCACGCTGGGGCGGCGCGAACCTCGGCAATCTCGATGAATGGGCGCTCGGCGGACGGCGATTCGGCACGCTCGTTTCGTGGTTTCTGCTCGGCGGCGACCTCTACACCGCCTACACCTTCATCGCCGTGCCCGCGCTCGTCTACGGCGCGGGTGCGATCGGTTTCTTCGCGGTGCCCTACGCCACGATCGCCTATCCCATCGCGTTCGTCGTGCTCAGCCGCTTTTGGGGCGTCGCGCATCGCCGCGGCTACGTGACCGCGGCCGACTTCGTGCGCGACCGGTTCGGCGATCGCACGCTCGAGATCGCGGTCGCGCTCACCGGCGTCGCCGCCGCGCTCCCGTACATCGCACTGCAACTCGTCGGCATGCGCGCGGTCTTCGCGCAGATCGGCGGCGCCTTCGCCGCGAGCGGCGGATTCCTCGCGCTCGGCGTCGCGTTCGTGCTGCTCGCCGCCTACACGTACACGAGCGGCTTGCGCGCTCCCGCGCTGATCGCGTTCGTGAAGGATACGCTGATCTACGTGACCGTGATCGCCGCGATCACGATCATCCCGGCGAAGCTCGGCGGCTGGGCGCACATCTTCTCGCTCTCGCAGAGCGCGCTTGCGACGCGGGCGAAACCCGCGAGCATCCTGCTCGCACCGCAGCAGTATTTCGCCTACGCGACGTGGGCCTTCGGCTCCTCGCTCTCGCTCTTCATCTATCCGCATTCGATCACGAGCGTGCTCGCGGCGAAGAGCCGCGGCGTGATTCGCCGCAACGCCGCGCTGCTACCGATCTACTCGCTGCTGCTCGGCTTTCTCGCGCTACTCGGATTCTGCGGGATCGCGGCGGGCATCGAAACGACCAATACCTCGAGCGTGGTGCCGACGCTGATCGACCGCTTCTTCCCGTCGTGGTTTGCCGGGGTCGCGCAAGCGGCGATCGTCATCGGCGCGCTCGTCCCGGCGGCGATCATGGCGATCGGCTCCGCCAATCTCTTCGCCTCGAACGTGCTTGCCGGATTCGCGCCGACGCGCGGCAACGGCAGCGCCTCCACCGCGAAGCTGCTCACGCTCGCCTTCTGCGCGATCGCGCTCGTGCTCGTGCTCGTGGTGCCCGTGCAGTACGCGATCTACTTCCAACTGCTCGGCGGCGCGTGGATGCTGCAGATCTTTCCGCCGTTCGTCTTCGGCATGTACACGCGCTGGTTCCATCCGAAGGCCCTGCTGCTCGGTTGGGCCTGCGGCATGCTCTCGGCGACCGCGATGGCGTTCGCCACGCACTTCACGCCGAACATCGCGCTTCACCTCGGCGGCGCGACGATCGTGGGCTTTCTCGCCCTGTACGCGCTCGCGATCAACCTCTGCGTCGCGACGCTCGGCACGTGGGCGCTGCGCTCGCTGCGCGTGGATGCCGGCATCGATATGACCACGGAGGCCGATTACGCATGACTGCGATCGAACCCAAAGGCTGGCCGCGCCCGCGCGGCTATAGCAACGCGATCCTCGCGCGCGGCCGCGTGCTTGCGATCGCGGGGCAGATCGGTTGGAACGAGCGCGGCGAGTTCGTCTCCGACGACTTTGTCGCGCAGGCCGAACAAGCGCTGCGTAACGTTGCGACGATTCTGCGTGCGGCGGGCGGCTCGCCCGAGCATCTCGTGCGCCTGACCTGGTACGTGACCGACAAGCACGCGTATCTCGCCGCGTCGCGCGCGCTCGGCGCCGCCTATCGCGAGATTTTCGGCGCGGTCTATCCGGCGATGACGCTGGTGCAGGTCGCCGCGCTGCTGGAAGATCGCGCCAAAGTAGAGATCGAAGCGACCGCGGTACTGCCCTAACGCGTCAGCCCAGCTCGTCGCCGTGTTCGAGCAGCATCGGCTGCGACGCGCCGCGATCGACGAATGCGATCGGCACGCCCCGGGCCACGTCGACGCTCTGCGAGGGACGATTCTGCGCGTGGATGTGCAGGTGCGCGCCGCGCGTATTGCCCGAATTCCCGCACCGTCCGATCTCCTGACCGACCGCGACGCTATCGCCCACGCGCACGCAGACCGATCCCATGCGCAGGTGCGCGAGGAGCACGTAGCCGCCCGTCGTCTCTATCGAAACGTAGTTCCCGAAGGGGCGCTTGTAATTGCGACGCGCTTCGTCGGGCGGCGCATCCTCCTCTCGGTTCTCGACGTGCACGACCATGCCGTTACAGGGAGCGAGGATCGGCCGATCCCACGACTCGCCCGCCACGCGCAAAAAATCGTACGCGAAATACTGGTCGGTCACGACCTGATGGTGGTTGAAGCGCGGATTCGGCCCTCCCGCGGCAACGCGCCAGCGATCGGCGAAGGGCGGATGCAGCACGATCGCGCCGTGCGTCGCGCGCGCCAGCCAGCGCCGCGATGCGCCCGCCACGTCGAAATACGCCCACGCTCCGAGCAGCGCGGCGAGCACGCCGCAGAGCCAGTAGCCGCCGACGCGCAGTTCCGGCGCGATGCTGCCCGCGAATCCGGCGGCCACGCCGAGGATGATCACGCCGGTCATCAGACGATACTGCAACGAACGCGGGCGCATCGCGCGCAGCGCGGCGAGCACCGTAACGAGCGAGACGCCGAGCGCGAAGGTCGGGTTATTCAGCAGCTGCACGCTGCCTCAATTTGAAGCGCTGCACCTTGCCGGTCTCGGTGCGCGGCAGTTCGCTCACGAACTCGATCTCGCGCGGCGCCTTGAACGGCGCGATCAACCGCTTGCAGTGCTCGCGTAGCGCATCCACCGTGCCCGCGTGCGCGTGCTCCGGCGCCACGAGCACTACGTAGGCCTTGACGATGAAGGTCTCGCGTTCGCGATCGGGCTTCCCGACCACGGCGACCTCTTTGACGTGTTCGTGCACGAGCAGCGCCTGCTCCACCTCGGGCCCCGAGACGTTGTAGCCGGAGGTCACGATCATGTCGTCGGTACGCGCGACGTAGCGGAAATAGCCCTCTTCGTCCATGCGATACGCATCGCCGGGATAGTTCCATCCGCGCTGCACGTAGCTCGTCTGGCGCGGATCGTCGAGATATCTGCAGCCCGTCGGTCCTTTGACCGCGAGGCGTCCGACCTCGCCGGGCGGCAACGGCCGGCCGTCGTCGTCGTGGATCTCGACGAGGTAGCCCGGCACCGCGCGCCCGGTCGAGCCGGCCCGCACGTCCTCGAGCGGGCTGCCGACGAAGATGTGCAGCATCTCGGTCGAGCCGATGCCGTCGAGAATCTTCACGCCCGTCGCCCGATGCCATGCGTCGAAGACCGACGCGGGCAGCGTCTCGCCCGCGGAGACGCAGACGCGCAGCGCCGACGCATCGTAGCGATCGAGCATTCCGAGCATCGCCCGATAGGCGACCGGTGCGGTGAAGATCGCGCTCACACGAAACTCCGAGACCGCGCGCAGCAGCTCTTCGGGGCCCGCTCGCTCGAGCAGCAGCATCGACGCACCCGCGTCGAGCGGGAAGAGCAACAGTCCGCCCAGGCCGAAGGTGAACGCGAGCGGTGGTGAACCGCTTACGAGATCGTCGTCGCGCAGACGCAGTACGTGCCGTCCGTAGCTGTCGCAGGTGGCGAGCAGATCGCGGTGCGTGTGCATCGCCGCTTTCGGAGCGCCGGTCGTTCCCGACGTGAACGCGATCAGCGCCACGTCCTCGGCGGCGGTCTCGACGTTCTCGAAGCGATCCGCCTTGTCGTGCAATCGCGCTTCGAGCGCGTCGGGACGATCGGCATTGAAGCACACGACGCGCACCGCGTCGCCCTCGCAGGCGCGATCGAGCTCCTCGAGCAGGCGTTCGTCGCAGAGCGCGAGCGAGACGCGCGCTTTGGCCATGATCACGCGTAGTTCGGTTTCGCGATAGAGCGGCATCGTCGTCACCGCGATCGCTCCCGCCTTGAGCACCGCGAGCCAACAGGCGGCGAGCATCGGTGTGTTCGCCGCACGCAGCAGCACGCGGTTGCCGGGAACGACGCCCAGATCGTCGCGCAGCACGTGCGCGATGCGATTCGCCGTTCGCTGCAGCTCCGCGTAACTCCACGAACTACCGCCCGGCGCTACGAGGCAGCGGCGCGCGCCGCGCCCTTGCGCGATATGACGATCGAGCAGACGCGTCACGGCGTTCAGCCGCTCGGGATACTGCAACTCGGGAAGATCGAAGCGCAGTTCCGGCATCTGCTCGGGCGGCGGCAGATGTTCGCGTGCGTACCGATCGACGTGCCCGGTGTACGCCATCACCCCTCCATACTCGCGCGCGCGATCACGACCTTCTGGATCTCGCTTGCGCCTTCGTAGATACGCAGCGCGCGCACGTCGCGATAGAGTCGCTCGACGATCTCGCCCTGCGTCACGCCGCGGCCGCCGAAGAGCTGCACCGCGCGATCGCAGACGCGTCCCGCGGCCTCGGTCGCAAAGAGCTTCGCCATCGCCGCCTCGCGCGTGACGCGGGCCGCGCCGCGGTCCTTCGTCCAGGCCGCGCGATAGACGAGCAGCGCGCTTGCGTCGATCTCGGTCGCCATCTCCGCGATCGCCGCCTGCGTGAGCTGCAGCGCCGCGAGCGGCGCACCGAAGAGCCGACGCTGCGCGGCGTGCGCGCGCGACTCGTCGAACGCGCGCCGCGCAAAGCCGAGCGCAGCCGCACCGACCGTGCTGCGAAAGAGATCGAGCGTCGCCATCGCGATCTTGAAGCCTTCGCCTTCGGCGCCGAGGCGCTGCGCGGCGGGGATGCGGCAATCGCGAAAGCGCAGCGTTCCGAGCGGATGCGGCGAGATCGTCTCGATGCGTTCGATCGCCTCGCATCCGGGCGCATCGGCATCGACGACGAACGCGGAGAGTCCCTTCGCGCCCTCGCCGCCCGTACGCGCGAAGACGACGTAGAAATCGGCGATGCCCGCGTTCGAGATCCACGTCTTTTCGCCGTCGAGCACGTACGCGTCGCCGTCGTGCCGCGCGCTCGTCGCAAGCGCGGCCACGTCGGAGCCCGCCTCGCGCTCCGATAGCGCGAAGGCCGCGATCGCATCACCCGCGATCACGCGCGGCAGATAGGCACCGCGCAGCTCCTCGCCGCCGAAGAGCGAGATCGCACCGCTGCCCAGGCCCTGCATCGCGAACGCGAAATCGGCGAGCGCCGAGCGATAGGCGAGCGTCTCTCGCGCGAGGCAGAGCGTGCGGACGTCGAGGCGCGCGCACGCTTCGAGCCACCCGTTCGCGCCGAGTTCGTGCACCCACGCGCGCACCGAACCGTCGGCGTCGCGTTCGTCGTCGCGGAGTTGCGCGTGCGCGCACCACGCCTCGAGACGATCGGCGAAGACGCGATGCGCGTCGGTGAAGAACGGCCAGGCCAGATCGCGCGCGGGAATCATCAGTTGCCCTCGAAGCGCGGTTCGCGCTTGGCGATGAAGGCTTCGTACGCGCGACGGAAATCCCGCGTTCCCATGCAGATCGCCTGCGCGGCGGCTTCGGCATCGATCGCCGCGTCGAGCGGCATCTCCCATTCGTCGTGCAGCATCTTCTTCGTCATCGCGTGCGCGAAGGTGGGTCCGTGCGCGATCGCGGTCGCGCGTTCGAGCGCGTGCGCCCGAAGCGTCGACGGTTCGCAGAGCTCGTTGTAAAATCCCCACGCGAGCGCCTGCTCGCCGGAGATCGCGCGCCCGGTGTAGAGCAGTTCGGAGGCACGGCCGAGTCCCACGATGCGCGGCAGCATCGCGCAGGCACCCATATCGCACCCGGCCAGTCCCACCCGCACGAAGAGAAAGGCCACCTTCGAGCGCGCGGTGCCGTAGCGTAGATCCGATGCCATCGCGAGGATCGCACCCGCGCCGACACAGACGCCGTCGATCGCGGCGACGATCGGCTGCGGCGCGGCGCGCATCGCCTTGACCAGATCGCCCGTCATCTGCGTGAACGCATGCTGCTCCTCGGGCGTTTGTTCCGTCAGCGGTCCGATGATCTCGCGCACGTCCCCGCCGGAGCAAAAATTTTCGCCCGCGCCGGTCAGGACGACCGCCTTCACGTCGTCGCGCTCGCGCAGCGCGCGAAACCAGTCGCGAAGTTCGGCATAGAGTTCGAACGTGAGCGGGTTCTTGCGCTCCGGACGATCCAACGTGAGGATCGCGACGCGATCGTGAATCTCGTAACGAGCGACGGTCATTGCGACAAGGGTCGTCATCGACGGTGCGGAATTCCTGCCGCATGATCGCCGTCGCTACCTTTCTGCTGCACTGTGCGACGGCATGGCGCTACGGCTACTTCCGCGACGAGCTCTACTTCATCGCATGCGGCGGGCATCTCGCGTGGGGCTACGTCGACCAGCCGCCGCTCGTCGCCTTCGTCGCCTGGCTCGCGCGCCCCACGCACGATGCGCAGTTCGCACTGCGACTTCTACCCGCGCTTGCCGCCGCGCTCGCCGTCGTCGTCGGCATGCAGATCACGCGCGAGCTCGGCGGCGGCCGCTTCGCCCGCGCGCTCGCCGGCATCGCGATCGCGCTGCTGCCCGCCTATCTTTTGCTGGGCAACCTGCTCACGACCACCTCATTCGAACCGCTCTCCTGGACGCTCGTCGTCTGGCTCGCGATCCGCATGGTGCGTGCGCACGAAGCGGGCACTGCCCCCACCCGGGAGATCGCGCTCGCGCTCGCCGCGTCGGTTGCATTCGGCCTCTACGGCAAGTACTCGATGGGGCTGCTCGTCGCGGCGCTCGTGATCGGCCTGCTCGTCACGCGCGAACGACGCGTCCTCGCTTCACCCGCGATCGCACTCGGCGCGGTCGTGACGGTGCTGCTCGTGCTCCCCAACCTGCTGTGGCAGGCGACGCACGGCTGGGCGTTCCTCGCCGTGCTGGCGGGCGACGCCGCCCACCGTCACGCGTTCAACGACGGCCTCGTGCTCGAGACGCGGAACCTCGCGAGCAACACCCTCGCCTTCGCCGCCGAGCAGTTGCTCTACACGAACCCGCTCTCCGCGCCCGTTTGGATCGCGGGTTTGATCGTGCCGTTTACGCGGCGTCCGCTGCGCGCGCTGCGCTTCATCTCGATCGCGTATGCGGTGCTGCTCGCGGTCGCGGTGGTGCTCGAAGCGAAGGGGTACTACGTGATCGGCATCTATGCGCCGCTGCTCGCAATCGGCGCGGTCGAGATCGAACGCGCCGCGGGTGCGCTGCGTGTCACGCTCTTCGCAGTGCTCGCGGCGGTCGCGGTGCTCACCCTTCCGCTCTCGATTCCGGTCTTGCCGATCGACGGATTCATCGGCTACACGAAAGCCCTCGGCATGACGGGGCGCGACGGCACGCCCGCGCGGCTCATCCAACCCGTCTATGCCGAAGAGTTCGGCTGGGAGCGCTTGACGCGCGACGTCGCGGCGTACTATCACGCGCTGCCGCCCGCGCAACGGGCGCGCACGGCGATCTACGCGGATACCTATGCCGATGCGGGCGCGATCGACTTCTACGGCGCGCGATACGGCTTGCCGCACGCGATCGGCAGTCAGAATACCTATTGGCTGTGGGGCACGCGCGGCTACGACGGCTCGAGCCTGATCGCGATCGGCGCGACGCGTTACGCGCTGCTGCGCACGCAATACGCGTCGTGCCGACTGCTCGGGACATCGGACGAGCCGCTGAAATGGGTCGTCGAGGGCCCCTCACCGATCTATCTCTGCACGCACCCGCTCGCGCCGTTCGCGACGATCTGGGCGCGCCTGCGCTGGTACGGCGCGTAGGGACGCCCGCGCTCTCAGGCTTCCATGCCGCCCGGGATCACGAGCGAAATCCCGCTTTTTTCACTGCAGATCAAGGCGAGGGCGGCATCGGCCACCTCCTCGACCGTCGCGATGCGCCCCTCGGGATTCATCCCGGCGAGCGTCTCGCGAGCGGCGGCTTCGCTCGCACCGGTATGCTTGACGATCTTCGAGATCGCCTGATGCATCATTTCGGTCTCCGTGTACCCGGGGCAGATGGCGTTGGCGGTGATGCCGGTCCCGGCAAACTCCGCGGCGATCGCGCGCGTAAGACCGATCGCGCCGTGTTTGCTCGCGCAATACGCCGCGATGTACGGCGCGCCGTAGAGTCCGGCGATGCTCGCGACATTGAGCATGCGTCCCCAGTGCGCGAGCACCATATCCTGTGCCGCCTCGCGCGAGCACAAAAACGTGCCCGTGAGATTGGTCGCGATGATGCGATCGAAGAGCGATTTGCTGGTCCGCATCAGCGGCGCCGAATCGGAGATCCCCGAATTGTTGACGAGCACATCGATCGGTCCGTTGGCTTTGCGGCACGCGGCAAAGGCGCGGCGCACCTGCTCTTCGTCGGAGACATCGGCCTGCGCGCGGGTGAAGCGCGCGTCGTCGGCGCCGTTCCCCGCCGCGGCCGAACGGCTTACGATGCTCACGCGCGCACCCGCGTTCGCGAGCGCGAGCGCGATGCCGTAGCCGATCCCGCGCGCACCCCCGGTGACCAGGGCGTGTTTGCCGGTGAGAACCGAAGTGTCGTCAACTGCCATGCGGGGTCGATGCTCCTTGCTCGCGGGCGATGGTGCGCTCCAATTGCGCCTTCCCGGGAAGATACTGCACGGGCCACGGCGCATCCGCGTATCCCAGTTGCGCGGCGGCGTGGAGCGTCCACGCCGGATCGCTCAGATGCGGGCGTCCGAGCGCGACCAAGTCGGCGCGGCCCGCGGCGATCACCGCGTTGACCTGATCGGCCTCGGTCACATTCCCTACCGCCATGGTGTGGATGCCCGCCTCGTTGCGCACGCGATCCGCGAACGGCGTCTGGAAGAGGCGCCCGAAGACCGGCTTCGCGTCGGGATGCGTCTGTCCGGTGGAAACGTCGATGAGATCGGCGCCCGCGGCGTTGAAGGCGCGCGCGATCTCCACCGCGTCGTCGCCGGTGATGCCGCCCTCCATCCAGTCGGTCGCGGAGATACGCACCGACATCGGGCGTTCGGCGGGCCAGACCGCGCGCATCGCCGCGAAGACTTCGAGCGGATAGCGAAGGCGATTTTCGAGCGAACCGCCGTACGCGTCGTCGCGCAGGTTCTGCAGCGGCGTGATGAAGCTCGAGAGCAGATAGCCGTGCGCGCAGTGCAGTTCGAGCATGTCGAATCCGGCTTCGATCGCCATGCGCGTCGCGGCGACGAACTCCTCGCGGATGCGCGTCATCTGCGCGCGATCGAGAACGCGCGGAATCTGATGGTCGGGTGCGTACGGGCGCGCCGAGGGGCCGACGACCGGCCAATTCTCCGCATCGAGCGGCTCGTCCATGCCCTCCCACATGCGTTTGGTCGAGCCTTTCGGTCCCGCATGTCCGAGTTGCAGGCAGATTTTCGCACCGCTCCATGCATGCACGAACTCGACGACGCGTCGCCATGCGGGCACATGTTCGGGCAGATACATGCCGCAGCAGCCCGGCGAGATGCGCCCCTCGCGCGAGACGCACGTCATCTCGGTGAAGACGAGCGCGGCTCCGCCGAGCGCGCGTGCGCCCAGGTGCACGAGGTGAAAATCGTTAGGAGTTCCGTCGACCGCGCTGTACATGTCCATGGGCGAGACGACAACGCGGTTGCGCAAGACCATCTCACGCAAACGCATGGGGGTGAACATCGGCGGGACCGGCGCTGCGGGCGTCATCTCGCCGTTGGTCCGCACCTGAGCCTGCGCTCGAGATGCGAGCCACCCTTCCATACGCTCGACATAAGTTCTATCGCGCAGGCGCAGGTTCGCGTGACCGATACGCTGGCTGCGGGTGAGCAGGCTGTAGGCGAACTGCTCGGCGGGCAACACGGCATAACGAGCAACGTTCTCGAACCACTCGGTCGAGTTGCGCGCCGCGTTTTGCAGCTTGAGCACTTCGACGCGGCGTACCGCCTCGTAGGCGGGCAGAGCGGTGCCGAGATCGCCGTGCTCGCGGAGCGCGTCGGCGAGGCCGATCGCATCTTCGAGCGCGAGCTTCGTGCCCGACCCGACCGAGAAGTGCGCGGTGTGCGCCGCGTCACCCATCAGGACCACGTTCTCGTGGACCCACGAGCGATTGTTCACCTTCACGAAGTTGATCCAATCGCGTCCGCGCAGGTGCGCGGTGTTCGCCATCAGCCGATGGCCGCGCAGGTACGGCGCGAAGAGGCGCTCGCAGAACGCGATCGTCTCCTCGGTGCCCGCGCGATCGAGCCCGTGGGCGAGCCACGTCTCCTCGCGGCACTCGACGATGAAGGTGCTCGTGCGCTCGTCGAAGCGATAGGCGTGCACGGCGAACCAGCCGTGTTCGGTCTCTTCGAAGATGAACGTGAAGGCATCGAGCGGCAGCGTGGTGCCGAGCCAAACGAAGCGACAACGGCCGCGTTCGAGCGAGGGCGCGAAGGCCTGCGCATACGCGGCGCGCACGCGGCTGTTGATGCCGTCGCCGCCGACGAGGAGATCGCATCCCTCGCGCAGCGCGTCGATCGACTCGACGTCGGATTCGAAGCGCAGATCCACGCCGAGTTCGGCCGCGCGCCGCTGCAGAATCTCGAGCAGTCGACGTCGCGCGATGCCGGAGAATCCGTGCCCGCCCGAGATCAGCCGCGCCCCCCGGATGTTGATCTCGATATCGTCCCAATGCGCGAAGGCGTCGACGATCGCGCGATGGGTGGGTTCGTCGGCGGCGCGCAGATTATCGAGCGTCGCGTCGGAGAAGACGACGCCCCAGCCGAACGTATCGAACGGGCGATTGCGCTCGTGGACCGTGACGTCCCAGCTCGGGAATCGCTGCTTGATCAGCAGCGAGAAGTAGAGTCCGGCGGGTCCGCCGCCGACGCACGTGATACGCATCGCGCCCTCAGGCCGCGTGATGCGGGGTTCCGAAGAAGATCACCCACGCGCCGAAATCCCGGCTGAACGTCGTGAAGCGGTGCTCGGCCAGCGCCGGAACGTAGAGCACGTCACCCTCGACGAAGGGAAAGCGCTCCTGCTCCACCTCGAGCACGCCGGTGCCGCGAGCGATGACGTAGAGTTCGTCGCGTTCGTGCGGCTGCTGCAGATCGACCAGATGCGGCGAGTAGAATTCGAGATCGAGTCCCTCGTGCCGCATGATCTCCGCCGCCAGGTTGTTCGGCGACGGTCGTGAGGCCAGGGCTTTCGCGAGCGCGACGTGCGCGCCGCTCTGCTGCGGTTCCTTCATCGCGGCTCCTATTCGCTGCGACGAAGGTATTCCCGGTGCACCGCTGCGAAGAGCGGGCGAGGGATGTCGACAAAACCAACATCGTTTCGCTACGTCCTGGCCGCGATCCCGATGCTCGCGCTGAGCCTTGCCGTGCCGTTCGTGAATCGCGTCGAGCCGCGGGTGCTGGGTCTCCCGTTCCTACTCGCGTGGATCGCCTTCTGGGTGCTGGTGACGCCGCTCTTCGTCTGGGGCATCGGCCGCATCGAGCGGCGCTGGTGAACGCGCTCATCGCCCTCGGTACGATCGCGGTCGTCGTGCTCGGCACGATTCTCTTCGCGGTCGCGAGCGTACGGCGCATTCGGATGTCGCCGCACGAGTACATCATCGGCGGACGCGGCTTCGGTGCCGTCTTTCTCTGGGTGCTGCTCGCGGGCGAAATCTACACGAGCTTCACCTTTCTCGGCGCGGCGGGCTGGACGTACTCCTTCGGCGCGCCCGCGTTCTACATTCTGGCCTACGGCACGTTCGGCTACGTGCTCGGCTACTTCTTGCTGCCGTGGATCTGGTCGTACGCCAAAGAGCGCGGACTGCTCACGGCCCCGGATTTCTTCGCCGCACGGTACGGCAGCAAAACGCTCGCGACGATCGTCGCCGTGGTGCAATTCGCCGCGGTGATTCCGTACGTCACGCTGCAGCTCTCCGCGATCGAAATCTTTCTCAAGATCGCGGGCTACGGCACCGTGAATGCCGAGTTCGGCGCGGTGCTGAGTTTTATCGCCATCATCGCCTTCGTCTTCGCCACCGGCCTGCGCGGCACGGCGTGGGCGAGTATCGTCAAAGACGCGCTCGTGATCGGCGCGCTGCTCTTCGTCGGCGTCGCGATCCCGCTCCACTTCTTCGGGTCGCCCGCGGTGATGTTCGATCAGGTGCTGCGCGCGCATCCGAATCACGTGGTGCTCGGGGCGCTCACGGCGCCGAAGGGATCGATCTGGTTCGTCACCACCGTGCTGCTCACCGGAATCGGCTTCTTCATGGGGCCGCACTCGATCGCCGCCGTGTACAGCGCCAAAGACGCCGGGGTGCTGCGGCGCAACGCGATGTTCTTGCCGCTCTATCAGCTGGTGTTGCTGCTCGTCTTCTTCGCCGGGTTCAGCGCGCTCTTGATCGCACCGGGGCTGCACGGGCCCGCCGCCGATCAATCGTTCCTCACGATCGTCGTGCGGTACTATCCGGCCTGGATCGTGGGGTTCGTGGTCGCCACCGGAACGCTCTGCGCGCTCGTCCCGTCGACGGCGCTGCTGCTCGCGACGGCGAGCATCGTCTCGAAGAACATCGTGAGCGATCTCTTCGATCGCGCGCACGACGATCGCGCGCGCCTGCTCGTCACGCGGGTGATGGTCGTCGCGATCGGTCTGCTCGCGCTCGGCCTCTGGATCGCATATAAGACGACGCTCGTTTCGCTGCTGCTGCTCTACTACAACGGCGTGACGCAGTTCACGCCCGCGTTCGTTTTCGGCGCGCTCTCGCGCCGCACGCCCGCCTGGGGCATCATCGCCGGCATCGTGGCGGGCATCGCCGTCGCCCTCGCGCTCGCGCTCACGAACACCGCTCCGTTCGGCTGCAATCCCGGCTTCGTGGGGCTCATCGCGAACGTCGCGATCGTGGGCGTCGCCACGCTGCTTTCGAAAGCGAACGAGCCCGCCGCAATCGCGACGGGCTCGACGCTCGATCCCGTGCCCTAAGCGCTACCGATAGCTCGGACGCGACGCGAAGCAGTCTCGGCAGAAGACCGGCTTATCGCCGCGCGGATTGAACGGCACCTCGGCGACGTTGCCGCAGTTGCTGCACGTCGCTTGGAACATCTCGCGCGGACGCGCGCCGCGTTCGCCGCCGCCCATGCCGCCGCCGCCGTTCTGCGCGCGCATCGCCTTGCGTGCGCTCCGGCAATCCGGGCAACGATTGGGTTTGTTTTGAAAGCCTTTCTGCTCGTAAAACTGCTGCTCTCCGGCAGTGAAGGCGAACTGACGACCGCAGTCGACACAGGTGAGCATTTCATCTGAGTACACGAATAACGAACTCCGCTGTAGGAACGAGGGATTACGTAAAGCGCTTTGCTCTCGTGAGCGAATCGAACAGCTCCTCGAAGATGTACAGCGGACCGATCAGGAGATAGATCAGATTCTCCAAGAACTTCGGTTTCGTACCTTCGAAACGATGGCCGACGAGTTGGAAGACCCATCCGAGGACGAAGGCTCCCAGCGAGATCTGCCACGACAGATGGATCGCGACGGCGTAGAGCACCGCGAAGACCACGAGCGAGAGCAGAGCTCCTCGGAGATCGATGAAAGCGTAGTAGATCAGGGTGGCGATCGCGGCCACGACCGCGAGATCGACCGGACCGATCGCGCGCAGATGCGCGACGCCCATCACTCCGAGCACGATGAGGGGGATGCCGAACGAGTGGCAGACGCGATTGCGCCGGTCCTGATGGTAGGAGCCGTACTCCGCGAATAACGCCGTCTTGTCCATTGATCGAGGTCCCTTTCAAAGCGTGTGGCGGCATCTGCGACCCGTGCGACTTATGTCCCTGCCGGACGGGGGTACGGGAAGTGCCACGCAGAACTCCGCTCGCATGTCCGCCACGATCATCGTTCCCGAGCGGGTCGTCGACGACGTCGTCCTGATCCGCCGCGATCTCCACATGCACCCCGAGCTCGGCTTCCAGGAGCACCGCACCGCCGGCATCGTCGCCGACCGCCTGCGCGCGCTCGGTTACGAGGTGCACGAAGGCGTCGGCCGCACCGGCGTGGTCGGCGTGCTGCGCGGCGCCAAGCCGGGGCGCACCATCATGCTGCGCGCCGACATGGATGCGCTGCCGATCACCGAGGAACGCGGGCATTCGTACCGCTCGCAGGCCGAAGGGCGCATGCACGCCTGCGGGCACGACGGCCACGTGGCGATTCTCCTCGGCGCCGCGGCGCTGATCGCCGACCGTCGCGACGATCTGGCCGGTACGCTCTGCCTCGTCTTCCAGCCCGCCGAAGAGGGCCTGGGCGGCGCCAAAGTGATGATCGAAGACGGCCTCTTCGAGCGTTTCGGCATCGAACGCGCCTACGGGCTCCATCTCTCGTCGAAGTATCCGACCGGCGTGCTCGGCTTTCGCGAAGGGCCGATGTACGCATCGAGCGATTCGATCGAGATCGAGGTCAAAGGCGTGGGCGGACACGGCTCCGCGCCGCACGACGCGATCGATCCGATTTACACGGCCGCGACCTTCATCACGTCGGTCCAGTCGGTCGTCTCGCGCCAGATCGATCCGCTGGAACCCGCGGTGGTGACGATCGGCGCCATGCACGCGGGCACCACGCACAACGTGATTCCGCGCAACGCCGCGATGCTCGGTACCGTGCGCGCCTTCGATGCGGGCGTGCGCGCGCAGATGCCCGAGCGCATCGAGCGCGTGCTGCGCGCCTGCTGCGACGCCGCGGGCGCCGCGTACGACTTTCGCTACCTCTGGCGCTACCCGGTCACCGCGAACGATCCCGCGCAAACGCAGTACGCGCGCGCGCTCGCCGCGCGCGTGGTCGGCGAAGAACGCGTGATCGACGCGGCACGGCTCATGGGCGCCGAGGACTTCTCCTTCTACGCCGAACGCGTGCCCGCGTGTTTCTACACGCTCGGTTGCAGCAGCGGGGACGATACGAGTCACCCGCATCACTCGAGCTTCTTCGACATCGACGAACGCGCGTTGCCGAACGGTGTCGCGATGATGACGGCCCTCGCTCTCGATGCCGCGCGCAACGCCCCCTGACGCGCGCGCGTCCGCCGTTCCCGACGTCGTCATCGCGCCGTCGCCGAACGACGTGCTCGCGGTCATCACGCGCGCGGTCTTCCAGACGGGCGTGAGCTGGGCGCAGATCGCGGCGCACTGGGATGCCTACGGGCGCGCCTTCGCCGACTTCGATCCCGCGCGGGTCGCCGCGTTTACCGAGATCGACGCCGCGCGCGCGCTCGAAGAGCCGGGCGTGCTGCGATCGCCGCGCAAGGTGCGCGCGATCGTGGCGAACGCCGCCGCGCTCGTGCGTCTGCTCGCCGAGTTCGGCAGCCTGCACGGCTACGCGTCCTCCTTCGCCGACTATGCGTCGCTTGCGAAAGATGTCAAAAAGCGCTTCGCCTTCATGGGCGATATGAACGCGTGGTACGTGCTCTTTCGCCTGGGCGAGCCCGTGCCGCGTTTCGAAGCGTGGGTGACCACGATTCCCGGCGAGCACCCGCGCATGCGCGAGATGGTCGAACGCGCGCGCGCCGCCGGGCGTTCCTCGGAGCGTTAGCCCGGCGGCCGTTCCGGCCGCACGAGATAGATGCCGAGCGCGGGCGTGTAGTTCAAGCCCGGAATCACCACGCCGTCCCACCCGCGTTTCACCAGATCGTCGGGCTGCGCCGCGGCGACGCGTCCGCACATCAGGAGCGCGCGCACGAGCCCCGGGTCGGCCGGCTCGAGCTCGTACCAGGCGCCGTTCTTCGCTCCATGCGGTGAGATCGTCCACAGCGCGGTCGCGCTCCCGTGCGCGAAGTGCGCGCGTAGTTCGGCGAGCGCCGCCGCCGCATCGGCGTGCAGCTCGGGCGTACAGCTCGCGGCGCCGCCGCGCAGTTCGAACGGGTCCTTGGGCGGCGACGAAGGCAGCGCATAGACGCGGAAGCTCTCCTTTCCGGCCTGTGGCGGATGCGTTTGAATGTAGAGTCCGACCGACGGCATGAAGACGATCGGACGCGAGAACGCCCCGCCCGGCGCGACGTACAGGTGGTGGGCGGCGATCTCATCGGACGATGCCGTATGCAGGGTGAGGCAGCCGATGAACACGCGGAACGGTCCGCCGCCACGCGGCGCTCCCGGGCTCGGTGCGGGCGCGGCGCCGTGGTTCGCCACCAGTTGCGACGCGAGCACGCGCGGGGCGGCGTTCGCGGCGAGCTTCGGTGCGATCGCGAGCGCATAGGTAGAGCCCATGCCATGATAGGTGACGGTCGCCGTCGCGAACGAGGCGGGCGGCATCGCGGGCGGATAGCCCGCCGCGGTCTTCGCCGCTTCGATGCGTGCGACGTAGGCTTTGAGTTCGCCCGCGAGTGTCACCGCATCGGCGTGCGCATCGGCGGGACAGATATCGAGGCTATCGCGAACCGCGAACGGATCGCTCGGCGGCGACTGCGGGACCGGTGTGATCATGCGGCGGAACCCGCCCGGACCGCCGAAGCGTCCGCGCCGGGCGCCGAGCGACGGTGCCGCACGCGGTGCATTCGCGGCGCCGGGGCCGAAGCGCGCGGTGTAGGTCACGGCATAGCTGCGCGGCTGCAGCGGGCGCGCGAGCGTGGGGAGCTGCAGCCCGTTCTGCGTGACGTACGGCACCGCATTCTGCGGACTCGTGAAGATGCCGGCGTACGCGTTCGTGAGATTGTCGGCCGCGAAGGTGAGCGAACCGTGCGCGAGCGTGGCGCTCACCGCGGCATCGAACGTAGTAAAGGCGGGCAGATTGTTCGGATTGTTCTTCCCCGTGTACTGCGCGTCGGCGAGCCATTCGAGCGCGGAGTGCGGCGCTTTGTAATCGAGCACCAGACCGGCGCGTTGCAGCGGGACGTTCGGCAGTTGCCGGCCCGAGACGGTGATCGAGTACGGATTATCGATGCGCGGATCGTTCGAGAGCAGTTTCGCGACCGTTACGTCGTAGAACGGTTGCACCACCAGACGCCCGAGCGAGAGAAAGCCGGTGAGCGATCCGCCCTCGTAGACGCGCCGCACGCCGCCGACCGGGCTCGAAAAATAGAGCTGCGACGCCGCGAATGTCGCGCTCGTGTTGCAGCCGGCGGAGGATGCGTACTGTTGGGCGACCGCCGCGAGATAGGCGGGTGAAAGGACGCCTTGCGCGGCAAGCACCGAGCCGTTCACCTGCACCGGCGCGACGACGTCGTTTTGGACCTGTCGGTAGAGCTGCAGTGAGAGCGAGCCGCCGCGCAGCGTGCGCGTGTACCCGACCCGCTGCGAGATCGAGGAGCTCGCGCCCGGCTCGTCGCCCGGCGCGTTGCCGTACGCCACGTTGCCGTTGCAGTCGAAACGGAGTGATTGCGGATCGGTGAGCGTCATCGCCCGCGACGGACCGGCCGCCGCGCCGCCGACCGCGTACGAAGCAAAGAACGCATCGTGCGCGGTCGGACGCCAGCTGAAACCGGCGCTCGCGAGCGCACTGCCGCGAGCATTGGTCGAACGGCTCAGTCCGACCGATTCGTTGAGGGTGAGCGTATCGTTCGAGCGCACCGTGTCGGTGAGTTGGAGCGCACCGTAGCTCGAGCTCTGCTGCGCGTTGTAGTACGGAATTGCCTGCGCCGTGAGCGGCGTGGTAAAGCTGTCGCCCCACGAGCCGTAGGCCTGCACCGAGAGCGTGTGCCGCAGGCGCGCGGGCAGCGTGGCGTTCACGGTAAACCCACGGTTGCGGGAGAGCGTGGAGAATCCGATCGGCTGCGCCGCTCCGGCGACGTAGCGATCGAGCTGATCGTTGCGCGAATCGAAGGCGCTCGAGAAGATCGATGCCTGCACCGTCGTCTCGCCGAAGAGCGCGGTATCGGTGAGCGAGTAGAGCTGCACGTTGCCGTCATCGAAGTTTCCCGGGCCGTAACCGCACGGCAACCCGCGCGAGACGCGCAGACACACGATGCCGGTCTGCCGCGCCGAGCTCAAAAACATGCCGGTGAGGCTCTGGGTGTCATTCACCTCGTATCGGAACTTCGCGAGGTTCCCGCTGATCGAGGAGTCCCCGTTATGCACGTAATCCAATCCGCTCGCATCGAGATAGCGCATGCCGTCGACGAGACTCGGATTGAGCCGATAGGTCGACTGCAGCGCGACGCCGAGTCGACCGAACGATCCGCTCTCGGCAAATCCGTAGTTGTAGCGCCCGTTGCTCCCGGTCGCAAGCGAGGCTTGCGACATCCAGCTCAGCGTCGGTTCGAGCGTCGAGAAGTTGACGCCGCCCGCAAGTCCGCCGGGTTGCGGCCCGTTGTGTACCGCGGCACCGCTGAAGAGATCGGTCGCGAACATTCCCAGATTTCCGGCCGTGCCGGGCGCGTTGAGCGGGATACCGTCGAGCGAGAGCTGCGTTTGGCTCGGATCCTGACCGTCGAGCGAGATCGTTTGCGTCGCATCGCTGTCGTCGCTCGTCGTCTGCACGGAGACGCCCGAGAGTTTGTTCAGGGCATCGGCGAGATCGTTCGAGAGCTTCCGCTGCGCCGAATCGGCACCGATCACCGAACTCGACACCACCGCGGACGAGCGTGCGATCGACGTGCCGATCACCTTCAAATCGGAGCTCGGCGCAAGCTTCACCGTCACGGTGACGGCCCGTCCGTTAATCACCTCGAACGGCGCCGACGTGATGATCTGATAGTCGCGCTTCGCGATGCGTGCGTGATAGATGCCGTCGGGAACGTCGGTAAAGAGCACCTCACCGTTCGCGCCGGTCAGTTCGCTTGCGATCACGGGGCCGTTCAAGAGCACGCGCGCGAGATCGATCGGCGTCTTGCCGTCGATATCGGTGACGACGATGCGAATCGAGCCCGAATCACTCTGCGCGAGCGCGTAGAACGGGGAGCAAACGACGAGCAGCGCGGCGACCGCAGCGAGGAAGAGACGCATCATGACCGCACGATTGTGCCGAGGCGGTCTGATAGCGTCCTGAGCGGCGGTACGGGGACGTTAGAGCGTGATGAGAACCGTCGTGCCGCGCCGCGGCGAGCTTTCGAGCGCGATCGTACCGCCCGCGCGCTCGACCGCGCGCTTGGCGATGGCGAGACCGAGACCGCTGCCCGCGATCTCGCCGCGGCGATCGCCGCGGTAAAAGCGTTCGAAGGCGTGAATGCGCTCGGATTCGGTCATGCCGGGACCCTCGTCGACGATCGCTATCGTGGTGTGACCGTCGTTACGCGTCGCACGCAGATGAATCGGGGATTCGGGCGCGTACTTCAGCGCGTTTTCGACCGCGTTCCAAATCGCCTCGCCGAGTTCGGCGCGATCGCCGACGACCTCGTGCACGCCGTCGACGCTGTAATCGACATCGCGGGCTTCGTCGAGCCGCTTGGCAGCTTCGACCTGCGAGCGCAGCAGATCGGCGACGTCGATCGGTTCGCGGCGCGGCGGCGTGTCGGCATCGAGGCGCGCGAGACGCATCAGCCGCTCGATCAGGCCGCGCATATGCTCCTTCTCGATCGACATCGTGCCCAGGATCTGCCGCGCGATCGTCGGCTCTTCGATCGCGCCGCGCCGGAGCACGTCGATATACCCGCCGATCACGGTCAGCGGCGTGCGCAGTTCGTGTCCGGCATCGGAGACGAATTGCCGCATGCGCTCCTCGGTCTCCCGGCGTTCGCCCATGGCCGAAGAGACGCGCGCAACCGCATCGTTGTAGGCGGCGGTAAGCGTTCCGATCTCGTCGCCGCCCGGCGCGACGAAGCGACGCTGCGTGAAGTCGCCCTCCGCGAGCGCGCGCAGCGACTCGGTCACGTCGTTGATCGGGTGGAGCGCTTGCCGCGCAAAGAGCCGCCCGACGAACCACGAGAGAAAGATCGCCACGACCGCGATCGTGAGCACCAGACGCCAATAGGGCACGAGCGAGACGAGCAGCAGCGGCAGCGATGGTGCGAAGGCGACGAACCCGCCGTCCACCGCCGTCAGTTCGAGCGGTTCGGGCCGCGCCGGCCCCGGCCCGTCGCGAACGATCAAACGATACGCGAAATCGTGCTTATCGAGCGGCGAGGGCGGCTCCGGCATGCCGCGCAGCTCGATCGGGTCGCCGAGCCGCACCTCGGGCGAGAGCATGCCGGCCTTTCCCGAGACGACCCGATCGAGGATCTTCGGCCGCAGCGTCTTGTCGCCCGCGAGATACTTGCCGTTCTTATCGAATACGGTGACGCGCAGACCGATGCCGCTGAGAGTGTGTACGATCTCGGGGGCCGCCTGCCGCAGCGACATGCCCGCCATCTTGTATTGCGCGGTGAGGAAGCGTGCCTCTTCGTGCTTGGCGATCACGATGTCGCCCGTGAAGTTGGCCATCTCGAGCACCAGCGCCACGCCCGACGCGATGATCACGAGGACGATCGTGATCCCGAGCAACGTGGCGTATAACGCCGAGAGGCGCGACGCGAGCGAATGCTTCATCGATTAGGGTTGCTGCGAGAGGCCATAGCCGACGCCGCGCACGGTGCGAATGAACGAACCGCGCTCGCCGGGCCGATCGATCTTGGCGCGCAGATACGAGATGTACGTTTCGACGATGTTCGGACCGCCCTCGAAATCGTGTCCCCAGACGATCTCAAGCAGATGGTCTTTGCTGAAGACGCGCCGCGGTTCGCGCATGAGCACCGCGAGCAGATCGAATTCACGCTGCGTGAGTTCGATCGTGTCCTTGCCGCGAAAGAGTTCGTGCGTCTGGGGATTCATCGAGACATCGCGCCAGCGCAGCACATTCTCTTCGATGAGCTGCGGGCGCCGCAGCTTCGCCTGCAAGCGTGCGATGAGTTCTTCGAATACGAACGGCTTGACGAGATAATCGTCGGCGCCCGCGGCAAGGCTGCGGACCTTATCGCCCGTATCGCCCTTGGCGGTAAGCATGAGGATCGGGGCCTGCGAGATTTCGCGCAGCTTGGGAAGCAAGGTGATCCCGTCGATCTTCGGCATCATGATGTCGAGGACGATCACCTCGGGATCGAACCGGCGCACCAGATCGAGTGCCGCGTACCCGTCGGCCGCGGTTTGCACGTCGAAGCCTTCGCGCGAGAGCCCGAGTTCGAGCATTTCGCGCACCATGCGGTCGTCGTCGATCACCGCGACCCGAGCGTTTGACATATTGATCATTTAGCCCGATGGTGCGGTTTGCCCCTTGGAGGCGCCTGAACGCTCTCTAAGCGGCGCGAAGCGGCGAGACCCACCGCGAGTAGGTCTGTCCGGAGATCAGAGCGGCTTGGCGGATGGCATCGAGCGGATGAACCACCAGGCCGACCCCCGCGCGGCGCAGCGCCGCCGTCATCACGTCATCGGGCATCCAGTGGGCAAAGCAATGGACCTCGCGGCTCCCGGAGGCCTGGGCCAAGCGCGCGAGCACCTCGACGAGCGAACACTCCGCTCGACTGAGCAGCGGGCGCACGAGCTCGGCCTCGACGCGCCGGGGATTCCAACCCGCACCGATGACCACGACTTTCGAAAGCTCGCCGAGACTCGGGGACTCGAAATCGAGCAGGGCCGCGCGAACGCCGGCCGCAAGCGCCGGATCCGTCTGCGCGTGGAGGGAGGCCGCGGCGATCGTGGCCTGTGGACCCGCGGTGAGGACCGCTCCCGAACCGATCACATAGTCGTTCATGGGACGAGTATCGCCCCATAAGATGCCATCTGGGTGGCACCAAAAAATAGGAGGCGCCGCATACACGGCGCCTCTGCCCACCACCCGATAGCGGGATTTCCCTCCGCATGGACGTTATGCGGAGGAAAGTTGTGCGGCCGTATGCGGCACGAACGTCGTGCGCCGGCTGAACATACCGAGCATCGCGTCGACCACATCGGGGTCCCATTGCGAGCCGCGGCCTTCTTCGAGAATCTTGAGCGCCTGGCGAGGCGGAATCGGCTTGCGGTAGGGCCGCTCGCTGATCATGGCGTGGAACGCATCGGCAACCGCGACGACGCGCGCTTCGAACGGAATGCTCGTTCCGATCAGACCGTCGGGGTACCCCGCGCCGTCGAAGCGTTCGTGATGCGCACGCACCACGAGCGAGCAGCGCTGCAGCGACGGAATCTGATTGAGAATCCGCGAGCCGGCGGCCGAATGATCGCGCATGATGTCCCATTCCGCCGGTGAGAGCGGGCCGGGTTTCATCAGCACCTCATCGGGCGTCGAAATCTTTCCGATGTCGTGGAGCAGCGCGCAGAGAGCGATGAATTCGACCGTCTCCGGCTCGCAATCGAGCGCCGTCGCTAGGCGGCGAGCCCATTCGGCCGTCGCCTTCGAGTGGCAGCAGGTCCCGTAATCGCGCTCCGCAAGCATTGCCAAAAGCGCATTGACGCTGTCGGCCGACGGATGCGTGCGATCCGCATCCTCATCACCATCCGCGCCGAGCGCGGCGCGCTCGACCTCTTGCGTGAGTACATCGAGGAAAGCCAACAGTCGACGATGATCGACCTCAAAGGCCCCCGATGCGAGGGTGATAGCGTGCGCGGCGGCGCTCGTCATGTCAACGACGGATGCGCGACCAAGTCGCTCGGTTTCGCGTTCGGCCCAGGCGACGAGCCCGACGGGTTTCGCGAGCGTCAGCGAGAGGCAGAGCCGGTCGAGCAAAACCTCGAGGGTCTTCTCGACATCCTGATCGTGCGCCGTCGAGGCCAAAGAGAGCTGCTGCACCGCACCATGCGCGAGCGCCGGAATCTCCTGACCAAGTGCGGCCCCAAGGGCCGTCAGCGTACGAACAGCAGACATGAGCTCTTCGCCTAGCCGACCGACGGTCCCGGAAGATCGGCACAAATGACGCCAATCGCGACGGCAGCAAGAACAACAGCGGTGATCATTGGTACAAAAGTCTCCAAAACGAAAGAGTTCTGGAAGTACTGTACCGCGAGGGTCAGGCCAAAGACCCTACTGAAATTTAAGTAGACCCGTTCCGAACGACCGGGACTCTAACGTACTACTTCGACATATCCAAGTTTTTTCGCGGCAGCGATCGCCTCGGCTCGCCCGTGACACCCGAGCTTTTCTATGAGATTTTGAATATGAGTCTGCACGGTGTAGACGGAGCGTCCCATCTCGCCGGCGATCTCCTTCGGTGAGAGACCCGCTGCAAGGTCACGAATAATGCGAATCTCAGAAGGGGTTAGTGATACTACCTCTTGCGGCTCGCGGCGCTGTTCGATCGCCTCAATCGCAATCGCAAAATAGCGACCGTATCCTCCGAAACCGGCTTCCCGCACAACGTCAAGGTCACCGTTAATGTCACGTGGCTCATAAGATGAGCTTTTAACCGCTCGTAGCAGTTCCTCGGTAATCTTCGAAAGCGCCAAAACAGCCGGGTGGCGAGATATCTTGACCTTCTTCAGAACCCTTTGCGCCATGGTGAGGCGACCGGTTAAAGCTTCGGCCAGAACGAGCATCAAGCAGCCGACATCTACGAGTTCTACATTCGGTGACTGAGCCGGTCGAGTCTGCGCGAGCATCTCGATAGTGCTTTCAACCACCATCGCACTCTGCTTCGCCATTCCGTCCAAGGCTAAACACAACGCGTATGATGCTCGCACGATAAAGCGGTCTGCGTAATATGGCTGACGATCTAAGATCGCACCGAAAAGACGATGCGCATCAGCGAAGTGCCGAGACCAGGCGTGGCGATGAGCTTGACTTGACGCGATGAAGTTAGCTCGAAGCGGATCGTCCATGCGGAGATCGGCCAATTGCCTTTCAATCTGACTCGCTCGATCCGCGTTCCCTCGCCTCGTCTCGAGGCTGAGCATAATAATCAGGGCATTCTGCAGTTCAAGGTAGTCGCCGGCTCGTCCGGATGAAGCAGCGGCCTGCTGGGCGTACCATAACGCCAACGCCGCGTCCGCTTCCGAAAGAAAGACGCCTAAGGAGAGATTATTATACGCTTTAGCGGCGATTGCCCACAGTGAACAGCCGGAGCCCATTTCGGCAGCTGCCAGTAAGTGGTCACGCGAGACGGCATACTCCCCGCACGAGAAATATACGCTGCCGATTCGCAGGTGCAGCCTCGCTCGGACCTCCTCGTCGCTGATCTCCCCCAGCGTAAGTTCAACCTGCCTGATCTTAAGTTTTGCGTCTTCGATCGAACCAAGTCTTGCGAGACTAACGGCCATCAGAGCCAGCGCTTCAGCTCTTACGTTCGCCTCGACCGCATTGTCGTCAACCATCGCGTCAAGCACACCAGTCGGTTCTATTCCCAGATAAATCTCCGAGATCGCCAACTGCAAGACGAGGTCATCGCGAAGTGCGGACGGGCCCAACATTGCAGCAGCTCGCCGCAAAAGGAGCAATCCTTGACGAACGCGACCTCGAAAGACCTCGACAAGGCCCTTAACGCCAACGACTACGGCGCGTTCGTCGAAGGCTGCGCCGGAGCAGCGGAGAAGCGCGGCTTCGACGTCATCTAGGAAGCCTTTGGAAATCAGTGCGTAGCCGGACGCTTCAAGAACGCGAGTAACGTCATCCAGTGCCTTAGACTCGCTATACAGGCGCAACGCATCGACAGTTCGGCGAGTCTTCTCCAGGACCGATCCGAGTCGAAGCGCACGGTCTTTCAGGCGCTCATTCCCACGCAAACGGAGTTGATGAAGTAAGAACTCTCGAAACAAGTCGTGAAGTCGATAGAGTTCGTCGGTATCCGTGTCTTGAATAAACGCGACACGTTGGCGCAGACCCTCAACCATACGTTTGGCTCGATCGTAGCCTGCGGCGACGAGGACCTCGGTGTCGATCTCAGGCAGGAGGGCGGCGGTTTCGAGGAAGTCTCGCTCCTCGTCGTTGAGGGCGTTGTAGACTTGCTCGGCGAGATAGCGATAGATCATCTCGCGCGTCATCGTCGAGATGTTGCGCAGGTCCACCGAGCGCGTCGAGGAGCGCAACGCGAAGCTCATCGCGGTCGCCCAGCCATCGGTGAGATTCAAGAGTTCGTAGAGTTCCTCGTCGCGGACGCCCAGACGGAACGCGCGTGCCGCGTCGCGGGCTTCTTCGATCGAGAACTTCAAATCGTGCTCGTCGATGGCGAGATCGCTCTCGCCGTACGCGAGCCACGTGCCGATCGGCAGGCCGAGCGCCGTACGCGACGCGATCACCCACTGCACGCGCCCTTTGGTGCGTTCGATCAGCGATGCGAGGAAGCGCGTGACCTCACGATCCTCCTGCGCGACGTGCAGATCGTCGATCGCGATGATACCGCGATAGCCTTTGAGATGCGCGTGCATCCACATGGCCAGGTCGGCGCCGGGTGAATCCGACGATGCGTTCTTCTCATAGGCACCGGCCAGGGTCGCGCGCGCGTCGGGCGCCACCTCGGAGAGCGCGTCGGCGAAACCGCGCAGGAAGCCGAGCAGACCGCCGTTGTCCGGTAGCACATCGTAACGCACGCACGGCTCGTCGAGCGTGTCGAGAAACTGGCGCACCGCGACCGATTTGCCGTATCCCGCAGGCGCGATCACGAGCACGATGCGCTGCATCGCGGCCGATGCGAGGCGTTCGAGGACGCGACGACGCAAGACCGGGACGAAAACGCCGCCGGTCTCGATCGTGCCGTCAGGCCGAACGGGCCGAATCATTGCCCGTTACGCCATCCTCTCGGACGGCGCCCGGTACTCCTCATCCCCTTCATAATACCCCAGCAGCAGCTCCTCGAGGTAGAGCATTCGCAGTTCGCGATCCAAGCGGGCGTACGCTTGCGCGTGCTCGGCACGGAATCCGTCCCAGTCCGCCTTCGAGTCCCAGACGTCCATCACGATATAGACGCCGGGCTCCTTGCGATCTCGGAAGAGCCGGGTGCGGCGATAGCCCCCGTGGCGTCCGAAGAGCTGCGCCCACGGGCCGGTCGGTCCGTACGCGTGCTCGAAGGCCCGGGCCTGAGCGGGGTGCACCGTGTAGCGGTAGAGGAGCTCGATCATCGCTTCGTCGTCGTGGTACTCCGCAGCGAGGGGAGCCCGGCCGCGCGGAGCCGATCGTCGAGACCGGCCGTCTCGGCGAGCAGGCCCTGATAGGCGGCGAGCGCCCGCCCGGTCAGTTGATGCAGAACGGCGTTCTCGCGCACCTGTTCCGCCGTCGGCGGCGCGGTCGAATCGTAGAACGTGTCGATCTGCGTCTGCATGCGTTCGCGTAGCCGGTCTACGAGGAAATCGTCGTCCTGATCGTTCTGCGGATTCGACGAAAACTCGGCGATCACGGCACGCGCACGCTCGCGGAGTGCATCGAGTTTTTGCGCGAGGTCGGGCTGTTCGGCCTCGACGGCGCGTGCGCGCAGCGGGGCGTTGCGTTCGATGAGGCTTGCGATATCGAGCGCATCGTCGATGCGCGAGAAGTCCGCAAGCAGCCCGACGATCGCGTTGCGATGCGCGGCAAGCTGCACCATCGTGTAGTGCGTGCGGGGATCCTGACGCACGGCGACGGTCTGCGTGAGCGTGCGTCCGTCGAGTTTCAAGCGCACGGTGTACGTGCCGGGAAGCACCGGTGCGCCCGGATCGTAGGTTCCGCGATTCCACTTCGGCGCGAACGTCCACGGGTGCACGTCGTCACCGGTGAGATCCCACGCGGTGCGATTGTATCCGGCGAGATTCGGCAGATCGTCGATGTGCCGCACCACCATCCCGTGCTCGTCGAGAATCTCGATGCTCGGCGCATGCTTCGCGGGAGCGCTCTGATAGTACGTGATCAACGCGCCGTAGGGCGGTCCGGCGCCGTCGATTCGCGTGCCCCAATAGGAGTGTTCGTTCCACGCATAGGCCGTGCGCGGCGCAAAGAGCATCACGCCCGCACGCTTCGCCGCCGGATATGCCTCGAGCGGGGTGATGTCGTCAAGCACGTACGCGCCGCGGCCGTGCGTCGCGACGAGCAGATCGTTGCGATCGGGCTGAATCTGCAGATCGCGCACCGAGACGGCGGGAATATCGTTGCCGATCGCGTGCCAGGTCGCACCGTCGTCCCACGATGCCATGAGCGAGCGCTCGAGGCCGAGGAAGAGCACGTGCGGCGCGCGCGGATCGGAGAGAATGCAGCGCGCTTCGTCGTCGCGCGGAAGGCCCGCGTCGATCGCCTTCCAATGCGCGCCGTAGTCGTGCGTCGCGAACACGTACGGCGAGCGATCGCCGGTCATATGCAGATCGTACACGGCGTACGCCGTGGCCGGATCGTTCGCGGCGGGCGAGATCGATGCGAAGCGCCCGAACGGTGCGATGCCGCTCGGCGTCACATCGCGCCAATGCGCGCCGCCGTCACGCGTGAGTTGCACGCGGCCGTCATCGGTGCCGATCCAAATTTCACCGCGCGCGGCGTGCGAGGGCGCGATGCTCAGAATCGTGTCGCTCGTCTCCGCTCCGGTTCCGTCGAGCGTGATGCCGCCGGTCACGACTTGATGGGCGCGGTCGTTGCGGGTGAGATCGGGAGAGATCGCGCGCCAGTGCACGCCGCGATCGTGCGTGACGAAGAGCACGTTGCCCGCCGTATACACGCGGTTCGGGTCGAACGGATCGAACGCGATCGGCGTCTCCCAATTGAAGCGATAGCGCATATCCTTCGGATTCACAACGTTCTGATCGCGCAAATACGGCCCGACTTCGAAGGTCTCGTCGGTCGCGAGATCGTGCACCGACACCTCGCCCGCGAAATTCTGCCCGCCCGCGGCCTGCCAGATCAAATGCGGATTGCCGGGATCGGGCAGCGCCCACGTGCCGTCGCCGCCGCCGGTGGTGATCCACTGGCTCGCGCTGATCCCACGCGGATTCCGCGGATCGGAGGGGCCGCACCAGAGGCCGTTATCCTGCAGCGCAGCGCAGATGCGATACGGCAGTTCGCGCGAGTAGCCGATGTGGTAGAGCTGCGAGATCGGCAGCACTTTGCGCCACGCGAACGTCGCGCCGCCGTCGAACGAAAACGCCACGCCGCCGTCGTCGCCCTCGATGATGCGCCGTCCGTCGCGGGAAATCCACATCTCGTGATGATCGCCGTGCGTGCCGCGTCCGGTGATCGTGAAATGCCGCCCCCCGTCGGTGCTGACGGTCATATGCACGTTCTCCGCCCAGAGACGATTCGGGTTCGTCGGATCGACGAAGATCGTGGAGAAATAAAACGGTCGCTCGTCGATGAGCGGATCGTTCGTCGTCATCGTCCAACGAGCGCCGCCGTCGTCGGAGCGCCAGAGCAATCCGTGCTTCGACTGAATCAGGGCGTAGATGCGTTCGGGATTCGACGGGGAGATCGCGATGCCGATGCGCCCGGTCTCTCCGGCGGGCAACCCGTGCCCGGTGAGCTTCGTCCACGTCGCGCCGCCGTCGGTCGAACGGAAGAGGCCGTCCTCGGGGCCGCCGCTTTGAAGGCTCCAGCCGGTGCGCCGAAACTGCCACATCCCCGCGTAGAGCGTCTGCGGATCGGCCGGGTCGGCGGCCAGATCCGATGCGCCGCTCGACGGGCCGAGATAGAGCGTTTTCTTCCACGTCGCGCCGCCGTCGGTCGTCACGTACACGCCGCGATCCGTGCTGTCCGCGAAGGGATCGCCGAGCACCGCCACGGCGACGTGCGCGGTATCGCGCGGGTCGACGACAATGCGGCTTACGAGCGAATTGCGTAGCGCGAGAACGTGATGCCACGTCTTGCCGCCGTCCTCGGTCTTGTAGATACCGTCGCCCTGCGTCACGTCATTGCGCGGATTCGATTCGCCCGTCCCCACCCAGACGGTCTGCGTTCGAACCGGATCGATCGCAATCGCGCCGATCGACTGCACGTCTTGGCCGTCGAAGACCGGCGCGAAGGTGTTGCCGCCGTCGGTCGATTTCCACACGCCGCCGTCGGCCGCACCGACGTAATAGAGCGACGGATCGCGATCCGATCCCGCCACCGCGCCCAGACGTCCGCCGGAGACGGCGGGTCCGATGCTGCGGAAACGTAACGCGGCAAAGGGATTCGGATGCGCGGCGCGCGCGGGGAACGGGTTAGCGAGTGCGAGCGCGGCGAGCAAAGCGACCGCGAGCGTGCGAAGATGGCGCATGCTTGTCGATCTTGGCCGGAAGCGGCACGTCCCCTTTGCCGATCAAGCGGCTCAGATAGAACGCGAGCAGATCGCCTTCGAAACGCAGATGCGATGCGAGCCATGCGTGCTGCGCCGGGCAGGTGAGTTCGCCGAACTCCAAGACGAGCGACGCGTCGCGCGCTCGAATCTGACGGTACGCGTAGTAGTCGCGCAGCCCGACGGTAAAATCGTCGGGCATGAAGCGAAACGGCGCGTACGCGCCGTAGAGCGCGCGCCAGGCATCGGCCGCCCCGCGATAGGCGGCGTCGTGGTAGCCGATCGACGCGCCGCTCGAACACGGACGCGTCGATCCGTCGAAATGGATGAACACCGCCGCGTCGACGGCGAAGCGACCGTGAAAATCGGCCGGCTCGCGCACCACGCGCACGCCGTGCGCGCGCAGCACGCGCGTCGCTTCGTCGGCGACGAGCGGCGTCCAAGCGCGCTCGCCGGCGGCGCCCAGATTGCAGCGACGCCGCGGAAAGCGCGCGCACGAAGCCGGCCGCCCTTCGTGTCCGGCGGAGATCAGCACGTCGGCTCGAACGAGCGCCGCGGCGAGGGCGAGCGAGGCGATCATGACGCGGCCAGTTTCGCGAGAGCGGGCGAGGGTTCGGCACCGAGCTCGCGTGCGAGCGCGTCGCGATACCGCAGAAAGGTCCGCCGCGCTTCGCCGCGATCTCCGAGCGCCCGGTGGGCGCGAATCGCGATCTCGCAGGCCGCTTCGTCGCACGGATCGCTCGAGAGCGCTCCGCGCGCATACGCGAGCGCTTCGTCGCAGCGTCCGCTTTCGAGCGCATCGTTCGCGAGTCGCGTGAAGATATCGGACTGTGCGGTCGCAAGCGCGCGCCGCTGCGACGCGAACCATTCCCAGCGCCCGACGATTTCGGGATTCTCGCCCGCGACGCCGCGCAGAATCTCCGCGAAGCGCGCTCGATCGCGATCGCCGAGCGGCGTACGCGTGCGCGCGCGCACCGCGGCCCGCTCGATCTCCCAGAGATCCACGTACGCGTCGCGGTGCAGGCGATAGAGATCGCCGTCGCGTTCGATGAGGTCGCCGCGTCCGAGATGCCCGCGCAGACGATGGAGCAGCACGTTGAGTGCGTTGCGCGCGTCGACGTCGTCGACGTCGGGCCACAGGTGGGCCGCCAGCCGCGCACGCGCCGCGCCTTCGCGTCGCGCCGCGATCGCCGCAAGCAGTTCGAATTCACGCGCGGAGACGCGTACGGCGGTTCCGGCGATGCGAACGCGTCCGCTCAGCACCTCGAGCGCGATCGGCGCCGGTCGCTGCGAACGCGAGCGATCGATCGCGGCAAGAAAGGCCCCGAGCATACCGAGCTGCGCCTCTCCCGCCCGCAGCGCGGCGATCGCCGCTTCGAGCGCGGGCGATTCGCAGCGCGACGCGATTTCGGCGGCCGCCGCGAGCGCACGCTCCGCTTCGGCATCGTCGCAGATCGCCTCGGCTACGTGCGCGAGCGCCTGCATGAAGGGCACGCCGCTCGCCGCGGCATCGGCGACGGCGCGACGAGCGATCTCTCGGCGCTGCTCGTCGTCACGCACGTGCGTGAGCGAGAGCAGATCGCCCATCAGCGCAACGCGGGGCAGATCGCGCGTCGAACGATACGAACGACCGCGGGCCGCGGCGACCAGTTCGGCGAACGCGCGCACGCCCGAACGCTCCACGATCTCCTCGAGGAGGTCGAGCAGGGCGTACATGCGTGACTCTTCGCCCGCGAACCATGCGCCGAACACCGCCTCGGCGAGCGGCAACGCCGCGTAATTCTCGAGACGCGAACGCTGCGCGCGTTCGAGCGCGAGGTCGAGAAAGCGACGCTCGAGCGCCCGCTCTCCGCGAACGCGCGCGATATCCGCACCGAGCGCGATATAGGCGCCGGAGGCCGGGATGTCGTGCTCGTCCATATGTGCGAGCGAGACGTGCAGATCGCGTTCCGCGCTCGCAAGCGCCCCCGCGCGCGCGCGAACCGCGCCGCGCAAGGCGATCGTACGCTCCCGTAGCGCCGCGTCACGCGCGCCGCTCGCTTCTACCTGCGTCGTAAACGCATCGATCGCAACCTCGGCATCGGCCGGACGCCCGCACGAGCTCATCAAGCCGATACGAAGCACGGCGACGAGATAGCGCTCGCCGATGCTCGCATCGAGCGGCAGCGTGCGCCACACCAACTCGGCTTCGTCGAGCAATTCGCGTGCATCCTCGCGGTACATACGCAGCAGCATGCCGACCGCCCAGAGCCGCGGGTAGCGTTGCACGAGCGGTGCATCGAGCGCGTTGAGCACGCGCAGATAGCCGTGCGGCAACGCGCGATCGTAGAGAATATCGTGTCGCGCGAGCAGGCGCGCCGCTTCGAACGCATCGCCGGAAGCGAGCGCGAGCACCGCCGCGCGCACCGTGTTGCCGGCTCCCTCGTACGCGCGCGCGAGTTCGGCGGCGATCGTTCGCCCTTGGCCCGGCGCGCGCGAGCGCGCGTACGCCGCCACGATCGGATGCACGTCCACGCTCCCGTCGGGCGAACAGGTGAGGAATGCCGAATCGGGCGCGGCGGCCGCGAGCGCCTCCGCTACCGGCGCATCGGGAAACGCGAGGTGCAGGTCGGCGAGGGTCGCCTCGGGCAGCGCGGCGCAGGTCGCAAGCCCCTGAACCACAAGCGCGTCGATCTGCGGCACGATCTCGACGGCGAGATACTCGCGCAGCTCCACGGCGAGCTCGGTGTCGAGCCTCGCCGCCGCCGCGGCGAGGCGCCCTTCGGCGGCAAGGCGCTTGGCCAGCAGCACGGCCGCGGGCCAGCCCCGCGTGAACGCGGTGACCTGCGCCGCGTGTTCGGCGCCACCGTCGGGTTTTAAGAGCGTCGCTACTTCATCCACGGTGAACGCGAGATCGGCGGGGCGCAAGGTGAGGATCTCGTGCGGCGCGGCGAAGCGCGAAAGCGTGAAGGGAAGTTCGCACCGCGAGACCAGCACGATCGTCACGGCGCTCGGCCGCGCGGCGAGAAAGCGCAGCAGCGTTTCTCGCGCGGCTTCGGTCAAGTGCTCGAGATGCTCGACCACGAGGAAGCCGGCGCCGGTCGCCGACCACGCCGCGAGGGCACGCTCCACGCGCTCGGCGGCGGTGCGGCTGCCGTCCTCGAGATCGCGCGCGAGCTCCGGCACGATCGCGCGCGCGATACGCAGATCGTCACGGGCCTGCGCGCAGTCGCAGGTCACGACACCCTGAGCGTCATCCAGCAGCTGCGCCACGAACGTCGACTTGCCGTAGCCGGCCGGCGCGCTCAGCGCGACGATCTTCGGCCGTACGCGCCGCACCCGCCCCAAGAGCGCCGAACGCAACAAGACCCCTGGTTCCTTCACCCGTCTACTGTAATCGATTTGTAATCCTATTGTAATTAGGCCGTAAGTCCTAAGAAACCAGCCGCTCTTAACCTAAATGTTGCCAGCCGAGCCACGGAAAGGCAACCATGAGCGTCCTCCCTCAGGCCATTACGCCTGCGGCAGTTCCCGGTGAGGGCAGCGATCCCACGTTTAACGATGCGGTCGCGCGCTTACTCTCGCTCGAATCGGGTCTCGCCCTCACCAGTGAGGCGATCCCCGACGTCACCCTCCGCATCGACGACGCGTTCCTCGAACGTTTTCGCCACGTCACGGTCGGCGAGCTCATCGAGACCGTGAAGGCGATGCCGCTTCAGGACGATCCGCCCAAGCGCCATCTGCAGCCGGTTCCCGGCTCGTTGAGCGATCTGCGATCGCTGCTCTCCGACCGTGAGTTCCAGGTCGTGCGACTCGTCGCCGAGGGACTCTCGAATAAAGAGATCAGCATTCGCCTGGCGCTCTCCGACAAGACGGTGAAGAACCACATCTCGCACATCTTGGCGAAGATGAACCTCTCAGCTCGCACGCAAGTGGCGATCCACGCGCTGCGCGCCGGGATCGTCTAACACCAGACGCACCGCCCCCGAAGCGAAATCGTAGACGAGAGCGCCCGCAAGCGGCGTTCTCGTCGCTCGGTGCGCCGCCTCGCGCACGCGTTGCAAGACCGCGAGGCGCGCCCCGTCGCTCGGCAGACGCCTGAGCACGAGACCGTAGCAACGTCCGTGCCGATTTCGCACGATCGCATCGAACGGCGCGGCATCGCGTCCGATCGCGACCAGATCGCGCCGCGGCAGGGCGGCGAGGCGCGACGCGATCCGACCGTCGATGAAGCCGCGGAGCTCGCGGACGATTCGATCGCGCTCGCCGAAGAGCAGCGCCGGGCGAATGCCGTTGGGCGCTTCGGCCTGCACGGCACGCTCGAAGCGCATCAGCGCGTCGTTGACCAAAAGGCGCGGGGTGACGCGGCCCCGGTCGATCGCTGCCAAAATAGCGGCACGCATGGCACGCTCGGCAAGGCGAGGAAGGCGGCGGACGGCGACCAGGGGATCCATGACGCCTCGATCCTACCGCTCCCTCATGCCAGCTTCCTGGCACGACGATCCTGGTAGCGGAGACCGGGGTGCCGCCCTGGAAGAGGCGCGCATGCAGCATCGTCCCAATTGGGCTACCGCGATCGCTCTCACGATCGTTCATCTCGGCGCACTCCTGGCGCTCCTCCCCACCTTTTTCTCCTGGTCCGGCGTCGTCGCAGCCATCGTGGTGACCTACGTCACCGGCGGCCTCGGCATCACCCTCTGCTACCATCGCGCGCTCACGCACAAGGCGCTGCGGATGGTCAAACCGCTCGAATACGCAACGGCCATTTTCGGGACGCTTGCTTTTCAAGGTGACCCCATCGCCTGGGTCGCGACCCATCGCATCCATCATGCGCACTCGGATCGGAAGCGCGATCCGCACAGCATTCGGCGCGGCCTCACGTGGGCGCACCTGACCTGGCTCGTGCGCACGAACGATAATCTGCCGACCGTCGAACAGGAAGAACGCTACACGCCCGACCTGTGGAACAGCCGCTTCTATCAGGCGCTGCGCTATCTGCACGTGCCGTTGCAGCTCGCACTCGCGGTGCTGCTCTTCGTGCTCGGCGGCTGGTCGTGGGTGATTTGGGCGATCTTCGTTCGCCTCGTCTTCACGTATCACGTTACTTGGCTCGTCAACAGTGCCGCGCACTTCACGGGATACCGCACCTATCGCACGACCGATCGATCGGTGAACTCGTGGTGGGTCGCGCTGCTCTCCTGGGGTGAAGGCTGGCACAACAACCACCACGCGTTTCCGTTTTCGGCGCGTCACGGTTTGAGCTGGTTCGAGTTCGACATCACCTGGTGGACGATCAAACTGATGCGCGCGCTGCGCCTGGTCGACAAAGTGCTCGTGCCTTCGCGCGAGATGCGCGACCGCTTGGCGAACGCTCAGCGCGACGTACAGCGCCGATTCTTCCGGCGCCGCACCGCGCTCGACATGTCGTAGCGCTTTCCGGGGTCTCGTCATCAACACGAAGGGCCCGGCGAATCTCGCCGGGCCCTTCTGCATGCGTCGCGTACGCGTTACAGATCTTCGGGGTTGATGCCCTTGATCCGATCGTACTGCGTCTTCTTCGGTGCGGCGTGCACGGCGAGCGTGTCGTCGTAATCGCCTTCGTACTGCACCGTGAGCGGTTCGCGATTGCGTTCGTACGCACTCATCAGACGGCTCATCCCGTCGCCGCCGGCTCCGCCCATCACTTCGGCGAGAGCGGCTTCGTCGGCGGTCATACCGGCGTAGCCGTTGATCATCTCGAACTGCTGGCGCGGACGTCCGTCGTCGTCGATATCCTGACCTTCGGGCGTGATCCGGATGTTGCGATAGCGCGACATACCGGTACCGGCCGGGATCAGTTTTCCGATGATGACGTTTTCCTTGAGACCGAGCAGCGGATCGTACTTGCCCTTGATCGCGGCGTCGGTGAGGACGCGCGTGGTCTCTTGGAACGACGCGGCCGAGAGGAACGACTCGGTCGCAAGCGACGCCTTGGTCACGCCGAGCAGCACCGGGTTCGCCGTCGCCGGCTCCAGGTTATCCGCTTTCGCGCGATCGTTCGCTTCACCGAACGCCGAGGCTTCCACGACTTGTCCCGGAAGCAGCTGCGTGTCGCCGCCTTCGACGATCTTCACCTTGCGCATCATCGCGCGCACGATGACTTCGACGTGCTTGTCGTTGATGTCGACGCCCTGCGAACGATAGACCTTCTGCACTTCGCGAACCATGTAGCTCTGAAGCGCGGTCTCGCCCTTGAGACGCAGGATGTCGTGCGGGTTGAGCGGACCTTCGTTGAGCTGATCGCCCGGCACGACGGTCTTACCCTCGGCCACCGCGAGATGCGTGCCCTGCGGGATGTCGTACTCGTGCTCTTCGCCCGTTTCGTCGGTGATGACGATCGTGCGGCGGCTCTTGTCCTCGCCGAATTTGACCGTACCGCCGACTTCGGTGATGACCGCTTGACCCTTCGGTTTGCGCGCTTCGAAGATTTCCTCGACGCGCGGAAGACCGGTGATGATGTCCTCGGTCGCGACGCCGCCGGTGTGGAAGGTACGAAGCGTGAGCTGCGTGCCCGGTTCACCGATCGACTGCGCGGCGATGATGCCGACGGCCGCGCCGATATCCGCACGGTTGGCGGTCGCGAGATCGCGGCCGTAACAGAGCGAACAGACGCCGTACTTCGACTGACACGTGAGCACCGAGCGGATCTTCACCGTCTCGATTCCCGCGTCGACGATCGCCTTGGCCTTCTCTTCGTCGATTTCGTCGTTACGCGCGACGAGCAGCGTGTCGCCCGCCTTGATCTCTTCGACCGCGCGACGCCCGATGATACGGTCGCTGAGCGGTTCGATGATCTCTTTGCCGGCGCGAATATCGCTGACCGTGATACCGCTCGAGGTGCCGCAATCGTCCTCGCGGATGATCACGTCCTGCGCGACGTCGACGAGACGACGCGTCAGGTAGCCCGAGTCGGCGGTACGCAGCGCGGTGTCGGCGAGACCCTTACGCGCTCCGTGCGTCGAGATGAAGTACTCGAGGACGGTCAGACCTTCTTTGAGCGAGGCTTTGACCGGGATCTCGAGGATGCGGCCCGACGGATCGGACATGAGTCCGCGCATACCGCCCAGCTGCTTGACCTGCGCGATCGAACCGCGAGCACCCGAGGTCGCCATCATGAAGACCGGGTTGAGCGGATTCTGCGCCGCCTGCATCGCGCTCGTGACGGCGTCACCGGCCTTCGACCAGATTTCGATGGTCTTGTTGTACCGTTCGTCGTCGGAGATGAAGCCCTGATCGAAGAGCTTATGCAGCTCGTCGACCTCGGCCTGAGCCCGATCCAGAATGTCGTGCTTCGCCTGCGGAACGACGATGTCGCCGATGGAGACGGTCGTACCCGAGAGCGTTGCGTAGTGGAAGCCGAGCTCCTTGATCGCGTCGAGGAAGCGCGCGGTCTCGGCGTTTCCGTACTTGCGATAGCAGTCGGTGATGAGTTTCTTGAGCGCACCCTTGTCGATGGTGCGATTCACGAACTCCTTGTTCCATTTCAGCGGGAACGCGAGGTTGAAGATCGTGCGACCGATGGTCGTCTTGATCATCTCGCCCTTCCAACGCACGTAGATCCACTCTTGCAGCGTGGCGTTACGCGTCTCGAACGCCATCACGGCTTCCTTGGGATCGTAGAACGACGGCAGCGCACCCGGCGCATCGTCGGCGGGCGCGTTCTTCTTCTTCGCGCGCGTGATGCTCTCGAAGTCCTCGATCACCGCGGCCTTCGCGGGGCCGGTATACTCGTCGCGCTGGAAGGTGAGGTAATAGAGGCCGAGCACCATGTCTTGCGTCGGAATCGAGACGGGGTTTCCGTACGCCGGCAAGAGGATGTTGTTCGAGCTGAGCATCAGGATGCGCGCTTCGGCTTGCGCACCGGCCGAGAGCGGCAAATGCACGGCCATCTGATCGCCGTCGAAGTCCGCGTTATACGGCGTGCAGACGAGCGGATGCAGATGGATCGCCTTACCTTCGACCAGCACCGGTTCGAAGGCTTGGATGCCGAGGCGGTGGAGCGTCGGTGCGCGGTTGAGCAGCACCGGATGCTCGCGGATCACCTCTTCGAGCACGTCCCAGACTTCCGCACGCACGCGTTCGACCATGCGCTTCGCGCTCTTGATGTTGTGCGCGAGACCGCGATCGACGAGCTTCTTCATCACGAACGGCTTGAAGAGCTCGAGCGCCATCTCTTTGGGGAGACCGCACTGGTGCAGCTTGAGGCGCGGACCGACCACGATGACCGAACGGCCCGAGTAGTCGACGCGTTTGCCGAGCAGGTTCTGACGGAAGCGGCCCTGTTTACCCTTGAGGATATCCGAGAGCGACTTGAGCGGACGGTTGTTCGGGCCCGTGACCGGACGGCCGCGGCGGCCGTTGTCGATGAGCGCGTCAACCGCTTCCTGCAGCATGCGCTTCTCGTTCTTGATGATGATCTCGGGCGCGTTCAACTCGAGCAAGCGCTTGAGGCGATTGTTGCGGTTGATGACGCGGCGATAGAGATCGTTCAAGTCGGACGTGGCGAAACGTCCGCCGTCGAGCTGCACCATGGGGCGCAGTTCGGGCGCGATCACCGGCACGGCGGAGAGAATCATCCACTCGGGACGGTTGCCGCTCGCGAGGAAGGCTTCGACGACTTCCAGACGCTTGATCGCCTTGAGGCGCTTCTGTCCGGTCGTGTCTTTGAACTCCTTACGGAGCTCTTCTTGCAGCTTGCGCAGGTTGAGGTCGCGCAGCAGTTCGCGGATCGCCTCCGCGCCCATGCCCGCCTTGAAGCGGTTGCCGTACTTGTCGCGCGCTTCGCGGTACTTCTGCTCGGAGAGCACTTCGCGCTTGCTCAAGTTGGTGTCGCCCGCGTCGATCACGACGTACGCGGCGAAATAGATCACCTTCTCGAGCTGGCGCGGCGACATGTCGAGCAGGATGCCGATGCGCGAGGGCACGCCCTTGAGATACCAAATATGCGAAACCGGCGTGGCCAGTTCGATGTGGCCCATGCGCTCGCGGCGCACCTTCGCGCGCGTGATCTCGACGCCGCAGCGGTCGCAGATCATGCCCTTGAAGCGAATGCGCTTGTACTTGCCGCAGTGGCATTCCCAGTCTTTGGTGGGGCCGAAGATCTTCTCGCAAAAGAGCCCATCGCGTTCGGGCTTCAGGGTGCGATAGTTGATCGTCTCGGGCTTCTTCACTTCGCCGAACGACCACGCACGGATCTGTTCGGGCGAGGCGAGTCCGATGCGCATGGCATCGAAGTTGTTGACGTCAATGAGGTTCAAACGAGGTCTCCACGCTCGGGCGCGAACCCGAGCCTGTCGAAGGCCGATCGTGCGTCGCTTACGCAGGGCTGCCGCTGCTCACGTGATCTCGTAAGGGGGCCCACCGTTGCTCCGCCGATTCGCCCCGCGACCCCCCTCGTCAGGGGCGTCTCGGAGCAAAGGCACAGACCGTTAGTATACCACCGGCGCCAAGGTCGCCTCAAGACCCGGAGCGCCGACCGTGACGCTCCGGGAAGGTGAGTTCGGAGACGCCCGACTTGTCGAGCCCCCCGAGCCCCAGGCGCTTCATGAGCTCGAACTGCTCGTAGGTCGCGCGGGCGAGCGGCAGCTCGAGCTGCACGTCGCGCGCGAGGCCGAGGGCGATGCCCGAGTCCTTGGCCGCGTGCTCGGCCGAGAAGTAGACATCGTGCTCCCGCTGCTGCATATCGGCGCCGTCGGTTTCCAGCACCCGCGAGGCGGCGCCGGTCTGCGAGAAGACCTCGCGCAGCATGGTGAGATCGAGCCCGAGCGCGTGGCCGAGCCCGAGCCCCTCCGCGAGCCCCGCGGTGTTGATATTCATCACCATATTGACGAGGGCTTTGACCTGCGCGGCCCGTCCCGCCTCGCCCACGTAGCGCAGGGAGGCGCTCATCTGCGCGAGCAGCGGCTCCACCCGATCGAAGATCTCGCGACGCCCGCCGACCATCAGGTAGAGCGTTCCGTTGCGCGCCTGCGGGATCGAGCTCGCCATGCAGGCTTCGAGCGAGTGCGCGCCCGCCGCTTCGGCGGCGGCCTGGACCTCGACGTGGACGCTCGGCGTCACCGTGGCGGTGTTCACGAAGATCGTGCCGCGTGCGTCGGCGAGCAGACTGTCGCCGCTCGGCGCGAAGATACCGCGCATCGCCGCATCGTCGGTGACGACCGTGATCACCACATCGGCTCCGGCCGTCACCTCGGCGAGGCGTTCGACCGCCCGCCCGCCGACCGCCGCGGCCGTCTCGCGCGCCGATTCCGGACGCACGTCGTAGAGCACGGTCACGGGGTAGCCCACGTCGCGCAGGCGCAGCGCGATGTTCGCGCCCATCCGCCCGGTGCCGACGATGCCGATGCGTGGTTGATCGCTCATGAAGTTCCTCTCCTAAAATAGATCCGCTGGATCCGGGACATATGGCCAGGTCCGCGCACCGCGACGCGGGGAAGATGCGAGCGACGTGATCGCTCTCGCCGCCCTTTTCGCCGTCATGTCGACGTGCACGCCGTCGCCCTCCCCGACGCCGAGCGCCCCGCCGGTGATCGGCACCGTGCGGGTTGCGACCGGGTCGCGCGAAGCGCTGCATCGCCTGCCCGTCGCCGCCTCGGTGCTCGACGCCCGCGCGATCGCCCGCATACCGGCGCTCGCAAGCGACGACCTGCTGCGCGTTCTGCCCGGCTTCGACCGCACGCGCAGTAACAGCGGTTTCACCAACTACGGGCAACTGCGCGTCTCATTTACCGGCGCCGGAACCGATCGCGGCCTGCTTCTCGTCGACGCGATTCCCGCGCAGGACGGATTCGGCGGCCAGGTCGACTGGGCCGCCTATCCCGCCGCCGACATCACGCGCGCCGAGCTGTTGCGCGGCGCGGGCTCCGCGCTCTACGGCGCGGGCGCGGTCGGCGGCGTGCTCGCGCTCGATACCGCGGCGCCGCCCGCGACGCACGCCGCCCCGCATACGGCGCTGCAGATAAGCGCGGGCTCACACGGTGCGTTCACGGCGTACGCGCGCTCGTCGGCATCGCTCGGTTCGCGTCTCACCACGTCGCTCTCGCTCGAGCAAAACGCGCTCGCCTACGACGATCTCGCGCCGGGTTACCGGTCACCGATCGATCAACGCGCGTACTCGCGAAGCTCGATGGCCTCGCTGCGACTGCGTTACGCGCTCTCGTCGCACACGCTACTCGACTACGGCGCGCGCGCGGCGTGGGATATCCAAAACGAAGGCCGCCCCAACTATGATTTTCGCCGTCGCTTCACCCAACACGCGCTGACGCTGCATCGCGCGTGGCAGCGGGCCTCGCTCACCGCGCTCGCCTACGCGCAAGCCGAGTCGGTAACGAATCGAGCCGATCAATTTCCGCAGTCGCCGGGCGCGCTGCGTTACACGCAAGCGGTTCCCTCGCACGATAACGGCCTCGGCGTCGCCTGGAGCGTCGACGCGCCGGAGTCCACCTTTCAACTGCGCGCCGACGCGCGTTTCACCGGCGGAAGCAGCACGCAGCTCGGCCCGAGCAATCTCCTCTCCGCCGCGGGCAGCGGCACGCAAGCGGTCGCGGGGCTCGCCGTCGCGCAGACGTGGCGCCTGCCGCGTGCCGAGATCGATCTCGGAGCGCGCGGCGATCTCGTCGGGTTCGCCGACGGCAGCATCACGAGGAACGGCACGAGCACGACGCTGCCGCATTCGATCGAACGCGCGATCTCGCCGCGTCTCGCGCTGCGTTACGACCTCTCCAAACGCCTCGCATTGCGTATCTCCGACGGAGCGGGCTTTCGGCCGCCGTATCTCAACGAGCTCGTACGCGGCTATCAGATCGGATCGATCGTGTACGAGCCGAATCCCGACCTCGTTCCGGAGCGCAGTTCGTCGCTCTCGGCGGGGCTGGACTATACGGGCGGCGATACGGCGATCGCGCTCGATGCCATTCATACCTTCGTGAACGATGCGATCTCGTTCTCCACGATCGATCCCACGCATCAACGGCGAAGCAACATCGCGCACACGCAGACCGACGGGGAGACGCTCGCAATCTCGCGCCGCGTCGGCGATGCGCGCATCACCGCGAGCGCGACCGCGCAGTATGCGCGGGTAACGTGCTGCGCCGCGGCACTCGTCGGCAAACGTCTGCCCTACGTGCCGCTCGTCTCCGCGAGCGTGGGCTACGATGCGTCGATCGGCGCGCTCGGTGCGGGCGTCACGCTCTCGTATCTCGGAGAAACCTACGCCGACGATCTCAACACGCAGCCGCTGGGTACCGCGCTCGTCGCGGGTCTGCATCTGAGCGCGCCGCTGCGACCGCACGGTCCGAAACTGCTGCTCACCGTCACCAACCTCACCGGCGCTCGCTACCTCTCGAGCATCGATCGCTACGGGCCTCCCGCGGTGATCTCGCTCGGTCTCCTCCTCCCCTGACGAGCGATACGTTCGTTCGACCGTTTGGTCGGTGAAACGTTCGGGAACAAGAGTTTCGTTGTTCCCGATGTTGCACTACCAGAGGAGGAACGGTAACGACATGACCATCAAGCACGCACTCGCGGCACTCGCGATCACCGGAACGCTGGCGTTTGCGTTCCCGGCCGCACCGGCTCGCGCGAACGGCGCCGCGAGCACGCGCAATTTGATTCTGCTCGGCGCGGCGGCAACGTACCTCATCATTCAGCACAACCGTAAGGTGCATGAGAAGTACGCCGAAGACGCGCAGCGTCAAGCCGCGCTGGAGCAAGAAAACAACAACGCCTGGGCGGCGTACCATCAAGAGCAGCGAGCCTACAACGAGGAAGTCGCGGTCAACCAATCGCTCAAGAAAGAGGTCGCCTACCAGCATAACGTCGTCCAGCAGCAGCGGCGCCAACTCGCCGCGATGAACCTCCATCGCAACTTCATCGCGCAGGGCGCGGCGGTGGCCGCCGCGGGGCCGCACGGCTCGCAGGGACGACAAGTCGCGATGGCGTCGTTCGGTTGGGGCCAGCTCTGATGGCCGACCGGCGTCTGCTCGCCCTCGCGCTCGCCGCGCTGATCCCGGCCGCGTGCTCCGGCACGCAGGCCGGGGGCGGCAGCGCGCAAACGGCGGCCGATAGCGTCACCAAGTCGATCTATGCCGACGACGTTCACGGCGTGACGTCGAATTTCGACCAGCAGCTCAAGGCGCAGGTCTCGCGCGCCGAGGTCGGAGCGCTCTCCGATAAGATGCACGCACTCGGGAGTTACAAGGGCCTAACCTTTGTAAGCGGCGATCCCACCAAAAGCGAGTTCACGTACCGAGCGGATTTCGACAAAGGCTCGATGAGCGTGGTCATCCGCATGGACGCAAACGGTCAACTCGCGGCGTATCGCATCTTTACGCCGAATACGTAGGGGCTCGCTAGTACGAGCCCGTGCGCTCGACCGAAAGAAACGTGCGCGCGAAGAGATCGGCGGGCAGCGGGTGCCCCAAGGCGTAGCCTTGCGCGTAATCGCAGCCGGTCTCTTGCATCACCTGCAACTGCATCAGGTTCTCCACGCCTTCGGCGACGACCGCCATCCCGAGTTCCGCACCGAGGCGCACGACCGTCGCCGCGACCGCGCGCGCCTTGGTATCGACCTCGCTGCGATTGACGAACGAACGGTCGATCTTGAGCACGTGCGCCGGAACGTCGCGCACGCGGCCGAGCGAGGATCCGCCGGTTCCGAAATCGTCGATCGCGCTCTGTACCCCGAGCTCGCGCAGGCGCGTCGCCAACTGCGCGACGTCGCGTTCGTCGCTCGCCACCACTCGTTCGTTGATCTCCACGACCAGCGCTTCGGGCGGCACCGCGGTGCGTTCGAGCAACGAGGCGATCCGGTCGGCGCAGTCGCGCGCGAGAATCTGCCGCGCGAAGAGATTCACCCAGATGCGAAACTCCGGGACGATCGTGCGCCATTCGCCCGCCTGGAGCAGGCTGCGCTCCATCGTCTCCCAGCCGACCACCTCACCGAGCGAGAGGCGTTCGAGCAGGTCGATGAACTCGGCCGGCGCGACGATCCCACGTTCGGGATGGACCCAGCGCAGCAGCGCTTCGGCGCCGAGCACCATCCAGCGTCGGCTCAGGTGATCGTAGCGAAAGATCGGCTGGAAGAACGGAACGAGCTCCCCGCGTTCGACCGCGCGATGCAGTTCGGTCACGAGCGAAGCGACGTTCGTGCTCTGCAGATCGGGTGAATAGACGACCGAGCGCGTCGGGGTTACCTTCGCGCGATCGAGCGCGGCGTCGGCTTTGCGCAGCATCTCATCGCCCGATCCGGCACGCACCATACGAACGGCGCCCATCGAGACCGAGATGAACACGTTCGATCCGGCCGGGTCGAACGGCACTTCGAAAAAGCTGCGCAGTTCGCCCATCAGCGCGTGCGGACTGCGATCGTCGACGACGGCGACCGCGAACTCATCGGCGCTCACGCGCGCGATCATGTACGACGACGGAAAGGTCGCGCGCATGCGGATCGCCACTTCCTGCAGCAACCGGTCGGCGCCGGCACGCCCGATGCCCTGGTTGAGCAGACGCATATCGTCGACGTCGAGGATCACGAGCACGACCGGGGCGTCGCGATGACCCTCGATCCATTCGATCAGCCGATCGCGGTTCGGGAGGCCGGTGAGTTCATCCACATAGGCGCGCCGCGAAAGCTTCGCGAGGAGACTCCATCGCTCGCTCGTGAGTCCCGCGAGCAGCAGCGCCATCAGCGACGACGAGATCAGGAAGCCCTCCGCCTCCACGAGCATATCGGGCGGTAATCGCAACACGGCGGCGATCAGGGTCGCGCTCAGAAACGCGGTCAGCGAGCCGAGCGCCGCGCCGCGAAAGCCCGCGCGAATGGCGAGCCACGACATCGCGACGAACGAGAGATCGAGGATCGGCTCGTGCGTAAAACTCGCGAGCAGCGTGCCGCCGATCGTGCATGACGCGGTCGCGGCGAGCGAGATCGCGAGCTCCGCGCGTGAGGGCTCCGCATGCTCGGATGACGCATCGTAGCTGCGCCAGGCGATCAGCGCGATCGCCACGGGCACGAGCGCGACGATCGCGGTCACGTCACCGAGGAAAAAATTCGAGAAGGCTACGAGCGCGCCGTGCGGCGCGACGCGCCCGGCGAGCACGAGCACCGAGGTTGCCGCGAGGCCGAACACCGCAGGTGCGACGATCCCGACGATACCGCAGAACCAGCCTACGTCGCGAAGGGTACGCAGCGGGAGCGCCGCGCGCGCGACGTCACGCACGTACACCACGGCACCGGCAAAGATCAACCCCAAGAGCACCTGAACGGTGAGGGCGGTCAGCAGCGTCGGCGGCGAGGTCTGCCCGAGCAGCACCATGTCGATCAGCGAGGCGGCCGGAATGAGGGGCCACCACTGCCAGCCGAGCAGCACGAGCAACAGCACGTCGACCGCGAGCACGGGGTAGAGCGGCTGCGCGCCGTGATAGGGCAGCAGCAGCGCGGTCAGACGCGAGACCGCGTTCCAAAGCACGAGAAAGCCGACGGCGGCGATCGCCGTTTGGCGCGTGCCCGCGATGCGCGGAAGCTCCCACCTCACGGGGCGCACTTCACACGCGACGTTGCATCATTCCTGTCGCGCAAAATGAACGAGGGTTCGGCATGGTGCCGAACCCTCGCGTCGAGCCGAAGTCCGCGGACTAGAACTCTTCTTCGGAGGCGCCGTTTTCGTGATACGGAGCCTCTTCCTCTTCGTCTTCGTACGGCTTCTCCTCGTCGTACGATTCCTCGTCTTCTTCCTCGAGCTCGTAGCCCTGCGGACCGTCGACGTCCTCTTCCTCTTCGGCCTCTTCCTCGGCCTCGAAGATATCCTCGTCGCCTTCGCGCGCGGGCATCGGCGGCGGGGTGGGAAGCGGAGCGGTGGTGTCGATCGGCTTGCTGTCGTCGATCTCTTCCTCTTCTTCCTCTTCCTCTTCGATCGGCGGCTCCTCGACCGCGCCTTCGGCGGCGGCTTCGGCGACCGCTTCGCGCGTCGCGACCTGCGTCTGCGAGACGACCGGCGAATCATCGCCCATCAGGAGACCGATCTCCTGACGCTCGCGTTCGCCGAGATCGTCGTCCTGCATGCGCACGTCGATCTCTTCGCGATTCTCGGTGAGCACCTTGACGTCGAGCGCCAGCGACTGGAGCTCCTTGATGAGCACCTTGAACGATTCCGGAACGCCCGGCTCCATCACGTTCTCGCCCTTGACGATCGCTTCGTAGGTCTTCACGCGGCCGACCACATCGTCGGACTTGACGGTGAGCAGCTCTTGGAGCGTGTAGGCCGCGCCGTACGCTTCGAGCGCCCAGACTTCCATCTCGCCGAAACGCTGACCGCCGAACTGCGCCTTACCGCCCAGCGGCTGCTGGGTGATCATCGAGTACGGACCGGTCGAACGCGCGTGGATCTTGTCGTCGACCAAGTGCGCGAGCTTGAGCATGTAGATGATACCGGCCGTGATCGGACGTGCGAAGCGTTCGCCCGTGCGTCCGTCGCGCAGCCACGACTTGCCGTCGGGCGCGAGCCCGGCGTCTTGCAGCCACTCGGCGATATCCTCGGAGTGCGCGCCGTCGAAGACCGGCGTCGCGATGTTCATGCCGAGCATGCGCGCGGCCCACCCGAGATGCGTCTCCATGATCTGCCCGAGGTTCATGCGCGAGGGCACGCCCAGCGGGTTGAGCACGATATCGACCGGCGTACCGTCTTCCAGGTACGGCATATCCTCTTCCGGCAGCACCTTGGCGATGACGCCCTTGTTGCCGTGACGTCCGGCCATCTTGTCGCCCTGCAGAATCTTACGCTTCTGCGCGACGTAGACGCGCACGAGATGATTGACGCCGGGCGAGAGCTCGTCGCCGTTTTCGCGCGAGAACACCTTGACGTCGATGATCTTGCCCTTCTCGCCGTGCGGAACTTTCAGCGAGGTGTCGCGCACTTCGCGCGACTTCTCGCCGAAGATCGCGCGCAGCAGGCGCTCTTCCGCGGTGAGCTCGGTCTCGCCCTTGGGCGTGACCTTACCGACGAGGATGTCTTCGGGACGCACTTCCGCACCGATGCGGATGATGCCGCGCTCGTCGAGATCCTTGAGCGCGTCCTCACCGACGTTGGGAATGTCGCGCGTGATCTCTTCCGGTCCGAGCTTGGTGTCGCGCGCTTCGCACTCGTACTCTTCGATGTGAATCGAGGTGAAGCGATCTTCCTTGACCATGCGTTCGCTGATCAGGATCGCGTCTTCGTAGTTGTAGCCTTCCCACGACATGAACGCGACGAGCACGTTCTGTCCGAGGGCGAGCTCGCCCTGATCCGACGACGGTCCGTCCGCGAGCACTTGGCCCGGAACGACGTGCTCGCCGAGCGCCACGATCGGGCGCTGATTGATGCACGTGCCCGCGTTCGAACGCACGAACTTGAGCAGATCGAAGTGCTTGGGCGTGCCGTCCTCGAGCGTGATGACGATCGACTTCGAATCGACCGCGGTCACTTGCCCCTTCACGTCGGAGACGATCAGGCTGCCCGAGTCCTTGGCGGCGCGGTACTCCATGCCGGTGCCGACGATCGGCGCGTCCGGACGGAGCAGCGGCACGGCCTGACGCTGCATGTTCGCGCCCATGAGCGCGCGGTTCGCGTCGTCGTGCTCGAGGAACGGAATCAGCGCAGTCGCGACCGAGACGATCTGCTTGGGCGAGACGTCCATCAACTGCACGCGCGCGGCGGGCTCTTCGATGTACTCCTCGGCGTAACGGCAAACGACCGTATCCGAGAGGATCTTGCCCGAGGCTTCATCGACCTGGGTGTTGGCCTGCGCGATGATGTACTCGTCTTCGCGATCCGCGGTAAGGTACTGGATCTTGTCCGTCACGATGCCGCCCTCGACCACGCGGTAGGGCGTCTCGATGAAGCCGAAGCGATTCACGCGCGCGTAGGTCGCGAGCGAACCGATCAGACCGATGTTCGGACCTTCCGGCGTTTCGATCGGGCAGATACGGCCGTAGTGCGAGTGGTGAACGTCGCGAACTTCGAAGCCCGCGCGTTCGCGCGAGAGACCGCCCGGCCCGAGCGCCGAGAGGCGGCGCTTGTGGGTGAGCTCCGCGAGCGAGTTCGTCTGATCCATGAACTGCGAGAGCTGCGAGGATCCGAAGAACTCCTTGATCGCGGCGACCACCGGACGGATGTTGATGAGCGCCTGCGGCGTCACCGTCTCGATGTCTTGCACGGTCATGCGCTCGCGCACCACGCGCTCGAGGCGCAGCAGGCCCACGCGGAACTGATTCTGCAGCAGTTCGCCGACCGAACGGATGCGGCGGTTACCGAGGTGATCGATGTCGTCTTTGGCGATCACGCCGGTCGCGACTTTGATCAAACGGCGCACGACGGCGATCATGTCGGCGCGCGTGAGGCATTTTACCTCGATCGGCGCTTCGTCGAGCCCCTCGTACTCGTTGATCTGAATCGTCGGCTGCTCGGCGCGCGCTTCCAAATCCGGGTTCTCGATCCGGTAATGGAACTTGCCGCTCAGCTTGTAGCGGCCCACGCCCGCGAGGTCGTAACGCTTCTCGTCGAAGAAGAGCGACTCGAGGAGTTTCTCCGCGTTCTCGGCGTTCTCGGGCTCGCCCGGACGCAGCTTCTTGTAGATTTCCTTGAGCGCGTCTTCACGCGTCTTGATGTCTTTGTCTTTCTCGATCGAGTTCGCGACGAGCGGCGAGCCGCCGAAGAGATCGAGAATCGCTTCATCGCTCTCCCAGTTCAGCCCGAGATCCGGGCGCGAGAGGGCGCGAATGAAGGTCGAGATGTAGATCTTGCGGTTCTTGTCGATGCGAACGCCGATCGTGCCCTCGGTCTCGTCGTTCTTCGTACCGTTGTCGGTCTCGAATTCGATCCACGCACCGCGGTTCGGAATGATCGTCGCATTGTACGTGGGGCGCGCGTTGGTATCGAAATCCTGGCTGTAATAGACGCCCGGCGAACGCACGAGCTGACTCACGATCACGCGCTCCGCGCCGTTGATCATGAACGTGCCCTTGTCGGTCATGAGCGGGAAATCGCCCATGAAGATCTCTTGGTCGGGGATACCCTTGATCTCGCCGGATTCGGCCGTGATCAAGCGCACGCGCACGCGCAGCGGCGCGCTGTACGTCATGTCGCGCTCGCGGCACTCCTCGATCGAATATTTGGGCTCGCCGAGCGAGTGCTCGCCGAACTCGAGAATCAAATTGCCGGTAAAGTCCTTGATCGGGGAGATCGAGGCGAAGGCTTCGCCCAGGCCCTCGGTCTTGAACCAATCGAAGCTCGCCTTTTGCAGCTCGATCAGGTTCGGGATCTCGAGAACGTGCGGGATCTTCGCGAACGTGTGACGTCCGCGCTTGGGGCCGGGATCCGGGGGCTGCTCGATCGTGAACGCCCCCGCCGCCGCCGGGAACGTCGTCGGCATCGCCGTCGTCACGACGCCCGCGTTCGGGCTCGGACGCTCGGTACGCTTCGACTTGACCTTCGTCGCCGCGGAGCTCTTCGCGGATGACTTGGGAGTCGTCGTTTTCGCCATTCTTCTCTCTTTGTGACCTTGTTCGGTGAAGCGCGCTTCCCCGAATACGTCGGGCACGCAAAAGAGGCCGAGAGCGACCGGCGGACCGGACGGCACTCGCCCTTCTTTATATAGTGCGGCTTAGACGCCTCGGGGCATAGATTACGAGTTTACACGCCGGTGCTCGGCGCGTCAAGAAGGATTAGTCGGCCAGGCCGCGTTCGGCGAAGAGGGGCAGCGCCATCTTTCCGTCGCCCGCCGGGCGGAAGCGACGACGAGCGTGCTCGACCCACGCCCCGACGAGCAAGGCCAGCACCCCGCCCGGAAGCAGCATCGAAACCAGAAACGCCGCCGACTGCACGGCGTAGGGGTGCGCGTGATGACTGCCGAGACCGCCCATAACGTGCTAAGTGTACCACGCAGACGCAAGACGAAACGCGCATCCGCGAGGGGCGGCGCCGCGCGCAGCGAAGCCACACCGCTTGCAACCCACGACTTCTTCCCCCGGACCCCGCCGTCGCGACGCCGCCGACGGCGCCGTCGACAGCTGGATCGAGAGCGTCGTCGCACAGACGACGCGCTCCGAGTCGACGCTCCTACGCGACCACCTGCGCTACGCGATCGATCTCGCGGAGCAGTTTTACGTCCCCCGCTTCTCGCTCGCGGCCTATCTGGTGAGCATCGGCAAGGACGGCGTGAGCTCGGCCCGCCGGTACGACCTGCCCAACATCGCGACGGCGAGCGCCAAGCACGTGACCCCGATCGACCGCGTGATCGGCCGCCTGGTAAACGCAAGCGGCCTGATCGGCGGGCTCTCGGGCCCCGCGCCGGTAGTGGTGGGCACCCTGCTGCTCGCGATGATTCGCACCGGACGCCTGCATTGGGGCGACGTGAATGCCCCGGCGCTCCGCTACGAACCGCTCGACGGCGCTCGCCTCTGCTGGAGCCGTGACGACGACGGCCGCCAGCGCCTGCACGTCGAGGGCAGGCCGGGCAGCCTGCTGCTGCCGACGATCCCCCTCTGGTACGCCGACCCCGATCTCGGGATCGCGGGCCCGGTCGAAACGCGCGTCGCGCCCGATCTCGGCGCGCTGCTCGCAAGCGCTCCCTCACTCACCGCCGATCAGGCCCGCCGCGTCTATGCGGCGCTGCGGCGCGTGCTCCACGACGACGAGCTCGGGCTGCCCGACGTCGGGGAGGACGCCACGCTCCTGGAAGCGGCGCCGATGCCCGTGCTGCGGGTAAGCGCATCGCACGGCGCCGCGACCTTGGATCTGCGCTTCGCCTACGGCGACCGGCTGATCTCACCGCGCGACGAGCACGAGTCGCGCGACGTGGCCTTCGAGATGCAGGCAGCCGCCCGTATCGCCGATCTCGCGAACGCGCCGCTCGCCGACGAACGCTCGTGGCTGCGCTTCATCGCCCATACCGCGCCCCGTCTGCGCCGCGACGGCTGGACGGTGGAGATCGACGAGCAATTTCCCTACGACGTCGTCGAGGCGCAGGACGTCTGGCGCGGCGAGATCGTCGAAGGCGCGGAGCGCTGGTTCGACGTGGACCTCGGCGTCGAAGTCGGCGGCGAGCGCGTCGCCCTACTGCCGCTCATCATGGCCGCGCTCTCCGAGAACGGCATCGGCGGCGACGACGATCTGAGCCAGCTCGCCGCGCGCAGCGAGCCGCTCTACGCGCGGCTGCCGAACGGTTCGTACGTCGCGCTCCCGGCGGCCCGCGTGGCCCGCGTGCTCGCGATGCTCGCCGAACTTTTCGGCGAGAACGCGCCGATCGACGGCGACGGCCGACTGCGCGTCTCGCGCACCCACGCGGCGGCGCTCGCCGAACTCGAGCGCGGCCTGCGCATCGAGTGGCGCGGCACCGAGCATCTGCGCGCGCTCATCGACGCGCTCACCGTCCTCGACGGCGCGGCGCTCGAGGTGCCGGCAACGTTCGAGGCGACGCTGCGCCCGTATCAACGCGAGGGCGTGGCCTGGTTGCAGGCGCTCGGCGCGCACGGATTCGGCGGCATCCTCGCAGACGACATGGGTTTGGGAAAGACCGTGCAGTTTCTCGCCCATGCCGCCATCGAGCGCGCGGCGGGTCGCCTGCACGCCCCGATCCTCATCGTCGCACCGACCAGCGTGGCGCCGAATTGGCGCGCGGAGATCGCACGCTTCGTGCCGTCGCTGCGCGTGCTCTCGCTCACAGGGGCCGATCGCGCGACGCGCTTCGATGCGGTACGCGATGCCGACGTGGTGCTCACGACCTACGCGCTGCTGCCGCGCGACGCCGAGTTCTACGCGCAGCAACAGTGGTCGATCGCGGTGCTCGACGAAGCGCAGGCGATCAAGAATCCGCGCGTCAAGGCGGCGACCGTGGCGCGGCGCCTGCGCGCGACGCAACGCATCGCGATGACCGGTACGCCGATCGAGAATCATCTCGATGAACTCTGGTCGATCTTCGCCTTCGCGCAACCGGAGGTCTTGGGCGACCGCGCGACGTTCCGACGCGCGTTTCGCACGCCGATCGAAAAGCGCGGTGACGCGCTACGGCAGAGTGCGCTCGCCGCGCGGCTGCGTCCGTTTCTGCTGCGCCGGACCAAGGAACGCGTGGCGCAGGAACTGCCGGATAAAACCGAGATCGTGCAGCGCATCGAGCTTTCGGGCGAGCAGCGCGATCTCTACGAAACGATTCGGCTCGCGATGCACGAACGCGTGCGCGCGGAGGTCGAACGCCGCGGCCTCGCGCGTAGCCGCATCGTCGTGCTCGACGCCCTGCTCAAATTGCGGCAGGTCTGCTGCGATCCGCGGCTGCTCCACCTGCCCGCGGCCGAGGGCATCACCGCTTCGAACAAACTCGAAGCGTTGCTCGAAATGCTCGAGAGCCTGATCGCCGACGGTCGGCGCGTGCTGCTCTTCTCGCAATTCACCTCGATGCTCGACCTGATCAACCCCGAACTCGCCGCGCGCGGCGTGCCGTTCGTGGAACTGCGCGGCGAGACGCGCGATCGCGAGACGCCCGTGCGCCGCTTCCAAGCGCGCGAGGTCCCGCTCTTCCTCATCAGCCTCAAAGCGGGCGGAACCGGCTTGAATCTGACCGCGGCGGACACGGTGATCCACTACGATCCGTGGTGGAATCCGGCCGTCGAACGGCAAGCCACGGACCGCGCGCACCGCATCGGTCAAGAGCAGCACGTGTTCGTGTACAAGCTCATTGCCGAAGGCACCGTCGAAGAGCGTATCCTCGAACTCCAGGCGCGCAAGGGCGCGCTCGCACAGGGTCTCTTCGACGAAACCGCGAGCGCGCCGCTGCGCCTCGACCTTCACGACATCGAAGCGCTCTTCGCCTGATCTCCCTAACGCGCCGACGGGCTTGCGAAGGCATCGACCTTCGCAAGCAGTCCGTGCATCTCGCGTTCGAGTTCGTCGAGCACCGCGTGCTCCGATGCGGTCGGGGCCGCGTCGGCCGACGCGACATCCGATCCGAGGAAGCTGATCTGACCGTAGAGCGCTTCGGGATAGCGTAACGCATCTTCGGCCTGCGTCACCTCGGGGTTGTACAGTTCGTGCAGCAGTCGATCGGCCTGCGCGGCCTTCGCGGGGTCGTGCGCCTTCACGTGCTGCACGCGTTCGATCGCCTGCGTCATCGCTTGCAGATCGCCGCGGATGCGCAGCAACATCGCGAGCTGCGCGCGTAGCGCTTGCGGCGATGCGTGCGAACGCGGGTCGGGGAGCACGCGGAGCGTGCCCTGCGCGCTGCTCTTTGCGGCGGTGACCCGCACCGTATAGCTGCCCGGAAGCGCGAGCGGTCCGTTGAAGCCGCCGCGCGCCCACGGCACGAAGCCCTTCACCGGATCGATCGCATCGTAACGGAGATTCCACCATACGCGATTGACGCCGGCGGTCGGATGCGCGACCGCGATCGTGCGAATCACCTGCGTTCCGCGCAGGATACGCACGGTCACCTTCTCGTTTTTCGCGGGAGGATGCGCGAGCGAGAAGTTCACGTCCGCACCGTACGACGGGTTCGCTCCGGTGATTCCGGCGAACGACTCACGATACCCGATCCGGAATCGATACGCGTCGCGCAGCGTGAAGATGTGCAGCGGCTGCGCAGCGATTGCGGGCGTCCATTCCTGCAGCGGATGAAGATCGTCGAGAATACGGATGCCGCGTCCGTGCGTTGCGACGACGAGATCGTCGAAGCGCGGCTGCACGACGAAGTCGTAGACCGGCACGACCGGCAGCCCGTTCGTGAAGCGCGTCCAGTGCGCGCCCTCGTCGTAGGAATAAAAGAGCCCCGTCTCGGTTCCGGTGTAGAGCATTCCGCGACGCACCGGATCGGGACGAATCATGCGTGTATAGCTCGTCTGCGGCAGCCCGGCCGAGATCGAGCTCCAATGCGCGCCCGCGTCGTGCGTCACGAACAGGTACGGACGACGATCGCCCCACTTGTGGGCGTCGGCGGCAACGTAGGCCGTGCGCGCATCGAAGGGTGACGGGGCGACGTAATCGACGCGTAGCCAACGATCGTGCGGCGCGACGCGCATCGCGGCGGGCGTCACGTTGTGCCAAGCGCGGCCGCCGTCGTTCGTGAGCCATACCCGGCCGTCGTCGGTTCCGGCCCAGATCATGCCGTCGCGCACCGGAGACGGTCCGATCGAGAAGACGACGTTGTAGTATTCGACGCTCGTGTTATCCGGCGTAATCGGCGTACCCGAGATGCCTTCGCGCGCCGTCTCGTGCCGCGTGAGATCGGGACTGATCGCATGCCACGTCGTGCCGCCGTCGTCGGTTTGGAAGATGCGGTTGCCGCCCATATAGAGCCGGTGCGGATGCTGCGGCGAGATCGCGAGCGGCGAGGTCCACTGAAAGCGATAGCGCAGCGGCGCGGCGGGCCACCCCATCGCGTCGCGCGGCCAGACGCCGATCTCGCGCGCCTGGCCCGTGCGCCGATCGTACTGCGTGATCGAGCCCTGATAGCCGTCGCCGTAGATCAGATTCGAATCGGCGCGATCGAAGAGAATCCAGCCGCTCTCGCCGCCGCCCGCCGGAAAGAACGAGTCGGGCAAGATGCCGTTTCCGAGCAGACTATTGCTCGGCCCGCACGCGCTGCCGCTATCCTGATCTTCGGAGCAGATCGTGTACGGCACGCGATCGTCGACGTCGAGATGGTAGATCTGCGAGGTGACGATCGGAGCGCTCGCCCAGGTACGTCCGCCGTCGACGCTCATCTGCGAGCCGCCGTCGTCGCCCGCGATCATGCGATTCGGATCGCGCGGATCGATCCAGAGTTGATGGTAATCGCCGCCGCGCGTCTCGTGCATGGGTTTTGCGGTCTTGCCGCCGTCGGCGCTCTTCCAGAGCTGCACCGACATGAAGTAGACGCGGTCGGCGTCGTGCGGATCGACGCTGAGCGAGGTGAAGTAGAACGGACGTTGATCGATGCCGTGCGAGCTGTTCGCGAGCGTCCAATGCGTACCGCCGTCGTCGCTGCGCCAGAGGGTGCCCTGCGACGACTCGATCAGCGCGTAGACGCGCTTGGGATCGCTCGGCGCGAACGCGACCGCGATGCGACCCATCGTGCTCGTCGGCAAGCCGTTTCCGCGCAGACGCGTCCAGCGGTCGCCGCCGTCGTTCGAGACGTAGATGCCGTCGTCGGGACCGCCGCTCGTCAAGTGATAGGGCGAGCGCCATCCGGTCCACATCCCGGCGATCAGGTGCTGCGGGTTCGAGGGATCGATCGCGATGCTCGATGCGCCGGTGCGATCGTCGGCGGCGAGCACGCGCTTCCAGGTCGCGCCGCCGTCGGTCGTGCGATAGATGCCGCGCGCGTCGCTCGCGCGATAGACGTCACCGAGCGCAGCGACGTAGGCACGCTTGGCATCGTGCGGATCGACGGCGATGGCGGCGATACTGCCGGTCGCATCGAGACCCACGTGCGTCCACGTCTTGCCCGCGTCGGTCGAGCGCCACACGCCTTCGCCGAACGCGACGTCGTTACGCAGGTTCGCTTCGCCGGTGCCCGCGTACACCGTCGCCGGGTCCGACGGCGCCACGGCGACCGCGCCGATCGAACTCACGGATCGATCGTTGAAGATCGAACGCCACGAGACGCCACCGTCGGTACTCTTGAAGAGTCCGCCCAAGCCGCCCGCGTAGTAGGTGGTCGGATCGCCCGCAACGCCGGAGACGGTATCGATTCGTCCGGAGAGCGGCCCGATGCTGCGAAATTTCAGTGCCGCGAACGCGGCATGATCGGATGCGGGCGCTGCTGCAAGGAGCAACGCCGCGAGCAGAACGACGACGGTGGTACGCATACCACCACGTTCGTTCCGATTGCAAAATCTCCCCGAGTCGCGCTAGGGCGCGTTCGCCGCCTCCGCAAGCTCGCGCAGCATCACGTCGCGATGGTTGGTGAGGATCGAGATGTGCCCTTCACCCGGCGCGAAGGCAAGCCGCGCGCCCGGCACGTGCGCCGCGAGCCAGCGTCCGTGCGCGTGCGGCACCATGCGATCGGCGTCGCCTTGCCAAACGGTGACCGGCACCGCGATTGCGGCGGGATCGAATCCCCATGCCTGCACGTGCGCGAGATCGTCGTCGATCCATCCGTCGAAGCCCGGTGCGAGCGCGCGGCGCATCGTGTGCGCGATCGACTCCGCTTCACCCGCGGCGAGCGCGGCGCGATCGATCTCGGAGACGAGTTCACCGAACGCCGCGATCACCTCGTCGGTCGTGACGCGGCGAAACGCATCCCCGTTGTGCTCCATCCACGCGCGCAGCGACGGCTCGCCGCGCAGCGCCGCACCGAACTCCTCGTGATTCTCCGGTCCCATCCCGTCGAGAAAATCGAGACCCTCGACGCCGTACGGACCGACGCCCGCAAAGGTCGCGGCGGCGCGGCAGCGCGGCGCCAGCAATGCGGCGCAGGCGAGCGCGTGCGGACCGCCGCCGGATGCGCCCGCGGTGACGAACGTATCGATTCCGCGCGCATCGAGTACCTCGCGCACATCGTCTGCGACATCGGCGATGCGCCGGCCGGGACGACGCGACGAACCGCCGTATCCCGCACGGGAGATCGCGATCAAACGGAATCCCGCGCGCGCGCACGCATCGCTCCATGAGGTCCACATCGATGCATCGCCCGGCGTGCCATGGTGCAGCACGAGCGCGATCGATGACATCTCGCCCGCATCGACGAGGTCGAGCGCGCGGCCGTCGGCGAGCGCGATACGTTCGAATTCCGGTGCGCTCATCAGATGCGCAAGAGCACCTTGCCGCCGCGGCCGGGACGCTCCGCGGCGCGCAGCGCCTCGTGCGCCTGCGCGAGTTCGTAGACGGCGGCCACCGGCAGCGGAAGTTCGCCCTTCGTCGCGAGATCGAAGACGCGGCGCATTGCGGCGGCGCCTTCTTCGCGCGGCGCACGCTGCATCCACGCGCTCATCCAGAACCCGCGCACGATCGTCTCGGCGGAGATCATCAGACTCGGGTCGAGCTTCATCGCGGCGCCCGAGAGACCGCCGAACACGATCAACTCGCCGTGCTGCGCGAGCACGCGCTGCATCTCGAGCGACTGCGGACCCGCGATCGAATCGACCAGGCGCGCGACCCCCTTGCCGTCGGTGAGCGCGCGCACGTCGTTCTGCCAGCCGTCGCGATCGGTGACCACCACGTGCTTGGCGCCGTAGGAGCGCAGTTCGTCGGCGGCTTCCTCGCGGCGCACCAGGTTGATGACGTTCACGCCGTGCGCCTGCGCGATGCGCATGAGGATGCGTCCGACCGCCCCGTTCGCCGCGTTCTGCGCGATCCACATTCCGGGCTCGGTACGCAGATCGTCGAAGAGGACGAGCGCAGAGAGCGGCATCGCAAGCAGCTGCGATGCGACATCGTCGTCGATCGCATCGGGCATCGGCACGGCCGCCTGCGCGGCGATCGTCACGTACTCGGCCCATGCACCGCGCCCCATCGCGGCGACGCGCATGCCCGGTTTGAGTCCGGTTACGCCGCTCCCGAGCGCGTCGATCGCGCCCACGAGCTCGCTCCCGGCGACAGCCGGAAGCGTCGGCTTGTAGCCGTAGACGCCGCGAATGGTCGCGAGGTCATGATTGTGAATCGGCGAGCGCAGCAGGCGCAAACGCACCTCGCCGGGACCGGGTTCGGGAACGGGCTGCTCGGTCGGTACGATGACATCGACGGGCTCGCCGAAGCGCGCATGGGTGAGAGCGATCATGCGAACCGCATTCTCGCCCGCACCCGCGCGCGCCTCGCCGCTACGGCTTGAGCGCGAAACGCTGCTCGTAGGAGTCCGAGCCGCTCCCCGGCCAGACCGCCCACAGATCGCCGGTCTTCGGATCGATCGCGACCGTGTGCACGTCGTGGGTCGTGTGCAGCGTCGCGAGCAGCGTGGGTGCGCCATGCGGATTCACACGCAGCACGCTGATCGTGCCGCCGCCGGCACACGCGAGCTCGTGGTTGCGCCGATCCAGATTGCACTGATCGACGCCCGCGGGATAGCGCGCCGAACCCAGAAACCGCCCGCTCGGCGTGTACTCCGCGATCACGCCGTTCTTGCCGCCGACCACGAGCACGTGATAACGCGCGTCGTACTGCAGCGGATGGTTCTTGCGCAGCATCGGCGTCTTCACCACCTTCGTCACGCGCAGCGTGGACGGATTCACCTCCACGAACTCCTCGAGATCGGGGATGTTTTGGTAGAGCACGTGCGTTACCGGATCGACGGCGAGATACTCTTCGTCGTGTCCCGGCAGGTTGACGGTTCCGATCTGTTTCATCGTACGGCCGTCGAGCACGTAGATCACCGTGCCGCTATCTTCGTCGGCGTACACGTGATGGGTGGCGGGATCGTAGGCGAGCGCATCGACCGGGCCCGGGACGTGCGTGGTCGCGAGCACCTTCATCGAGACCGGATCGACTTTGCTCACCGCGTGCGCGGCGCCGTCGCCGGTATAGATGTCGCCGGTCGCGGGATCGACGGCGGAGCCGTGCATCGGGCCGACGACGATCTGGCCGAGCACGCGGCCGCTATCGGCATCGGCCACGAGCAGGCGATCGGCGTGCGTGTGCGCGGCGTAGATGCGACGACGCGCCGCATCGACGGTCACGTAATCGTATCCGCCCGCATATCGCACGGCGATCGGGGCGGAGACGGGAGCGATGATCATAGTGGTACGTACTTCCTTTCGAGGCATAAAGATAGACGGCGTTCATGACGCGGTCATGACCGCCGTCTCGATCGAGCGCAGAGACGCGCTCGCGGATCGTTAGAGTTTGATCGTCGTGGTGAACATCAGCTGGCGATACGGAAGGCCGAACTCCTCCGTCGCCTGCGGCGTTCCGTACTGATTGGTCGGAGCGATCACGCCCTCACCCACGAGTCCCCACAGCGATGCGGCGCTGTTGAAGATGTTGTTGAAGCCGAGATTGAACGTGATCGGGCCTTCCGTCTTTTGGAAGTTTGCGTTCGCGAACCAGTACGCCGGCCGATTGAACGAGTTGTTGCCGCCGACGTAGTGCGCGTCGAGATTCACCTCGACTTGTCCCGGACGGTTCTCGTACTTGAGGCCGAGCGAGGCCGTATGCGTCGGCACACCGTAGAATTGCGCACCGTTGATCAGCGAGCTGTTGTTCGCGAGGATGTCGGTCGAGAGGCCCGAGTAGTAGGCAACCTGCGACGTGTAGCCGCCTTGCAGCGTGAACTGACGATTCAGCGGATACTTGAGGCTCGCGTTCAAACCGCGATAATTGGCCTGGCCCGCGTTGAACGAGCTGCCGACGCCGAGATTTGCGGCGGAGTACACGTTGCCCTTACCGCACGTGAGATTCAAGTTGTTGATGTACGGCGCGAGGAAAGCCGCCGACGGCTGCTGCGCGGCGGGAACGATCGAGAGCGGAAAGACGCCGCCGACGATCGGATTGGTCTCGATCGAATCGTACGCGTCGACTTCGACCGTCGCGTTGTTTGCGAATCGGTGCGCCACCGCCGCCTCGAAGTCGTTATCGCGTTCCGGTTCCAAGTTGGGGCTCTGACCGTTGCCGATCTGAGCGAGCTGGCCGTTGCAGTAATTGAACGCGTTGAAGCTTCCCGAGAAGGGGGTGAACTGGAATCCGCCGGTCAGCAACGTCGGATCGGGTTCGCTCGTCGAGCGGCCGCCGGTGAGGCGAACGACATCGTTGTTGGTCGGACGATAGACGACCGAGAGGCGGGGATCGAAGTTCGTCGTGCGCGTGTTCTGCGAGCGATCGAAGCCGAAATTTCCGAAGAGCGAGAGACGATCGGTCGGCGTGTAGGTATCGCTCACGAAGTAGGTCGTGTTTCCGAGCGTCAGCCCGACCGGGAACACGCCGATCGTACCCTGATTGTAGCGGTGGAGCTGGTGCTGGAACGAGACGCCGAACGCGAAGTCGTTCTTGAGGCCGGCAAACTCGTCGCGGATCAGGCCGCCGTGCGTCAGATACACGTTATTGTATGCGGGCGACGGAGGAAGGCCTTTGACATTGAGGGTGTTGTAGTTGTCGATGAACCCGTCGAGCACCAGCGTGCCCGCGCCGATACGGCGCGAGAGGCGCACGTCGTAGTCCTGGTTCGAACCGGAATGGAAACGGCCCACGCCGCCGCCCGCCGGACCGTAGAACGATGAGGCATACTGCTGCGGCGTCAGACACTCGTAACCGGCCTGACTGTCGTTGAGTACGGCCACCGTCGTCGACGAGCAGTTCGTCGTGATCTTGGTACCGTTATTGATCGTGAACGTCCCGTTGTTGTTCACCGGCGCGTTCGCGAGCTGGAACTCGTACGGCAGATAATCGGTATCACCGTTGCCGCCGGACTCGGCGTAGTACGAGGCGTTGAAGGCGGTCAGTTCGATCGACGTCTTGGAGTCGATGTGATACTGCAGTTTGCCGTTGAAGTTGCGCGTGGTATACGCACCGGAGAGCAGGTAGCTGCACGCGGCGACGTCGGCGGCACGCAAGGTCGGCACGCCCGAACTCGTATCGGCGTTACCGGGTCCGCAACCGTCGGCGCCCGTGCCGAGCAGGCCCGTCTGCACCGTGTGCGACGGACCGATTTGGCCGTCGGTGCCCTGGACACCGTATGCGGCGGCGTAGCCCAGGCGGCCGGCGGTGCCGGTGATCGTGAGACCGCTGAGCAACTTGCCGAAATTGCCGATGCCTTGCGTGTACGAGACGTGATCCTGCGGGGTCGGGTTGAGCGTCTCGAAATTCACCGCGCCCGCGATCGTCGGAACGCCGTAGAGGCCGGTCGCGCCCGAGCCGTAGATGACGCCGATGTTGCTCAATCCGTAGAACTGCGCCATCTGGTAGTCGTAGCCGCCGCCCTGCGCGCCGATCGGGCCGATCGGATGGCCGTCGAGCAGCGTCGCGGTCTCGGTCGGATCGAAGCCGCGAATGCTCAGCGACTCGTCATCGCCTATCGACGAACTCGTGCTCGTGGTCACGAAGGGCAGCGAGCCGAGGGCGTCGCCCGCGCGGAAGTAATTCTGATTTTGCAGGAGTTGCGGCGAGATCGAATTGTTGATCGTCGCCGAGGTCTGCAGCGCGGCACGCGAGTTGACGGTGGTCGTGTAGATCTCCTTGAGATTGCCCGTCTGCGGCGCGAGTGCCGTCTGCATTTCGAGGCGCGGGAGCCCGCTCTCGATCACGATGCCCTGCACGAGCGTGGGCTGATAGCCGTTCGCGTCGATGAAGACCGAATAGCTGCCCGGTGCGACGTTGCCGAACGTGAACGACCCGTCTGCTGCGGTCGTCGTCGACGCGATGGCGGCGTCGTTCCGGCGCAGATCCACCTTCGCACCCGTGACCGGGAGGCCTGCGCTCGTTTCGAGGATGCGGCCGACGATCGTCGTCGACCCGGCCGGCGTCTGTGCGAGCGCCGGCTGAAGTGCGGCCATGCATACGAATAGCACGGCCGCACAGATACGTAAAAACATCGGCGTACGAAACTCCATAGAGGCGTTTGGACGTGGGAATACCATCACATCACTAACGGCCGAGCGTTATCGCGCGCTTATGCCTATTTTAAGAAATACTATCTTTCCCGAGTTCATGAAAACGTCATGCGCGAACGCTAGAATAATGCATCTCGCGACACACCGAATCGCCGGATATTATCTCGAGATTAAAGCGTTAATTCGATGCAAGGGACGCCGCGGCGAACGGTCAACCTACCCCGAACATGCGCGTGCTCATCGTCGAAGACGACGTATCGCTGCGTCGACTCATCGTGCGCGGTCTTCAAGAAGACGGCCACATCGCGGACGCCTTGCCGGACGGCCGCGAATGCGCGGAATTCCTCAATGCCGCGCGCTACGATGCGCTGGTGCTGGATCTCAATCTTCCCGATCGCGACGGGCTCGACGTGCTGCGCGACCTGCGCGCCCGCGAGTTGCCGACGCCGGTGCTGATCCTCACCGCGCGCACCGATGCTCGGGATCTCGTCGCCGGGCTCGACGCCGGAGCCGACGACTACTTGCGCAAGCCTTTCGCACTCGAAGAGTTTCATGCGCGGCTGCGATCCCTCGCGCGACGCGCGCCCGTATGGAGCGGCGATGTCCTGCGCTGCGCCGACCTCGCCTTCGACCGCCGCACGCGCGAAGCGCGGCGAGGCGATCGTTCGCTCGACCTCACCTCCAAAGAGACCGCTCTGCTCGAAGTGCTGCTGCGTAACGTCGGGCGCACGGTCACGCGCGACGCGCTCTTCGACGCGGTCTGGGATCGCTCGGCCGAACCCGGTTCGAACGTGCTCGATGTCTACGCGCGGCGCCTGCGCGTGAAGTTGAGCGCGCCCGGCGAGACCGCGCTGCTGCACACGATCCGCGGTATCGGCTACCGCCTGAGCGCCGAGCCGTGAGCCTGCGCCGTCGCCTGATCGTCATGATCGTGCTGCTGGTCGTCGCCGCAAGCGCGATCTTCAGCGCGGCGTCGCTTGCGCTCTTGGATCGGGTGCTGCGCGCGCAGCTCGACGCACGGCTGGCGACGGTCGCGCGCGCGGCGGCGGACATCGTCGATGAGGATAACGGCCGCCCCGTCATCGATCGCTACGATGCAAAGTTGATCGCCTCGGTGCACGACGCGAGCGAACATATATCGATCGAGGACGTGAACGGACGGCGCATCTACGGCGAGCCGATTCCCTCGCGAGCGGCATTGCGCGCCTATCAGTTCGTGCGTATCACGGTGCGGCACCGCGGGCATGTCCTCGGCACGCTCGCCGCCTGGCAGGACCGCGGCTGGCTCGCCGAAGTGGACCGCACGGCGCTCGCCATCTTCTGCTTCGTGGCGATTGCGCTCGCGCTCGGCGCGGCATTCTTCGCGCGGCGCTACGCGCGATCGATCCTCGAGCCGCTGCAACGCGTCGCCACCCTGGCCGAAGAGATCGAAGGGCGCGATCTCTCGCGCCGCCTGCGCGCGCACGGACGCGACGAATTGGCGCGTCTCTGCAATTCGTTCGATCGCATGCTCGAACGTTTGGAGCAGCGCTTCGAGCACGAGCGCCGCTTTACGGCCGATGCCTCACACGAGCTGCGGACACCGCTCGCGGTGGTGCGCGCCGAGGTCGACCTCGCGCTGCGACGCCCGCGCGGCGGCGACGAGTATCGCGCCGCGCTCGCGTCGATCGGACACGAAGCCGCGCGCCTGGAGGCGCTCGTCGACGCACTGCTCGATTCCGCGCGCGAGCGTGCGATCGGCGCGCACGACACCGTCGACATCGCCGATATCGTGTGCAGCGCCGCCGAGCGCGTGCGGCCCGCCTCGCGGGCGTTGCGCGTCCATCTTCCGCCCGCCCGCGCCTACGTTCGCGCCAACCGGATCGCGCTCGAGCGAGCGGCAAGCGCGGTCCTGCATAATGCGATCGTCCACGGTGGCGGCGCGCTCGACGTGCGCGTGGATCTGGCCGAGCACGACGTGCGCATCGACGTGCGCGATCGCGGGCCGGGCTTCAGCCCCGATGCGCTGCAGCATGCAACCGAGCGGTTCTGGCGCGGCGAGCGCGGCCGCTCCCGCAGCGGCAGCGGGCTCGGCCTTGCGATCGCACGCGCCTTCATCGAGGCACACGGAGGCCGCGTGCAGCTGGCGAACGCGGAGGGAGGCGGCGCGTCGGTCGTGCTCCTGCTCCCGCGCGTTCCCGCGGAGGACGCAGTCGACTAGTCGCGCGCGTCCTCGTCTTCTTCGTCGTCCTCCTCGTCGTCGTAGGCATCCTCGTCGTCTTCCGCGTCGCCCGCCGTCGCGGCGACGACCGCGGCGTGAATCTCGCGATAGAGCGCGCCGACCTCGCGACCGAGCGTCTCGCCGCCGCGCTCGGCGCTCCCGCTCGGCAGCCACGCTTCGATCGCGGCGAGTGCCAGGTTCATGGCGATCACGTCGGTCGCCGGTGCATCCACTTCATAGTCCATGAAGGCAGCGTAAACGATGCGGCGTTAAATGCGCGTTAAGGGGAGATTCGCACCGCGAAGAGGCATGAATCACGCAACCGCAGTATATACTTAGCCGGTTAACTACACGAGATGCGCAACCCGTTTCAACATCGCGAAGACGCCCCTGTCGCCCTGATCACGATCACGGTGATGCTCGGGCTCATCATGGCGATCATCGACACGACGATCGTCAACGTGGCCCTCAACACCATCGGCGGCAACCTCGGCGCGTCGGTCGACGAAGTCTCCTGGGTCGCGACCGGCTACATTCTCGCCAACGTGTGCGTGATGCCGCTCAACGGGTGGCTTACCGCCTTCCTCGGGCGCAAGCGTTTTTACGCCGCCTCGCTTGCGATCTTCACGATCGCGTCCTTCCTGTGCGGCACCGCGACGAGCATCTCGCAACTGGTCATCTACCGCGTGATCCAAGGCATCGGCGGCGGCGCGCTGCAGCCGACCGCGCAGGCGATCCTCTTCGAAACCTATCCGCCGGAACGACGCGGCAACGCCATGGCCATCTTCGGACTCGGCGCGATGGTCGGTCCCGCGGTCGGCCCGACGCTCGGCGGCTACATCGTCGATAACGCGAGCTGGCCGCTGATCTTCTTCATCAACATCCCGATCGGGATCGTCGCGTTCCTGATGGCGCTCACGTTCATCCCCAATCCGAAGTTCATCGAGCGCCCGAAGGCCGGGATCGATTGGACCGGACTCGGGCTGCTCACCGCGGGGCTCGCGTCGCTGCAGTACGTGCTCGAGCGAGGCGAACACGACGACTGGTTCAGTTCGCAAACGATCCTGCTTCTCAGCGTCGTCGCCGCGGTCACGCTCGTCGTCTTCGTCGTCAAGATGATCCGCGACCGACACCCGCTCGTGCAACTGCGCGTCTTCCGATTGCCGTCGTTTACGATCGGCAACATCATCGGGATCATCACCGGGTTCGGCCTGTTCGGAACCGCACTGATCTTGCCGCTCTTCTTTCAGACGATTCTGAACCTCACCGCGTTCGACACCGGCTTGGCCCTGCTGCCCGGTGCGCTCTCGACCGCGCTCAGCATGGCGATCGTCGGGCGCATTCACAACCGCGTCGATCCGCGCGCCTCGATCGCGTTCGGGATGTTCATCTTCGCCTATTCGTGCTGGATGCTCGGCAATCTGAATACGAACGCGGGCTATTGGGACGTCTTCTGGCCGCGTCTGATCCAAGGCTTCGGTCTCGGCTTCATCTTCGTGCCGCTGAGTACCGTCTCGCTCGGCGACGTGCCGGTCGCCGAACTCGCGGGCGCGACCGGCGTGTACACGCTCGTGCGTCAATTGGGCGGCAGCTTCGGCATCGCGATCCTCACGACGCTGCTCGTCCACCAAAGCGCGGTCGCTTGGAACGTCCTCGCCTCCGGCGTGACGCAGACGCACGGTTATTCGATTCCGGTGCTCACGCAGATGGTCGCGCAGCAATCCACGATGATCGCGTACGACTACCTATTCCGTCTCACGGCGATCATCTTCGTGGTTGCCACGCCGCTCGTCTTCTTCATCCGCGTCAAGCCGCACGTCGCGGGCGCCGCCCTGGCCGTCGCCGCCGAGTAACCTTACGGCGCGACGAGGCGCCGCGCCGTGGGATCGAGCACGCGCAGACGCCAGCGCTGCGCGAAGTTCAGCGAGCGAACCGCATTGCGCATCCGCACCGCCGGCGATTGCGCGCGCGCGGCCGCATCGGCGAGCGCATGAAGTTCGTGCAATGCGGGGCGCAGCCGCGCGATCGTCGCTCGCGCCGCGGGCGGATGCTCGCCGCGAAACGGCAAGAGGTCGTCGAACTCGCGCGCGTAGTAGCGCGCGGGATCGATCGCATCCAAGCTCTCGCCCGCAAGCCCTTTGCCCGGCGCGCCGAGATCCGCGTACTGCAACTCTTTCTCGGCTCGCCGTCGCACGTCGAGCGTATGTCCGTAGTGCGCGTACACGTAGGGCACCACCAACCGGCGCGGCGCGAGCCCGGTCAGATGCTCGTGCACCGCGCCCTCCCAGCGCAGTTCGTCGCTCACGCGAAAGAATGCCATCCGCCGTTCGATCGAGATGTACCAGTCGAACGAGGCGAAGAAATGCCAGGTGTAGCCGTCGACGGTGCCGACCTCGTCGGGGAGGAGGTGCAGGCGCCGCGCGATCCGTGCGGCGGTCGGTCCGTGCACTTCGTCGGCGTCGACGAAGGCCGCCCACGCGCCCGCGTCGTGCTCGCGGTGCAGCCGCAGCACACGATTGCGCGCATCGGCGAAGCTCGTGAACGGTGCGCGATCCATCACGAGCCGCCCTTCGCGCGCGAACGAACTCTCGGCGAAAACGCGCGCATGCGGTGAGGGATCGGGCGCGTTGTCGTTCACGATCAGCGTCTGCACGACGCCCTCGAGCGAGTGCAGCAACGCCTCGAGGAACGGCTCCTCGCGCGGACCGACGATCAGATGCGCGGCGACCCGCGTCATGCGCGCACCGCCGCCCCGAGCCCGGCGAGCGCATCGAGTGCGTCGTCCGCACCCGGCGCGCGATCGCGAAACGGCGCGACGTCGTACCGAAACGCGGGATGTTCCGCGAGCGTCCGCGCGCCGATGCGTCGATCCAGGCCGCGCCGATAGACGTTCGGGCCGACGAGATGTCGAGCATGCGCGCACGGCTCGTCGAAAAAGCCCGGCCAGTGCGCGAGCCAGATGCCGACGATCGGCCGCTCGCCGATCGCGAGGGCAAGGTGCAGCGGCCCGGACGCGACGCCGACGTACGCGTGCGCGGCGCGTATCACGCTTTGCAGCACGTGGGCGAAGGGCAGATCGAGGTCGCCGAAAAGATCGGTCGTGGTCGGCGCGAGCCCGGGCGCTCGGCCGATCTCGGCGGAGGTGCGCTCGTCGACGGTGAGCACGACGGCGCGCTCGTCGCGCTCGCGCAGGCGGTGCGCGAACGCGAGAACATCGGCCTCCGGCCACACCTTATCGGGCTGCGTGTGGCCGCCCGCTGAAAGTACGTAGAGTCGTTGGCCCGAACCGACGTGCGTGCGCAGGCGCGCCTCGACGAGCGCACGCGCTTGCGCGGGGGCATGGAGCGCGAGCGCCGAGCGCAGCGGCCGTTCGAGCGCGCCGTCGCGCAGACGTGAGGGGTCGACGAGCTTGCCGATGAGATGACGCGCCTTCGTGTGATACGGAAACGGGTGCGAGCCGAGCGGCTCCGGATAATCGGTGTAGAGCAGTGCATCGATGCGCTCGCGAGCGATCGTCTCGCGTAACGGCTCGGGCACGAAGAAGCGCTCCGGGCGATTGCGAATGCGCTTGAACGCGATGCCGAAATGTCGGGGCGCACCGAGTTCGCGTCCGTCGCCGGGGCGGCGAACGCCCGAGAAGAGCGGGGTGATGCCCGTCGCACCATCGTACAGATGGGTGAAATCGTCACCGAAACGCGCGATGTAATACCGATTCGACGGCTCGAGCAGCGGCAGCACGTACGAGAAGTGGACGAAGTCGCCGAAGCCGTGGGGCCAGTAGATCAAGACGCGACGGTCGCGTAGCGCGGCGAAGGCGCCGGCGCGCTCGTCGTAGACCGGAAGTTCGACGTTCGCGTTCGCGACGTCGGCCGCGCGGCGCGCCAAGAGATTCAGCATTCGACCGGCACGTCTTTCGTCGGTTCGCGTCGTAATAACTCCCCCATGACACATGCACGCGACGGCGCGCGCATCCACCTCGCGACGGGACTTGCCGTGCGCGACGGATGCGTGCTGCTCGTCGCATCGACCTATCCCTCGCATCCGCACCCGCTCTGGAATCTGCCCGGGGGTCGTCAACGCGACGGAGAGCTGCTCCGCGAGACGGTCGCACGCGAGCTGCGCGAAGAGACCGGTCTCGAGCCCGCCGTCGGCGACGTCGCCTACGTGAGCGAAAGCTACGACGGCGCCACCCACGTGCTGAACGTTACCTTCCTGATCGACGTCGCGGGCGCGATCCGTCTGCCGGACGAGGACGATCACGTGGTCGAGGCGCGCTGGGTGCCGCGCGCCGAGCTTGCGACGCTGCTCGCGGTGCGGGTGGTACGGGAGCCGCTCCTCGCCTATCTGGAGCGCGGCGCCCGCTATGCGGGCTATCCCGAGGCGGGCATCTCGATCGTCTGGCCCGACGAGTCGACGCCGCGTTCGCGCACGTAGCCGACCACGTCGACCGGGCGTCCGCGCACGGTTGCGCCGTGCGGCAGCACGCCGTCGGCGCGAAACCCCGCCGCTTCGAGCACCCGGCGCGAGGCGAGGTTCTCGGGAACGCAATAGGCACGTAACCGCCGCAGCGCGAGCTTGGCAAACGCCTCCTCGACGACGGCCAGCACCGCTTCGGTTGCGATGCCGCGCCCGCGGTACTCGCGCAGCACGCTGTAGCCGATCTCGCCCGCCGAACTCGCGCGTTCGGCCACCCGTAACGACGCCCAGCCGACCGGAGCGTGCACGCCTTCGAGGTAGAGCAGCCATTCGAAGCGCCCCGAGATGCCGGATTGCAGCTCGCTCGGCCGCGCCGCGACCATGCGCCGAAACTGCGCGACGTCGACATCGGGCAGATCCTGATATTCGCGCAGATCCGGTTCCTGGAGTACGCGCCAAAGGAGGTCGGCATTCTCCGCCGTCGCCGGTTCCAACCGCAGACGCTCGGTACGAATCGTGCGCATCTAGACTAGCGCTCCCGACGGCAGCGCGTGATCGACGCGGCACAGGAGGGTACCGTGATGGACTTTGCAGCGGCGTACTTCGGTGCGCGATCCGCGCCGGTGGATTTCGAGGGAACGGTGACGAGCGAACCTCGCTACGTCGTCGGCACGCACTCCCGCTACACGCACGAGCACTTCGGGGTGCAGACGTCGTGCGGGCCCGCCGAGGTGGTGGACAACGTCTCGATCGCGCCGCGCGTGCCGGTGCATCGCGGCGATCGGATCGAGGTACGCGGGGTGATGGTCCACGATCCCGGCAAGCTGCCCATCGTGCATTGGACGCACCACGATCCGATCGGCACCCACGCCGACGGCTTCATTCGCTGCCATGGAAAGACGTACGCGTAGGCGTGCCTTCGAGAGCGAGTAACTGCGGAACCGTCACGAAGCGATAGCCTTCGCGTTTGAGCGCATCGATTATCAGACGCGTCGCTTCGATGTCGTTGCGGCGATCGCATATGTGCGGCGATAGGTGATGCTCGCCGCAGAGGATGCCGCGGTTTCCGTCGTGGAGCACGATGATCGATCCGTCGTGCACCTTCGAAACGATGCGCTCCTCGATCACGCGCGCGGGCGGATACTCCCAATCCCGCGCGAGCGGGACCGACCACATCACCGGCGTGTAGCCGAGCTTGCGCACCTGATTCAAGACCAGCCAATCGCGCGCGCCGAACGGCGGGCGCATGAGGTGCGTGTGTTCGCCCGTCGCGGCGTAGATCGCGGCGTCGGTGCGATCGAGGCTGGCCCGCACCTGCGCCGCGTCGAGCACGATCAAATGCGCGTGGTTCCAGGTATGATTCCCGATCGCGTCGCCGTCGAGAGCCTCGCGACGCACCACGCTCGGATACGCCTGCACGGCGCGTCCGACCACGAAGAAGGTCGCGTGCACGTGCTCTCGTTCGAGCACGTCGAGAATACGCGTGGTATACGGCGGATTCGGACCGTCATCGAAGGTGAGCGCCACGATGCGGCGATCGTCCGGCCCGCTCACGAGCGTCTTGCCGAAGAGTTGATTCGCGGGGCTCTCCGCGGTCTCGTACGCCCAGAAGGCGACGAGCGCGACGAGCAGCAGCGCGATCGCTCCGGTGAGGCCGGAGCGCAACGAAACACGCACGGATCAGAGCTTCGGCGCGTGCAGTTCCGCGCGCGCCGCCGCGATCCGCCGTCGAAACGCCGGCGGCCCGAAGGTGAGAAAATCGTTGACGACCGTCTGATAGTGCGGGTCGGCCAGCTGCGTGCTCTTCATCTTCAGCAGATCGCTCGGCGACTGCTTGGAGAGATCGATCGTGAACTGATGCCCGGCGACCGTCGCCCAGTAATGCGGATCGGTGAAGGTGATCGTGCGATCGCCCTGCTTGTAATCGACTTGCTGCTTCACGTAGACGGTGTAATGAATCGCCGTATTCCCGCGCGGCGGTTTGTCCATCAGCTTCCACACGCCGTCTTCTTGGAGTTGGCCGAAGAAAAAGCTGACGTCGTACGTGCGGTGATCGGGCGCCGTGATCGTGATCTGCTTGCCCGCATACGATCGGATGCGGTAATCGTAGGTCGTCACGCCCTCGACGTCTTGCATCCGGTACTCTTCTTCGTAGACCGGCGGGTGGTCGTAACGGATCGTCAGCCGAGCATAGATGGCGCTCGGCGCCTTGCCGACCTTTTCGACCGCTTGGATGCGGCCGACCTCGCTCTTCCAGTACATGAAGTACCCGAAGACGGCCATCACGAGCGAGAAGAGCGCAATCAGCAGAGCGACCGGAGAGCGACGCATGTCGGGCCTCCCTTACGGAGCGGCCGAGGCGGCTTCCTGGTCGAGCACCTCGTTGACGAGCCGATCGGCCAGGGCGTTCTGCTTGCGCCGAACGTGCGCGATATCGACGTGCTCGAAGCGGCGCAGCAGCGCCTGAGCCCGCCGGTGCAGCGGCTGCAGATCGGCGTGCTTGACGCGGTACTCGCCGCGCATCTGCTTCACGACGAGCTCCGAATCCATACGCACCGCCAAGCGCATGATCCCGCGCTCCGCCGCCCGTTCGAGTCCGATGCAGAGCGCCGTCCATTCGGCAACGTTATTCGTCGCGATACCGAGATAGCGCCCGACCTCGTCGAGAATCCGCCCGTTCGGATCGACCAAGACCGCTCCGCTCGCGGCGGGTCCGGGATTTCCGCGCGAACCACCGTCCGCGAAGAGCGTTGCTTCCATCGGGAGCGCGTCGAACAAGGTCCCCATCGCGGCATGGTTCGGCGGGCGGATCGGCAATACCATCCCTTCCGGACTTGACCTTGACGTTACGTCATAGCGTATCGTGCGGAGCATGCGAACGGTGATGGAGTCGAACGACCGCGGCCTCTGCCGCGCTAAGGAATTCGCGGTCAAAGCGGGGGTAACGGTGCGCACGCTGCACTTTTACGACCGCATCGGGCTGCTCGTTCCGAGCGCGCGCGAGGAAAACGGCTATCGCCTCTACGGTGATGCCGATCTCGAACGGCTGGAGCAGATCCTCGCCCTGCGATTCGTCGGCTTCGAACTGGAACGCATCAAACGCCTACTCGAAGGACCTCCGCGCCCGCTCGGCGTCGCGCTGCGCCTCCAGCGCGCGATCATCCAACAGGAGCATCGGCGTCTCGAACTCGCCCTCGCGGCGATCGACGAAGCCGAGCGCGCGCTCGCCGACGCGAACGACGACGAACGGCGCCGGGTTCTTCGTGACGTCATCAAGGTATTCAAGATGGAACACGATTGGAACTGGACCCTCAACTACTACTCGCCGAGCGCGCGGGAACGCCTCGCCGAGATTCGACGGACCACGCCGAAGGAAACGATCGAGGCGGGGCAGCGTGCCTGGACCGAATTGATCGCGGAGGTCGAAGCCGCCGCGGACGGCGGGCTCGATCCCGTGTCGCCCGACGCTCTGGCGTTAGCAGCGCGTTGGCGCGAACTCGTGCGCGCCTTCACGCGCGACGATAGCGAGGTCGCCGATGGGCTCAACAGGCTCCGGAGCGATCGGACGCATTGGCCCGCGGACTTCAAGCGTCCGTGGAGCGACGCCGCCGATCGATTTATCTGCGCGGCGATGCGCGGGCTCTCCTAGGAGCCCGTGCTACTCGCGCCGCACGACCGCGAGGCCGAGTTCCGGGAATGCCTTTGCGTGCGCGAAATCATAATGATCGCGCTTCATTCGATCGACCAGCAGCGCATCGATCCGTGCCTGTTGATGCGGAAGAAAGCTCACGAAGCCGCCGTAGGTGTGGCGTCCCGATGCATCGACCGCGTCGCTGACGATCGCGTAGTTCGCCGTGTCGAGGCCGACGGGAAAGAGGTGGACGTCCCGATCGTTGTAGACGTACGTCATACCGCCCTCGACCGTCGTAACGCTGCTGCCCGGCGGAATCGCGCGCGAGATCCCGCCGCCGACGGCCGCGATCGTGCGTCCGCTCGGGCTGAACGCGAGTTGAACCGCCTGTTGATAGGCCGGGAGCATGCTCGAATTCGGCGTTAGCCCGGAAAAGCGAATCGGCGCGAACGAGAACGGATCGATGCAGCTCAGAAAGATCACGCCCACGGCGAGCGCACCCGCCGCGGCGAACGGCACGCGCACGCGACGCTCGAACGCCGCGAGCCCCATGACGGCCGCCCAAACGAGGATCGGGAAAAAGTACGACGAGTAATGCGTAACCCAGCCGATCTTCTCGGCACCGCCCAAGTTGCCGATGATGTTCGGCAGCATCGCGACGAACGCGATCGCGAGCGCACGCCACTCGAAGGCAGCGAGCGCGAGCAGCGGTAGGCTGAGGACGAGCAGCAGCAGCGTCATCACCGCGAAGTTCGGGAAGACGAAGAACGACTGAATGATGCCGCCGAGCGAATCGGGGATGTAGCCTTGATTGTAGGGATTGTGGATCACGAACTTCAGAAGGATCAGGCCGTATACCAGCATCGCAAGCGACGCGCCCAGTTTGAAACGGCGATCGTCGACGCTCCGCCACCAGAGCAGCACGTAGAGCAGCACGGAGATCCCGGCCACGATCGGCGCGCGCTCGGTGATCGACGACGCGAGCACGGCGACGACGATGAAGAGCCAGCGCGGCGTCTTGACGCGAGCCGCGAGCGCCATCAGGGCGAAGCCTAAAAATACGAAGAGCCGATCGGGATAGACCTGGCCCCACAGTAGACCGCACCACCATGCCGGGTACGATGCGACGAGCAAGACCGCGATCGCCGAGGACAAGGGCGTAACGCCCTGCGAGCGCGCGAGTACGTAGACGCCGACGAGCAGCGCGACGAATGCAAGCACGAAGGAGGTCAGCAGCGTCCCCGGGATCGAGAAGATCGCACAGAACGGGGCGAGCGCGTAAAAAATATAGTACGCGTGCCACGTGAACATATTCACGCTGTCGGGGACCGGCGGCGCGAGCGCGCTGTGAGCGAGCGTCGCGGCGGTCATCACCGGATAGTGCACGCTTTGCGTGTACGACTGCACTTCCGCACCGATCTGACTCATCGGGATTCCCGTCTTGAGCAGATTGTGCATCATCTGGAAAAAGAGCGCGGTGTCACCCTCGAACGCCTGGATGCGCGTGAGCTTCACGACCGCCGTCACGAGGACGAGGACGAGGGCGGCGCCGAGCACGATCCCCCATTCGAGGCGCGTCATGCGCCGATCCGCGCCGGGCTGTTCGATCGCGGTCACGTAGCTGCTCCTTCCCGGCGCCCCGCGGCGCCGATACATTCGATACGGATGATGTTGCCGACGCCCGAGGCGCGGATGAGACGAAAGCGCATCACGAACGCACGCGCCCGTCGGGGAGAAGTTCGGCCACCTCACCGTTGCGCACGAGTGCCGATCGGATCAATCGGGGACGCCCCTTGACCTCCATCATGATCTTCGCGACGTACTCACCCACGAGTCCGATCGCGAAGAGATTGAACGATCCGAAGAACAGGATCGCGATGAGCACCGTGGTGATGCCCTTCGGGGCGATCGTCGGCACGAGCAGCCGCAGCGCCGCCTCGACGACCGCGATGAGCAGGGAGAATCCCATCGAGAGAATGCCGAGCGTCGTGAGCATCGTGAGCGGCGTGTTGCTGAACGAAAAGATGCCGCGCTTGGCCCATTCGATGTTCTTGGCCAGGTTGTTGGTGGAGCGTCCGAACATGCGTTCCGGTCGCACGTACGAAACGCCGGTCTGTCGGAATCCGATGTACGCGCGCAACCCGCGCACGAAGAGATCGCGCTCGCCGCAGGCGAGCAGCCATCCGACGACGCGTCGATCGAGCAGCGAGAAATCGCCCGCGTCAAGCGGCATCGGCACGTAGCTGAAGGCCGAGAAGACGCGGTAGAACAGTTTGTAGAGCAATTCCCAGCCGGGTGCCATCTCGCGTTTGACGCGTCGTCCGTACACAACGTCGAAGCCGTCGTTCCACTTTTCGTAGAATTGCTCGATCAATTCGGGCGGATCTTGCAGATCGCCGTCGAGCAGCACGACGCCGTCTTTGGTAGCGAGTTCCATGCCGCTGCGAAACGCCATCTGCGAGCCGAAATTGCGCGAATGCGAGATGCCGATCACGTTCGGATCGCGGGCGCTGATCTCTCGAATCACCGATGCACCGTCGTCGGGGCTGCAATCGTCGACGAAGATGATTTCGTGCTCCACGTTGAGCTTGGTGAAGACGGCCTTGAGGCGCTCGTACATCACGGGAATGGCCTGCGCATCCTTGTAGCAGGCGACGATCGCGCTCACGCTGCGCGCCTTACGGCGCATCGATTTGTTCGCCGTGACGGCGAACTGCGTCTCGTCGAGATCGCGAATCCACGCAAAGGTAGCGCGCAGCCCGTCGACGAGCGCGGTGGTTGACCGCCAGCCGAGTTCGCCCTCGGCTTTGGCGGGCTCCGCATACCATTCGGCGAGATCCCACGCGCGATTGTTCATCGCGCCGAAGACGGGTTCGCCCGGCACCGCGAAGGTCGTTTTCACGAGGGTGGCCAGCTCGCCGATCGTCGTGCGTTCGCCGGTGCCGATGTTATAGCTCTCGCCATAGAGCCCCGGATGCATTTTGGCAGCCGCCAGCACGAACGCGCGGCAGACATCGTCGACGTAGACGAAGTCGCGCGAGATGCGTGCGTCGACGAACTTCGGGAAGTCGCCTTTCGAGGCGGCGCGGAGCACCTGCGGAATCAGGCGCGAGGTATCCTCGAGCGGCCCGTAGACCGCATAGAGGCGCAGGTTGACGCACGGAAAGCCGTGATGTTTGCCGAGAAAGCGCAGGTGCGACGCGGCCGCGATCTTGGAGACCGAGTAGAAGCTGTTGGGTTCGAGGGCGCCCTCTTCGCTCGGAGCCGAGCAGTTGGTACCGTACTCCGATGAACTTCCCGCGTGGACGTATGCCGCGAAACGCCCTTCGCGCAGCAGGCCGGTCAGCGTGGTGAGCGCCGTGAAATTCGTGCGGTAGATGCGTTCGGGATCGCTTTCGAACGCGTACCCGCCGTAGGCCACGCAATCGAAGACCGTCTGCGGCCCGATCGTCTGCACCAAATTTTTCACCGCGGCCGGATCGGTCAGATCGACGGTGAGCACGAACTCGTCCTTCACGTCGGCGAGGCGCCAGCTCTTGGCACGCTGCTCGACGGCGAAAACGTCGCTGCGATGCGCGGCCAACATGCGGAACAGATTCGCGCCGACGAAGCCGGAGCCGCCGGTCACGAGGATCGGCCCGCGCAGCGCGCGGATAAACTCGGCGATATCGCTCACGCGCCGACGCTCCGAAGAATCGAGGCCGCATCGAGCCCGCATTGCGCGCGCAGATAGCGCTGCGAGCCGTACCGATCGAAACGATGCGCGGCGGCGTTGAACGACTGAAAGCGGCGCGCGTGTACGCCGCGCTCGGCGAACGCGAGCGCGAGCAGCGATGCCGCCGAACCCTGCCGCACGTGCTCTTCGACGACGGCGATGCCGTGCGAGGTCGCGCGTTCGAGCAACTCCGCGGGGAGCGCGTTCGGATCGAGCGGCAGCTCCGCGAGCGCCCACAGTTGCGGACGCGTTTCTTGCGCGAGCGCGTGGAGCGGCGCGATCAGCGAGCCCGCAATCGGACCGACGGCGACGACGGCCGGGCCGCCGCCCTCGAGCAGGCGACGCCACGGCGCGTAGGCGGGAATCGCCCATCCGCCGGGCGCTTCACCGCGGCCGAGGCGGAGGTACGATGCACGGTCGCTCGCGAGCATGCGTTCGACCACGGCCGCAACGTCTTCGTCGAACGCGGGCACGAAGACGTCGAGATGGTCGAGTGTGAGCAGCACGCCGTAATCCTCGATCGCATGATGCGTGGGCCCTTGCACGCCGTAACCGAATCCGCCGCCGTTTCCGACCAGGCGCACCGGTAGCCGATGAAACGTGACATCGTTGCGAATCTGCTCGAAGGGACGCGCATAGCAAAACGGCGCGATGCTGTAGATCCACGGGCGCAGCCCCTGCGCCGCGAGCGCCGCGGCCACGCCGACCATGTTCTGCTCGGCGACGCCCGCGTTGATGAAGCGGTCGCCGAGCGCGTCGCGCAGCGGCTCGAGCGCCATGAACCCGAGGTCGCCCGTGAGGAAGACCATGCGCGGATCTTCGGCGCGCGCGGTGAGGACGTCGCAGAATGCCGCTCTCATGCCTCCACCTCGCGCAGCGCCGCTTCGTAGCGCTCGCGATCGAGCGGCAGATAGTGCCACTCCATGCGATTCTCCATGAAGCTCACGCCGCGGCCCTTCACGGTCTCGAGCACGATGCAACGCACGCGTTCGGCGGGAGCCGCCAGCGCGTCGGCGATCGCGCGCGGATCGTGACCGTCGACCACCTTCAGCTCGAGATCGAAGCCGGCCAGCCGCTCCCAGAGCGGCGCCATCGACGCGACCTCGGCCGTGCCGCCGAAGCCCTGCAAGCGGTTGTGATCGACGAGAATCGTCAAATTGGCGAGGCGGTGATGGCAGGCGAAGATCAGCGCCTCCCAAGTGGAGCCCTCTTGCCACTCACCGTCGGAGGTGAGGCAGTAGGTGCGGTGGGGGAGGCCGCGCAGCCGAAAGCCGAGCGCGCTGCCCGCCGCGAGCGAGAGTCCGTGCCCGAGACTTCCGGTCGCGAATGCGATCTCATCGAGCAGCCCGGTGGGCGGATGGCCCGCCAACCGCGTCTCCTCACCGTGAAAAGTCCGTAGTTCCTCGTCGTCGAGGCGGCCCAGGCTCCAAAGCGCGACATACAGCGCGCCGACGGCGTGCCCTTTCGAGAGCACGAAGCAGTCCTCGGGCGAGATGACGCCGTGATAGAGCGTCATCAGCGCGTCGAGCGCGGAAAGGTTGCCGCCGATGTGCCCGACACCGCTCTCGAAGTGCATTCGCAATAGGCGTTTCCGCGCATCGACCAAACGGTCGCGCGACGGAACGTCGATCTTCGCCATCTGGTCGCACACGTTACACCGCCCGGCGAGCCGCCCCTTTTCGCGTCGTGCGTGAACCGCTTGCCCGTTCGGGTAGAATGGCGGCTATGAAGAGCGCTCTTTCACGCGTCCTCGCGACGCTTGCCCTCGCCGCGGTGCTGCTGCCGCACGCCGCCCTCGCCGCGAACCGCTTCTACGGCATCGTGCGGCACGTCTCCACCACCAATATCAAGGTCGAGAACCCGCGCACGCACGAGATCCTCTCGTTCGAGATGTGGCCCAAGTTCGACCGCATCTTCTCGCGCGACGGAAAGACGACGTATCAGATGCGCGACATTCATCCCGGCCGCCGCGTCGAGATTCTCTACGATCAGAAAGCATTCGGCCTGCGCCACGCCGACGAGATCGTGCTCTACTGACGCGCGGTTACGGCGACGGTGAACGAAGGCGGATACAAAAAGCACGGGGCTCGTAAGAACCCCGTGCTCTTTTCATGGTCGGGCTGACTGGATTCGAACCAGCGACCTCTTGACCCCCAGTCAAGCGCGCTAACCAAGCTGCGCTACAGCCCGAGATGGAACGGCGGCCGAGGCGTTCCGTGACCCGGGACGATTGACGAATCCGGCCCTGTTTTCCTTGTTACGCGAACCGCAACTTTTGTCGGGCTCAGTGCGGCGCGGTCTGCACGCTTATCCCGGTCGTCGTGACGCCGATGTTCAGCGTCGCATGCTGCCCGTAGGCATCGGTAAACGTGGCCGTGCAGGAGCCTGCCGCGCTGGCCGTGACCGTGTAGGTCTCCGTGGGACCGAGAGCGCTCGGGGTCGTCACCGTCGCCACACCCGCGCAGGTGTCGCTCTCGGTGAACGTGCCGGTGTAGGCGGTCTCGCTCAGCGTGGCGGTCAGCGCGTTGCTTGCGCCGGTTCCCAAGAGCGCGAGCGTGCTCGGCGAGATCCCGAGGGCGTTCGGCGTGGGTGCGAAGATCGCGGTCGCGGGGGGAATACCCGTCGCGCTCGCGGTGAGCGTCGCGGTGATGAGGTCGCCGCCGTTGTAGTTCAACGAGACGGCGGTGCCGGGCGCGGTGACCGACGTTGCGGAGAGCGAGGTGTAGGTGCTGTCCGAATCCGCGAGCGAGATGGCGAGCGGATTGCCGTTCGCATCCACGTATCCGCCCGGAGCGACGATGGTCTTGCCCGCCGCATCGAGTGCGCTCACCGTAACCGCAGGCGTGCCGGCCGTGCCGACCGAGGCCCCGCCGACCGCGAGCGCGAGCGAGGCGACGACGCCGTCGGTCGTGATCGTAAAGGTGTTCGCGACGCCCGCCACCACGGTCTTGACGACCGTGCCCGTCGCGAGCAGACTCCCCGACGCGTTGACGCCGGAGTAGAGCTTGACGACGAACGTGTCGCTGCCGATCGCCGCGCCGATGGTCACCGAGCAGCTCGTCGTGCAGTTGGCGCTCACCGGCGCGCTCGCCGTTCCGCCGCTCGGAATATACGCGACCGAGACCGACTGGGTCGCGGGCGACACGTATGCGGGCCGACGCGTGCTCGTCGAGCGCGGAATCGTGAACGAGAACGTGACCGGAACCGATTGCGGCGCGGAGCCGGCGGCCGGCAGCGCAGAGACCGACGACGAGGCTCCGCCTCCGCCGCATCCGGCGAGCAACGATGCGCTCGCGAGCGCGGCAAGCAACGACGAAATCGAACGCGGAATGCGGCTCATGCTCTTCCTCACCTAGTGTTGCTGCACGATGACGCCCACCGTGGTTACGGTGATCGCCAGCGTCGCGTGTTGCGCGAATGTGTCGCCGAAGGTAGCCGAGCACGTGCCGACCGCCGATCCGGTCACGGTAAAGCTCGCCGATGGTCCCGCGGGGTTGGACGATGCGATCGTCGCGATGCCGCCGCAGGTGTCGCTCTCGGTGAAGGTGCCCGTATAGCCGCCCTCGCTGACCGTCACGCTCTGCGCGGTTGCAGCGCCGAGGCCGACGATCGAGACGCCGGTCGGCGAGACGGTCAACACCCCGGGAACGGGAGTCGGGCTCGCCGTCGGCGCGGCCGTCGGGGTCGGCGATGGCGATGCCGCGGCGACGATGACGCCGAACGACGCGCTTGCGCCGTTTTGGTCATGAATGGTGATCGTCGCGCTTCCGACGCCGTCGCTCGCGACCGTGAACGTTGCGGATCCCGGCGCAAGCTGCGCGCGTTTCGAGGCCGCCGCCGCAACCGTGCTCGGGCTGATCGTCGCTACGGCCGCGTTCGAGGACGCGGCACTGAAGGCGCCCGCATAGCCCGCTTCGCTCACGGTGATCGTGGCTTGCTGACCGAGCGCGGAGAAATCGAGCGTTCCACCGCCCGACGGCAGCGCGATCGCGATCGATCCCGGCTGCGTGATATTCGGTGTGTACCCCGGCGTGCAGCCCGCCGCGAGCGCCGCGATCGACACCGTACCGACCATCGCGATGCGCAGGCGTGAGCGCGACAAGAAACCGATCATCTAAGCCTCGAAATCGGAACAGAGTGACTTCGTACGAGCTTTGTGCGAGCGGCATCGTTCTCCTGGGCAATGCGTTAGGTACAACGGCACATTCACCGATACGAATCCGAACACGAAAAGAGACCACCATGACGGTGGTCTCTTTTCGTGCCGTGCATCCGGCGCACCGCGCCGGCGAGGCTAGCGGCGCTTCGCGCTCTTCTTCGCCGCGGTTTTCTTGGCGGGCGACTTTTTCGCGCCGCCCGAACGGGCGCCGCCGACAGCTTCCTTCAGCGCCTTACCGGCGACGAACGCCGGAACTTTACGCGCGGCGATTTTGATCTTCTCGCCGGTTTTGGGGTTGCGGCCTTCGCGCGCCTTGCGATGACGCACGACAAAGCTGCCGAACGGCGTCAACGCGACGCGGTCGCCTTTCTGCAGCGCGGTCTTGATCTCGTCGAGGATCAGATCGACGATCTCACCTGCCTGGCGCTTCGACAGTTCGGCTTCGCCGGCGACGGATTCAATCAGATCGGCTTTCGTCAAGCTCGGAATCTCCTATGAGCGGCAACGGGGGAACAGCAATCGGGATATACGGGGGCATTTCGGTGGGCTGGCCGCCTGGGGAGGGGATATACGGAGAGCACCCGCGCCCTCCTCCCCCGCAAACGGGAAAAACCCTTATTTTTCGGGGATTTGCGCGACGGCACGCAGCGCGAGCACGTACGAGCGCGCGCCGAAGCCGCTCACGCTTCCCACGCACGCCGCGGCGGTGACGCTCGTGCGGCGATGCGCTTCGCGCGCGGCGATATTGGAGAGATGCGCTTCGGCAACGGGAATGTTCACCGACGCGATCGCGTCGGCGATCGCGTACGAGTAGTGCGAATACGCGCCCGGATTGATCACGATCGCGTCGAACCGCGTGCGTGCATCGTGAATCGCATCGACGATCTCACCCTCGCCGTTATGCTGCACGCACTCGACCTCGACACCGAGATCGCGTGCGTTGGTGGCGATGAAGTCGTCGAGTTCGGCGAGCGTTTGTCGCCCGTAGATCTCGGGCTGCCGTTCGCCGAGCAGGTTCAGATTCGGCCCGTGGATGACGAGTACGCGCATGAATCGCCTCTTCTGAAGCGGAAGCTCAAGTCATGCCGGATCTTCTCATCAGCGCCGCCGCACCCGATGCGGGCATCGTCGTCGTCGCCGCCATTACGACCGAACTCGTGACCGAGATTCGCGCGCGGCACGATCTCTCGCCGCTCGCGACCGCGGCGGTAGGACGCCTGACCACCGGCACCGCACTCTTCGCCTCCGCGCTCAAGGGCCGCGAGCGCATCACGCTGCAGATCGGCGGCGAAGGCCCCATCGGCTCGGCCACCGCCGACGCATGGCTGCTCGAGCCCGAAGTGATCGGCGCGCGCGGCTACGCCAAGCATCCGCACGCGGATCTGCCGCTGAACGCGCGCGCCAAATTCGACGTCGCGGGCGCGTTCGGCAGCGGCTCGCTGCAAGTGACGAAATCCTACGAAGTGGGTCAACCGTACGTGGGCGTGGTGCCGCTCTACTCGGGCGAAGTGGCCGAGGATCTGGCCGCCTACTTGAGTTCGTCGGAGCAAATTCCGAGCGTGGTCGCGCTCGGCGTGCTCGCCAATCCCGACGGCGTCCGCGCCGCGGGCGGCGTGCTCGCGCAAGTGCTGCCGGGCGCCGATGAAAAGGCCGTGGCGATGCTCGAAGCACGCGCGCTCGCGATGCCGCCGGTGACCGCACTGATCAACGAGGGAGCCGACGCGCACGCGCTGCTGCACGCGCTCGCCGACGGGCTCGAGTTGCGCTCGCACCGCACGATGGATCTCCGCTTCGCGTGCACGTGCCGCCGAGAAAAAGTCGAGGCCGCCCTGCTCGGGATGGGAGCCGACGAACTGCGTCGTCTGGCTGCCGAACGGCCCGAGACCGAGGCGACCTGCGAATTCTGTAAGAAGCTCTACGTGTTTACCACGGACGAGGTGCTCGCTCTCGCCGACGAGAGCGGCTCCACGCTCGAAGAGCGCTAGATATCGACCGGAAAGAGACGCTTGAGCTCCGGCGGCATGCGATACGGCTCGAGACGCTGCCAGAACGCCTCGCGGATGCCCGCGCCGTCGTTGTAGTACCACCAGCCGCACTCGCAGCGAATCGGGCGCTGACCGGCCTGCGGATGCGGATATTCGCGCTTGCAGCGCTTGCAGACGAAGGTCTCGCCGTCGAGTTTCGGCGCAGACGACGTGTAGGTGACGGGGGGCAGCAGCGGCATCACGTTACCTCGGCAGGACGCGGACGAATTTGCGCGATCCCACGGAGAGCACGGCCGGCTCGGTGGCCGTCCACGCAGCCCGCGGATCGTTCACGACTATACCATCGACTTTGACCCCATTCCCCGAGATAAGTCGCTCCGCGGCCCGCTTGCTCTCCGCGAAGCGAGCGAGCACGAGCACATCGGTGACGCGCGTGGCATCACCGAGCGCGATCTCGGGCACGTCCTCGGTCGGAATCTCCTTGCGCTGCACCGTGCGCTCGAAGTAGTCGCGCGCGGCGCCGGCGTCGGCCGCGCCGTGGTAGCGCGCGACGATGGCCTCGGCCAGACGTTTCTTCTCCTCGATCGGGTTCGCGCCGCCCGACGCCAGGCGCGCGGCGAGCGCATCGGCCTCGGCCTGCGAGTGAAACGCGGCGAGGCGCGCGTAGGTGGGCATTAGTTCGTCGCTCATCGACATCAATTTGCCGAACTGCGTCGCGGCGGGCTCGGCGATGCCGACGTAATTACCGATCGACTTGCTCATCTTCTTCACGCCGTCGAGTCCGACGAGCAGCGGAACCGTCGCGGCGATCTGCGGCAATTGCCCGTGTTCGCGCTGAAAATGCCGCCCGAGCAGCAGATTGAAGAGCTGATCGGTCCCGCCCAACTCGACGTCGGCCTCGACCGCGATCGAATCGTACGCCTGCGCGACGGGATAGAGAAATTCGTGCAGCGAGATCGGGGTGCCCGAGCCGTAGCGGTTGTGGAAATCGTTGCGCTCGAGCATCTGCGCGACCGTGACGTGCGACGTGAGCCGCACCAGGTGAGAAAAGTTCATCGCGCCGAGCCATTCGGAGTTGTAGCGAATCCGCACGCGCTCGAGATCGAGCACCTTGCCCGCCTGTTCGCGGTAGGTCGTCATGTTCGCGTCGATCTGCTCGGTCGTAAGCGGCGGACGCATCGCGTTGCGTCCGCTCGGATCGCCGATCGACGCGGTAAAATCACCGATGATCAACGTGACGTTGTGGCCCGCTTCGGCAAAGCGCTGCAGCTTGTGCAGTACGACCATGAAGCCGAGATGCAGATCGGGGCTGGTCGGATCGATGCCGAGTTTGATGTTGAGCGGGCGGCCGAGTTTCAGCCGCGCGCGGAAATCCTCGACGGTTTCAACGGTATCGAAGCCGTCGAGCAAATACTCGACGTCGGAAAAATGCGGGGCCTGAGTCATCGCAGTTCAATTATCGTCACGCCGCCGGAGCCCTCGTCCTCGTTGCCGTAGCGCACGCTTTTCACACCGGGATGCGAGCGAAGGAACTCCTGCAACCCGCGACCGAGCATCCCGGTGCCCTTGCCGTGAATCAGTCGCAGCGGCGAATTCCCCGCGAGCATCGCTTCGTCGACCCAGCGATCCACCACCGGCTCGGCCTCCACGTACCGCTTGCCGCGGACATCGAGCTCCGCCATCGTCCGCGCCGCCGCAGCGACCTTCGCACTCGTCTCACCCGGAGCTCGTCGGAACGCTCTCGTGTCACCCTGAGCTCTCGTGTCACCCTGAGCTCGTCGAAGGGCGCTCTTCCGCTCGAGATCGGCCTTCTTCACGACGGTCTTCATCGGGCCGATCGCCACGAGTACCGTATCGCCGTAATCTTCGATCACGCTCGCATCTTGGCGCAGCGAGCGTACGCGCACCGCATCGTTCGGCGCGAAGGTGCCGTCGTGCGCGGCTTCCTGCGCGGCATCCTTGATCCCGAGCGCCCTGCGCATCTCCTCGGCGGTCTTTGCGAGCAACGCGCTCTGCGCGGGCGTGACGCGCGGGCGCGCGGCCTGCGCGGCTTCGGCGCGGCGCTGTAGTTCGGTCGTGAAGGCGCGCAGGCTCTGCGTCAGCTGCTCCTCGGCGCGATCGGCGAAGCCGCCGCGCTCGGCGTCGAACGCGGCCCGCTCGCGTGCGAGCGTCTCGCGCTCCTGCGCGGCGGCACGGCGCTCCGCGGCGAGCCCGTCGCGTTCGCTCTGCAACTCGCTCGCGCGTTGCGAGAGCTCGGCCAGCGCCGATTCGTAATCGCGCTCGCGCGAATCGAGCAGCGACTGCGCGCGTTCCACGATACCGGGCGCGATCCCGAGCGCGGTCGCGAGCGGAAAGGCGAGCGATTGTCCGGGCGCGCCGAGATCCAGGTGGTAGGTCGGACGAAAGGTCTGCGGATCGAAGCGCACGCTCGCGTTCGCCACCCCCGGCGTGCCGCTCGCGAAGAGCTTGAGCTCCGTCGCGTGGGTGGTGACGACGCCGTGCGCGCCGACCGCGAGCAGCCGTTCCAGCATCGCGATCGCGAGCGCCGCGCCCGCGCCGGGCTCCGTGCCGCCGCCGATCTCGTCGACGAGCACGAGCGTGCGCGCGTCGGCGCGCGCGAGCATCTCGCGCATCCGCTGTAGATGTGCCGAAAAGGTCGAGGCATTGCCGACGATCGATTGCTCGTCGCCGACGTCGGCGATGACGTAGGTGAAATGCCCGATGCGCGTGCCGTATGCGGCCGGAACCTGCATGCCCGCATAGGTCATCGCGATGAAGAGCCCGACCATCTTCAGCGCGACCGTCTTACCGCCCATGTTCGGGCCGCTGATCACGAGCAGCTGCGTCGGGCCGTCGAGCGGGATCGTCTGCGGCACGACGCCGCCCGCGATGAGCGGATGGCGCCCGCGCTCGATATGCGCGACGGCATCGTCGCTGAGTTCGGGCGCGATCGCGTCCATCGTGCGCGCAACGTTCGCCTTGGCCACGAGCAGGTCGATCTCGGCGAGCATCTCCACGTTGCGTTCGATCGCGTCGGCCTGCGCGCCGACCGAGCGTGAGAGCGCTTCGAGCACGCGCAGCACCTCGCGCTCTTCTTCCAAGCGCAGCGTGCGCAGGCGATTGTTCGCCTCGAGCGCGGCGAGCGGTTCGATGAAGAGCGTCTGACCCGACGAACTCGTGTCGTGCACGATGCCGGGAAACTCACCGGAGAATTCAGCCTTGATCGGCACCACGAAGCGCCCTTCGCGGATCGTCACCACGTTGTCCTGAATCGCGCGCGCGTATTTATCGCCGCGCACGATCGACGCGACGCGGTCACGCGCGTCGCTCTGCGCGTGCTGAAGACTTCTGCGGATGCGACCGAGCGCGGGTGAGGCACGGTCGAGTACCACGCCGCGTTCGTCGATCGCATCGGTCAGCGAGCGGTGCAGATCGCGCAGCGGCGTATAGCCCGAGAGCAGCGGGGCGAGCACGGGATCGTGCTCTTCGCGCAGGGCGTTATGCGCCGCGGCGGCAGCCGAGATCGCCTCGCCGACGCTGCGCAGATCGCTCGGCGCGAGCGTGCGACCGACGGCGGCGCCCTGCGTGAGCTCCGCCGTCTCCACGGCCGGAAGCACGTGCAGATCGTGCGCGACCACGCGCTCGCGGATCGCGGCCGTGCGCGCTTGTTCGACGCGCACGAGCGCAAAATCGGTCGCGGGCGCGAGTTCGGCGGCGCGCGCACGGCCGCGATGGGTGCGCGTTGCCGCGACGACGCGCGCGCGAACGGTCGCGAAATCGAGCGCTTCGAGCGTGCGCTCGTCGGCGAGCATCGGCGCGGCTCCTAGCCCTCGAGCTTGCGTTTCATCACGCCGTTCACGAGCGCGGGATCGGCTTTGCCTTTGCTCGCCTTCATCACCTGACCGACGAGGAAGCCCATCACGTTGGTCTTGCCCGCGCGGTAATCGGCCACGCTCTTTTCGTTGGCGGCGAGCACGTCGTCGACGAAGCGCTCGATTGCCGCCGGATCGCTCGTCTGCGCGAGCCCTTCCTTCTCCACGATCGCTTTGGGCGAGCCATCGCCACGCCACATGCGCTCGATGAGCTCCTTGGCGATCTTGGAGTTGATCGTCTTGCCTTCGACGAGCGCGATCAATTCGGCCAAGTGTTCGGGCGTGACGGGCGACGCGTGCACCGGGGTCTCGTGCTCGTTTGCGAGGCGCGAGAGATCGCCGAGCACGAAGTTCGTCGCCTGCTTGGGATTATTACTCGCCGCGACCACCGCATCGAAGTACTGCGCGAGCGGAAGGTTGTCGATCAGCTGCGTCGCCTGCTTCACGTCGAGGCCGAGTTGCGAGGTGTAGCGCTCGAAACGCGCGTGCGGCAGTTCGGGAAGCGATGCCCGTACCTTCTCGACGATCTCGCGCGCGATCTCCATCGGCACGAGATCGGGATCGGGGAAGTAGCGATAGTCGTGCGCCTGTTCTTTGCTGCGCATCGAGTGGGTGACGCCGCGCACTTCGTCCCAGCCGCGCGTCTCCTGCACCACGCGTTCGCCCTTTTCGACGAGCGCGATCTGACGCTCGATTTCGCTCGTGATCGCGCGGTGCACGGAGCGGAACGAGTTCATGTTCTTGATCTCGGTCTTGGTGCCGTACTCGGTGGCGCCGAGCGGACGGATCGAGACGTTGGCGTCGCAGCGCAGCGAGCCTTCTTCCATCTTGACGTCGCTCACGCCCAGCTGCTGCAGCGTGCGGCGCAGCGCTTCGAGATAGGCCACCGCTTCGTCCGCGCTGCGGATGTCGGGCTCGGAGACGCACTCCATGAGCGGGACGCCCGCGCGGTTGAAATCGACGAGCGAGTAGGTGCTGCCCGCGATGCGTCCGTCACCGGAGCCCGCATGCGTGGATTTGCCGGTATCTTCTTCCAGATGGATGCGCGTGAGACGACACGCTTTCATCGTGCCGTCCTCGAGCCAGTACCGTACCGTACCGCCCTGCGTAAGCGGCATATCGTACTGCGAAATCTGATAATCCTTGGGCATGTCGGGATAGAAGTAATTCTTGCGATCGAACTTCGAGAACGCCGGAATCTCCGCGCCGAACGCGAGTCCCGCCGCGATCATATGCTCGATCGCGGCCGAATTGGGCACCGGCAGCGCGCCGGGCAGCGCGAGACAGACGGGACACACCTTCGTGTTCGGCTCCCCGCCGAACTCGTTGGCGCAGCCGCAGAACATCTTGCTCGCCGTCCTGAGCTCGACATGGCACTCGATGCCGATAACCGCTTCCCAGTTCGTCGACATCGCTACGCACCCACCGTGGCGATTGCCGGTTTGTGCGCGGCCGCATGCTGCGTCTTCTGTTCGTAGGCGTGGGCGGCGGCGAGCACGTCGCGCTCTTTGAAGAGCGGTGCGGTGAGCTGCAGGCCGAGCGGCATCGGACGATCGGCTCCCGCGGGAGTCGTCCAGCCGCAGGGGACCGAGAGCGCCGGCAGACCGGCGAGCGACATCGGAATCGTGTAGTAATCCATCAGATACATGCTGTAGGGATCGCTCTTGGCGTTGAACTGGAAGGCGGGCGAGCTCGCGGCCGGGCACGCGATCAGATCGCACTGCGCGAAGGCCCGTTCGAAATCGCGCGCGATCAGCGTGCGCGCCTTCTGCGCGCGCACGTAGTAGGCGTCGTAGTAACCGCTCGAAAGCGCATAGGTGCCGATCAGGATGCGGCGTTTGACTTCCGGGCCGAAACCGGCCGCGCGCGTCTTTTCGTACATGTCGTGCACGTCGGCGCCGTCCACGCGCATGCCGTAGCGCACGCCGTCGAAGCGCGCGAGGTTCGACGAGCACTCGGCGGGCGCGATCAAGTAGTACGTGGCCAGACCGTAATCGGCGGTCGGCAGCTCGACCTCGACGAGTTCCGCGCCGAGCGCTTGGAGATCCTGATAGGCCTTGCGGTAGACGGCGTCGATCTCGCCGCCGAGCTCGCTCGTGCCGAACTGCTTGACGAGGCCGACCTTCATGCCGGAAAGATCGGTACGCAGATGCGTCGCCGTCGGCTCGACGGCGCGATCGATCGAGGTGGCGTCCATCGGGTCCTTGCCCGCCATCACGTCGTAGGCGAGCGCCGCGTCTTCGACGGTGCGCGTGAGCGGCCCGATCTGATCCAGGCTCGATGCGAACGCGATCAGACCGTAGCGCGAGATGCGTCCGTAGGTGGGCTTGAAGCCGACGAGATTGCAGAACGCCGCCGGTTCGCGGATCGAACCGCCGGTATCGCTGCCCATGCCGATGGCCGCTTCGAACGCGGCGACCGCCGCCGCCGAGCCGCCGCTCGAGCCGCCGGGCACGCGGGTGAGATCGTAGGGATTGCGCGTTACGCCGAGCGCGGAATTCTCGCAACTCGACCCCATCGCGAACTCATCCATGTTCGCTTTGCCGACCGGAACGCAGCCCGCATCGAGCAGGCGCTGCACGGCGGTCGCGGTGTAGGGCGCGCGCCAGTGTTCGAGCATCTTGCTGCCCGCGGTCGTCCGCGTGCCCACCAGGCACATATTGTCTTTTACCGCGAGCGGCACACCCGCGAGCGGCAGCGACTCGCCCGCGTCCACGCGTTCGTCCACGCGGGCGGCGGCGGCGCGCGCGTGCTCGTGCAGCACGCTCACGTACGAACCGATCTCGCCTTCGACGGCGTCGATGCGCGCGAGCACGGCCTCGGTCACGTCGCGCGCGGAGAGGCTGCGCGCGTTGACCTCGCGCGCGATCTGCGCGGCGCTGCGTTCGATGATTTCCATGAAGAACGTTCCTTCGAGCGGCTCGGTTATTCGGCGATAATGCGGGGCACGCGGAAAAAACCGCCTTGGCGTTGCGGTGCTTCTTCCAGCACGGTCTCGCGGTCGAGGCACGGGCGCGTCTCGTCGACGCGCTCGACGTTACGCGACTCCACCACCTGGGCGGTCGCGGCCACCTGCGAGACGTCGAGCTTGGAGAGCGCGTTCACGTGCTCGAGCAGATCGCCGAGCTGCGCGCCGAAACGCTCGACCTCGTCGTCGGTCAGCGCGATGCGAGCCAGTTTTGCGACGTAACGAACGTCAATCTTCTCGGATGACAAACTCGGGATACTCCCGTTGATCGGTTGCGAATAAAGCCTCGGCCGGCCACTCCGGTACGGGCACGTCGAGAAACGCATCCCGCACGCGTTGCTGCACGTCGTGGTCCTCGCGATAGAGCGTGACCAACGTCTCGACATGCCCCGTCTGCGGGAACATATCGAACGGCTGCACGATGCCGAGCCGGTATCCATTGGCGGCGAGGAACTTCAAATCCCGGGCGAGCGTGGCCGGATCGCACGAGAGGTACCACACGTACGGCACCTTGGCATCCGCGATCGCGCCCAGCGTGATCTCGTCGCTGCCCTTGCGGGGCGGATCGAGGAAGGCGATATCGGCGTCGCGCATGGCGTCGCGCGCCTCGTGCGTGCGGACGATATCTTCCACGCGCCCCGCCCGAAAGCGCAGCCAGCCTTCGAGTTCGTTGAGCGCCGCGTTGCCTTCGGCCTCGAGCACGGCCTGCGAGTTTTCCTCGATGCCGTACACCTCGCAGCCGTGGCGCGCGAAGAAGAGCGAAAAGGTGCCGGCGCCGCAATAGAGATCGACGATGCGGCGCGGATGTTCGAGTCCGTTCGCCATGAACTCGAAGATGCGCCCGACGATCTCGGGATTGACCTGAAAGAAGGAGCCAGCCGAGACGCGGTAGCGTACGTTGCCGAGCACCTCTTCGATCTCGCCGCGCCCAGCGAGCACGCGATGGCGACGCCCCATGATCGCGTTTTGGCTCGTGAGATCGTAGGAATTCGTTACGCCGACGGCTTTCGGAAAGAGCTCGTCGAGCAGCTCGCCCGCGCGTTCGAGCTCCGGCGAGGGCTGCGCCGAAGTGATCGTGACCACCGCCTCGCCGGTGGCGCGCGCGTTACGCGCGACCACGTGGCGCGCGTTCTTCATCGCTTCGGCGAGTTCGGGCGTGGTGCGCGAGCGGCTCAGGCGGCCGATGTACTCGTTGAGCTGCGGCATCACGATCGGGCACGCATCGATCTGCACGAGTTCGTGCGAACGCGGCTGATAAAAGCCGAAGACGGGCGCGTCGTTCCGCTGTTGGACCACGAGCGACATCTTGTTGCGGTAGCCGCGCGGATGCACCATGCCGAGCGCCGGGCGCACGCGCACGTCGGCGAAGCCGCCGATGCGCTGCAGCGCGCTACGCACCACGTCGGTCTTCCACTTCAGTTGCGCGGGATAGGCGAAGTGCTGGAGCTGGCAGCCGCCGCAGGTGCCGAAGACGCTGCAGAACGGCGTGACGCGATCGGGCGAGGCGCCGACCAGCTTGAGCATCTCGGCCACCGCGTACTTGGGCTTGACCGAGGTGATGCGCACGCGGGCGCGTTCGTTGGGCAGCGGACCGAAGCAAAAAATAACCAACCCGCTCGTACGGCCCACGGCTTGACCGTTTGCGAGCAGGTCGGAGAATGAGAGCTCAAGCTCGGCGCCGACGACCGGCGCCGGAGTGCCGCTACGCGGAGTTTCGTTGGTCGTCAAGCTGTTTGAGGAGCTGGTTCGCTTCGTCGATCAGCAGCTGGATGCGCTGGCTCGTGGGATCGCTCGGGCGGCGGTTCATCAGCGCGCGCACGACCGTGAACGCGACCGCTGCGCCGAGGCCCGCCACACCGATCCAGACGAGGGTGTTGGTAAGCTGCTTGCGGCTGCCGTTGGAGTTGTCGTGTTCGGGCGTGTGATCCATGCGGTGCATCTTCGCCGCGTGCGGGAGCGTTCTTCCTCGCGTGGGAATCACGGATCACATGCGCAGACTTTTCGCGGCGCTAGCCGCATGCATGCTTTTGGGCGCCGCGCCCGCGACCGGCGGCTCGGTTTCGGTCGTCTACGCGGGCTCGCTCGTGACGCCGATGGAGGGCCCGGTTGCCACCGCGCTCGCGGCGCACGCAGGACTGCATTTCGTCGGCGAACCGCGCGGCAGCAAGGCGCTGGCCAATCTGATCCTGGAGGGGCTGCGCAAGCCCGACGTCTTCATCAGCGCCGACCGGCGCGACGTGGCGCGCCTGGCCGCGGCCGGGCTCGTGGCCTCGTCGGTCACCTTTGCCGACGCGTCGCTGGTGCTCGGCTTCGCGCCCACAGCGCGCGGCCACACGCTCTACCGCGAGACCGAGGTGCATAACCCGGCGACGATCCAAGAGCTCTTGCGTACGCCGGGCCTGCGCATCGCCCGCACCGATCCGGCCATCGATCCCAAGGGCGCCCGCACCATCGAGGCGCTGAAGCTGCTCGGCCTGCCCTCAAACCTCGGCACGATCTTCCCCGAAGAGGACCTGCTCGTCCGCCTGGAGACCGGCGAGGCGGATGTGGGCTTCCTCTACTCGACCGAGGCGGTCGCGCGGCATCTTGCTTTCATTCCGCTGCCCGGAAAGGCATCGCTCTCAGATAAGATTACCTATACGCTTGCGATACTGAAGCAAGCTCCGCATCCCGAGGCGGCGCGGCGCTTTGCATCGTTCGTGCTGAGCGGCGCCGGGCGACCGATCCTCGAGCACGCGGGACTTCGATACACGCACTCACCCTGACGCACATGATTACCGAACGGGACGACCGACAGCAGAACGACCGCGCCGCCTTGGCGTGGTCTTTGCTTGTTTCGGCGCTCCTGAATCTGCTGGTCTGGATGCTCGCGGTCGGGCACTGGGGGATGCTGCTGCGCTCCGTAACCCGACCGCCCAAGCCGCAGGAGTTTCTCATCTCCTCGACCGCCGTGACGATCCGGCATAAGATCGTGCCCGCGCCGCAGCACGTGCGCTCGCTCGCCCGGCCGCCCACGCAGCCGCGGCCGCAGCGCGAGCCGGTTCAGCCGCGCCGCGCCGCCGTGCCGCGCCCCGAGGCGCGCCCGACCGAGCTCGCACACCTGGTTCCGAACGCATCGCCGCAGCCGCGCAGCGCGCCGCGCCGCGAACGCCCGGCGTCGCTCGCGCAGCAACTCGCGGCGCAAGAGAAAACGTTCGCGCGCGAAGCGCAGCGCTTAAGCGCGAGCAACGCGCCGATCAGTGTCGCGACGCCGAGTCACTTCACGCCCTCGACGTATCAACGCACCTACATGGATCTCAACGGCAAAGACCCGCGCGAGAGCGTGACCGCGCTGCTGATGCCGCTGCCCGGGCGCCACTGGATCGCGAACGGGATGAGTTGCTACTACGTGCATTACAGCGCCGAGTTCTCCGGCGGCGGAAGCGAAGAGGGCAACATTCCGTGGCCCGTCTGCTACCCCGAAAACCACGACGCGATGCTGCCGCTCGATCACCCGCACCCGCTCCCCGTTCCCGCGCCGCCGGTCGGCTACGTGCTGCCGCCGAATGCGACGATCGGGCCGCTATTGCGCGAGATCTACGCGGGCAAGATCCACAACTAGAGTTCGAACTCCACCGGACACGCGAGCGAGCGCGCGATAAAGCAGAGCTCGTGCGCGCGATGGTGGAGCGCGTCGAGCTCGGGACGGCGCGTTTCGTCGGTGAGCTCGACCACCGGATGCAGCACGATGCGCTCGACTTCGCCCGAGCCGTCACGGTGCACGCGCACGGTGCACGACGCCTCATCGTGATAGGCCGTAACCGCGATGCCCGCATCCGCGCAGACGTGAAGAAACGAGAGCATGTGGCAGGCCGAGGCGGCGGCGACGAGGAGCTCTTCGGGATTGTACCGCGCGGCGTCGCCGCGAAAGACCGGCGCCGATGCGCCGGGAATCTCGGCCGATTTTCCGGCCGCGGAGATCACGTGCTCGCGACCGTACGCGCGGTAGTTGCTCGTGCCGGTGCCGCGGTTTCCGGTCCATTCGGTGCGCACGGAGAACTGTTCGATCATCGCCATGCGGGCCGCGTACGGCGAGAGGCGGCGCGCAACCTTTGCCAAACGTGGATGCCATGACGCTCGCAATTCCGCACCTGCGCACGTTCTGGGAGCGCACGATGGAGCGACGCGCGGGCGCGCGCGGGGCCGGCGAACGCGCCGCGACGTGGATCGCCGATACGACGCTGCTGCGCGCGCTCGGCGTGGGGCTGCACGAGACGCTCGCGTATCTTTACGGCGAGGCGCCCGACTACGGCGCGTTCGAGCGGTGGGTGCTCGCGCACAACGGAGGCGCGATCGACGACGCGCGCATCGCCGCAATCAACGCCGCGGTCAACGGCGGCGAATCGCCGCTCGCGGACCCGGCGGGGGCGCCGGTGTTGAGCGACGACGATCTCGCCTTCTTCGATGCCAACGGCTACGTGATCGTGCACGACGCGGTTCCCGAAGCGAGCCGCCGCGCCGCCGAGGATGCGATCTGGAGCTTTCTCGAGATGGATCGCGACGATCCCGAGAGTTGGTACGGCCGCCCGCAAGGGCATACGATTTGGGTGCCGCTCCTGCATCACGAGGCGGTGTGGGCCAATCGCCGCGCGCCGCGCATCCGCGGCGCCTTCGAGCAATTGTGGAAGCGCGGCGATCTCTTTCCGAGCGTGGATCAGTGCGGCTTCAATCCGCCCGAGCGGCCGAACTGGCCGTTTCCGGGCCCGCGGCTGCACTTCGATTGCAATCTGACGCGCCCGGTGACGTTCGGACTGCAAGGGATTCTCTATCTCACCGATACCGCTGCGAATCAGGGGGCGTTCACCTGCGTGCCCGGCTTTCATCGCACGATCGACGACTGGCTCGCGTCGTTCGGGCCCGACGAGGATCCCCGCACGTTCGATCTGTACGCGCTCGATCCGGAGCCGATCGCCGGACGGGCGGGCGACCTCGTGATCTGGCATCAGGCGCTGCCGCACGGCGCGAGCCCGAACAGCGCCGATCGCCCGCGCATCGTGCAGTACATCACCTACGCGCCCACCACGTGGGAGGAGCACGACGCGTGGGAGTGAGCCGCCTGCGACGCACGTCGTAAAGCGACCGGGTGCCATCGCGTCGAAGAAGGCGCGGTGAATACATCGGAAAGCGGATTCGGCGCGCTCGGTCTACGGTCGGAAATCCTCGAAGCGGTCAACGGTCTCGGATACGAGGAGCCCACCGCGATTCAGCGCGAGGCGATCGTGCCGCTGCTCGCCGGGCGCGACGTGCTCGGCCAGGCCGCCACCGGCACCGGCAAAACGGCGGCCTTCGCGCTGCCCCTGCTGCAGCGCGTGGCGCACGTCTCCGGCGACGACCGCGCGATCCGCGCGCTCGTGCTCGTACCGACGCGCGAACTCGCGATGCAGGTCGCGCAAGCGATTCACAAGTACGGCCGCGTGCTCGGCACGAGCGTGCTGCCGATCTTCGGCGGCCAATCGTACACGCAGCAGCTGCGGGCACTGCGCCGCGGCGTGGATGTGGTGGTCGCGACGCCGGGACGCGCGCTCGACCATCTGCAGCGCGGCACGCTCGCGCTCGACCGCGTGTCGTTCCTGGTGCTCGACGAAGCCGACGAGATGTTGGACATGGGCTTCGCCGACGAGCTGGAGGCGATTCTCCAGGCGCTGCCCGAGGAGCGTCAGACCGCACTCTTCTCCGCCACGATGGCGCCGCGCATCAAGACGATCGCGAAGAAGCATCTGCGCGATCCGCTCTACGTGACGATTGCGAGCGAAGCGCCCGCCGCGGGCAAGGCGCCGCGCGTGCGCGAGGTGGTCTACGTGGTGCAGCGCGCGCACAAGGCCGCCGCATTGGGCCGCGTGATCGACGTGGAATCGCCGAGCTCCGCGATCGTGTTCTGCCGCACGCGCACCGAAGTGGACGAACTCACCGAAACGCTCGCGGCGCGCGGCTACGCCGCCGAAGCGATTCACGGCGGGCTCTCGCAAGAGCAGCGCGATCGCGTGCTGCGCCGCTTCCGCGAAGGCACATCGGAGATTCTGGTGGCGACCGACGTGGCGGCGCGCGGCCTCGATATCGAGCACCTGTCGCACGTCTTTAATTTCGACGTGCCCTCTTCACCCGACGCCTACGTGCATCGCATCGGCCGCACCGGCCGCGCGGGCCGCGAAGGCGTAGCGATCACGCTCGCCGAGCCGCGCGAACAGCGCCTGCTGCACAACATCGAGCACCACACCAAACGCAAGGTGCGCATCGAGAACATTCCGACCGTGCACGACCTGCGCGAGCGCCGCATCGAACGCACGCGCGCATCGCTCGAAGCCGCCCTCACCGACGGCGGTTTGGAACGCTACCGCGGCATGATCGAGACGCTCGCATCGGAGTACGACGTGTACGACGTCGCCGCAGCCGCCGTCAAACTGCTCGACGCACGCGACGGCGATGCGGAGCGCGACGAAGCGGAGATTCCCGCGGTGAGCCTCGCTCCCGCACGCGCCCTGAAAGCCGGAACGGCCAAAGGCCCGCGTACGAAGCCCAGCGAGCGTTTGAGCGCAGCCGATGCCGAGAAGTTGTACATCGGCCTCGGGCGCGGCGCCGGCATCCGCCCGGGCGACCTGGTCGGCGCGATCGCGAACGAAGCGGGCATCCCTTCACGCGAGATCGGCGCCATCGAGATCACCGACCGCTTCTCGCTCGTGGAAGTCCCCGCCGCCAAAATCGACGCCATCATCCGCGCCATGAAAAACACCGCCATCCGCGGCAAAAAAGCCCAAGTCCGCCGCGACCGCGGGCGCTAACGCGACGGCGCGAGTCGTTCTGCACGGACTCGCCTTTGGGGCTAGTCCACGCTGACCTGACGATCGACGTCGTCGAGGGAGTAGGGCGCGCGCCTCACGCTGGTTCAAGCCGAGAGCGTGGACCGTGTACCCGATTCAAGTGACACGATCATGAGTGCCTCTCCATCATGAGCGCTCAAAATCAGGAATCTCGCGGATGCGGCAAGCGTCTTCATAAACGTCTCATCAACCTCACATCTATCCGAGAACGCCAGGGCGTCGCCGTCAACCATTATGCCAACGTGGCGAAAAGCTATCGATTCGTAGACTGCATCTTTCACGGCAGAAGAATCATTTAGGCTCGCGTACGTATAGCATTCCTTACCGTAAAAGATGAAACACGCGCCTCCTGCATTCGTTCCGATTTCGGATGCTCGCTCAAGATAATCTTCGAATATAATCATCGAGCCGTCGTCTGGCAGATTCGCACGAAGAATATTCACGATATCCGCATATTGTAACAACGGAGCGAGTCCACCGTATTGAGGCTCAATTGAAGGTAGCGGGATCTCCCCGTCAACCGTAAATAGACGCACTGGTCGCGCATCCTCAATACGCGGGAGCAACATATTGCACAGACTCCATCCGTCTTTAAGTTGCTCACGGATAAAGCGTATCTGACGTTCGTGGCTCATGGCTTCTCCATCATATCTCCATTTGGAAATATTCTGAACCGACCGTCAGGTCCGGATGACGTCCCTATGGGGCCCGATGGGATCTACGTGACCGAGGTCTGGACGAAGCGACTCCCTGGCGATACCTTTGCTAAACCACGCTCCATTGCTGCCGCCGACCGGGTACTGGCCATGCCGCTCGAAGCCCGGCGCTGGTCTCTGCTCCGGGTTATGGAAAAACGAATCAACCCAAGTCCCATCTCCAGCCGCGACATCCGCAGCTTCGCTTACGACAGCCTCCTCACCGCCGACTGGAAAGAGAGCAAACTCCATCAGACCGGCCAAAGGCCCGCGTACGAAGCCCAGCGCGCGTTTGAGCGCAGCCGATGCCGAGAAGCTGTATATCGGCCTCGGGCGCGGCGCCGGTATCCGTCCGGGCGACCTGGTCGGCGCGATCGCGAACGAAGCGGGCATCCCTTCACGCGAGATCGGCGCCATCGAGATCACCGACCGCTTCTCGCTCGTGGAAGTCCCCGCCGCCAAAATCGACGCGATCATCCGCGCCATGAAAAACACCGCCATCCGCGGCAAAAAGCCCAAGTCCGCCGCGACCGCGGGCGCTAACGCGACGGGGCGACCCGTTCCGGGTGGGGCCTCATATCCCCAGACGCATTGGCGATCATGAGCGCTTCTCCATCATGAGCCAGCACGAAAACGCGTCGCACGGCAGCAACCACCCTGTTCATAAACGCAAGATCGACGTGGGATCGATTAGTAACGACAAAATCGTCAGGATCAATTTCAATTCCGACAAGGCGGTACGTCCTGGTGGCTGATACTGCAGCAACAACTTCTCCAAGATTGCCCATCCGGGCGTATGCGTAGACTTCCTCGTTATAATAGAAGAGATTAGCGTTTGTAGCTGCCATCAGCGGATTTGGCGTGTCTCTGATCCATCGATCAGTTGGTCTTGCCAAATAGTGTTCGCAAATGAGAACTTCCCTACTCTGTGGATCATGAATAATGCGCGCCAGGTCCGGATCTTGCAAGAGCGGAGCGACTCCGCCCGTCTCAGGCGGCGTTTCAGGAAATGCAATCGCGCCATTTATGGTAGACAATTCGTAAGGCGACTCCAACTTCGCGTGTTGTAACAGCAAGTTGCAGAGCGTCCAACCGTCCTCTAGAGCTTGCCGGACAAAACTCATCTGCTTAGCAGAATTCATGGTTTATCGATCATGTCTCCGTTGGAAAATATCCTGTATGCGCCTTCACCCCGTACGGTGTAATCCCAATGCGGGCCAATCGGCTTCTCATGGCTTAAATCGGGGTGAAGCGACTCGCCTGTCGCCTCATTGAACCACGCCCCACGACTTCCACCGACCGGGTACGGGCCATGCCACTCGAAGCCCGGCGCTCGCCTCTGCTCCGGGTTATGGAAAAACGAATCAACCCAACTCCCATCTCAGCGGTGGCCCCGTTTACCTGGACAGAAATACTCGGCCGATAAGTGGCCCCTTGCGAGTTATGCTGCCTGAAGTTCAGGCCGTTGGTTGAAATACGCGGCGTCGGGCGTTTTGCCCCCGAGGCTTGAGTGCGGGCGGACGC
>DAHUZB010000031.1 GCA_027306785.1 Vulcanimicrobiota bacterium
CGCATGCCACGCCCGGGTCTTCCTTCGACCAGCTCAGGATGACACGGTCGTGTCGTCCTTCGACAAGCTCAGGATGACACGGTCGTGTCGTCCTTCGACAGGCTCAGGATGACACGGTCGTGTCGTCCTTCGACAAGCTCAGGATGACACGGTCGTGTCGTCGTTCGACAGGCTCAGGATGACACGGTCGTGCCGTCCTTTGACACGCTCAGGGTGACACGGGGCGGGCGGGGATTAGAAGGGGAAGTCGTTCTGTGAGAGGTTTGCGTTCAGGTTGTAGTCGGTGAACGATTGGTCGAGCACCACTTGCGAGCCGCTGTAGAGGATCTGGCGCAGCGGGAAGTGCGTGGCATCCGAGAGCCAGAGGCGCTGTTCGGTTACGCCGCCGTCGCTTGCGGGATCGGCAACCTTCAGGTCGAGCAGCGTCGTGTTCACGCCGCCGATCTTGCCGCCGTTCATCTGCTTGAGCGTGCCGGGCACGTCGTGATAGGTGGCGACGATCATCTGCGGGAGTCCCTGCGGGATCGTGTAGCCGCGCAGTGAGACGGCGCGTCCGTCGTGCAGCCCCACCTTCAGGTGGATGCCCGAAAGAAAGCCGCCCTGATGCCCGCTCACTTGATCGCCGCCGGCCCACACGCCGCCCGAACCGCGGCCGTCGCCCGATTCGATCAGCGTCTTCGCAAAGTGCGGTTTCATGAACGAGTAGTCGTAGACGCGGTCCTGGACGTCCGAGCCCTTCACTTCGTGCGAATGCAGCTTGTACGTGAAGCTCGTCACCTTGGCGAACGCGGCGTCGAACGCGGCGATCGCGGGAGCGGAGTTGTCGGCCGAGGCCGCGTGCGGGAACGAGAGGGTGATGAGGGTCGCCGCGAGTGCGGCGACGAGGGTGCGAGTAGTGCGCATGAGTCCTCCGTTACGGTGTCGGTTCTTCGTACAACAGCGTGCCGTGCTTGCCTTCCACCCCGATCAAGACGTCGCATTTGGCGTCGGCGGCGATCTCCTCGATCGTGCGCCCGAGGGGGGCTCCGGTGTACTTGCCCTCGCGGAACGAGCCGAGGATGATGAGGTTCGCTTTCTCTCGCTTGGCGAGGTCGAGTACGGCCTGCTTGGTGGAACGAGCCTTGATGGTCTCGGTCCGTAGGGAAACGCCGTTATTGGTGGCGATCGTTTCGGCCGCCCCGAGCGCATCGAGCGCCTCGCGCTCTTCGAGCGGCATCTCGGCATCGGGCGGCAGCGTGTAGGGCACCTCCACCACGTAGACCGCCAGCAGCTCCGAGCGCTCGCCGCGGGCGAGCTTCGCCGCGAGTGCCATCATGTGCGTCGAGAGGATCTCGGGGGAGAAGACGACGACGATCGAGCCGACCATCCGCTCGAGCTCGCTCTCGGCCTCCTTGGCGAGCCGCTGCACGAAGGAGGCGGGCGGATGGAGCATCCACCACAGCGTCGCGAAGATCGCGAGGGCGATCAGGAGCGCGATCAACGCGCCCTCGATCGTCATGTGGGTCGTCCCGGCGGCGAGCGAGGTCCTCATTGACCTTGCCTCACGCGCGCGATCTGATAGAGACGAAACGCGCCGAGGGCGATCATGGCCGCGCCGAGCACCAGGCCGGTAAACGTCTCGTGGATCGGATACGGGAACATGCGCACGATGATGACGATGCCGACCACGATCATAGCGAGCGCGAGAACGATGCGAATCGCGAACATCAGGCCTTTACCGCCGCTCGGCGTTCGTCGCTCGCCTTGAGGTTTGCTACGTACTCATCCATCAGTTCGAGTTCGCCCGCGCGCCGCAAAATCTCCACCTGCTCGCTGCGCCAATCGCGTTTGTGCGAACGCAGTATCGGCAGCCCTTTGCGTTTGCGATACACGAAGTAGAGCCCGATGCCGAAGACGATCCACAGGGGGCCCGCCACGCGCCCGATCGGATGCGTGATCATCGTGAAGACGAGGATCGCGACGATGCCGATGAAGCCGAGCACGGCGATCACCGGAAACTCCGCGCGTTCGCCGCGCACGGTGACCGGGATGTTGAGCGGAATCTTGAATTTGCGCGGGCTAAGCGGATCGAAGAGCCGCAGCGCAACGAGCGCGACGAAAACGAACGAGTAGCTGGTCGCGGCGCCGAAGGCGTAGAGGTCGCCCAAGAAATCGATGCCGGCTTCGCCGTTGAAATGCTGCGCGTAGAACGATGCCGCGCCCGGATCGAGTGACGGCAGCGCCGCAAAGACCACCTCGACCAGCGCGAGCCCGGTGAAGACCAAGAGCGAGACCGTCGGCGTACGGAATTTGGGATGCACGCGCTGGAAGATCGAGGGCAGCAGGCCGCCCGATGCCATCGCGTAGGCGATGCGCGAGCTACCGAAGACGCCCGAGTTGGCGGAGATCAACAGCAAGATCGCGCCGAGTACCGGCACGTAGAGCGCGGCGATCGCTCCCCAGTACGGCACCTGCTGCGCGATGAGCGCGACGGCTTTGCCGTTGTTGTCGGGATTGCCGAGCCACTGCCAGAGCAGTTGATGATGCCCTTGCGCATCGAGCGGGATCGGGTGCCACGTCTGCATGCCGAGCGCCAAGTTGGAATACGAGAGCGCGAAGATCAAAATCGTCAGGATCAGCGCCACCGAAGTGCGCGGGATGATCGATGCGGGGCGCTGCGTCTCCTCGGCGGCCTGCGAGATCGATTCGAGTCCGACGAAGGAGACGATCGCAAGCGAGATGCCTTTCATGAACTCGAACGGCGACGGCCAGCTGGTCAGCATCGTGTGGACCAGCAGATGCGGGTCGAACGCGAAGAGAAATCCGAGCGTGAGGATCGCCGACTCGCTCACGATGTCGAGGGCGCTCACGAACCCGTTGAGCGCGGTCGATTCGCGCACGCCGATGATGTTGAGCACACAGAGCCCGATCACGAGCAGTACGACCACGCCGAAGTGCGCCCAGGGGTGCACGCCGACGGCGATCGAGGGGATCAGCTCGGTCAGATACTCCACGCAGCTCCATGCGAAGAGCGCGATATCGATCGTGAAATCGAGCAGTACCGCCCAGCCCGCGATGAAGCCGAAGATATCGCCCAGGCCGCGCAGCACGAAATACTGGCCGCCGCCCGCCACCGGATAGGTGGCCGCGAGCTCGGTGTAGGCAAGGCCGATGCAGATGTACACGACGCCCGCGAAGAGGAAGGCGACGTTCGATGCGCCGGCGGCGGCGCCGAGCACGAGACCGAGTCCGACGAAGATGTCGGCGCCGACGTCCGAGTAGCCCCATGAAAACGAACCCCAGGGCGTGACGGAGCGGCGGAGTTCGGGTTTATGATCCTTCGACATTCACGTTTCTTAGTAGATGATCCCGATCGCGGTGCGTTCGAGGGCGTTGATCATGTACTCGGCGTGCGCGTACTGTTCGTGCAGGCCGAAATTCTGGAAGATGCGCAGCGCCTCGTTCAGGCGGTTCACCGCGTCGCGCAATTCGTTGCGATCGCGCTTGCCGTCGGCGGCCTTTTGCAGCACCATCGTCGCGTACTTGAGCGCGGTCTTGCCGTACTCCACGTCGTTGTTGATCGCCGAGAGCTCGTGCATCGCGGCCAGGTAGGCGTCCTTGGCCTCGTCGTACTCGCGGCGGCGCGTCGCGATCATGCCTTTGAGCACGTTCTCCAAGGCGTCGTTGCGGTTGCGCGAGCTCGCGAGCGCGCGGTCGAGCGCTTGCCGTAGGGTGGGATCGGTCGTCTTGTCGCCGGAGCTCGGGGAGAACGTCTTGAGCGAGCGCGGCTCGTGCGGCGGGGTGGGGCTCGGCGCCTGCGGGTGGCCGTGCGTGGCCTGCTGAGCGGGACCGAGCAGCAGGCCGATCTCGTTCAAAAATTCACGCGCGCTTTGATAGCGACGCCCCGGATCTTTTTCGATCGCGCGCATGATCACGTGTTCGAGTGCCTCGGGCACGTTACGATTGATCTCGCGCGGCGGAGTCGGCAGATCGTGCACGTGCGAGTACATCGTGGCGACGATGTCGTCGCGATCGTTGCGGAACGGCAGCGTGCCGGTGAAGATTTCGTACATCACGATGCCGACCGAGTAGAGGTCGCTGCGCACGTCGGCCGGTTTGCTCAAGAAACGTTCGGGCGCGAGATACGAAATCGTGCCGACGATCTGGCCCGTCCGCGTGGTCTGCGTCACCTCGCTCGCGCGGCGCGCGAGGCCGAAATCGGTGAGCTTGGTGTGACGGCCGTCCTCCACGATCAGGATGTTCGACGGCTGGATGTCGCGGTGAATGATGCCTTGCGAGTTCGCGTACTCGAGCGCTTCGAGTACCTCGTAGATGTAGCTCAGCGCCTGCTTGTAGCCGAGCTCGCCGCTCTCGAGCTGCGAGAGCGTTTTGCCGCGCACGAGCTCCATCACGATGTACGAGATGCCGTTGTCTTCGCCGGCGTCGTAGACCGCGACGATGTTCGGGTGGTTCAGACGCGCCATCGCCCGCGCTTCCATCAGCAAGCGCGCGTTGGTCTCATCGGAGCGCTCGATCAGCACCTTCACCGCGACGTCGCGATGCAGGGTCTGGTCGACCGCGCGGTAGGTATCCGCCGTCCCGCCTCGTCCGATGAGCTGGGCTACCGCGTAGCGGCCGCCGAGCGTCCGTCCTTGGAGTGACTCCACTAGTCCGAAATATCCATAGAGCGACTAGAAGGCGTTTCGATGCAGGGTCACGCGATTACCGTCTATCGCGACGACGTCGAAGCGAATTCGCGCCGACGGCGCGACGATCTGAGCGTAGTCGGCAGCCGCCGCCCGGAGGGTGGCCTGCTTGCGGGCGCCGACCGCACCGAGTGCGCTCCCGTAGCTGCCGTTGCGGCGCCACTTCACCTCGACGAAGACCATGGTGCCGCCTTCCAGGCAGACGAGATCGATCTCGCCGCCGGGTACGCGCACGTTGCGCGCCACGATCCGGTAGCCACGCTCGCGGAGAAAGCGCGCCGCGGCCTCTTCACCGAAGCGCCCCTTGCTGGTCGTGCTCGTCCTGTTCATCGCATGCCTCTGCGACATCCGAGCCCGCGAACAAGAGTTCGAGCTGGGCGTCGCGCACGCGAGCGAAGCCCGAGCGGTGGTGGACGGTCGGCCCGTAGCGCTTGAGCGCCTCCAGGTGCTGCGGGGTGGCGTAGCCCTTGTGCTCGCCGAAGCCGTACCGCGGATCCTCCGCGTGCAGGCCCTGCATCAGGTCGTCCCGGTAGACCTTGGCGACGATCGACGCGGCCGCCACGAGCGCGCAGCGCGCGTCGCCCTTGATGAGCGGCTCTTGCGGTCCCGCGAACGCCTTGATGCGCACCGCGTCGGTGAAGAGGTACTCCGGCGGCGGGCAGCTGAGCGAGGCGATCGCGCGCTCCATCGCAAGCACGCTCGCCCAGTAGATGTTGACCCGATCGATCTCCTCGACGCTCGCCACGCCGATGCCCCACCCGGTCGCGCAGGCGCGAATCTGCTCGGCCAGCTCCGCGCGCAGTTCGGGGCGCACTTGCTTGGAGTCGTTGAGGCCCTTGAGCAGCAGCGGTTCGCTCGCGACGACGCAGGCGGCCACGACCGGCCCGGCGAGCGGTCCGCGTCCAACCTCGTCCACGCCGCCGAGCAGCCGAAATCCACGCTCGCGCGCGGCGTTCTCGAAGCCGTGCAGCCGATGCAGGCGGCGGCGCTCGCGCTCGTAGGCGTTCTTCGCCTTACGCGCCGTGCTCGCGCGATCCGCCATCCGGCCACTCCAGACTGATGCGTCCGAACGCGCCTTCGTTGAAGGCGCGCACGTACGATTGCGCGGCATTGTGCTCGTCGATCTCGCCGCCGCGACGCATGAAGCCGCGCGCGCGTCCGAAGGCTTCGAGATCGGGCACCTCGGTGCGCCCCTTGCGCTGTTCGACGAGCCAGCGATGAAAGTGAAAGACCACTTCGACCGGATCGTAGCGTTCGCGCGGCACCGCGCCGATCATGGCGAGCTTCCACTGCGACTCGGGTGACTCGATCTTGGGCACCAGGATGCCGGGCGAATCCATCAGCTCGATCGCGGGCGAGAGCCGGAACCATTGCAGTTGCCGGGTAACGCCCGCGCGATCCTCGGTGCGCGCCGCGGACCGGCGCAGCAGGCCGTTGATCACCGAGGACTTGCCCGAGTTCGGCAGGCCGACCACGATCGCACGCGAGTTGCCTTTGCGTTCGGCGGCGATCGCGGTCAGCGCGTGGAGAATCTTCGAGACGCTCTGCTGCTGGCGGCCTTCGGCGGCGATCGCGGTGCGGCCGCGCGCGGCGAAATCGGCGATCCACGCCTTGGTGGCGGCCGGATCGGCGAGATCTTCGCGGCTGAGCACGACCAAGCGCCTGCGCGTGCCGATCAACTCGTCGAGCAGCGGGTTCGCGTCGCTGCGCGGCGCGCGCGCATCGATGACTTCGATGACGATGTCAATCAGCTTGAGGTATTCGCCGATCTTGCGCATCGCGCGAACCATGTGGCCGGGATACCACTGAATGACCTTGTTGAGCGCGGCGTCGTGCTGCGTCATCGCAAGCCCTACAGCGCGCCGACGGCGGCGAGCGGCCAGATGCCCGCGACCGCGCGTCCCATCAGATCACGATCGGGAACGGGGCCGAAGAAGCGCGAGTCCTCGCTGTTCGCGCGATTGTCGCCGAGCACGAAGACGTTGCCGGGCGGCACCGTCACTTCGGGAAAGCTGCGCCGATCGGCGTAACGCACGTACGGCTCCGCGAGCGGCGTGCCGTCGATGTAGACCGTTCCGCGCGTGATGCGCACGCGATCGCCCGGCAGGCCGATGACGCGTTTGATGAAGACCTCCGGCACCGCACCGTCGTGTTCGAACGCCACCACGTCGCCGCGGTGCGGCGTTCCGCCGAAGCGGTAGGCGAGCGTGTCGATCAGCACGTACTCGCCCGAGACGATGTGCGGTTCCATCGACGGCCCGGAAACCTGCGGCGTGCGCACGAAGAATGCCGCAATCAGCGCGGTAAGAATCGCCAGCTGCAGGGCGAGACTCGCGATCGAACGCACCTGCGCCATCGGAACCATCGCGCTTCTTTTAGGAGCGCGAAATCGTTTGTCCTACGGCTTCAGAATCTTCGCTTGATTGAACGGCCAGAAGATCAAGAACGCGCGGCCGGTGAAGCCCGCGGGTTCGCCCGCGCGCGGACCGGTGGCGAAATCGCCGTGCAGCTGTGCGAAGCCCCAGACGTGCGAGTCCTCGGAGTCGTTGCGGTTGTCGCCCATCATGAAGTAGCAGTTCGGCGGGATCGTGTTCGGCGAGGTCCACATCCGCTTGGGCGGAATGTTCGCCTGCGACGGATCGAGCGGCTGGCCGTCGACGTAGATGTTGTAGTTCTTGATCTCGAGATCGTAGTCGGGCTTCTGCGCGATGTAGGGCTCGTCGAGCGGCTTGCCGTTTACGTACACCACGCCGCCCGCGATGCGCAGCGTATCGCCGGGTCGCCCGATCACGCGCTTGATGAAATCGTCGGGGGTGGGAATCGGCGGCGGGAAGACGACGATGTCGCCCCGATTCGGCGTGTGGAAACGATACTCGAACTTATCGACGAGCAGCACGTCGTGAACTTCGAGCGTCGGCACCATCGAGGCCGACGGAATGTAGTACGTGCGCGCGACCCACGTGATCAACACCCACGCGGCGAGCCCGGCGTAGATGAACGGGTCGAAGTATTCGCGCGCGACCGTCATCAGACGCCCGGATGCGGTCGGCGTCGTAAGCGCGCGTGCGGTGAGGATCAAACGAACGACGACGAGGATGCCGACGATGGTGAGAAGTTCGAGAGGCGTCATGTGCAGATCGGTACTTTTCTCGCGGTTAACGGATGATGCGAAAACGGCCAAACGGCCAGAAGATGAGAAACGCTCGGCCCGTGAACGACGCGCGCACGTTCGTGTGCGCGAGCGGCCCCGCGGCGAACCGACCGTGCAGCTGCGCGAAGCCCCACACGTGCGAATCGTCCGAGTAATTACGATTATCGCCGAGCATGAAGTAAAAACCCTTGGGAATCCGGTTCGGCGCTTGCCACAGCGCCTTGGGCGGAACGTTCGCCTGTCGGGGATCGAGCGGTTCGCCGTCCACGTAGATCCCGTAATCCTTGATCGTGAGATCGTACCCGGGCGGCTCGTTTTCGTACGGTTCCCGCAGCGCGACGCCGTTCCGATACACGATACCATCGGAAATGCGAAGTGTGTCACCCGGAACGCCGATGACGCGCTTGATGAATTCGTCGCCCTGCGATGCGACCGGCGGCACGAAAACGGCGACGTCGCCGGAGCGCGGCGGATGCAGATGATAATCCAGCTCATCGACGAGCAGCGCGTCGTGCACTTGGAGCGTCGGAATCATCGAGATCGACGGAATGTAGAAGATGCGGATCACGAAGGTGATCAGCAGCAGCGCCGCGAGCCCCGCCACGATGAACGCGTCGAGGTAATCGCGCAACGCAGCAACGGCCGACGACTTCGAGTCGCCGGCCGTGAAGAGTTTGAGACTGATCGTGAATCGAGCTATCGCGAAGACCGCGACGAGCCCGAGCAGTTGCAGCGGCGTCAGGGCTACTGCTTAACCGCCTTCTTTTCTTTGATGCGGGCGGCCTTACCGATCTTCTCGCTCAAATAATAGAGGCGGCTGCGGCGCACGATGCCGCGCTTGCTCACTTCGATCTTCTCGACGCGCGGGCTGTGCACGAGGAACGACTTCTCGACGCCGACGCCGTGCGCCACGCGGCGCACCGTGATCGACTCGTGCGCGCCGCCGCCCTTGCGAACGATGACGACGCCTTCGAACATCTGGGTGCGTTCCTTGCCGCCTTCCACGACCTTGGAGTACACCTTGACGGTGTCGCCCGGGCGGAATTCGGGGATCGATTCTTTGAGCTGTTCCTTGTTCAGGACGTCGATGACGTTCATGGCGAAATCTCTGTTCGGACGAAGAAGAAGCCGAAGGAAGCCCCCCGGCGTGACAACCTCGGCACTATATCACGAGGATGGCGGCCCCATCAAGCCCTTAAGGCCCAGGCTCCTCGCGGAGCAGATCTTTTCGCCGGGCCTCGGTGCGCGCGCGCGATTGGGCCCGACGCCATTCGGCGATCTTGGCGTGGTTGCCGGAGAGCAGCACCTCGGGCACCGCGACCCCGCGGAAGACCGGCGGCCGGGTGTAGCTCGGGTAGTCCAGCAGCCCCTCGGAGAACGATTCCGCCTCGGCGGACTCGGGCGCGATCGCGCCTTCCAGCAGGCGCACCGTCGCATCCATGAAGGCGAGCGCGGGCAGCTCGCCGCCGGTGAGCACGAAGTCGCCGAGCGAGAACTCCTCGATCGGATAGAGCTCGGTCAGGCGCTCGTCGATGCCCTCGTAGTGGCCGCAGACGATGATCAGGCGGTCGAGCGCGGCGAAGCGGCGGGCATCGGCCTGCTCGAAGCGCTTGCCGGCCGGGCTCGGGGCGGCGATCACCCGGCGCTCGTCGGGTGGGGCGGCGGCGAGGATCGCATCGAGCACCCGCGCCACCGGCTCGACCCGCAGCACCATCCCCGCGCCCCCGCCGTAGGGCGTATCGTCGGCCCGCTCGCTACCTCGAAGGGCGTCGAGCAGGTGATGGTAGCGCACTTCCGCCACGCCCGCTTCGACCGCGCGCCCCACGATCGAGAGCCCGACGAAGGGTGCGAAGACTTCCGGGAAGAGCGTGACGACGTCGATCGTGAACATGCACTCTCCGTGTTCACGTTCTTGCGCCGATTCGCTTTCCGCCCGCCCGCCTCGCCCCGGGAGCGCGCCCTGGGCTTGCTGCGCGCCGGGCGCGCCGCCGAGGCCGATGCGCAGCTCACCGAGCTGCTGGGCGCGCCCGATGCGACCCCGCGCGAACGCGCCTTTCTCACGAATAAGCGGGGCGTGGCGCGCATGGCGCTCGGTCGCGCCGAGGATGCCCGCGCCGACTTCGAGGCAGCGCTCGCCATCGATCCCACCCACGCGCCCGCGCACGTGAACCTGGGAAATCTCGCGCTCGAGGCGGGTGATGCCGCCGCGGCGATCGTCCGCTACGAGCGCGCGGCGGTGCTCGATCCCGACTACGCGCCCGCGCAGTTCAATCTGAGCGTTGCGTACAAGCGCCTGGGTCGTCACGCCGATGCCGTGCGCGCGCTGCGGGCGGCGCAGCGCTTGGAGGGGCGTTCGCTTCTGAAGCCAAGCAGGCGCACATGAGCGAACCCGTCGAGCAGATCCCGCTCTCGCGCGAGCTGCTCGCGCTGATGCGCCACGCATCCGAAATCGCAGCCGCGCTGCGCGAGCCGTTCGTGAGCGTGCGCACGCTGCTGCTCGCGCTGCTCGACGATCCGCAACTCGGCGCCGCGCTCGCCGATGCGCTACCGCGCGAAAAACTCGAAGGGTATGCGCTGCCCGAAGATGCGGGCGCGCGTCTAACCGCATCGCGCGTGCCGGAGCCGCATCTGCGTCCCGGCGAACGCGCGGCGATGTTGCGCTTCAACACGCTCGCGTTCAAAACGCCCGACGGCGCGCGCAGCGTATGGCTGAGCCGCGAGGCGCATACGGTGTGGATGGAAGGCGCGAAGCGTGTCGGCGAAGGCGAAGCCTATCTGCCCAAGCATCTCGCGTACGGGATCGCGGCCGACGCGGTGCGTGCGCCCGGCGTGCTCGCGCAATTACGGATCGAACCCGGCGCGGTGACCGACGCCATCTTCGGGCTCGAAAAAGAACGAAAGAACGAGAAGCCTTAACGGCTGGTGGTCTCGACGCACGTGATCTCTTCGAGATATTCGAAGAGCTGCGGAAGCGTGATGTGTTCGAGCGCGGTCTGCTCCTTGAGGCCGCTGCCGTCTTCGCCTTCGTCGCGCAGATAGGCGCGCGTCTCGCCCATCTCGTTCTCGCAGATGAACGAAACGGCGAAGCCGCGACCGGGCAGCTCGTCGTAGATGCGCATCGTCTGCGGATTCAGGATTTCGAGCGAATGCGCTTGGTTGTGCGCGTCGAAGAGCAGAATCTTCAGGTGCTCGTAGTTGGTCACTTCGATCGAACCGACCACGAAGACGTTTTTCGCGGAAAAGAACTCATGCCCGCGTTTGCTGCGGCTCGAGACCTCGTAGAAGACTCGGTGCGCGACGAAGCGGTTGAGGATCTTACGAAGGGTCGCAAGCGAGGCGAGCGTCTCGGTTCGGTTGCCCCGCGTGTAGATGATCTTCACGGCGGACGGGCATGCTTGCACACCCGGAGAAGGGTACCCTTCTCGCAAAGTGAGGGAGGGCAATGTTTTCGGTTCCCGACATCATGGTGGTCTCGGTCCTAGCGCTCTTGCTTTTCGGACCCGATCAGCTCCCGAAGATGATGCGCCAATTCGGGCGCGTCATGCGCGAGGTGCAGAACACCTCGCAGAGCTTCATCGCCGAGATGGAACGGGCGGCCGATTTGCCCGAGGCAGCGCCGACCCCGCCGCCGATGCCGCCGCCTCCCGAGCTGCCCCACGCGCAGGCCGAGGCTACGCACCCGCAAGACGACGCCACAGCGCCATGACGCGGCGCACGTAGGTGCGCGTCTCGGGATAGGGCGGCACGCCGCCGTACCGCTCCACCGCGCCCGCGCCCGCGTTGTAGGCGGCCAGTGCGTCGCGGTAGCGGTCGGTGCGATCGAGGGCGGCGTAGCGGGCGAGCAGCCCGCGCAGATGCACGGCGACGCCGTGGATATTGGCCGTCGGATCGTCGGGGTCGACGCCGAGCGCCCGTGCCGTGCCCGGCATCAGCTGCCCGAGTCCGCGCGCCCCCACCGGCGAGATCGCGTGCGGATGCCACGACGATTCCACCGCGATCAGCGCGACGAGCAGGCGTGCGTCGAGTCCCTCGCGGTCCGCTTCGCGGATCGTGGTCTGCGCGAGCCCCGCGGCCCGAACGCCGTCGAGCGACGGATTGAACGCCTGTAACGCGCAGGCGTAAAGTAAAACGAGAGCGGCACCCGTCATCGCTGACGATCGGTGCCCGCTCTCGTTTGCCGATGAGACGCGGCGGCTTAGATGTTAAAGTTCTGCCGCAGGTCGTTGATGCGTTCGGCGACGGCGCCGCGCACCTGCGCGTGTAGGCGCTCTTTCTGCTCGTCGGGGAGGCGGCGGTAGATCATGTAGCCGGCGGCGGAGACGAGTCCGCCGAGCAGGCCGACGAGCAGCGCGCGGCCGACTTCGTTGTCGCCTTCGCTCTTCTCGGGTTCGCTGCCGAAGGCGCCTTGATATCCGTTGCTGCTGCTGTTGGAGCCCGACCACTGCTGTTCGGGCGGCGTGACGCGGAAACTATCTGACATGGGTCCTCCTTCGGTACGCTGCCTATCTTACCCGGTTTGCCGCCGGTATGTTACATGCGCGGGATACTGGCGCGCGATCTGTTCGACCGAGAGTTCGGCGGTGGCGACGATCGCTTCAACCGCGGCATCGCCGCGCGCGGATTCGGGAATGCGTAGATCGAGATCGCCCGCGCGCATCTCCACTTCGACCGGAATCTTGGCGTGCGCTTCCAGCCCCAGGCGCGCGGCTTGCAGAATCGCGGAGACGGCGGCGCAGACGATATCCTCGCCGTGATCGGCGAATTCGGCATGGCCGGAAGCGCAAAACCGGGACAGCCGCTCGCGGCCGTCCCGGTAAAAGGTCACATCGAGCATCGGCGGCGAGCCGCTAGAGGCTGATCTTCGTGATTTTGACTTCGGCGAAACGCTGGCGGTGGCCGTTCAGCTTGCGGACGCGCTTCTTCGGCTTGTAGCGGAAGACGAGAATCTTCTTGTCTTTCGCCTGGCGAAGAACCGTGCCGGTAACCGAAGCGCCGCTGAGCGTCGGGGCGCCGACCTTCACGTCGCCGCCCGCGCTCGCGAGGACGACCTTATCGAAGGTCACGTCGGTGCCGACTTCGGCATCGACGAGATCGGTGCGGATGATCTCACCCTCGGCGACGCGCACTTGCTTTCCGCCGGTCTCAATGATCGCGTACATAACTGCCATACATTACCAGCGCCCCACCGGGGGTGTCAACGTCCCCGGTGTCACCCTGAGCTTGGCGAAGGGCGGAGGCGAGCTTGACAGCGGGGGCTGCGGGCGCTAGGGTGTAGATAAGTCTAAATTATAGACCAATCTACAGTTGGAGGCCCGCATCGTGGATTCATCGGACGCCCGGGAGCACTTGGAGATGGTCGAGCGCATCGTCGCCGCCTCGTCCCGTAAGCTCGACGTGAGCGGCGAGCTCTTTCTCGTCTGGGGGTTGGCCTCGGGCACGCTCGACCTGATCGTGCAGCTCGTCAGCGACGGGCGGGTTCCGGGGGCCGCCGTTTGGGCAGGCCCGCTGATCGTCATCGCCGCCGTGATCTATACGGCCATACGCGTGCGGCAGTATCGGGCGATGCCCGCGGGACGCATGACCCTGCTCGAGCGCGAGTTCCTCAACGTCCTTTGGATCGCGCTCTCCATGGCCTTCGCCGTGAACGTGATCGGCGGCAATATGTTCTCGCAGTGGGCGCAGTCGGCGATCTGGAGCGTCGCCGCGGCGATCGTGCTGTTCTACATCGCGGTGCACGGAAATCGACGCGCGCTCGTGGGCGCCATCGTGCTGCTGCTCTCGATCGCGCTTGCGAACTTCTCGCTCCCCATCGCCGGATACGTGCTCGCGGGCGGTATGTACCTCGGCTACGCGGGCTTCGGACTTGCCGATATGCTCGCGCGCGAGTGATGCGCCGTGGATGATCTCTTGCTCTCCAAAATTCGTTTGGGCGTCGTCGCGGAGTTGCTGAACGCGCAGTGGGTGAGCTTCACCGATCTCGCGCACGCGATCGAGACGACCAACGGCAATCTGGGCGCTCACCTCGCGAAGCTCGTCGACGCGGGCTACATCGCGGAAGAGAAAACCTACGCGGGGCGGCGACCGCTCTCGCGCTACTCCCTCACCGAGAGCGGACGCGCCGCGTTCGTCGCGCACGTCCGTCAGCTCGAATCACTGCTCTCCGGAGCATCGGAAGGCTAGTGCAGATGCATCTCATCGAAGCGCAGGGCCTGCGCAAATCCTACGGCAGCGTGCGCGCACTGAACGACGTCGGCTTCACGGTCGACGCGGGCGAAGTGGTGGCGCTGCTCGGCCGTAACGGCGCGGGAAAAACCACCGCGATCGAACTCCTGCTCGGACTGCGCACGCCGGACGCCGGTAGCGTGACGATCTGCGGCGAGCCGCCGCGCTCGCCCGCGGCGCGCCGCAACGTCGGCGCGATGCCGCAGCACACCGGTTTTCCCGATAGCCTGCGGGTACGCGAACTGGTCGAACTCGCGGCGGTGCACTACGCGCATCCGCACGCAATCGACGACGTGCTCGCCGCCTTCGATCTCGGCGCCCTGGCGAACGATCGCGTGGGCGGCCTTTCGGGCGGTCAACAGCGCCGCGTGGCACTCGCGCTCGCGTTCGTCGGCAATCCGCGCGTCGTGATGCTCGACGAGCCGAGCACCGGACTCGACGTCGAAGCACGCCGCGCGCTCTGGGAGCAGATTCGCGCCGCGGCCGACGAGACGCGCTGCGTGCTCTTCACCACGCACTATTTAGAAGAAGCCGAGGCGCTCGCTACCCGCATTCTCGTCATCGATCGGGGCGTCGTGCTCTTCGACGGATCACCGCGCAGCTTCCGCGAGCGCTTCGGAGCTCGCCGCGTGGAGTACGTGGCCGCAAGCGGGGAGCGCACCGTCGTCACCACCGACGACACCGACGGCTACGTGCGCGAGCTCGTAACGTCGGGCGCTGCATTCCGCGATCTCACCGTTACCCAGTCGTCGTTCGAAGACGTCTTTCTCGATCTCGTCGGAGGAGGTGTTTGAGATGGAACTCCGTTTGCTCCGCGCGCACGTGAGCGCGCTGCTACGCGATCTGCTGCGCACGCCCGCATTCCTGATTCCCACGGTCGGCTTTCCGACCATGTTCTACTGCATCTTCGCGCTCGGATACGCGCGGATGAACGCCGACACGGCGAATTTCATCGTCTGCTCGTACGTCGGCTTTGCGATGCTCGGCGTGACGCTCTTTCAATTCGGCGTCGGCGTGGCGAACGAACGCGGGCGGCCGTGGGAACGTTACCTGCGCGCCCTACCGGTACGCGTCGCAACGCGCTTCGCCGCGCGTGTGATCGTCGCGCTGATCTTCGGCGCGGCATCGGCCGGACTCGTCGCGCTGGTCGCGCGGCTTCTCTCGCCGGTCACGCTCGATGCGGCGCAGTGGCTGCTGCTCGCGCTCTCGGCCGTGCTCGGTGCGATTCCGTTCGTCCTGATCGGCCTCGCGATCGCCTACTGGGTCCCCGCGCGCGGCGCGCTGCCGGTCACGAATCTGCTCTACTTACTCGGCCTCTTCGTCGGCGGGTTCTTCATGCCGCCGCAGTATCTGCCGTCGTTCGCGCAAGCGATCTCGCCCTACACGCCGACGCGCCAATTCGGCGAGCTGCTCTGGAGCGTCACGGGCTCGCACGACGCGGCCCACGCGATCGCCGTTCTCGCACTCTATGCGCTCGCGTTCGCAGCGATCGCGATCGGCGGCTATCGCCGCGATGAAAGGACCCGCTATGCTTAGTCTCGTTCTCGCCGCCGCGCTCGCGAGCGCGCCGCCTCCGCCCCCGCCCGGCTGCCGCCGCGTGAGCACGCCGTTTGTCGGCACCATCTGCTCGCCGCACGATGGAAAACGTCATCCCGCCGTCCTCGTGCTCGGCGGCTCCGAGGGAGGTAACGCGTGGGAGCCGCTGCTGCCGCTCTTCGTCGCGCACGGATACGTCGCGGCGAGCGTCGCCTACTTCGGTGCCCCGGGCACGCCGGCAACGCTCGTGAACATTCCGGTCGAGACCGTCGGTCGCGCGTTGCGGGCGATCGAGCAACGCGGCGACGTGGATGCCAAGCACATCGCGGTGTTCGGCACGTCGCGCGGCGGTGAATTCGCCTACCTCGCCGCCGCGACGTATCCGCAAATTACCGCGGCGATCGGTATCGTGCCGTCACCGATTCGCTACATGGGTCTCGGCGCGAACAACGTGCCGACCGGCTGCGCGTGGACGTATCGCGGCAAACCGCTCGCGTGCGTCGGGCCCGATCCCGCCGCGGGACAACAGATCGGTATGGAGGTGATGCACCATCAGCCGGTCGTCCTCACGCCCTTCTACGATGCGTCGCGCGCCGCCAATCCGGCGCAGACCCGTGCATCGTTCATTCACTTGGAACGCATTCACGGTCCGGTGCTGTGTCTCGGCGCGCAGGCCGACGCGATGTGGGATTCGTCGGCGCACTGTTCGCTCGCGATGGCCTATCTGCACGCGCACCATCATCCGTACGCCGACCGCGCCGTCTCGTATCCCAACGCCGGTCATCTTTTCATCACCGCGATGCACGGCCCGAAGAGTGCGCTCACGCAGATCGCGCAGGGACCGGTCATCCTCGCATTCGGCGGCACGCGCCGAGGCGATGCCGACGCGGCAACCGCGGCGTGGAAGCGAATCTGGTCGTTTCTCGCACGCGCCTTGTAGGATGCGCGAACGCGCATCCGAAGCTCGTTCGTATGCGCGTTCATCCCATCGTCATCGACGTCGTCCTCATCATCGCAACGCTCGCCGTGCTCGCCGCGGCGAGCGTTGTCGTATTCGCCGCCAATCCCGTCGTGGGGTTTCTGCTGTGGTCCACGTTCGGCATCGTGGCCGTCGTCGTCGGTCTCGTCGCCGCCGCCAAGCATCGCGAACGCCTCGCGCGTTACTGCTTCGGCCTCGCAATCGGCATGGCGGCGGCGACGGTCGTCGGATTCGTGCTGCTCTCGCGCGCTACGGGGTAAGCGTCAGCGTCTCGACCGTCGCGGCTTTTACCGCCGCATCGCTGAACGGCAGCGGAAGGAGCTTTCCGGCCACCCAGGCCTTCGCCTCGTCGGTGTAGTGGCCGGAGCCGGGTTCGCCGGATTCGCCCTCGGGAATCGTGATGCCGCCCGCATCCCAATTCCCGACATCCCAAACCGCGTGGAAGCTTTGCGAGAAACCGTCGGTCAGCACGTGCACGGTGAACGAATCGCCGTCGCCCGCGAAGCGCGTGCCGTCGAGGAACGACAGGCCGAGCGCCGCGAGCGGATGTTTGACGCGAACCGCTCCTGCTTCGCCCCAGGGCTTCGGATCGTCGCTCGTCGCCAGCAACTGCGCGGGAGCCGGAAGCGTGCGCCGCGCGGCGACGAGCGACGTGCCGAAGCCCGCCCGTTCGTCGCGCAGTAGTTGCTCGCGTGCGTTGAACGCGACGGTTGCGGCAACCGAGTCCGGCGTGAAACGCCCGTTCCAGTGCGCCAGCAGTCGGAGATCGCGCGCTTGCGGCGCCGGGAGCGGATCGTGCGCCGAAGCGGCGACGATCATGCGCGCGAGTTGCCGCTCGCCGACCGAGAGCGTGTCCATCTGCATATGCGCGAAATACGCGACGTCGTATTTTTTGCGAGCGCGCAGCAATTGCGCCACGCGATACGCGCGGTACGGCGGCGCGAACTGCGCGCTCAAACGCAGCGGATACGTCGGGCCGTACATCTTGTTGTTCGAGGTCCAAACGACCGCATCGCGCGACGCGGCGACGTGCGGAAGCCGATCGAACGGGATGGCCGGATAGCGCTTGACGAGATCGCTCGCCGGATGGATGTTGCGGCCCCAGAGCGGATCGTCGGGAATCTTACCCGCGAGATAGTACGCCGCGCGTCCGCTCGTATCGGCAAGCGCGAAGTTCTGCGTGGGACCCGGATAGCGACGCAGCGCGGCAATCGCGGCGGGGATGCTCTGCGCGCGATCGAGCGCATCGAAGGTGAGGATCGGTGAGACGGGATCGCTATAGGCGTTCCAGCGCACGAGCACGAAGCGCGGCGCGCCTTCGACGTCCACGGCGGCACCGAACTCGCGCTTGCCGCGATAATACCGCTTCACGACGCTATGCCCGAAGCGCACGCGAATCGTTTCGCTCTTCCAATCCTTCGCATTGAGATGCGGCGGCGCGTCGAAGACCGAGAGTGCGGTGACCGTGCCATTGGTCGCGGCCCAGGCGAGACGATCGTTGTGTCCGAGCGTGATGCCGGGCGTACCCGCGAGAATCGCGCCCGCGGCGTGGTAGCCGGGCGCTTTCAGATCGGCGAGATACCAGACGCCGGGAATCTGCAGGCGCAGGTGCGGATCGTTGGCCAGCAAGGCGCGTCCGGTCGTCGTGCGATCGCCGCCCGCCGCCCATTCGTTGCTGCCGATCGGCGGTCGCCGATCGCGTAATTCGTCGAGCAATGCGGCGCGCGTCGCGCAATGCGCCGGATCGGCGATCTTCGCAAGACCGTCGGTCACGGGTGCATCGAAGCACGGATCGCTCAGCGGATAGGTGCGTCCGACGCGCGAGGCGACGTCGTTCCAGCTGTCGACCAGATCGAGAACGGTCGCGAAGCCCACCGCGAGCGTATCCTGCGGACGCCAGGGGTGCGGTTTGTAGAGCAGGATGCGAAACTCCACCGGCGTCGATTCGTGGGTCATCGCCAGGTTCACGCCGTCGGCAAAGGCTTGCAGCAAGGCGCGATCGTGCGCGTTCATGCGCTGCCACTGCTCGTCGACGAGCTGCTTGACGGGCACGACGCGCGCCGCTTCGTCGGCGCGTACCGTCGCGCTGCCGAGCACCTCGGAGAGTCGGCCGTACACGTAGCGACGCAGCAGATCCATCTGGAAGAGACGATCCGAGGCCTCCGCGTAGCCTTCGGCGAGAAAGAGATCGTGCTCGTTCTCCGCCCGAATGTGCGGTACGCCGCGCGCGTCGCGAAAGATCCGTACCGGTGCGATCGCGCCGCTCGCGGCGAGCGTGCCGCTCACGCGTGCCGATGCGTGCATGCCGCGCCAAATGTTCGCGCCGTAAAAGGCGATCGCGAAGATCGCAAGCAGCAGCAGGATGCCGAGCGCGCGCAGGGCGTTACGGATCAGCATTCGACCACGATCTCGTCGCCGTCAACGCGCACGGGGAACGTGGCGACCGGCATCACGGCGGGGAGTGTCGCCGCGCCCGTCTCCACATCGAACGTCGCGCCGTGACGCGGACAGACGACGCAGCGGCCCTCGAGTTCACCTTGATCGAGCGGAGCGCCGTCGTGGGTGCACACGTCTTCGATCGCGTAGAACGCGCCGTCCACGTTGCAGATCAGAATGTCGACGCCGTCGACGGGAAAGGGCTTAGCGGAGCCGGGCGGGATATCGCCGGTACGTGCGAGTCGTCGTTCCATCTTACCGACCGACTTTGTGACAGGGCTCCATTGTCCTCGGATCGGCGAGGGCGACGATGTGAAAATCGAAGCCGGGACCGATCGTGACGTTACGGCCGTCACGAACCTCGTTGACGGCGGTGCGTACCAATCCGGCGATCGGAATGTAGCCCGCGGCGCGCTCCGCGAGCGTGGTAGCGGGCGCCCAGAGCGTGGTCTCGCGCGGATCGGCCATCACTTGAATGCCGATATTCTTGAAGATGATCTCGCGCATTTCGAGCACGAGCGAGCCGTTGCGATTGCGATTGCTCGCCGCGCTCACCTGGCGCACGTAGCCGTAGCCGATCGTTCCCTTCGGCACGATATGCCCGTTGAGATTCGCCGTCGCCGTAATTTTGAAGCGAAAGCGCATGCCCGGAAATGCCGTGGCCGAATCGACCTTGTCGACCATCGTGGCCGGGATCGCCGCCTCACAGACGAGAGCCCACGACCGTACCGGTCGCGGGCTCGCAAAGATCACGCCAGTGAGGATCAGCGCGCACGCGAGGAAACGACGTGCGCGCATCGGTCTAGCCGACCGCGCCTTCCATCTCCATCTTCACCAAGCGGTTGAGCTCGACGGCGTACTCCATCGGCAGCTCCTTGACGAAGAAGTCGAAGAATCCGTTTACGATCATCGCCGTCGCATCGGCCTCCGAGAGCCCGCGCGACATCGCGTAGAAGAGCTGGTCCTCGCCGATCTTCGAGACGCTCGCCTCGTGCTCGACGGTCGCGTTCTGCTCGTGGATCTTCATCGTCGGCTTCGTGTCGCTCGAAGAATGATCGTCCATGATCAGGGCGTCGCACTTCACGCGCGTCTTCGCGCCGGTGGCGCCGGGGAAGATTTCGACCAATCCGCGGTAGGTGGTTTTACCGCCGTGCGCGCTCACGCTCTTGTTGGTGACGACCGAGGTCGTGTTCGGCGCCGCGTGGATCACCTTCGCGCCCGCGTCCTGATGCTGGCCTTCGCCCGCGAACGCCATCGAGAGAATCTCGCCGCGCGCACCCTCGCCCATCAGGTAGATGGCGGGGTACTTCATCGTCAGCTTGGAACCGATGTTGCCGTCGACCCATTCCACGGTCGCATTCTTCTGCGCGACCGCGCGCTTGGTCACGAGATTGAAGATGTTGCGGTACCAGTTCTGAATCGTCGTGTAACGGATCGACGCGTCATCGAGCGCGATGAGCTCGACGACGGCGCTATGCAGCGACGAGGTCGAAAACTTCGGTGCGGTGCAGCCCTCGATGTAGTGCACCTTCGCGCCTTTGTCGGCGATGATGAGTGTGCGCTCGAACTGGCCCATGTTCTCCGCGTTGATGCGGAAGTAGGCCTGGAGCGGCATCTTCACCTCGACGCCCGGCGGCACGTAGACGAACGAGCCGCCCGACCACACCGCCGAATTCAGCGCCGCAAACTTGTTGTCGTTCGCCGGGATGACCGTCGCGAAGTACTTTTGCACGAGCTCCGGATACTGCTTGACCGCGGTATCCATGTCGCAGAAGAAGACGCCTTGCGCGTCGAGTTCTTTGCTGACGTTGTGATAGACGACTTCCGATTCGTACTGGGCGGAGACGCCGGCGAGAAACTTGCGCTCGGCTTCGGGAATGCCCAAGCGGTCGAACGTGCGCTTGATATCGTCGGGCACGTCGTCCCACGAGCGTTCGGTCTTGTCGGTCGACTTCACGAAGTAGTGGATGTCGGCGAAATCGATCTCGCCGAGCAGCGCGCTGTCGCCCCACGTCGGCATCGGCTTTTCGACGAAAAGCTCGTAGGCTTTCAGGCGGAACTCCCGCATCCAGTCGGGCTCGTTCTTCATCGCGCTGATGCGCTCGACGATCACGCGCGTCAGGCCCTTGTCGGACTTGAAGACGTAGTTCTCGGGATCGTGGAATCCGTGCCGGTAATCGTCGGAGACGGGGGCCTGGAGCTCGGTCGACATAGCCATCTGAGGGTACCGCCGCCCCCGGCGTTAGTCAAGATAGTGAAGTCTGATCTTCATAATCTTACTCCGGCGACCAACCAGCTTGCCTGCTCTTCTTGAGAAGCGCGATTTTGCCCGGCTATCATCGCGAGTGATGGCTATCGATCCGCGGACGCTCATCGTGACGAGCGCCCTTGCCTCGTTGCTCTTTGCCGCGATGCTCACCCTCGAGCTGCGGCGCGAGCGGCGCTCGCGCTGGATCGCGCTTTGGTCGGGCGCGCTCTCGGCGAGCGCGGTCGCCAACCTCGCCTACGCCCTGGTTGGGGTGCTGCCGCTCAACACGACCCTGCGAGTAGGCTACCTGTTCGCGACCGCGGCCTTCGCGATGATGCTCACCGCACTACGTCTCTTCGACGGGGCGGTGCCCCGGGCACGGGCGATCGGCGCAATCGCACTCGCCTTAGCCGCAATCCACGGCGCGATGTTGCTCGCGCACGCTCCGGAGCGCGGTCTCATCATCTATACATCGATCTCGTTCGGCGCTTGGCTCGTGCTCTGCGCGTTTGCGGCGGGGGGCGCGCCACGTCGCGAACGCACCGGCGCCCGCCTGGTCATGGCGAGCGCGTTCGGGATGTGGGCGGCGGTCTTCTTTGTACGGGCCGCGGTGGCGGCGACGGGAGGCTCGTCCTTGCTGCTTGGAGCGGATGTGACGCAGATCGGCTTCCTGCTCGTGCAGTTCTCGGCCCTGCTCGTCACCTCGCTCGACTTCCTCGTGATGTCGAAGCAGCGCTCCGACGCTGCGATTCTGCGCCTGGCCTCGACCGACGACCTCACCGGCCTGCTGAATCGTCGGCGGTTCATGGAGGTCGCGGCGGCCGAGTCGGTGCGCGTCGAGCGCGATGGGGCGCCGCTCTCCGCGCTCATGATCGATATCGATCACTTCAAGTACGTCAACGACGCGCATGGCCACCGCGCGGGCGACTTCGTGCTGCGTGTTTTCGGGCAGATCCTGGCCGAGGGGCTGCGCACCTACGACGTCGCCTGCCGGTTCGGCGGTGAGGAATTCGCGGTGCTGCTCCCGGGCGCCGATCTCGACGGCGCGATCGCGAACGCGGAGCGCCTGCGAGCGCGCGTCGAGGCGACGCGTATCGAGTTCGAAGGTGCCTCGCTCGGGGTCTGCGTCAGCATCGGCGTCGCCGAGTCGGCGCCCGCCTTCGACGACGTGGAGAAGCTGCTCGCACGCGCCGACGCCGCGCTCTATCAGGCCAAGAGTAACGGGCGTAACTGCGTCGTGGCGGCTCCGTCGGTGGTCGTCGCGGCCGCCGGCGAAGATTCCGCCGGAAAGGGGTAGACAGGGGGGGCTGCAGGGGCTATCATGTTCGCCGGACCTGGGGTCGGCTCGACCGCGCTCGGGTCCACGGTATGGGGTGGGCGCGCCTTTTTCGCGCCATCGCGGCGAATCGCCCGTGCACCGAAAAGCGCCGGCAAGAGTTCGTCGATAGGTCGGGGACGTGACTGCACTGCAGGCGCCAGCCGACGAAGTCCGGAGGTGGGATTTCCCCCTAGGGTCCAGGAGAGCGGAGAAAAATTGAAGGCACTCGGTACGCACATTGTGTGTGAGCTGTCGGGCTGTGATGCCGCGAAGCTCACGGATGTCGATGCGGTCCGCGAGATGATGATCGGAGCGGCCAAGGCATCGCGAGCGACCGTGATGGAAGTAGCATTCCATCGCTTCGAACCCCAAGGAGTTTCCGGCGTGGTCGTGCTCGCCGAGTCGCACATCTCCATCCACACGTGGCCGGAACTCGGCTACGCCGCGATGGATTTCTATACGTGCGGAGACCACACCGACCCATGGCTCGCCTGCGAGTA
>DAHUZB010000027.1 GCA_027306785.1 Vulcanimicrobiota bacterium
TCGGCGCAACCCCCGCCGGCAAAGGCCGGCACCCGGCAGTACGGCCGGTACACGTAGACGGCTTGTATTTGGCCGGTCAGATTGCTGCGCGCGGGCACCTGCGCGGGCGTTCCCTGGTACACGTACGCGGCGTCGCCGCCGCTCGCGAAGGTGGTGACGTTACCGGCAGTCACGAACGCATCGGCCGCCTTCCGGCCGCCGACGACGCAGTGCGCGGCCGTCACCACGAAGCCGATTTTCGTGGCCGCGTCGTAGCGAATCGGCGTCCCGGTGCAGTAACTGCTGAACCCGCTGCCATCCGAGCTCATCAGCGCGACCGCCATCCGCCGCAAGTTGGCCGCGCGCGGCGCGCTCGCCACCGCGCACGCGTCGATGTATGCCAGACTGGGGCGCGCGCCGAGCACGGTCGGCAACTTGCTCGGCAGGCATTTATAGCCGGGCGGTACGGCGTCGGCCGCCCGCAGCGCCACAGCGTCCAATGCGCTCGCGCGGGTGACGTTCGGCACGACGCTGCTTGGCGCGAGCGTGGAGCGCGCGGCGCATCCGGCCAGGGCGACGATCGCGGTAATCGCAACGAAACGATAGCTCATCGGTGTGTTCCTTGCATCGCGGAGGTGTGTTCCTTGCATCGCGTCGGTGAACGCGTAACGCAGAACTCCGATCGAACGATGCGTCGCCGACGCTTCGCGCGGCGTGCGGAGGATTACTCCGCGACGGTTTACTGCCCGTGCGCACGGACCTACCGCCCCGGCTCGCCGGCGCGGCGCCCGCATCGAGTCTCAGGTTCGCGGCCGGCGCGAGGTGCCACGTGGAACCTCGCCAAAGCTCCATACGTTCTACGCGCGTACCCCTTGCCGAAGAGGAGCTTCAACGTATGAAGACCCCGTCGATCGTCCGCACGTTTACGCTGCTCGCGTTGGCCGTTGCCGTATGCGTGGCGCCCGCGCTGGCCGATTCCTTTACGCTTCACAACAAGGCCACCGAGAAGATCGTGGCGCTCTTCGTCTCGCCATCGAGCCGGATCAACTGGGGACACAACGTGCTGCACGGAACGGTTCCCGCCGGGCATAGCGGCACGTTCACTTGGAGCAAGAACGCCCCCGACGAGTGCGATTGGGACGTCCGCGCCGAGTACGCCGACGGAACCTACGCCGAGGTGCGCAACGTCGACTTCTGCAAGGTCGACGACGTGACGTTCCGCGACTGAGCGCGCGACGCCGCGCCGCAACCGACTGCTTTACTGTACTGTAGACTGGAGAATCTCAATGCGCGCTTTCATCACGGGTGCGATGCTGTGCTGTACGGCACTGCTCGTCACCGGCTGCGGTAGCCAAACGGCATCGCTCCCGACCGGCACGACGGCTGCCGGACCGCAGACCACGGCCGCGTCGCCGGCCTTCAAAACGGCGAACGCGACGGTCCCGCCGGCTTTCCGCTGCCTGCCCTCGGGATTGCCGGCGGTGGCCTCTGCGTTCAACCCGTCGCTGGCATACATGGCCAACTGCGCGGTGGCCGGCGCCCCGGAGGCGGTGAAGCTGCAGAAGCTCGCCGCCGCACTGATGGCCGGCGGCGGCGGCTCGTTCTCGGAGTACTGCACCGGAACGCCGATCCATTATGACCCCGCGACCGGCGTCGGGTTTATCGTGACGGCCGCCCACTGCGTGGTCGGTAACGCCAAAGCCGCCGACACCCCGGTCACCGCCGACAACATCACGACCTTCGCGAGCGGCAGCGACTGGGTGTACCAAGGCACGCCCGGCATCGTCTCCAGCGAGGCCGACCTCACCGGCCAGATCCAAGCCGTCTACATCCCCAGCCAGTACTGCAAGGTCCCGGCCTTCGACAAGGGCGGCTGCAGCGATCTGGCACGGCAAGACGGCGACGTCGCGGTCGTGAAGATGGTCGGCATCCACGGGCACGCGCTCGACGTCGATCCCGGCCTGCGCCTGGCGCCAAAGGACGCCGTGCTCGCCAGCGGCGACGAAATCATGGCCCTTGGCTACGGCACCAATACCAGCTCGACGCCCGACGATCGCGTGCTGTACTACATCACGTACAACTACTACGGCACGGACCAGCACGACGGCGTCAGCTCGCAGCTCTCGCTGCTGAACGGCTACCAGCTCAACGGCAAGTACTACAGCATCATCTGCCAGGGCGATTCGGGCGGCGGCGACTTCTACTGGGACGGCACCCAGTGGAGCTTGATCGGGGCGCACTCCTTCGGCCCCGTACCCTGCGGCGTTTACGGAGCGACGTACGACCGCGCGCACGACGTCTCGGCCGACACCCGTCCGTGGGAGCGGTGGATCGCGCGGATCGTGGCCGACGATAAGGACCGCAGCGGCTGCGGCCCGCTCAACGCGGAGACCGTCTGCAAGGCGCGCTAACCGCGCACGCATCCGTTCAAACGGCGAAATCCCCCGCGCAAGCGGGGGATTTCGTGTGGCCATCGCACTGCCGATGAGAAACGTCCGGCGTTGCGTCATCGTCGAAACCCACCCCTCGTGGTGTGAGGAAAAACCCGGCCGATCGGCCGAGCGTTCCCGCGCGCTCGCCGTCATCGGGGCGCGTGCGTCGTTCCGGCGCGAGACTCGGTGGTGCGCCCTCGAAACGCCGGCGCACGCTTGGGATGGCCGGGACTCGAACCCGGACGCCCTTACGGACGACTGATTTTAAGTCAGTCGTGTCTACCGATTCCACCACCATCCCACGGACGCGCCGGCGCTACTGCTGGTAGTGCTCGACCGTCTGCGCGTCGCGTAACTGCGCCGCGCCCGGATCCTGCCCGGCGTCGCGGCGGGCGCGCCGCTGGCGCAGCAAATCCCAGTACTGATCGAGTTCGATCTCGACCGCCTCCAGCCGCGCCAGGTCGGCCGGCGCCATGCTGCGGCGATCGCCGTGCTCGAGCAGACGGTGTTCTTCGGCGACCAGCGCTTCGATATGGCTGCGAATCGGGGCGTCGTTCATACCGGCGTTCTCCGCCTCCGCGGCGGTCCGGTCCTCTCGACGGGCCGTTTTCGGCGCCGCGCGCTCGGCTAGGAAGCGTGCGGTGGGATCGGCCGGCGCCCGAAGCGTGGCGCCGACGGCGCCGGTCGCGCCTCGAGCAGCGTGCCCAGCAGCAGATCCGACGTCGTGGCGACGGCCGCGTTCAGTTCGAGCAGCGCCAGCGCTTCGTCGAGCACTACGATCCCGGCCGGAAGGATGTCGGCGCGCTGCGCTTTGATGCCCGGGATCGCCCGCCGCCCCTCCAGATCGCGCGCGCAGAGTTGCGCCAGCACCGCGTTTAGCGCGCCGCGATCGAGCGGAAAAGCCTCTAACGGCGTGCGCCGCCCGCGCACGACGGCGGCGGTGGTGGTGGCGCTGCCGCCGACCAGCGCGAGCCGCGTCACCGGTGCCAGCGCGCCCATCGGCGCGAGTGCGGCACGAGCCAGCGCACGCGCCTGCGCCAGCGTCGCCTCGTCGACCGGACCGTGCGTGCCGTCGAGCGCGGGCACCGCTTCGGTCAGCCGCACCGCACCGATCTCACACGACACCACGCGCTCGGCGTGCGCGCCGGTACCGGCCGCCAACTCGCTGCTGCCGCCGCCGGCATCGAGCACCGCAACGCGCGTGCCGTCCAATGCACCGAGCGCCGTGATCGCGCCGCGATACGACGCCTGGGCTTCTTCCTCGCCCGAGAGCACGCGCAGCGGCACGCCGGTCAGCGCCGCAACGCGCGCGGCAAAGGCCTCCCCGTTGCGCGCCCGGCGCAGCGCGCTGGTCGCAATTGCGAAGAGCCGCACGTAGCGCCCGTGCAGGGCGCGCAGCAGTTGTTCGATCGCCGCGCAGGTTCGCGCCATCGGCTCCTCGCCGAGTTCGCCGCGCGCATCGAGCCCTTCGCCGATTCGGGTACCGATCGCGCGCGCGAGTTCGATGCGCGGCACCTCGGGCGCGACGTCGGCCAGCAGCGCGCGGGTCGAGTTGGTTCCGATCGAGACGACCGCGTAGCGGCGGCTCACGCGCGCGGGTTACGCCGGGCGGCGACGATCTTGGCGCGGGCGCGTTTGCGCGCGGCGTGCCGTTCGTGCGCGGGCGGCCCGGGATCGGGCTCCCAGCCCTCGCACGTGCGCTCGAAGTCCGCGATTTGCGCGTCGAGCCGATCGTCGTGAATTTGCGGGGCCAGCGCCACAACCGCGCGGCGACCGCGCTGGCGGAGTTCGAAGCGCAGTTGGCTGCGCCGCTCGAGCGAGCGGGCGTAGAGGGCGCGATGCGCGGCGACGTCGTCGAGCGGCGCGCTGGCCAGCGTACCACCGTCGAGCCGCACGATCGCACCGTAGGCGTTGAGGTTCAGGACGACGCCGTCGACCGGTCCGGAAGTCACGGCGTCGGCGTCGGATCCGGCTTCACGAAGACCAGCGTCTCGTTGGGGCGCACCAGCCGCAGGCGGTCGTGAATCTCGGGAATCGTGCCGGCCGGGTTGCGCAACCGCGCGATTTCATGCAGTTGCTCCGCGCGCCGGTGCTGCAGCCGCGCGACGTCGCCGCGCAGCCGGTACAGCGTGCGCGTCATCGAGACGTTGTCGCCGATGACGCGCGCAAACTGGACCGCGATGAGGCTGAAGATCAGCAGACCGACGCCAAGCGCCGTCAGCCGGCCGGTGAGGCGCAGCAACGGCAATGCCCGGCCGCGCCGTTTCACGCGTGGCTTCCGTCGCTCTCCTGTTGGCCTGACTCCCATGACCCTAGCCGCCGATACTTTCGATAGCGCTCCTCCAGCAGTCGATCGGGCGGCATCGCCGCCAAGCGGCTGACCGCCGCGTCGATCGACCCGAGCACGCGCGCGATAACCGCCTCCCGGTCGCGGTGCGCGCCGCCCAACGGTTCCGGCACGATCTCGTCGACGATGCCGAAGCCCTGCAAGTCCTGGGCAGTCAACTTCAACCGCGCTGCCGCTTCTTCCGCTTTGCTCGCATCCGACCAGAGGATCGCCGCGCAGCCCTCCGGCGAGGCGACCGAGTAGGTGCTGTGTTCGAGCATGATGACGTGATCCGCAATCGCCAGCGCCAAGGCGCCGCCCGAGCCGCCTTCGCCGACGACCGTCGCAACGATCGGCACGCGCGCTTGGCTGAACTCATAGAGGCACATCGCGATCGCCTCCGACTGGGCGTGCTCTTCGGAACTGATGCCGGGGTCGGCGCCCTTGGTATCGACGAAGGTGATGATCGGCACGCGCAGCCGCGCGGCCAAGTGGGCGAGCCGGCGCACCTTGCGGTAGCCCTCGGGCGAGGGCATGCCGAAGTTGCGGCGCAGGTTCTCCTTGGTATCGCGACCGCGCTGCTCGCCGATCGCGATCACCGGCCGCCCGCACAGTAGGCCGAACCCGCCGACGATCGCCGGATCGTCGCGGAAGTGGCGATCGCCGTGCAGTTCGTCGAACCGCTCGAAGGCATCGATGTAGTCGAGCGCGGTCGGCCGGTTGGGATGGCGCGCCATGTGGACCTTCATCCAGGGCGACAGATTGCCGAAGACCTCGCGCAGGATCTCTTCGTACTTCTGCTCCAGCGCGGCGATCTCGGGCGACATGTCGACCGGTTGATCGACGTTGACGTCGCGCAACTCCGCGATGCGCCGCTCCAGTTCGACCAGCCCGCGCTCGCGCTCGACGATCGGATTGGTCACGATGCGCGCCGCCCCCCGGCGGCGTACTCGAGCAGGCGCACCAGCGTCGGCTTCAGTTCGGCGCGCGTCACGACCATGTCGATGGCGCCCTTTTCGAGCAGAAACTCGGCGGTCTGAAACTCGTCGGGCAGCTTTTGGCGAATCGTCTGCTCGATCACGCGCCGCCCGGCGAAGCCGATCATCGCTTTGGGCTCCGCCACGATCACGTCGGATTCGAACGCAAACGAGGCCGAGACACCGCCGGTGGTCGGATCGGTGAGCACCGTCACGAAGAAGTTGCCGTCGTTCATGAAGCGCGCGACCGCGGCGGTGGTTTTGGCCATCTGCATCAGCGCGAACATGCCCTCTTCCATGCGCGCGCCGCCCGAAGCGGTGAAGATCACGCACGGGAGCTTGCGTTTGCGCGCCTCTTCGAGCAGCATCGTGATGCGCTCGCCGACGACCGTACCCATCGTGCCGCCGCGGAAGTGGAAATCCATCACGGCGAGCGCGACGTCGAAGCCGTCGATCGATCCGACGCCGCAGACGACGCCTTCGTTGATGCCGCTCTTTTCGCGATCGGCGGCGATCTTGACCGGATAGGTCTTCTTGTCGACCCATCCCAGCGGGTCGCCGGTCGCGACCTCGGTCCCGATCTCCGTGAAGTCGCCGTCGATCAGCATGCTGATACGATCGTAGGCGCTCATGCGGAAGTGATGCCCGCACTTCGTGCAGACGAAGAGATTGGCCGCGAGATCGCGACGATACAGCACCTCGCCGCAGACCGGGCACTTGCTCCAGAGCGCGGCGTCGCGCTGATCGGCGTGCTTACCGCGGCGAATCCGCAGCCATTCGGGCATCGGCATCGCGCTAGCTCTTTCCGGTCAAACGCGCCGTGTAGAGGCTGCGCAGTTGCTTGAGATAGTTGAAGATCTCTTTTTGATTGAGCTTCGACTCGCCGACGATACGATCGGTGAAGACGTACGGAATCTCGAGTGCGCGCCCGTAGTGGGCCTTGGCGACGACTTCGAGGCCGATCTTGAATCCGATCGGATCGAGCGTCACGCCATCGAGCGCCTCGCGCTTGACCAGGAAGTAGCCGCTCGTGATGTCTTTGACGTTTGTGAGCGGGCGTGCGAGCCAGCATGCCACGCGCGAGGTGATGATGCGCTTGGCGGGCCAGTTCGTGATACCGCCGCCCTTCACGTAGCGGCTGCCGATGGCGAGGCCGTACTGCCCCGAAGCGAGCGCCTCGACCATCTTCGGCACGATCGTGATGTCGTGGCTGAAATCCGCGTCCATCGCGCCGAGCGCGCGCGACTCGGGGCGCGCGAACTTCCAGCCCTCGATCACGCCCGAAGAGAGCCCGAGTTTGCCGGGGCGATGCAGACAGCGCACGGGGAGTTCGGCAGCGAGACGATCGACGATCGCGCCGGTGCCGTCGGGGGAGTTATCGTCGACGACGATGATCTCGCCGTCGAGCCGATGCTCCTTGAACAATGCGTCGAGCGCGCGCAGCAATCGTTCGATGCCGCCCGCTTCGTTGTACGTCGGAATGACGAATGAAAACGGAAGACTTGCCATGTTTAACCGGGGCTTATACGACGGGCGCTCGGGAAACTCCGGTCACAGGTGCGCATAGAGCATCATGCAGCCCTTGCCGCGCCCTTTGGCGCCGTACATCGCTTCGTCGGCGCGGCGCAGGAGGCTCTCCGCATCGCGTGCGTCGCGGGGATAGAAGGCCACCCCCACGCTCGCGCCGAGCGCGATACGCTCCCCTTCGACGAGCATCGGCGCGGCCGCCGCCTCGACCAGACGCGTCCCCAGCCGAGCCGCGTCCTCGTTCCCGCGGCAGTGCTCGGCGATGATCGCGAACTCGTCGCCGCCGATGCGCGCGAGGAAGGCCCCTTCGCGCGCGACGCTGCGAAAGCGCGCCGCCAAGATCCGCAGCACCTCATCGCCCGCCGCGTGGCCGTAGGTGTCGTTGATCTGCTTGAAGCCGTCGAGATCGACGTAGAGCAGGCCGACGTTGCCGCCGTGCCGATCGGCCGCGGTCACGACCGCCTGCAGGTGGTCGTCGAAGTAGGCGCGGTTGGGAAGCCCGGTCAGTTCGTCGTTGAAGGCGCGGCGCGAGAGGCGTTCTTCGGAGCGGACCCGATCGAGCGAGGCGCCGATCAGTCCCGCCACGATCCGCACGAAGTCGCGGTCGGCCTGATCGAAGGGCGCCGAGCGACGATGGCTCGCGGCGTTGACGATCGAGATGATCCCGACCGCGGAGGAGCGCGCATGGATCGTGGTGCCGATGTACGACTCCCAGCCGTAGATGCGCGTGGCCTCGTCGTTGATCCACGACGGCTCGCGCGTGCTCGAGATCGCGACCACCTGATCCGACCCGTAGGTGAGGCGCGCGAAGGTCTTGGTAAAATCGACCACGGAGCCCACGGCGGGCGCCACGCCGTCGGAGAACTCGACGCGCAGTTCGCCGTTGCTTTCGAAGCTCACGGCGCCGCCGTCGGCGCCGAGCGAACGGATCGTGAAGCGCAGCAACTCCTGCACCTGCTCGTCGGCGTTGTCGGCATGGCGCGCGACCACCTCGGCCACCGCCGCCAGGCGCTCGCGCTGCATCGACTCGCGGAACTCCAACTGCACCCGCGCGCTAGCATCGATCATCGTGACGTAGGCGCCGGTCAAGCGTCCGTCGACGCGGATCGGAATCGCGGCGATGTCGATCGGCAGCGAGGGCTCGCTCTTGGGACAGAGCGTGCCGGAGAGCGGCGCGATCTCGTCACCGACGAGCGACGCGGCCAGGCCGCGATGCTCGAAATGATCCTGCATCGGCGCGAGATCGACGAGCGGCTGACCGATCAGTTCGTCCGCGCGATAGCCGCAGAGACGTTCCATCGCCGCATTTACGCGCTCGACCGTACCGTCGGGCGAGATCGCGACCACCGCATACGGCGCGCGATCGAAGAGCGCGCGCAGCCGCTCGATCTCGGCGGCCTCGGCGCTACGCTCGCGCTCCGCACGACGCTGCACCCGCATGCGCCCCGTCGCCACGAACGCGACCGCGGCGACCGCGGCCCCGAGCGCGCCGTCGAGCGCTGCTTGCGGCGAGAAGTCGAACGGGTTCATCCCGAGATTACTACGACGACGCGACGAGAATCCCGCGTCATGCGCGCTCGTAGTCGATCAGCGCGACGGTCACGAGTGCGGCAGTCTCGGTGCGCAGGATGCGGCGGCCGAGCGAGATCAGATGCGCGCCCGCGGCGGCGGCGCGCTCGGCTTCGAGATGCGAAAATCCGCCTTCGGGGCCGATCACCACGAGCACGCGCCGAGCGCCCGCGAGCAGCTGCGGCAGCATCTCGCGCGGCGGGCGCGCCTGCGCCACCTCCCACGGCATCAGCACCGCGTCGTAGGAGCTGAAGCGCGCGAGCAGCGCGTCGAACGCGATCGGATCGCCCACGGGGGGAATATCGCTGCGGCCGCATTGCTGTGCGGCGCCCCGCGCGAGACGGCGCCAGCGCTCGAGCTTGCTCGCGCCCGCATCGCGCACGACCGTTCGTTCGGTGACGAGCGGAACGATCGAGGCGACGCCGAGTTCGGTGAGTTTCTCGATCACGAAGTCCATCTTCTGGCCCTTCGGCACGCCCTGCGCGACGTCGATCGTCACCGTCGCATCCGTCTGCGTCGCATGCAGCTTCGCGAGCAGCGCCTGCACGTGCTCGCCGTCGATGCGCAGCGTTGCGGTAAAGCACTGCGCGGCGGAATCGACGAGTTCGATCTCGTCGCCGTCGCGCGCCCGCAACACGTGCAGCAGCTTGTGCGCGTCACCGCCTTCGATCGAGACGAGATCGCCGAGCGCGTGGGTACGCTCGACGAAGAAGCGCCGCGCTCCCACTACTCGGGTCGGAACGCGTCCTTCACGCGATCGAAAAAGCTCTTCTCTTCGATCGCGTCACCGCCCGCGCGCGCGTACTCTTCGAGCAGTTCGCGCTGGCGTTTGTTGAGTTTGGTCGGCACCAGCACGTGCACCGTGATGTGATGATCGCCGCGCTGCGACCCGCGCACGCTCGGCATGCCGTGGCCGCGCAGACGCAGCGTGGTTCCGCTCTGCGTTCCGGGCGGAATCGTGAGCGGCAGCGCGCCTTCGAGCGAGGGTGCGTCGACGGCGGCACCGAGCGTCGCTTGCGGAAAGCTGAGCGGGATATCGACGAACGTGTCGAGCCCGTCGCGGCGGAAGAGCGCGTGCGGCGCGATGCTGAGATACACGTAGAGATCGCCCGCGGGGCCGCCGCGAATGCCCGCCTCGCCGCTGCCCCCGATGCGGATGCGCGAGCCGTCGTCGACGCCCGCCGGAACTTTGACGCTGAGCTTGCGCTCGACTTCGTGGCGCCCACGCCCGTTGCAAACGGCGCACGGCTGCGGAATGACGCTGCCTTCACCGCCGCACTGCGTGCAGACCGACTGCGTGACGAACTGCCCGAGCGGCGTCTGCCGCACGGTGCGCATCGCTCCGCTACCGCCGCAGCGATCGCAGGTAACCACGAGCGTGCCCGGCTGCGCGCCCGAGCCCTTGCACGTATCGCACTGCGCGAGATGGCTGAACTGAATCTCTTTGGTCGTTCCGGCGAACGCTTCTTCCAGCGTGATCTCCAGATCGTAGCGCAGGTCGGAGCCGCGCTGCGGACCGCTGCGGCGCGGCGCGCCCGCGCGCATATCGCCGAAGAACATGTCGAAGATGTCGCCGAAACCGCTCGGGCCGAAGCCGCCGAAGCCCGCGTCCTGCCCGGGGCCGCCTACCGCTCCGAAACGATCGTATTGCGCGCGTTTGTTCGGATCGGAGAGCACTTCATAGGCCTCGTTGATCTCCTTGAAGAGATGCTCGGCCTGCGCCTTATCCTCGGCGACATCGGGGTGATGCTTGCGTGCGAGCGTGCGATACGCGCGCTTGATCTCGTCGGGCGACGCGTCGCGTGCGACGCCGAGGACTTCGTAGTAATCCTTGGTGGGCATTCCTTGAAATTTCTGCTTTTCGTGCGGCGGGCTATTTGATCTCGACGTCCGAGAGTCGTTCGGAGAGCGTCTCGGCGGTTCCTGAGGCGAGCGCGAGCAACCGCGCATACGGCATGCGACGCGGACCCAGGATCGAGAGCATACCGAGCGCCGAGTCGCCGAAGCGATACGGCACGGTGACGACCGAGAGGTCGGCGAGTTCGTCGACGCCGAGTTCTCCGCCGATCTTCACGCTCGGCGACTCGCTCGTCATCGCGTCGGCCACCAGGTCGTAGAGCGTCTTCTGCTCTTCGATGATGCGCAGGATCGAGCGCATCTTGCGCAGGTCGTGAAACTCGGGCTGATCGAGCAGATGCTGCGCGCCCGAGGCGGCGACCGCCGCCGACTCCGATTGGCGCGCGCTGCGCAGCGCCGTCATCACCGCCCCGCGCAGATCGTCGCCGAGGCCGAGTTCGTCGATCACGCCCTTGACCTCGCTCTCGCCGATCTCGCGCAGCAAGCGATTGCTCAAGCGCGCGTTGAGTGCGTTCGAGAGGCGCGTGAGCGTATCGGCGTCGATCTCGCGGGAGAGTTCGAAGAGGCTCTGCGCGGCGACGCCGAGCGAGGTGACCACGATCGCGACGCCCGTGCGGGGCGAAAGCCAGATCAACTGCACGTGCTTGAACATCTGCGCGTCGAGCTGGGGCTTGGTGACGAAGGCCAGGTTGTTCGAAAGGCGGCCGAGGAGACGCGTGGCGTGCTCGATCATCTCATCGAGCTCGCGGCTCGCTTCGCGCAGATCTTCGCGGATCCGGCGGCGATCGTCGGTGGCAAGCGGCTCGGGGCGCATGAGGTCGTCGACGTAGGTGCGGTAGCCCGAATCCGAAGGAACGCGCCCGGCGGAGGTGTGCGGCTGCACCAAGTAGCCGCCCGCCTCGAGCTCGGCGAGCTCGTTGCGCACGGTCGCCGAGCTGACGCCGAGGTTGTACTTCTGCGTCAGCGTGTTCGAGCCGACCGGCTCCGCCGTCGCGATGTATTCGTACACGACGGTGGCCAAAATATAGGCCTTCCGCTTGTCGAGACCCTCGCCGCCCTTCATAGCCCCTTATCTTAGCACTCTTGAGCCCGGAGTGCCAAGCGGATCGGGGGCCGCGACGGCCTCGATTGCGGATCGGAGCTCGCGCCAGTTCAGCTCGCCCACCGAGACATAGCTCACGTCGCCCGTACGATCGATCACCACCGTGACCGGGATGGGCGGCACGTCGTACTCGGCCGAGATGGAGTCGTCCACATCTTCCAACAACGGCAGGTCGATGTTCCAAAGCCGCAGGTAGCTCGCCGCCACGTCGTGCGGCTCGGAGGAGATCGTGAGCAGGTGAATGCGCGAGCCGAACTCGCGGCGCGCTCGCACGAAGAGATGCAATTCGTCGGTGCACGGCTTGCACCACGAAGCCCAAAAGTTCAGCACGACCGGCTTGCCTCGCCAGTCGCTCAGCAGAGCGGTTCCCTGAGCGACCGGGACGCCGAAATCGGGCGACGGCTGCCCGACGTGCACATCGCGCAGACCCGTCGACGCGGTCACGGCGGCCAAGACGAACGCAGCGAGCATCGTGCGACCTTTTCGGCAGGCATCGCGCGCGGCCCCCGGTAAATCGCCCGCATGGACACGCAAGCGATCGAAGCACTCTTTGAAGAACGCCGCACGTTCCCGCCGTCGGAGGCATTCGCCGCGCAAGCGAACGCGAAACCCGATATCTACGCGACGGCGGACGCCGACTATCTCGCCTACTGGGCGAGCTGGGCGCGCAAGCTCGAATGGATGAAGCCGTTTACGAAGACGCTCGAATGGAACGAGCCCTTCGCCAAGTGGTTTTACGACGGCGAACTCAACGCGTCGGTGAATTGCCTCGATCGCCACGTGCGCGCGGGCGGCGGTGAAAAGATCGCGTACTACTACGAAGGCGAGCCGGGCGATCGCCGCACGATCACCTATGGTGAGTTGCTCGACGAGGTATGCCGGTTCGCGAACGGGCTACGCAAACTCGGCATCAAAAAAGGCGATCGCGTCGCCATCTACATGCCGATGATTCTCGAACTGCCGATCGCGATGCTCGCCTGCGCGCGCATCGGTGCCGCGCATTCGGTCATCTTCGGCGGCTTCTCCCCCGATGCAATCGTGGATCGCGTGAACGACGCCGAGTGCGTCGCGCTCATCACCGCCGATTGGGGCCGGCGCCGCGGCAACACGGTGCCGCTCAAACGCAACTGCGACATCGCGATGGAGCAGACGCCCTCGATCAAGCACTGCATCGTGGCGCGGCGCGTGGGCGACGAGGTCTTCATGCACGAAGGCCGCGACTATTGGTGGGACGAGGTCGTGGCAGGTCAGCCGACGACGTGCGAGCCCGAGCGCATGAACGCCGAAGATCTGCTCTTCTTGCTCTACACGAGCGGAACGACGGCCAAGCCCAAGGGCATCAAGCATACGACCGCGGGCTATCTCACGCACGTCACGGCCACGCACCATCTGGTCTTCGATCACAAGCCCGAGAGCGACGTGTATTGGTGCGCCGCGGACATCGGCTGGGTGACCGGACATTCGTACATCGTCTACGGTCCGCTCGCGAACGGCGCGACGAGCGTGATCTACGAAGGCACGCCCGATTATCCCGACAAGGATCGGCTGTGGGAGATCGTCGAGCGTTACAAGGTGACGATTCTCTACACGGCGCCGACCGCGATTCGCACCTTCATGAAGTGGGGCACCGAATATCCCGCCAAGCACGATCTGAGCACGCTGCGCGTGCTCGGCTCCGTGGGCGAACCGATCAATCCCGAGGCGTGGATGTGGTACCGCGAATGGATCGGCGGCAACCGCACGCCGGTGGTGGACACGTGGTGGCAGACCGAGACGGGCGGCATCATGATCTCACCGCTGCCCGGCGTCACGACCACGCTGCCCGGATCGGCCACGCATCCGCTGCCCGGCGTCTATGCCGACATCGTGAACGAGAAAGGCGAATCGGTGCCGCTCGGCGGCGGCGGCTTCATCGTGCTCAAAAAACCGTGGCCGGGCATGCTGCGCGGCATCTGGGGCGACGACGAGCGCTACACGCAGACGTATTGGTCGAAGTTCTCGCACATGTATCTCGCGGGCGACGGCTGTCGGCGCGATACCGACGGCAACTTCTGGTTCATGGGCCGCATCGACGACGTGATGAACGTGAGCGGCCACCGCATCTCCACGACCGAAGTGGAGAGCGCACTCGTCGATCACCCGAAGGTCGCCGAAGCGGCCGTCTGCGGCAAGGTCGACGATACCACCGGCCAGGCGATCTACGCGTTCGTCTCGCTCAAAGGCGGCGAGAGCGGCACGCCCGAGTTCGCCGACGAGTTGCGCGACCACGTCGCGGAGAAGCTCGGCAAGTTCACGCGCCCGAAGTACATCACGTTCACGCAGGAACTGCCGAAGACGCGTAGCGGCAAGATCATGCGCCGCCTGCTGCGCGATATCGCCGAGGGCCGCACCCTCGGCGACACGACCACCCTCGCCGACTCCACCATCGTGCACGAACTGCAAGAACGCGCGAAGATCGAAGTGACGAGCGAAGACTAGGGCGCGCTACGCGGGCGGCGCGAAGCGCGCCGCCCCGCGATAGCGCCATGCCACGTATGCGAAGAGCGCGACGATGATCGGAAAGACGAAGTAGCTCGCCTCGGTCCCGAGCGGACCGCCGTTCACCCATGTCGGCCCCGGGAAGCTCACGCTGAAGAGCGTTCCTTGCGGCGTTTGCGAGCCGTTGCGCGTGCCGATCACGAAAAACTGCATGAAATCGAACGCGAAGTGAAAGCCCGCCGCGAGCCACAGCGAGCCGGTTTTCCACAACGCAAAGCAGGTGAAGAGCCCGAGCAGCATCACGCTCGCGATGTCAACCGCATTCTCGCCGGGTTTTCCGAGATGCGCCAGCCCGAAAAAGAGCGTCATCACGACCGCGGCGGGCCAGAATCCGATCCCGCGGCTGAGCGCATAGAGACCGTACCCGCGAAAGAGCGGTTCTTCGGTGAATGCGACGAGCAGCATCACCGCGAGCCAGCCGAGCGGATAGGCGATCACGCCGGCTCCTTGCAGGCCGAACCCGTGGATCTGCATCCCTCCGAACGCCATCATCAGGATCGCGATGAGCGCCGGGGCGACGATACCGAGCACCACGCCCTCGCCGAAGAGTGAGCCGGCTTCCGCGCTCGGCGAAAAGCCATAGGCGAGGAAGGTGCGCCGCTCGAGCTTCGCCATCACGAACGTGGCGAGCGCAACGGGCACGAACGTCGTGAGCTCGGCGAGGAGCATATGCGCGGGCGCGAGCGCGTTCAACCACGCGCCGCTCGTATGATTGGCCTGCGCGATCGCCTGCGCCGCGTTCCCGACGGCCATGCCGACGCCGACCAAGATCAGCGCGAAGAGCAAGAACCGCCAGCCAGCGCGCACGCCGCGCGAGCCTTTGAAGACGATCATGCGCCCCATCGTAGCAGAGAGAGCCCGCCGACGGATCAGCGGACTCTCAGCGTTTGCTCAAAAAGCTCCGTGCCTTACGGCTTCGACGTGGACTTCGGCTTCGGTTTCGCGCCGTGCATCGCGCCCGACATGTGGTTCGAGCTCATCATGTGGTCGGACTTCTTCATGTGAGCCGCTTTCTTCATGTGAGCCGCTTTCTTCATGTGGCCCGACATCATGTGATCCGATTTCTTCATGTGGTCGGACTTCATCATGTGATCCGACTTCATCGAGCCGTGCATGGCGGTGTGGGGCTTGGGCGAGGCCTTCATCATCGTGTCGGCCGTCGCGGTGCCGCCCGCGAGTCCGACGAGCGCGGCGGCCAGGAGCAGAGCATTGATACGCATTGCGGTGAGGATTCCTCCGGTGCAAATCGAGTGTTTCTCTCTCCTGTACGCCGCTCGCCGGGGCGCGGATGACCGCGCCTCGCTGTTCCTATCCCGCGTCGCCGCGCGGCGCCACCTTGCCGCTCAGAATATCGCGCACCGGCACCTCGGGATAGCCGACGCTCGCGTTGAGGCTATCGTTCCATGCGAGCGTGACGAGGTCGCGCAGCATCGAGGCCCCGCGCGCAAGCTGCTCGGCGGTGAAGCCGACGGCCTGCGGCGTGGCGTGCTCGAAACCGCCCGCCTTTTCGATCGCATAGAGTTCGGGAACGGCGCGGGCGCTGCCGCGCAAGTAGGCGCCGACGCGAGCGGCGAGTTCACGCTGCGTGAGCAGCGCGCCGGGCTGCGCGACCGCATCGAGCGTCATACGCGCGCGCACCTCGGCGAGCGTGACGTGCGCGGCAACGAACTCGCTTTCGAACATCGAATGGATACGATGCGACTCAGAGTAGCCGTGCGGATTGGGATAATGCCCCCAGCCGTTGTAGTGCACGGTGATGTGAAGCGGCTGACTGCCGTCGGCCACGTAATGCCCCCACGTGCCGATCTCGGCGAGCGTGAGCGACTCACGCCAGGCTCGCTCCTGCGCGAAACGCGCGCGCGCCGCCGCCGTGAGCGCGTGCGAGGCGAGGTAGTTGTCGACGCGCCAGAGCGCGAAATCTTTGCGTAGCTGTTCGTAGCCGTCCATGATCGTGTAGGGCACGAAGCCCATGCGATACGGATCGGTGTGCGCCGCTTCGAGCGCGCGCGCATACGCGGCCATGCTCCGCGGCAAGGCGTCGATGCGTACGACGCCCGCAATGGTGCCGTCGTCGCCGAGATCGAGAAAGTGCCCCGGATCGTGATCGGCATCCCACGACGTACCCGCGCCCTTGAGGCGATCTTCTTCGGGCCCGAGATGCGCGATCTCGGCGATCGCCTGATGCGAGCGCACGAACGCAGGCAGATTGGCGGGCATCGTCTCGGCGGCGAGGCGATTGATCATCGTGTGGCCGTCGGAGCCCCACGCGAGCGCCACCGCGGGCGCGAGTGCAAGGGCCAAGAGGGCGGCGAAAAACTGCTTCACGCAAAAAACTCCGTCAGTTCGTCCAAGTGTTCGATACGCGTTGCCGGCGGCAACGCCGCGAGAATCGTCGCGCCGTAGCGCGTGGAGGCGGCGCGCCCGTCGAGGATCGCGACCACACCGCGATCGTTCGTACTCCGAATGAGTCGCCCGAACCCCTGTTTCAGGCGCACGATCGCGGCGGGAATCATGTAGCGCTCGAATCCGTCGAGGCCGCGCGCTTCGAGTGCCTTGATCCGGGCCGAGACGAGCGGATCGGCAGGCGACGGAAAGGGCAGGCGATCGATGATCACGCACGAGAGCGCCTCGCCGACGACGTCGATGCCTTCCCAGAACGTGCCGGTGGCGAAGAGCACCGCATTCGGCGTGGTGCGAAACCAATGCAGCAGATGCGCACGCGGCAATTCGCCCTGCAGCTTGATCGGATACGGCACGCGCTCGCGCACCATCGCGTAGACCTCGCGCAGACGCGCGTGCGAGGTGAAGAGTACGAAGGCACGCCCGCGCGTGCGATCCAGACACTCCTCCACGATCGGCGCCGCCCTCCGCGCGAAGTCGGCCGCCTTGGGGTTCACGTGCTGCGGGGCGAGGTAGAGCCGCGCCTGGCGCGCGTAATCGAAGGGCGAGGGGGCGATGAGTTCTTGCGCGTCGTCGATGCCGAGCGCGCGCTTGAGATACTCGAAGTTCCCTTCCTGCGCCGAGATGGTGGCGCTCGTGAGCACCACGCTCTGCGTGCGCGCGAAGAGCGCCGCGCGCAGGAACTCAGCCACATCGAACGGGGCGCTGTTGACCTCGTAGCGCCCGTCGCCGTCGCCGCGCTCCACCCACGCGATCGCATCTTCGCCCGCGAGTTCGGCGCGATCGATCGCAAGCTGATGCGCGGTGACGGCGCGCATCGCGAGATCGCGGCGCCGTTCGGCCTCGGCATCGTTCTCGGGGCGTTTTTTCAGCGCCGAATGCCAGTTCGCGTAGAGCCAGTTTTCCAGCTTGTAGAGCGTCTCGCGCATGCGTTCGAGCGCGGGCCACGCGGCTTCGTTGGCGGCGAGCGGATAGCGATCGCCGGGCACCTGCGCGAGCACCGATTCCATGCCGCGCAGATTGGTATCGATATCGCCGTCGAAGGCGGCGGGCACGTTGTAGGTGCGGTGCAGCTTGCGCATCATGCGCCCGAGCGTGCTGCGCGAGATCGTGGCGGTGAGCGCGTCGGTCGCCCACCGCTCGCACTGATGCGCTTCGTCGAGAATCGCCACGTCGTAGGGCGGCAGCAGCCCGCCGCCGACCGCGAGATCCAGAAAGAAGAGCGCGTGATTGACCACCACCACGTCGGCGAACTTCGCCTCGTCGCGCTTTTTGAAGAAGTAGCAGTCGCGAAAGCGCTCGCAGAATTCGCCGACGCAGTCATCGGCGTCGGCGTCGAGCTGCTCCCAATCGTCGGCGCTGGGCACGAAGCCGAGCTCGGCGCGATCGCCGGTCTGCGTGCGCTCGGCCCACGCCCACATCTCCTGCATCCCGCGCGACGACGGCACCAGCCGATCGGCGCGCATGCGCTCGTACTTCTGCTTGCAGAGATAGTGACCGCGCCCTTTGAGCAGCGTGACGCGCAGCGGAATGCCGAGCGCGCGTTCGACGAGCGGCAGATCTTTGCGCACGAGCTGCTCTTGCAGCGCGATCGTGCCGGTGGAGAGCACGATCTTTTTTCCGCTGCGAATCGCGGGCACGAGATAGGCGAGCGACTTGCCGACGCCGGTGCCGGCTTCGACGATCGTGTGCATGCCTTCGAGGAGACCGCGCTCCACGAGTTGCGCCATCTGCACCTGTCCCGCGCGCGCTTCGAATCCGGGCAGCGCCGTCGCGAGCGGCCCGCCGGGAGCGAAGCATTCCTCGATGGTGGATGCGGTCACGCGCTACCGTGCGTGCGGTTCTTGGTATTCGGTCTCGTAGGCATTGCCGGTCGACGCATCGACGACCATCGGCTGCACGCGCCGCGGCGGAAAATAGATCGCGAGCGTCAGCAAAAAGCCGACCAGCAAACCGCTCACGTGCGCCTGCCACGAAATGCCCGGCACCGAGAACGTGATGATGAGGTTGAGCACGAGAATGCCGATGTTGTCGCGCACGAGTTGCATGCCCGGGCGCCCGAGCTTGAGGCCGATGGCAAAGAGGGCGCCGAAGAGACCGAAGATGGCGCCGCTCGCGCCGAGCGTCGGCACCGTGGCATAGGCGGGCGCGCTGAGGTAGACCACGCCCAGACCCGATGCGACGAGCGAGACGGCGTAGATCACGAGCATGCGGCGCGGCCCCGCGAGGTATTCGATGAAGCGGCCGAGCGACCAGAGCGAGATCATGTTCACCGTGATGTGCAGCAGGCCGCCGTGCAGAAACGCGCTCGTAATGATGCGCCACCACTCGTGGCCGATGAGCACCGATGCGGGCGAGAGCGCGCCCGCTTGCAGCACCGCGTCCATATTGCTCGCACCCATGAGCGAGATCATGCCCGGCCCCGAGATGACGATCTCCCAGAGAAAGGCGAGGATGTTGATGCCGACGAGGATGCGGGTGATCACGCGGCGCTGACCATCACCATGCGCGCGAGTTCGAGCGAGATCGCGTGGCTCGCGCCGCCGATCTCGATCGTGAGCGGGCCGCCGAGCGGCGCCTTGCGCACGAGGCCGAGCTCGACGCCCGGACGCAGTCCGATCTCGCCGAGGTAGCGCAGAATCTCAGGCAGCTCTTCGGTCACGCTCTCCACGCGCGCGCGCTTGCCTTCGGGCAACTGCGCGAGCGGCTCGCCGCGCAAAGCCGGATCGGAGAGATCGCGCGGCGGAATCGGTTGACCGTGCGGACAGGTCTGCGGATCGCGCAGGAGCGCGAGCAACCGCGCCTCCACGCGCTCGGAGATGGCGTGTTCGAGCATGCAGGCTTCGCTGTGCACTTCATCCCAGGGCATGCCGAGCACGTCGGTGAGGAGGCGTTCGGCCAGGCGATGGCGGCGCAGCACGCGCACCGCGACTTCCAGCCCTTTGCGCGTGAGCTTCACCTCGCCGCGCGCGACCTGCTCCACGTAGCCCTCTTTGGCGAGCTTCTTCAGCATGCCCGAGACCGAAGCCGCGGCGACGCCGAGCGACGAAGCCAGGCCCGAGGTCGTGACGCCCGGACCTTCACGCTCCAAGCGATAGACGGCTTCGAGATACTCCTCGATCGATTCGGCGAAATGGCTGTGGCCGGACATACCCCTGCTTAATACGCGGACGGGCGCGCGAGTTCCGCGCCGATCCGCTCTCGCAGCGCGCGTTTGGCCGCCGCATCGAGAAACGACGCATCGACGGCCTGCCGGATGAAGCGCTGCAGCGTTGCGAGCCCCACATCGCGCGCCACGAGCTCGTACTCGCGGGTGATCGAGGTGCGAAAGAGCGCGGGATCGTCGGCGTCGATGGTGACGATCACCCCGGCCGCATCGAGCGCGGCGAAGGGATGCGGTGCATCCTTTGCGGCGACGCCGGTGAGGTGGTTCGAGGTGGGGCAGACTTCGAGCGGGATGGCGCGTTCGCGCAGCAGATCGAGCACCGCCGGATCTTCGAGCGCGCGTATGCCGTGCCCGATGCGCTCGGCGCCGAGGTGTTCGATCGCGTCACGCACGCTCTGCGCGCCCGCCGCCTCGCCCGCATGCGCGACCGCGCGCAGCCCCGCCGCGCGTGCGTAGGCGTAGACCTCGCCGAAGAGCTCGGGCGGAAAGCGCGACTCGTCGCCGCCGAGCCCGATGCCGATCACGCCGTCGCCCGCGAGCTCGGCCGCCATGCGCGCGGTGCGCATCGCGGATTCGGGCCCGAAGTTGCGCGTGACGTCGGCGATAAGCGCGAACTCCGCGCCGTGCGCACGCGCCGCGCGCAGTTCCTGTACGATGAGACGAATCGTGGCCGGCACATCGAGCTCGGGGTGAAAGAACGCCCAGACCGACGGCGAGATGAAAAGCTCGCCGTAGATCACGCGCTGCGCGAGCGCGTCGGCCACGAATTCGCGCGCAAGGCGCGCGTAGTCGTCGGGCCCGGCGAGCGAGCGGCTCACCGCGGCAAAGGTGAGCAAGAACTCACCGAAATCCGCAAAGCTGTAGACCTCGGCCGGATCGTCGGGCCCCGGCACGTCGGCCTGCCCCGGGCGGTAGCGCGTGGAGATCCCCGCGCGCTTCGTCAGCTCGACAAAGGTCTCAGCACGAAGACTGCCCTCGAGGTGGCAATGGAGATGAATCTTTGGTAGACTAGCGACTGCCGCTTCGACGGACTGCATACGTTCATCGATTCGGAAGGAACTACGGCTTACCCGCCGTATCTCAATGGGTCCCATCGCGGGGTGGAGCAGTCCGGTAGCTCGTCGGGCTCATAACCCGAAGGTCGCAGGTTCAAATCCTGTCCCCGCAACCTGTGCAGGTCCAATAACGGAAACGTTGTTGGACCTGCTTCTTTTTCAGACGCCAGTTGTTGGACCAAACGAGTCTGGTTATTGGAGCGCCCTGCCGATCGACCTACTCACCAAAAGTTACAGGGTAGGCGGCGTGCGCGCCGCAATGATGGGCTGTGTGAACGGTGTGGGACCCAAGCCAATCAGGATGACGGCCCAGCACGGGCTGAGGCAGCCCGCAAGCGCGCCGCATCATGCCATCATGAGCGCATACCATGCGCGAGTGCGCGTTGAAAGCGCCATCCACTGGACAGACAAAGCCACCGCGCTTGGGACCGTCGGCCTTTTCGCCGTCGCCGTTATGGCTGGCACCATTGCGTACTTCCAATACCGCGCGTTTGTGCGGAGCGGTCGTGTGCGCGCCGCAAACAAGCTTGCGGCGAAATGGAATCGCGGGAAAACTAGCCGATGGCTTGGAGCAATCGACGAGCTCGACAACGTGAGCGGCAACCGATTGCGGAACTTGCGATTGTATCATTTCCTGCATGCACCCGTCGTGCGTAAGGTCAGTGAGAGCACCGAACTCTATAACAAACGCGTGCGCAAGCGCAAACGTGCATCCTTCGACGCGCACGATATCGTCGAAAGCCTCGCTTCGCTCGCATCCGAGACCTGGGCCGCGGTCGCGGGGGGTCTTGTCGACAAAAAGGTCTTGTTCCAGCAAATCGCCTATAACGCGTGCTCATCGTACTGGGAGCTAGAGCTTGTTCTCGCATACCGCGCGTCCTTCAAAAACATGCTGTATGACGACTACACCAAACTTGCGAAGGCAGCTCAACGCTTCTACCGCAAGGGACCGTTTCGCGAACTACTAGACGACCTCGTTGCCTACGAATTTAAGCCGCTTCCGGCGGATGAAGAAGAGTACATAATTTTCCGACATCAAGCGGCCCGGCAAAAGATGGTATTCGAAGCGGCGTACTTTCTATGCAAGTACAACCTTCTCGTGAAAATGGCGACCTCCGAAGAGTCGCGCTAGCCGCGGATCATTGGCGTCAACTCACCACTTCCAGCGCTTCGGCTTACGCCGGCCAGCGCGATTCTCACGCGATCGTGGGCGCGGTGATTCAATGTCGTTCTCCGCAACGACGCGCCACTGTGGCATCGCGCAGTCAAGGTCGACGAGTACCTTTCGAATCTCGGCCGCCAACTCATGGAAGGGGTCGAGTTCAAATGCAACTCCGCGTGACACCCGCTTGCTCTTCAGCACGCCGAAAGCCAGAGGTGGCCCCGGATAATCGAACAGCCGCCTAAGTGGTGACTTCGCTCCGTCGAAGGCGAAAGAGGCCTTCAGAAGGAGCATTCCGTGGCACGACGTTCTCGCCGGAACCACTCACCGGCCTTCAAGGCGAAAGTTGCC
>DAHUZB010000002.1 GCA_027306785.1 Vulcanimicrobiota bacterium
TCGAGCACCACGAGCGCGACGCGGGCGCCCGCGAGCGCTCGCCGCGAGCGCTCGATTCCCGCCGCTTCCAATCGATCCGCGTGCGCGCGAATCCCCGCCGTATCGATCACGCGCACGCGCACGCCGTCGATCGCGATCGCCTCCTCGATCGTATCGCGCGTGGTTCCCGCGATCTCGCTCACGAGCGCGCGCTCCTCGCCGAGCAGCGCGTTGAGCAGCGAAGATTTGCCCGCGTTGGGCGGGCCCACGATCGCAACCGTAATGCCGTCGCGCACCAAACGCCCCACCTCGCCGTCGTGACGCAACGCATCGAGTTCGGCGATCGTCGCATCGAGCGTGCCGTGCACGCGCGCCCGATCGGGATCGGGAACCTCGTCGGGAAAGTCGATCGCACCGCTGCACTCCTCGACGATCGCGGTGATGCCTTCGCGCAACGCGCGCACGCGCGACGCAAGCCCGCCGCCGAGATTGGCGAGCGCAGCGCGCGCGGCGGAGCGCGTCTCCGCATCGATGAGATCGGCCACCGCGGCGGCCGCGTGCAGATCCAGCTTGCCGTTGAGAAATGCGCGCCGCGTGAACTCACCCGGCTCCGCCGAGCGCGCGCCGAGCGCGATCAGCGCGCGCAGTACCTCGCGCGCGACGATCGGTGAGCCGTGCACGTGCAGCTCGAGTGTGTCCTCGCCGGTGTAGCTGTGCGGCTTCGGCGAAAAGAGTACGAGCGCATCGTCGAGCGGAATTCCGCGCTCGTCGTACAGCCGCGTATAGTGCGCGTACCGCGGCCGCAGTCGCACGTTCGGTGCGATGCGCGATGCGATCGCGCTCACTGCGGGACCGCTCGCGCGCACGATCGCGATCGCCGCGCGTCCGGGTGCGGTCGCGATCGCCGCGATCGTCTCGGCACTCACCGGAGATCCCAATCCTGCGTCTGCGAAAAATCGTAGAGCATGTTGGGTTTGAAGCCGTGCAGCGACGGATTGCTTGCGAGATAGTCGGTCACGTACACCAGCGGCACGAGCGGCAGCTCGGCACGCATCTGCCGCTGCATCGTCACGAACGCGCGGGTGCGCGCCGCCGCGGTCGTCGCCCGTTGCTGCGCGTCGAACGCCGCATCGTAGCGAGCATCGCACCAACGTGCGAGGTTCGGACCGTTCGGCGCGCGATTCACGCAGCGCCACACCTCGGACGACTCGGGATCGAGCCCGCCGATCCATCCCGTCACCGCGATATCGAAACGACCGCCGTAATAGATGCCGCCCGATGCCGCCGGGCCGTAGAGCAGGCTCGGCGCGTACCCCCGCAGACGAGACGGGATCCCCGCGCGCGTGAGATCGGCCTGCACCATCGTCGCCATCGTGCGGCTCGGTTCGTCGGCAGCGTTGAAGACGATGACGAGCGGCGCGAGCGCACCGTGTGCGGCGAGCAACGCGCGCGCCGCCTCGGGATCGTACGCGAGCTGCGGAATCGATGGATCGTGTTCGGAAAAGAGCGGCGGGATCTCGGTCGATGCGAGCGGCGCGAGACCGAAGAACGCCGCGCGCGCGATCGCCGCGCGATCGACCGCGGCCGCGATCGCGCGCCGCACGCGTACGTCGCGCATCGCGGGGCGCTGCGTCTGCAATTCCAATTCGTCGACCTGGTTGCGCGGAACGGCGACGAGCGCTAGGCCTCGATCGGCGCGCACCTGCGCGACCTGCGCGAAGCTCACATCGGCAAGATCGACCGCGTGCGAGCGCAGCGCGACGAACGCCGCATTCTGGTCGGGAATGATCTTCATCACGATGCGGCGCAGCTTCGGCCGCTGCCACGAATAGCGATTGCGCTCGAAGACCACCCGATCGCCGCGCTTCCATTCCTTCACGTAGAACGGGCCGGTACCGAAGGGATGCCGGTTCCACGCGGCGTGCACGAGATCGGTGTTGCCGTCGAATGCGTGCGCGGGCAGGATGCCGTAGATGTAATCCGTCTCGGCGAAGAGTTCGCGCACGGCCCCGGTCCACGGCGTTTTCAGCCGTACGACCACCGTGTACGGATCCGGTGTGCGCAGCGACGCGATGCGCTGATACGGCGCGATCTCGGTGACGGGATTGCGCGGATCGAGAATCGCGCGATACGTAAAGGCGACGTCCTTCGACGTGAACGGCACGCCGTCGGCGAAGCGAACGTTTCGGCGCAGGTGATAGGTGATGGTCAGCCCGTCGGGCGAGATACCGCCGTTGCCGCGCGTCGGAATCTCGGTGACGAGGAGCGGCTGCGCGCGATCGTCGGGACCGACCGCGATCAGCGGCTGGCAGTAGATCTGCGTAAGATCGATCAGCCGTTGCGAGAACGCGAACAGCGGATCGAGCGTCCAGATATCGCCGCGGAAAGCGTACCGCACCTCACCGGGCTTCCCCCAGCGCGCGCCGGATCGCGCACATCCGGCAAGGACGAGGACAGCGAGCGCAATCGCGAGTCTACGCAGCAGCACCCTGACGGAATCGTTCAACCGCCTCGCAGAGTCCTTGCGGATCGAGCGAAAGCAAAAAACGGCGCCTGCTACGGCGCCGTTTTTTATGGTGCATTCGAACGCGGGTTATGCCGGGTAGACGACCAGGCGGCGTTCGGGCTCTTCGCCTTCGGATTCGGTGCGCACGCGCTCGTCTTCGGCGAGCACGAGGTGAATGATCTTGCGTTCCGAGGGCAGCATCGGTTCGAGCTTCTGCGCTTTGTTCTCGCGCACGCAGCGTTCGAGGGTCTCGAATGCGAGCTCTTTGAGCTGCTCGGCGCGCCGCGCGCGATAGCCCTCGGCATCGATCGTGTAGTAGCGGCGATTGCTGCGGTTGCCCGCGTTGATCATGTTGTTGAAGATCAGGTTGATCGCTTCGAGCGTGTTGCCGTGGCGACCGATCAGCATCGCGAGATCGGGGCCGGTGACTTCGAGATACTCGCCTTCCTGACGCGGAATGTAGAGGATCTCGGCGTGCTGCACGCCCATCTGCGCGAGGATATCGGCGAGCAGGTCGCGCGCGGGCTTCGCCGCATCGGGCAGCGCGGAGCCTTCGGCGCTCGGGCCGCGATGTTGGTAGTGACCGCCGTAGCCGCCGCCACCGCGACGTCCGCCGCCGCCGTAGCCGCCACCGCGACGCCCGCCGCCGCCGTACCCGCCGCCGCCACGACGCCCGCCGCCTTCACGCGGTGAGCCGCCCTTGCCGGGAATCTGCCGGTCGCGGATATTGGCCGGCTGTTCTTCGAACTCGAAATCGTCTTCGTAGAGCATTACGACTGAGCGCCTTTCGTCTTTTTCTTCACCTTATAGGTTTTGGCAGCGCCGCCTGCGTTCGGGAGCTTCTTCTTCGAAGGCGCGGGCTCATCGGGAATATTCTCGACGATCGCGTGCTCGCTATCGATGGCCGAGAGCGGCGTGTGATAGCGCTTGAGCAGATAGAACTGCTGACCCATGGTGAAGAGGTTGTAGGAAAGCCAGTACAACACCATCGCCGACGGCCACTGCGCGCGGAAGCCGAAGAAGCCGATCATCACGGGCGAGAGCACCTGCATCATCTTGAGCTGCGAGGCCTGCGCCGGATCGGTGGGCGGCATGGTGGTGAAGCGCATCGCCACGTACTGCGAGACCATGTAGGCCACGATCAGCAGCACGTCGGGGTGAGCGAGGCTCGCCGCGATTAGCGGCTCGCCGAAGACCAGCGGCGGATGCACCGAGAACATCGAGCCGATCCAGAGGAACGGCGTGTTGAAGAGATCCTTGTGGTTGATGACCGCCCAGTAGACGCTGAAGAGGATCGGCAGCTGCACGAGGGTCGGCCAGCATCCCGAGAGCGGGTTGACGCCCTCGGTCTTGTAGAGCGCCATCGTCTCCGCTTGCATCTTTTGCGGATCGTTCTTATAGCGCTCCTGGAGCTTTTTGATCTTCGGCGCGATCTTCTGCATACCGAGCATCGATTTGAACTGCGCGGTGTTGAGCGGCCAGAAGATCAAGCGGATCAGCGCGGCGAGAATCACGAGGGAGAGCCCCGGATTGTGGACGCCTGCGTTGATGACGACGATGATCGAGGAGAGGAGGTTGGCGATCGGGTCCAGCCAGCTGGCGGCGATTACGAGGTGCAACGGATACCTTTCAACGATGGGGTGGGGCCTCGGGAACGAGGTCGACGCCGCCGGGATGCCCGGGATGGCACCGCACGAGGCGAGCCAGCGCGAGCAGGCTGCCGCGAACCGCCCCGTGTTTCTCGATCGCCTCGATGGCATACTGCGAGCAGCTCGGGTAAAACCGGCAGCGCGGCCCGAGCAACGGGGAGATGAGAAGGCGGTAGAGCCGAATCGGCAAGATGAAGATGAGGCGCATCGATTGACGGGCGCTAGGCGAGCGCCCGCTCGAGTTCGCGGCGAAGCTGGTCGAAGCTCGCCTCGGCGGCCGCCGGACGGGCGACCACCAGCACGCGTAGGCGGCGCTCGGCGAGCGCCTCATGCAAAATCGCCGCCACGCGGCGGCGAACGAGGTTCCGAACGACCGCTTTGCCGACGGGCTTCCCGACCGTGATCCCGGCGACCGAGAGGCGATCGCGAGCGAACGGCTCGGCCCGATAGACGGTGAGGGCGCTCGATGCGACCCGCCGCCCGCGCTGACGCAGGCGGGCAAAGTCCGCACTACGGCGCAGGCCGGCGTACCGTCGCATCAGACGGTAAGGCGGTGACGGCCCTTCTTACGGCGGCGCGCAAGGACCGCGCGGCCGTTCTTGGTGCTCATGCGCTCGAGGAAACCGTGCACGCGCTTGCGGCGGCGGTTGTGCGGCTGGAACGTCCGCTTCATAACTAGCTCTACTCTCCTAGGTAAAAATAGCCGCCTACCGGCGGCACACAGCCCCTAAGTATAGGCCTAGGCCCGCGGGAGCGTCAAGGGTCAAATGGGTAAATACCCGGCGGGGATCGGGATTTCCACACGTGTGGACAAGGTTGTGGAGAAGTCCCTCGCGCGCGGCGCCTTCGACGAGCCGTTTCATGCGTAGTTTCGGGCTTTTTCGGCTCTGTCAAGGCCCGAAGAAACCAAGCCTTCCATGCGGCGGAAAGCCCCGAAAAACCGTTCGCACAGGCCTGTGGATAAGTGGATAAAGTCGTGGAAGAAACCCGCAGGAGCACCGCTTGATTAAGCCAACCGAAAGCGACCTCACGGACCGCAAGGGGTCGCCTCGGGTGACGCCTCCGGGTGGTTCGGCTACTTCTTTTTGACCCGGCAAAGGACGCACACTAGGATGGCGCTTGCGGTTGGAAACTCCGACCTCTCCGATGAGCTTTGGCAAACGGCTCTGGAGGCTCTGGCGGGCACGTTTTCCAAGCCGATCTACGAGATGTGGATCAAGCCGATCCGCCTGATCTCGATGACCGGCAACGAGTTGCTGCTCTCGGTTCAAAGCAACTTCGCGCGCGACTGGGTCGAGAACCGCCTGAAGGGGCAGATCGCAAGCGTCCTCTCGGAGATCTTCGGCGCCACGCTCGAACTGCGGTTCACCGTCATCGAGCCCGACCCGGCTGCCGCCGCGGCGACCCCGGTTGCGACCGCCGTCGCCGCGCCCGCTCCGAACCCCACGCGTCCGCCCGAAGAGCTGCGCAGCTCCACCCTCAACGCGCGCTATACGTTCGAAGAGTTCGTCATCGGCAACTCCAACCGGTTCGCGCACGCCGCCGCGCAAGCGGTCGCCTGCGCACCTGCCCGAGCGTACAATCCCCTCTTTCTCTACGGCGGCGTGGGGCTCGGCAAGACGCATCTGATGCACGCGATCGGCCATCGCGTCATCCAAGACAACCCGAGCGCGAACGTGGTCTACGTGACCTGCGAGAAGTTCACGAACGAATTCATCATCGCGCTGCAGAACAATCGTACGCCCGAGTTCCGCAACCGGTACCGGCAAGTCGACGTGCTCTTGATCGACGACATCCAGTTTCTCGCCGGCAAAGAGACGACGCAAGAAGAGTTCTTTCACACCTTCAACACCCTGCACGAGTCGGGCCGCCAGCTGATCATCAGCTCGGATCGTCCGCCCAAAGAGATTCAGACGCTCGAGTCGCGGCTGCGCTCCCGTTTCGAATGGGGTCTGCTGACCGACATTCAAGCGCCCGATATCGAAACGCGCGAAGCGATTCTGCGTAAGAAGGCCGAGAGCGAGAAGATCCCGGTCCCCGACGAGGTGACCTCGTTTATCGCGAAGGTGATCCCCTCGAATATCCGCGAGCTCGAAGGTGCGCTGATCCGCGTCGTGGCCTACGCCTCGCTCACGAAGTCGCCGATCACGCTCGACCTCGCGGCCGAAGTGCTCAAGAGCGCGGTCGCCAACGCCCCGCTGCAACGCATCACGATCGCGAAGATCAAGGAGACCGTCGCGAGCGCCCACGGGCTTACCGTGAAAGAGATGGATAACGGCCGCCGCGATCAGCGCCTGGCCGCGCCGCGCCAGATCGCGATGTACATCGCGACCGAGCTCACCAACTACTCGCTGCCGCAGATTGCCCGCGACTTCGGCAAGAAGGACCACACCACGGTCATGTACGCGCGCGACAAGATCAAAGATCAGATGCAGCGCGACGAGGCCTATCGCAACAAGATCCGCCAACTGATCGCGATGTGCCAGAACCCCTAACAGGGGTGTTCGCATCACGCAAAAGCGACCCGTATCAATCGGGTCGCTTTTGTTTTACGTCCGGGATATTCCGTTTACGTAATCTTAGCGCGAAGAGTGACGCGCCGGGTCATTTGCACCCTTGCCTTGTACCCGTATCAAGCCTAGTCTTTTACAACTGTCGTTATATACGTGCTTTTTTCCGATTAAACACTACCCTCGTAAAATGTGGAGGATACGTAGCTTGAGGAGCCGTTCTATTTTCTTTTTCCTCTCCGCCTTGTTATCACTAAACGGACTTTTCGCATTAAACGGTTGCTCAACGGGCGAGGCGACGCAACCTCCGGCGCCGGGGCCAGTGAAATTCAATCCTGTATCCTCACTTTCGTTTACTGCAGTAGGTCCCGCTTACGCAACCAGTATTTATGTCGAGCAAACCAATTACAGTGGACCTTACAACGTGGGACCCGATCCCGCGGGCAAGTCGTGCGCGGGCATAGCGACCGTGGCGCAGTCAGCGGGTGGCACGAATGAGTATTTGATCACTCCTGTCGGCCCCGGACAGTGCGAGTTTCTTTTCACTCAAGCAAATCCGGAACAATATACGGAGGGTGCGCAGTCGGCAGATTTCCCGGTCGACGTGACCTTAGGAAGCGCAAGCCCCTCCGCGAGTCCGAGCGCGAGTCCTACGTCGTCTCCCACGGCATCCCCGACCGCGAGCCCGACTCCTACGCCGGGAAACGTCGTGCTCTCGCCATCGTCGCTCTCGTTCCTCGGCACCGCGCCGACCGATGCGCAGACGGTGACCGTCACGCAGGCGAATTACAGCGGCACCTTCACGAGCTCGACGCCCGCATCGGGACAAGCAAACTCCTGTAACGGGATCGCGACGATCTCGTCGGGAGCAGGCGGCTCCTTCACCGTGACGCCGCAAGCCGCGGGAACCTGCGCCTTCACGATCACGGGCGGGGGCGGCATGATCGCAACCCTCTCTACTGTCGTCACCACCACGAGCGTCGGAGGATCATAGACGTGAGGTCTCTTCGCATCATGGCTGCGCTCATCGCAGCCTCGTTTCTCGCCGCGTGCAGCGGAGCGGGTGGCAACGTTTCTTCGCCCGCGCTCCCCGCGACCGGCTCACCGGGCAGCCATGCGGCTCCGAACGCCGTCGCGGTCACCTTCTCGATCGCGGTTCCCCAAGCACGCTCGACCGCGGCTCGGCCGGCCTACGTGTCGGCGGCAACCCAGTCCGCATCCATCTCCGTTGCGCAGAACGGCGGCTCGCCGGGGACGCCCGTCACGGTCAATTGCACGACCACCTGTACCGGCACGATCGAAGCGCCGATCGGCAGCGACACCTTCTCGATGTCGCTCTACGACAATACGAACGCGACCGGCAACCTGCTCTCGACGGGCAGCGTCACGCAAACGATCAACGCCGGAACCGCAAACTCCGTCAACGTCACCTTCAACGGGGTCGTGAAATCGCTCGCGGTCTCGCTTTCGGGACCGTTGACGTATGGATCCAGCGGCAGCGTGAACGTCACGGTTCACGCGCTCGATGCCGACGGCAACACGATCGTCGGCCCGGGTTCGTACGTTAATGCTTCGGGAAATCCGCTCGCCATCGCCCTCGCGGACTCGGATGGAAGCGGTTCCACATCCTTATCTGCAACATCGCTCACGGCGCCGTCCTCTACGCCCGTGACGCTGTCCTATAAAGGCGGTGCCTTGACGAGCGTACCGACGATCACGGCGTCCGCGACAGGCCTGACTCAAGCGAGTGCCGCGGCGCAGATTCGTGAGACGTTCTCCGCGACGGGAAGTTTGCAGTCGTTTGTTGTCCCCACCGGTGTCACATCGGTAACGATCGACGCGAACGGCGCGGGCGGCGGCGGCGGTAATGGCGTCGGCGGCACCGGCGCAAGCCTGACCGGCACCTATGCCGTGACGCCCGGTGATACGCTCGCCGTCATCGTCGGCAAAGGTGGGATCGGAACCGCGGCTGCAGGCGCAGGCGGCGGAGGCGGTTCGTTCGTCTACGACTCGACGACATCGACGCTGCTCATCGCAGCCGGTGGCGGCGGCGGCGGCTCGAGCCTCGGAAATGCGACCAGCGAAGCTGCGACCACCACGACAAACGGCGGCAACGGGGGGAACAATGGGTTCGGAGGCAACGCCGGAAACGGTGGTCTTGCCACCGGCACCGCCGGCGCGGGCGGCGGCGTCGTCACGGCCGGTGCCAATGCAACCCTGAACTCGAGCACAGCGCTCGGCGGCGGCGTAACGACGGCTACCGGCGGCGGAGCCGGCGGGGCGGCCGACGGAACGATCAACGCGGGCGGTTACGGCGGTGGCGGCGGTGGTGGCTCGTCTACAGCCGGCGGCGGTGGCGGCGGCTACAGCGGCGGCGGCGGCGGCGGCTACGACTCGGGTGGTGGCGGCGGTGCGTCGTTCTCTGTGGGGACGGCATCATCGAACGGACCCGGGGGCGCGGGTGGCGCCACCGGCGCAAGCGGTACCGACGGCACCGTCACGATCGTTTGGTAGCGCGTTTCGATCGTGAACGTCGAAGGGACGCCGCGGTTGCGGCGTCCCTTTCTCATGCATACGACGGTATGCACAGAGCGCACGCACAAGGAGAGCCTTCTCGCGTGCATAACTGCTCCCGAGCCGACATCGGTGAGTATGTGCATGCGCATCGGGATGTCGTCCACAACTTGTTCGACGCGATTCTCCCCGTCGCAGCAAGCGAAAACGGACTTATCCGCGAAATACACCGCCCTACTACTGTTACGACTTAGTTGCTTTATTCTTACCCGGAAATAACGCCGGCCCGGAATCGGTGGAAGAGATGAAGTTCACCTGTAATACGAAGGACATCGCCGCGGCCGTGGGTGCCGCGAGCAAAGTGGTTAACGCGCACACGACGGTGCCGATTCTCTCGAACGTGCTGCTGCAGGCGGAGGACGGCAAGATTTCGGTCCGCGCGACCGATCTCGAACTGACCCTCGAACACGCCTTCCCGGCGGAGATCGGCGAGAGCGGCTCGGTCACGGTTCCGGCCAAGCTCTTCTCGAGCTACCTCGGCAACCTGCCCGCGGGCCTCCTGGAACTAACCGGCACGCCGACGCGCGCTTCGGTGAAGTGCGAACGCAGCAACTACGATTTCCACGCGCTGCCCGCCGATGAGTATCCGCCGCTCCCGGCCGCGACGGTCGGGTCGTCGTTCACCATCGGCGCCAAGCGCCTGCGCGAGGGGATCGAAGCCACGATCTTCGCCGCCTCCAACGAAGAGGCGCGCGGCGCGGTGCTGATGGGCACGCTGCTCGAGATCGAGAACAACTCGCTCACGATGGTCGCGACCGACGGCTATCGGCTCGCCAAGTATCAGACGACGCTCGATGAGGGCATCAACGGCGTCGAGAAGTACATCGTGCCTTCGCGCGCGCTCGCCGAGGCGGCCCGCAATCTCGGCGGTGCCGAATCGATTACGGTGCGTGCGCTCGGCGCACAGAGCAATCAGCTCCAGCTCACCTCCGGCGATACCACGATCACCGTGCGGCTGGTCGACGGGCAGTACCCGAACTACGGCCAGGTGATTCCGGCCAAGTTCGATCGTTCGGTCACGGTGAACACGCAGGCGCTGATCGGCAGCCTTCGTCGCGCCGAACTCGTCGCGGGCGACCGCGCGAGCATGGTCAAGCTCGCGGTCTCGAATCAGACGCTCGTCGTCACCGCTTCGAGCGACGTCTCCGGCAACGCCTACGAAGAACTCGAGGTCGAGCAGACCGGCGACGATCTCACGATCGCGTTCAACGCCCGCTACCTGGTCGAGATCCTCAATCACGTAAAGAGCGCGCAGACGGCGATCGAGTTCCTCGGCCCGCTCTCGCCCGCCGCGATCCGTCCGGTCGAAGCCCCCGAAGGCGGTCAGCAGCTCTACGTCCTCATGCCGCTGCGTCAGTAATAAAACGTCCGTGTGTCACCCTGAGCCTGTCGAAGGGCCGCGGTTGATGTGTGCGCTTCGACAAACTCAGGGTGACACGTGCGTTCTTCAGGCGCGGTGATGCCGTTATGCAATTAACGCGCGTCGCGCTTTCGAACTTTCGGAACTACGCGGAGCTCGATCTCGAACCCGCGCCCGGGCTCAACGTCTTCGTGGGGCAGAACGCGCAGGGCAAATCGAATCTGCTCGAAGCGATCGCGATGCTCGGCACGGGAAAATCGTTTCGTACCAATCGCGACATCGATCTCGTGCGCGAAGGATTGGAACTCGCCGTCGTGTGCGGCGATGCGCAGATTCGCGCGGGAATCGTGCATTTAGGCTGCACGATCGCAAAGAACGCGCGGTCCACGCGCAAGACCTACACGATCAACGGGCAAGGCGTGCGTTACGCACGTTTTCTCGGGAGCATTCGTGTCGTGACGTTCGTGCCCGCCGATCTGCAGTTGGTGGGCGGCCCGCCGTCGCTGCGACGTGCGTTGCTCAATATCGCGCTCGCGCAAGAGGACCGTACGTACTATCACGAGCTCGCGCGCTATCAGAAGGCGTTGCAGCAAAAAGCGGCGATGCTGCGCGGTACCGTCGCCTTCGATACCGATCTGCTCGCGATCTACGATCACACGTTGGTCGAAGCGGGCACCGCGGTGATGCTCGCGCGCAATCATTTCATCAGCGAACTCAAACGCGAAGCGGAGCGCACCCATGCGCAGTGGACCGGCGGCGCCGAGCGCTTGGAGATCACCTATGCGCCGAACGTGCCCTTCGAGGCGCCGACGGTCGAGGCGGTCGCCGACGCCTTCGGCCGGCGCCTGCGGCAGGTGGCGGAGGCCGAGCGCCTGCGGCGCAGCACCCTCGCCGGGCCGCACCGCGACGATCTCGGCCTCGCGCTCGACGGGCATCCGCTCGCGGCCTACGGTTCTCAGGGTCAACAGCGGACGGCGGTGCTCGCCCTCAAGGTTGCCGAATATGCCGTCATGCGCGATCGCTCCAACGAGGCTCCGCTCTTACTGCTCGACGATGTGCTCTCGGAGCTCGACCGGGAACGGGCCGCCGCGTTTCTGGCCGGTATCGGCGGCTACGCTCAGGCCTTCGTGACCGCGACCCATCTGCCCGACGGGCTGCCCGATGCGGCGCGCCGCTTCGAGATCGCGCGCGCAACGGTGCGCCCGTGCTGACGCTCGGCTCCGCGCTCGGTCGTTTTGCTCCCGGCAGCGGCGGGGCGAAGGCGACCGACCCGATCGTGCTGCTCGGCGCAGCTTGGGCCGAGATCGTCGGCGAGGGGATGGCGGCGAACTCGCACCCGGCCAAGCTCGAGGGCGATACGCTGATCGTCACCACCGCTTCGAGCGGATGGAGCCAGCAGCTCAGCTTCCTCACCGAGACGGTGCTGGCGGCGCTCGCCGCTCGGCTGCCGAACGCGGGCATCGCCAAGCTCCGCTTTCGGGTGGGGAAGCTACCGCGCCGGGGCTCGGCGGCGGTATCGCGCCCCGGTTCGCGCGCGGGGCGCGGAGCGGCGCCCGCGGAGCGCCCGGCGGTGCGGACCGCGGACGAGGCGCTTGCGCGTTTCCGCGACGACGTGACGGCCGCAGAGCGGGCAAAACGGACGCGCGGGTGGAAAGAATGTCGCGGGTGCTCCGCCTTGATCGCGCCCGACGCCGGTTCGACGTGCGTACCCTGCACGGTCGCCTCGGCCAAGGAGCGCGAACACCGGGTCTCGCGGCTGCTCTTTGAAGCACCGTGGCTCGGGTATGCGGGCACGGCCTCGCTGGTCGAGGATCTGGATCGCGACGAGTACGAGACGATCCGCCGGCGCACACTCGGGCGCTGGTGGGAACGGTTGAATCGTGCCCGCGCGGCCAAGCGCCTCGCCCGCGACGGGTCGGACCGGCTGGTCGCGAGTTCGTACGTCTTGTTGAAGAGCGAACTCCCGCCCGAACGGCTCACACCCGCAACGGTACGCAACGTGCTCGGCGACGAGCTCCACGAGCTTCTTTACGGTAGGTCAGAACAACAACACGATGTCCAATAATTACACGGGCGAACAGATCGAGGTCCTCAAGGGACTCGAAGCCGTGCGGAAACGCCCGGGCATGTATATCGGCAACACCTCGGAGCGCGGGCTGCATCAGCTCGTCTACGAAGCGGTCGACAACGCCGTCGACGAAGCGCTGGCCGGCTACGCCAAGAACGTCAAGGTCACGATCTATAAAGACGGATCGTGCTCGGTGGAAGACGACGGCCGCGGCATCCCGGTCGATATGCACGCCGAAGAGAAGCTTCCCGCCGTCGAGGTCGTGATGACGATCCTGCACGCGGGCGGCAAGTTCGGCAAGGGCGGCTACAAAGTCTCGGGCGGCCTGCACGGCGTCGGCATCTCGGTCGTCAACGCGCTCTCGGAGTGGATGATCACGCGCATCAAGCGCGACGGATCGGTCTACGAGATGCGCTTCGAACGCGGGATCACCGCGCAGAAGCTCAAGAAGACCGGCAAATCCGACGAGACCGGCACCTTTCAGTGGTGGAAGCCCGATGCCGAGGTCTTCGAGACGCTCGATCTGCATTGGGACATCCTGCAAAAGCGTCTGCGCGAACTCGCGTTCCTCAACCGCGGCCTCTCGATCACGTTGCGCGACGAGCGCCCCGACGAACCGCGCGAACGCGTCTACAAATTCGACGGCGGCATTGTCTCGTTCGTCGAGTGGCTGAACGAAAAGAAAGATGCGCTGCACCCGATCATCTCGACCCACGCCGAACGCGAAGGCGTCGACGTGGAGGTCGCGATGGCGTGGACCGACACGTATTCGGAGCAGATCTTCAGCTACGCGAACAACATCAACACGATCGAAGGCGGCATGCATCTGCAAGGTTTCCGCCAGGCCGTCACACAAGCGGTGAACGGCTACGCGAAGAAGCGCGGCATGCTCAAAGAGTCCGACGGCTCGCTCTCGACCGACGACATCGTCGAAGGCCTTACCGCGGTCGTCTCGGTGAAGCTGCAGGAGCCGCAGTTCGAAGGTCAGACCAAGACCAAGCTCGGCAACGCACGCGTGCGTTCGATCGTGTACGGTCTGGTCAACGAGCGTCTCGACTTCTTCTTCGAAGAGAATCCCAAGAGCGCGCGCGCGATCATCGAGAAGACGATGCAGGCACAGCGCGCCCGTGAAGCCGCGAAGAAAGCCCGCGATCTCTCGCGCCGCAAGAACGCGCTCGAAGGCTCGGGTCTGCCCGGTAAGCTCGTCGACTGCAAGAACAACGATCCCAAAGAGAGCGAGCTCTTTCTCGTCGAAGGCGATTCGGCGGGCGGTACCGCCAAGGGCGGCCGCGATCCGAACACCCAAGCGATTCTGCCGCTGCGCGGCAAGATCTTGAACGTCGAGAAGGCGCGCCTGGATAAGGTGCTCTCGAACGAAGAGATCCGCACGATGATCACCGCGCTCGGCACCGGCTTCGGCGACGAGTTCGACCTCGGCAAGCTGCGCTATCACAAGATCATCATCATGACCGACGCCGACGTGGACGGATCGCACATCCGCACGCTGCTGCTCACGTTCTTCTATCGCCAGATGCGCCCGCTCGTCGACGAAGGCCACGTCTTCATCGCGCAGCCGCCGCTCTACGGCATCAAGAAGGGCAAGAAGCAATGGTGGGCCTTCAGCGAGGCCGACCTCAAAAACGTGCTCGGCGACGCGGATCCCAAAGAGTTCACGATCCAGCAGTACAAGGGCTTGGGCGAGATGGATGCCGAGCAGCTGGCGGAGACGACGATGGAGGTCGGTAACCGCCGTCTCAAGCGCATCGCGATCGAAGACGTCGTGGAAGCCGAGCAGATCTTCGTCGATCTGATGGGCGACAAAGTGGAGCCGCGCAAGCAGTACATCTTCGACTACGCGCGCTCGGTCAAGAACCTCGACCTCTAAAGACCGCACGCGGGGAGGCACCGGCCTGCGATACGGGTATTAAGCACCTGTGCGCAGGCGTCTGGGCTTCGCCGCGTTGGCGGTCGCAGCAGTCCTGATCGGGCTCCTGGTGTCGAACCGCCATGCGGTGATCGGCTACGTGCTGCCGCGCGCGATCGGCCTCGCCACCGGCTACGACGTCGCGATCGGCACCTTTCGTCTCGGCTACACCCACGGCGCGCTGCTGCACGTCCGCGTGAGTCGTCACGGCGACCCGGTGCTCGCCGCGCGGCGCATCGACGTCTGGTACAACGCACGCGATCTGCTGCCCGGAAGCAAGCATCGCTACGGTGTGAGCGCGATCGCGATCGACGCGCCGACGCTCACCCTCGTGCGGCATAAGGACGGCAGCTACAACGTCGCGATCCCGCATGCCGCGGCGCCCGCGCCCGCGATTCCCACGCCGATCAACCGCGTCCCGATCGCGCTGACCGTGCGCATCCGCGACGGATCGGGCATGCTGCGCGCACCCTACGCGCTCGATCCGCAATCGCGCACGCTCGCGGTGCGCGACATCACCCTCGACGCCTCGATCGATAGCGCGACGCGCACCCACTACGTGCTGCGCGGCGCCTTCGTCGAATCCGCGCTCGAACCGTTTACGGCCAAGGGCACGATCGACGTCACGCGCGGATATGCGATGCACCGCGCGTACGCCGCGGCGCTTCCGCTGCGCGCGATCGGCAACTACTTCATCAACTCGGATGCGGCCCGCATTCTCGGCGGAACCGCGCGCGATTTCGACGTACGTGCCTACGCACTCGGCGTGCAGCCGTTCGAGCCGATCGACTACCATCTCTCGGGCAGCCTGCACGTGCGCGACGCGCGCATGCACATCGTGGGGCTCGTGCCGCCGCTCGAGAAGATCGACGGCCGACTCCAGCTGGTCGACGGCGCGTTCTTCTTCGATCGCGTCTCCGCCGCGATCGCGCACGTGCCGGTTGCGGTAAGCGGCGGCATCATCGACTTCGCCGATCCGCAGTATCGCCTCGGTCTCGTCGCGCACGGCGATCTGCATCGGCTACGCGCGCTCTTCGATTTTTCGAACGATCGTCCGGTCAGCGGCCTCGCCGACGTGCGCGTGCTCGTCGCGGGCGCACTCGACGATCCGATCATCACCGCGCGCGTGGATGCCGCGCGCGCGCGCTACGACAACGTGACGCTGCTGCACGCGCATGCCCGGATCGCCTATTACGACAGCACGGTCTTTCTCGCACCGGTGCGCGCGCAGGGTGACGGCGCCGCCTTCGGGCTGCGCGGCCTGCTCGCGATCGGCGACCACGTGCACAGCGAGGGCGTGCTGCACCTCGATGCGGCGGCCGACGGCCTGCCGTACGCGGGCGAGCTGCTCGGCAGCGAACCGCTCGTGGGCGACGTGATGTTCGACGGCATCGACGGCGCGTATCGCGCCTACGGCGGCGTCGCGGCGAAGCGCGGCCCCGAGCGCGCGGCGGCGGTGGTGCGTCTGGAGCCGAGCGGACTCGTCGACGTCGCGCCGTTTCACGTGCGGAGCGCGCGCGGTGAACTCGACGGCGCGTATCATTTGAACCGCGCGAACGACACGAGCGCGTTTTGGCTGGTCGGCGACGGCGTTTCGCTGCGAACGCCCAAGCGCGTCTCGTTGCTCGACGCGGAGCTGCCGGCGCTGCCCGCGATCGACGGTACGATCGATCGCGTCGCGCTCGTGGGCGGCGGTCATAGCGGCAACCGCGCCCTCGTCGCGGGCTCCCTGCGCGCGCACGCGGCGACGGTGGCGGGCGTGCGTTTCGATACGCTGCGCGCGCGCTTTGCGGGTTCGCTCGCGGGCGCGGCGATCTCGCCGGTCGTCGCGAGCGGACCGTGGGGTTCGATCGACGGCAGCGGCGCCCTCTCCACCGATGCGCTTGCGGTGCGCGGATACTATCGGGGCACGCTCGCGGGTCTGCGACCCTATCTCGCCGATGCTCCCGCGAGCGGCACGCTCGACGGCACGGCGGCGCTCGCGATCGCGCCGGGTCGCATCACCGTGCAAGCCGACGATCTGCATCTCCACGACGCGAACGTGCGCGGTATTCCGCTCGCGAGCGTGCGCGGAACGCTCGCGCTCGAAAACGGTGTCGTGCACGTGCTGAGCGCTCATGCGCGCGCGGCGGGCGGCGACGTGGTGGCCGCCGGTTCGTACGCGCACGGCATCGCGCTCGTTGCGACCGGACTCGCGGGTGCCCGTCTGCACGGCCTCGGCGTCCCGCTCGACAGCGGACGCGTCGATGCAAGCGGCATCGTCGCGAACGGCGCACCGCTGCCGCGCTTCGACGGCGGCGTCGCGGTAGCGAACGGTCGCGTGCAGCAGAGCACGGTGAGCGGTAGCGGAACGATCTCGATTCGCGGTGACGGCGCGCATCTCTCGCACGTGGTCGGCGCGCTCGACGGCACCTATGCGTTTGCATCGGGCGAGCTCTCCGCGCTCACGTCGGGCGATCCCGGTTACGATGTGCGGGCGCGCGTTCCCGCGGGCAGCGTCGCGCGGGCGCTGCGCACGCTCGCGCTGCCGAGTCTCTACAGCGACGGCACGTTCAATGCCGCGCTCACGGTGAGCGGACGCGGGCTCGATCCGCGGGTGAGCGGCCCGATCGGCGTCCCGGCCGGATCGATCAACGGCTTGCCGTTCCTCGATGCGCACGCCTACGTGAACGCGGACCGCAGCGGCGTGATCGCGCGGCGCGGTTCGGTGCTGGTCGGATCGACGCGCTTGAACTTCGCGGCGGGCGATCGTCCGCGCATCAGCGGGCTGCGCGTGAACACCGCGCACACCGATCTCTCGGATTTCAATAATTTCTTCGATACCGGCGACACGCTCGCCGGCGCGGGATCGATGCGCTTCGACGTGATCTCGCAGTTGCATCGCATCTCGAGCAACGGCAGCGTAAATATCAAAGGGCTGCGTTATCGCAATCTCGCGATCGGCGATACGCGCGCCACCTGGTCGAGCTCGCGCAATCTGCTCAAGGGTTCGCTCGCGGTGGACGGCGCGCAGGGCGCGCTGCATGCACGCGGGACGATCGGCTTTGCGCCCTCTCCGCAATGGCAGCGCGTGGTGAAGGATTCGCGCTACGATCTCGCGCTCGACTTCGATAACGTCGACGTCTCCACGTGGCTCGCAGCCGGAGGCTTTCCGCAGATTCCGATCACCGGTCGCGTCGATGCGAATGCGTCGGTCGCCGGACGTTTTCCGCGCTTGAACCTCAAGGGCACGGCGTCGCTGAACCAGGGGTCGCTCTGGCGGCTTCCGCTCGATACGTTCGAACTCGCGTTCAGTTCGCGCAACGGCCGCGTGAAGCTCGATCGCGGCACGCTCGTCGCGCCGGGCGTTACCGCGAATGCGAGCGGCGAATTCGGCCTCGCGCCGACCGATCCGATGCAGTTGACGGTCTACGCGAACACCGACGATCTGCCCAAGCTGGTCGCGCAGCTCTGGCACGTTCAGGTTCCGGTCACGGGCGTCTTCGAATCCACGGCGACGATCGGCGGCTCGTTTGCCAAGCCGCTCTTCTCGGCGGCGTTCGACGCGACCGATGCCGCGGTCGACGGCGTGAAGGTGCCGCTGCTCTTCGGATCGCTGCAGTGGCAGCACCGCGCCCTCGTGCTGCGGAACGCGGGCGTGCGCTTCGAACGCGGCGAGATGACGATCGCGGGCTCGCTCCCGCTGCGGCTGCAGCCCTTCGGCATCGGACCGGCGGCGGCGCCGATCGGCCTCGACCTCGCGGTCAAAGGGCTCGACCCCGGCGACTTCGTGCCGCTACTCGGGAACGGCACGCAGCTCGGCGGCAGCATCGATGGGCAGCTCGGGCTCTCGGGCACGATCGGCGAGCCGCGCATCTATGGAAACTTCGGGATCACCGGGGGCAGCTACGTCAGCGATCTCGAGCGCGCCCCGATCACCGGGGTGACCGCCAACCTCACCTTCGATCGCACGCAGGCGAACGTGCAGCGGCTCTTCGCGTACCTGGGCCGCGGCACGCTCCAGGCGTCGGGCTCGGTGCACTTTCCGAGCGGCTTCCGTAACGCGGGCGGCGGCGGCGCGAGCTTTCGGGTGACGGCCGCGGCGAAGGGGGCGCAACTCGACCTCCCCGCCTACGGTAGCGGCACGATCGATGCCAAGCTCGCGCTCACCCGCACGCCCGGCACGACCGCGCTGCTTGCGGGCAACGCCTCGGTCGAGAATGCGGTGATCCCGTTCTCGGCCTTCCTCGCGGCCGCCGACGGCGGCCCGGCTCCGAGCTTTCCGCTCGCCCTGCGTTTCGATCTCGGCCTCGCGGCCGGCAAGAACGTGCGGGTGCGCGGCGGCGGCTACGGCGCGGGCTTGGATATCGGCGCGACCGGGGACGTGAAGCTCGCGGGCACCCTGGCCAATCCCACCCTCGCGGGGGGCTTCACCGCGACGAGCGGCACCCTGACCTACTTCGATCGGGCCTTCCGCGTGCAGCAGGGGACGGTGCGCTTCTCCCCGGCCGACGGGATCATCCCCACCCTGCACGCGAGCGGCGTCACCCACGTGGTGAACCCCGATACGAACCTCGCGCGCAATCCCTATGGCTCGGCCGACATCACGATCGACGTGGATGGACCGTTGAACGGGCTGAAGATCGCGTTTTCGTCGAACCCGCCGGGCTATTCGAACGAGCAGATCCTCGCGATGATCGCGCCCTTCGGCGGGCTCATCAACGGGGTCTCCTACGCGCCGACGCTCAACGGGGCGCAGAGCACGCAGCCCGGCGTCCTCTCCCCGGTGCCGGGGGCCCTGGCGGCGGCGACGACGGCGAGCGGCACGCTCAATCTCGGTCAGGAGGCCTTCAATATCCTCAACGCCCAGTTCACGGCCGGTCTGCTGAGCCCGTTCGAGACCGCGCTCTCGCAAGGCCTCGGCTTCCAGAACGTCAACCTGACCGTGGACTATTATGGAAACGTCGGGTTCTCGGCGCAGAAGCTGCTGGGCAAGACGGTCAGCTTCATCTATGGGCACACCTTCGGCATCCCCGAGCGCACCTCGTTCGGACTGCAGCTACTGGGGGCTCGCTCGACCAGTGCCCAGCTCAACTTCTACTTCGTGAACGGGCCGACGCGGCTCTTCGAGACGCCGGTCGCCGTGGTCAACACCTCGGGCCGCACGCTCGTCGGTGAGCCGATCCAGGGGCAAAGCGGCTTCTCGTTCACGCTCCAACGGCTCTTCTGGTGAAACGCTCAGCCTTGCACACCCGGCAAGGACGCGGGTCCCCTAGCGCGAACCACGGGCCGGAATCCCAAGCTGGATGCGCTCCCTTTTCGAGGACACCAACTCCGCATGACCTTTGACCTTCGGCGCGTGCCGCGCGTACTGGTACGGTGCGCCGGCGCCCTGCTCGCTCTCGTCGTCGCGTTGACGCTGCTCGGTACGCCGGCCGCTCGTTCGGCTTCGGCTCCCAAGATCGTCTCCGTCGATGTGACCGGCAATACGCATGTGCCGACTGCCACGATCATGCAGGTGATCCAGGCGCGTCCCGGTGAGACCTACGACCCGAGCATCGTGCAGGCCGATCTGCAGCGCATCAACGCGCTCGGCTATTTCGCCGACGTCGCGCCGCCGCTCGTGCGCCCGCGCCCGACCGGGGTCGCGATCACCTATCGCGTGATCGAGAACCCGGTGATCACCAAGATCACGTTCACCGGCAACAAGCACGTGCCCAACGACACGCTGCTCGCGCTGATGGATCTCTCGGTCGGCCAAGTGTTCAATACGAACACGTTCCGTAACGACGTGCTCAAGATCAACAACTATTACGAGCGCATCGGCTACGGCGGCCAGGTGGCTTCGCACGTCAAGGACATCAACCTCGACCCGAAGACGGGCGTGCTCGCGCTCACCATTCAAGAAGGTCTGACCGTCCGCAAGATCATCATCGGCGGCGACCCGGTGATCCCCGCGCCGCTGCTGCTCAAGCAGCTCGCGCTCAAACCGGGCATGGAATACTCCGATGAGATCCGCGACAAAGACGCCGAAGCGCTCCGCAAGTATTACGAAAAGAAATTCAAGCTCGAGCTCGGCAACTTCGAAGGCGGCATCGATCCGTCGTCGATCGATCTGAAGAACGGCACCGCCGACGTGAAGTACAACGTGTACGTCGCGCGCGTCGCCGCCGTGCAGATCACCGGCAACACGCGCACCAAAGACCAGGTTATCCGTCGTCTGCTGCGCGTCGTCCCGGGTATGGTGGTGGACACCGATTGGATCAAAGCCGATTACGAGCGCCTGAACTCCACGCAATTCTTCTCGAAGGTCGAGCCGGATCTCAAAGCGGGTCCCGATCCGAAGAAGCCGCAGGACGTGACGCTCGTGTGGCACGTCACCGAACAGCGTACCGCGTCGGCCTCGGTCGGCTTCGGGTATTCGGGCGGTATCACGGGTCAGGGCCTCTACGGCACGCTCGGCTACTCCGACAACAACCTGCACGGCACCGGCAACGCCGCGAACGTGCAGTTCCAGCGCGGTGCGCGTACGTACTCGACGCAGCTCGGCGTCTCGATTCCGTACGTCGGCAACACCAAGGAGTCGCAGAAGTACTCGCTCGGCGTCAACCTGTTCTCGAGCGGTTCGACCTACTACTATCCGGTCTACTCGGTCTCGCAGACGCTGGTCGCGCCCGCGCCGGTCGTCGGCAGTACGCCGCTGCCGGTGCCGGTCACGCTCTACCCGAGCAGCAATTCGTCGCTGATCGGCGGCGTGGTTTCGACGAGCAGCTCGTCGGCGACCGGCGGCAGCATCTCGATCGGACGCCGCCTGAGCGATTACGTGATCTTCTCGGTCACGCCCACGCTGCAGCGCGTGAAGTATTCGACGACGGTTCCCTCGCCGTATTACTTCCAGGGCTCGCAGCCGAACGTGCTCACCGGCCCGACGCCGAACCCGCTCAATTCGAACATCAACACGAATAACGGCAGCTTCGGCATCAGCGCGGGATCGATCGCGAACGTGAATACGGGCCTGCCCTATCAGCTCAACGAGCTCTCGTTCGGGCTGAGCACCTCGCCGATCACCGTCGACGATCCGTACAACCCGCGCAACGGGTGGAAGGCGAGCCTCAACGAGCTGATCTCGTCGCCGCATTTCCTGCGCTCGAGCTTCAGCTTCACGCAGACCACGCTCGATGTGGCGCGCTTCTTCCCCGTGCTCAAGAACGCCACATTCGGCCTGCACGGCGTGGGCGATTTCTCGACCGGCGTTATCCCGCCGAGCTCGCTCTTCACCTTCTCCGATCAACAGACGCGCGGGTATTCGACCGTGTTCTACGGTACCGACGCAATCTTCGGTCAGGCGGAACTCCGTCAGCCGATTACCGCGGACCGCCGCCTCTCGATCGCCTTCTTCGCCGACGAGCTGGACTACCGCATCCGCGATGCGGCGCCGCTGCTCGATCCCTACACCGGACGCCCGGTCGGATTCCCCGGCCAGTGGACGACGCGCGGCGACGTCGGCTTCGGTTTCCGCTTCGACGTGCCGCAGCTTGGCCTGCACACGGTTCGTATCGACTTTGCCCGCGGTGCCGACGGCACGCACACGAGCTTCGGCATCGGCCAGAGCTTCTAAACCACGACCTGTAAGGACAGCATGAAGAAACGTCTTATCTCGTTCCTCGTCGCGGCGGTCGCGGCGGTCGCGTTCGTCGCGCCGTCGGCTATCGCAGCGGATCTCACCGACGTCGGATACATCGACCAGGCGCAGCTCGCGAGCCTGCCGGTCTTCCAGAGCGCGAACGCGCAGCTGGCGCAGTACCAGGCGCAGATGCAGCAACGGTACAGCGGCCTGGTCAAGAACGCGAAGACCGCTGCCGACAAGCAGCGCTTGGTCATGCAGTACCAGCAGGCGATGTCCGACAAGCAGCGCGAGGTGATCGGCCCGATCTACGCGCGCACGCAGATGGCGATCGCCAACGTCGCCGACGCGAAGAAGCTCTCGATCGTCGTCGATAAGCGGATCGTCGTCTACGGCGGTCAGGACATCACCAAGGATGTGATCTCGCTCGTCACGAGCCCGAAGGCGATCGCGCCGCCCTCCGCCACACCGCCCACGTCGGAGATCGGCTTCGTCGATCAGTCGGCGCTCGACGACGCGCAGAAGGTCAAAGACGCGGCGACCCAGCTCCAGCAGTATCAGCAGAGCGAACAGAAGATCTACGCCGACAAGCTCAAGAGTGCGAAGACCGACGTCGACAAGCAGCAGATCATCGCCGATTTCAACAAGACGATGCAGGACAAGAAAGACGCGCTGCTCACGCCGCTCATCAATCAAACGAAGGCCGTGACCGCCACGATTGCCAAGTCGAAGAACCTGTTGCTCGTGGTCGACCGCGCCGACGTCGTCTACGGAGGCACGGACATCACCCAAGATGTCCAGAATGCGCTCAGCAAGTAAGGCGGTCTTCATGACGCTCGCGTGCGCGGTCGCTCTCGGCGGCTGCGCGCGCGTCGACGTTCATGCGCCGAACGTGCGCGGCATCGCGTACATTCGCATGGACGACGTCATGAAGCATCACCCGCTCTATCCGCAGCTCAAGCAGCTCGAAGAGTCCATCGCCGCGATCAACCTCGAGGCGACGCTTCCGCACGCCCCGCTCTCGCCCGCCGAGATCGCCGCGCAAACGAAGGATCTCAACGCGCAGTTCAAAGCGGCGGAGGACCGGACGAGCAAGACGATCGCCGATCTGCGACAGAGCTACGCGCAGAAAGAGCACGACGCGGATGTCGCGGCGGCCAAAGCGGCCGGCGTGGACCCCGCCGCGATCGGAATCGGCGCGGCGATGACGGCGCAGTCGCAGGCGCAGGCGCAAGCCGCCGCGCAGGCGGCCGCCAAAGATTATCTCGCCTATCAGCAGAGCGTCGTCGCTCAGGATACGGCCGCGCAGAACGCGATCGCCAAGCAGCTTTCGCTGCAGGCGGAGCAAAAGTTGCGCGCGCGCGCCGAGCAATACCAGCAGGACGAGAACGACCTCTCGCTGCGGCTCGCGCAGCAGGATGCCGCGCAGCGGCTCTCGCTCAAGATGAAGCTGAACAACCTCGCGCTCGATCCGTCGTCGCGCAAATCGGTGCAGAGCCGCCTTTCGGCCATCGATAAGAAAGAAGCGGATCAGGTGAACGCGATGCGCGCCCGGCACCGCGCCGCGCTGCAAGCCTATCAGGCGCAGGTAACCAAAGAGACGAACGCCGAGATTCAAAAGCAGACGGCGGCGATTCGCAGCGAGAGCGCGGCTAAGTTGAACGCGCGCCGCGAGCAGGTCGGTTCGCAGTTGCGCAGTCTCGGTGCCCCGCCCGTACCGTCGCGCAACATTCCGCCGGATCTCGCCGCTCAGCTCGGCAAGATCCACCAGCAGATCGCCGCGCAATTTCAGACCGACGCGCAGAAGGCGATCTCCGAGTTCAACGCGACCCGCGATGATCTCAACCGCCAATTCCAAGCGCTCCACGGAGCCGACGTCGGTGCGACCGGCGCCGCCGCGCAAGAACTGACCGATTTGCAGAAGCGTCACGACCAACTGCAAACGCAGATGCAGACCCAGATCCACGACGAAGCCGTGCGCATCGCCGGGGGTATGGGCTTTACCGTTGTGTTGGACAACGTCCAAGCCGCCCCCGGCGGTTACGACCTGACCAACGATCTCATCCACGACGTCGAAAGTCTACACGAGTGAAAAAACAGCTACTGATCGCCACCCTCGCAGCCGCGGTTCTCGCGGGCTGCGCGAACTCGAGCCCCATCGGCCTGGTCGACGTGAATCGCATCGTCACCAACTGGCCGCTCTATCAGCAGTACCAGCAGCAGCTTCTGATCGATCAGCAAACGATCGCGCAGAGCAAGAGCTCGCAGGCTTCCAAGGCGCAGCAAGAGCTGAAGCTCGAGAAGAAGTACGCCGGGATCACGCAGCAGTTGACGGAGCAGATCCGCACGGCTGCGAGCAAGGTCGCGGCTTCGAAGAATCTCAAGCTCGTCGTCACCAAGGAAGGCGTGGGCTACGGCGGCGTGGACATCACGCCCGACGTCGAGAAGCTGATGAACATCAGCGAAAAGGCGACGCCGTCGCCGAAGTAGCGCGATGCTCGGAACGCTTGCGGAGATCCAGGCGCGTCTCGGCGGTCGACTGATCGGCGACGGTGCCGCGCGCGTCGAGCGCGTCGGCGCAATCGACGAGGCGGGCCCCGACGCTCTCACCTTCGCAACCGATGAAAGCTACCTCGCCGCCGCGCTCGCGGGAGCGGCGGGCGCGGTGCTCGTCGACGCGAGCGTGCCGTTGCCCGAGGCGCCGTCCAAGCCGCTCTTGGTGGTGGAGAATGCGCGCGCGGCGCTCGCCGCGTTGCTCGCATCGCTCAAGCCGCCGCGTCCGCGCGGACCGTTTCGCCACCCGAGTGCCGTCGTAGAAGACGGCGCGGAGATCGGCGACGACGTCTACCTCGGCGCGCACTGCGTCGTATCGGCGGGCGCACGTATCGCGCGCGGCTGCACGATCGGCGCGGGCGCCTACGTGGGCGCGCAGGCCGAGATCGGCGAGGAGACGTGGCTGCATCCGCACGCGACGGTGCACGAGCACTGCGTCGTCGGCAAGCGCGTCGTGCTGCACTCCGGGAGCGTGATCGGCAGCGAGGGGTTCGGCTGGGCCTTCATCGAGGGGCGCTTGGAGCGGATCCCGCAGGTCGGGAACGTGGTGCTCGGCGATGACGTGGAGATCGGCGCGAACAGCTGCATCGATCGCGCGCAGACCGGCAGCACCACGATCGGGCAGGGCACGAAGATCGACAACTTGGTGCAGATCGGACACAATTGCCGCATCGGCAAGCACTGCGCGATCGCCGCGCAGACCGGTATGGCCGGTTCGACCAGCGTCGGCGACTACGTGAAGATCGCGGGTCAGGTCGGAACCCGCGGACACATGCACATCGGCTCGCGCGCGACCGTGGCCGGGCAATCCGGCGTCTGGGGCGATGTACCCGAGGGCGCGATGATCTCCGGAAATCCGGCGCGCGATCACCGCGAGACGCTGCGTACGGAGGTCATGCTCCGAAAACTGCCTAAGGTCATCGCTCGTGTTGACGCCTTGGAGCGCGAGCGGAACGCGCAGTCGTAACCCGCGCGCATGAACTCCGCCACACTGCGCGCACCCCTTCGATTCGAGGGCGTCGGCCTGCACACCGGCGCCGACGTCGTCATGGAGCTTCGCCCCGCCGATCCCGGCACCGGCTATCTCTTCGATCTCGACGGCGTGCGCGTTCCCGCGCTCGCCGAATTTGCGCAGGAGTCGCCGCTCGCGACGGTCCTCGCGCGCGACGGGAAGAGCGTCACCACGATCGAGCATGTGCTCTCCGCTCTGCTCGCGATGGGCGTGAGCGACGTGCTGATCGCGCTCGACGGTCCCGAGGCGCCGATCCTCGACGGCAGCGCGCGCCCCTACGCCGATGCGATCGCGTCGACGGGGCTACGCGAATCCACGCAGCCGCGCGCGGTCTATACGCTCGAGACGGCGTTCGAACTACGTGACGGTGACCGGGCGGTGGTGGTACTGCCCTCGGATGCGTTTCGCGTGCGCTTCGTGGGCGACTACGCGGCGCCGATCGGCACGCACTACGTCGATGTCGCGGTCGATCCGCAGCGCTACCGCACGGAGATCGCGTCGGCGCGCACGTTCACGTTTTTGCGCGACGTCGAGGCGATGCGCGCGCGCGGACTCGCGCGCGGAGGAAGTTTGGACAACGCGCTCGTCTACGACGAAGACGGGCCGATGCAACCGCTGCAATGGCCGAACGAGGTCGTGCGGCACAAAGTGCTCGATCTGATCGGAGACCTCGCGCTCGTCGGCGCCTATCCGCGCTGCGAGGTGATCGCGATCAAGAGCGGGCATGCCCTGCATACGCGCGTCGCGCGTGAATTGAGGAAACGTGGCTGAACTCGACATCCGGCAGATCATGGAGATTCTGCCGCATCGTTATCCGCTGCTCTTGGTCGATCGGATCGTGGAGCTCGAACCCGGCGTGCGCGCGCTCGGCTACAAGAACATCACCTTCAACGAGCCGGTCTTCACCGGGCATTTTCCCGGCAATCCGCTCTTTCCGGGCGTGTACATGATCGAGGCGATGGCGCAGCTCGGCGGCGCGGTCGTGCTCGAGCCCGGTGAGTTCTCGCGCAAGACGCCGTACCTCGCGGGCATCGACAAAGCGAAGTTTCGCCGCCCGGTCGTTCCCGGCGATCGCTTGATGATGGAGGTTCGCCTCGTCAAACACAAGCGCAACATCGGCTGGGTCGTCGCCGAAGCGAACGTGGACGGTCAGCTCGCGTGTTCGGCGGAGCTGATGTTCTCGATCGCGTCCGACCCCCGCAGCTTCACCCTCGACGCCACGGTCTTGCACGCCTGATGATCCATTCAATGCCCCAATGTGCTCCGCACACCGGGGACCCCGTTCTTCATAACGGCACTCCGTGCTTCGCACTGCGCGCCCCCCACGTCGTGGGGCCCCCGGAGTTCATGCATCTATGATCCATTCAACTGCGATCGTTCATCCGAATGCGAAGATTGCTCGGGGGGTGGAGATCGGGCCGTACTGTATCGTCGGCGAGAACGTCTCCATCGGCACCGGGACGGTGCTCCAGTCGCACGTCGTCGTGAACGGCTGGACCGAGATCGGCGAGGAGTGCAACATCTATCCGTTCGCCACGATCGGTGCCGCATCGCAGGATCGCAAGTATCACGGCGAGCGAGCGTACACCAAGATCGGCAACCGCACGACGCTGCGCGAGTACTGCTCGATCCAGCGTGCGACCGGCGAAGACGAAGTGACCGCCGTCGGCGACGATTGTCTCCTGCTCGCCTACACGCACATCGCGCACAACTGCGTGCTGGGCAATCACGTCACGATGAGCAATCTCGCGCAGCTCGCGGGCCACGTGATCGTCGACGATTTCGTGACGATCGGCGGTCAGGCGGGCGTGCACCAGTTCGTGCGGATCGGCCGCTACGCGATGATCGGCGGCGCGAGCAAGATCACCAAAGACGTGCCCCCGTTCTTCCTGTTCGAAGGCAACCCCGCCGAGCCGTACGGTCTCAACTCGGTCGGCTTGCGCCGTGCCGGATTCTCCGTCGACGAGCGCAACGAGATCAAGAAGTTCTACAAGATCCTCTACAACCCGAAAATGAACGTCTCGCAGGCGGTCGAAGCGATGAAAGCCGAGGCCGTGAGCGATCCCGGTCGCGAGATCATCGCCTTCCTCGAAGCTCCGTCGCAGCGCGGCGTCTTGAAGTAATGCTTCGACAAGCTCAGCATGACACAGCGAGGTCCGCATGACACGCCCTGTCGGCACGGCACGATGTGTCGGCACGGCACGGTGTGTCGGCACGGCACGAAGTGTCGGCGTGGGACGCCGTGTCGGCACGGCACGATGTGTCGGCACGGCACGGTGTGTCGGCACGGCACGATGTGTCGGCACGGCACGAAGTGTCACCCTGAGCTTGTCGAAGGGTGAGGAGTATGCGCTACTTTCTCTCCACCGGTGAGGCCTCGGGTGAATTGAACGCGGTGCTGCTCGCGCGCGCGATTCGCGCGTACGATCCGCAGGCGCAGTTCGAAGGAATCGGATCCGAGCGCATGCGCGCGGAGGGCATCAGCCTCTGGCGCGATCATAGCGGGTGGGCGAGCATGGGCCCGCTCGCGGCGATTCCTCGCATCCCGAAGCTGCTCGCGACGATGTGGCAGACCGCGCGCCACATCGCACGCACCGCTCCGGATCTCGTGGTGCTGGTCGATTTCGGGGCGTTCAATCTGCGCCTTGCGGGCGAGCTTCGTCGTAAACTCGGGTACAGCGGACCGGTGATGGATCTCTTTCCTCCCGCGACGTGGCTCGATAGGGAGTCGACGGCGCGCGCGGTCGCGAGCATGACGGTTCCGGTCACCGCGTTCGCGCATCAGTACGAGTTCTACAAGTCGCTCGATCTGCCGATCATGTTCTTCGGTCATCCGCTCACGTCGCAGTATACGGCGCGTGCGCCGCGGTCGGCGCCGCCCGCCGACGGCGGCACGATCGCGCTCTTGCCCGGGAGCCGCGCGGGCGAGTTGAAATATCACGTGCCCGCACTCGTCGACGCGTATCGCCTGCTCAAGGCGCAGCGACCGCAGCTGCGCGGCATCTTCGGTGCGGCCGATCCCGCCGGCGAACGCACGCTCGCGCGCGCGATTCGCCGCGCACAACTCGCCGATGCGACGATCGTACGCGGCGTTGCAGCCGCGGTCGCCGACGCCGATGCGGCGTTCGTGGCATCGGGAACGGCGGTCCTCGAAACCACGCTGCTCGGCGTGCCCGCGGTGGCGCTCTATATCATCGCGCCGATCCTCGTGCGTCACGCACGGCGCGTCTATTCGGGGCGCTTCATCACGCTGCCCAATCTCGTGCTCGATCGCGAGCTCGTGCCGGAGCTGCTGCAGGACGACGCGAGCCCCGAGCATCTCGCCGCCGCGATGGAGCGCGTGCTGCGCGATCCTTCCGCGCAGACCGCGGCGTTCGGCGAGATGCGCGCGCGTCTCGGTCCGGAGAACGCGCTCGAAGCGTGCGGCAAATTCGCGGTCGCGCTCGCGCAGGCGGGCGCGCGCTGATGCGGTTCTACCACACCTCCGATCTGCACGACCATCGCGGCTTCGTGCCGCGTTTGCGCGCGCTACGGGCCGAGCGGCCCGGACTCTATTTCGATTGCGGCGATTCGCTGCGCGGCAGTCAGACCGTCTATCATCGCAGCGAACCGATCGTCGCCGAACTCGACGAGGCCGACTGCGCGGCCCAGGCGATCGGCAATCGCGAATTCCACTACCTGTACCCGCTGCTGCGCGCGCGTGCCGACAAGATGCGGCATCCGCTCGTCTGCACGAATCTGCTCGATACCAAAGGCCGCGAGCTCCCCTTCGCGCGCTCGCTCGTGCTCGAGCGTGAGGGCACGCGCATCCATGTGCTCGGCCTGCTCATCATGCAGTATCCCGTCGGCAGCGCGTACGAACGAATCTTCGGCTGGCGCTTTCTCGATCCGTGGGATGCGATCGCGCCGTACGCCGCCGCGATGCCCGAGGGTGAGATGCTGCTCGTGCTCTCGCACGTCGGTCTTTCGCTCGATCGGAAACTCGCGCAGCGCGTGCCGCGCATCGATCTGATTCTCGGCGGACACACGCACGACACCCTCTTCGAGCCCGAGGTCGTCGGCGAGGTGCCGATCGTGCATGCCGGACCGTACGGGCAATACGCGTCGCGCACGGAGCTTACGTACGACGCACGACGCGGCCGTTTCGGCATCGACGACTTCGCGCTCGTGCCGCTCCTCGGAGCACCGTAGATGGCGCGCGTGCTCTTCGTCAGCAACGGTCACGGCGAAGCCGCGATCGCCGATCGTATCGCGCGGGAACTGCGCGTGCTCGCGCCCGACGTGCAGGTCGATCACCTTGCGCTCGTCGGCGAGCATGCGCCGCACGCGATGCGCGAGGTGGGGCCGCGTCGCGCGATGCCGAGCGGCGGGCTGATCGCGATGGGGCAGGTGGAGAACATCGCGCGCGATCTCGGCGCGGGATTGATCGGGCTCACGCTCCGGCAACGCGCGTTTCTCGTGCACGCCCGCGGAACCTACGACCATGCGGTCGCCGTCGGCGACGTGTTCGCGCTGCTCATGACGCTCGCCGCGCGCACGCCGACGACGTATGTGGGAACGGCCAAGAGCGTGCGCGTTGCGCCGTACGGGCCGATGGAGCGCCGTGTCCTCGCGCGCGCGGCGGCGGTTTTCGTGCGCGATGAGCCGACCGCGCAGCGCCTGCGCAACGAAGGCGTGGCGGCGGATGCGCCCGGCAACGTGATCGTGGACCTTTTTGCGATGCCCGACGATCCGCGCGCGGATCGTGCGGCATTCGGCTTCACGCCCGCGATCGCGGTGCTGCCGGGACGCCGCGCGAACGCCTACGGCGACGCGCGTTTTCTCCTCGATGTCGTACGGCGCGTCGCGCGCGAGCGCGCGGGCCTCGGTGCGGTGCTCTCGGTTGCGCCGATGCTCGCGTGCGAGACGTTCGCCGCGACGCTGCGCGACGACGGGTGGCAGATCGAACGCACCGACGACGAAGCGGTACCGTTCGTCGCGCGCGACGGCGGGCGTGAGGTCGTGCGCGCGTGGCGTGGCGAGCTCGGGCCGCTGCTTTCGCGCGCGGAGCTCGTCGTCGGTCAGGCGGGTACCGCGAACGAAGCCGCCGCGGCCGCGGGCATTCCGATCGTCGCGTTCGAACTCGGACGCGATCGCAAGACCGCGTGGTATCGTATGCGTCAGCACGGATTGCTCGGCGACGCGCTGATGATCGTACCGGGCGAGCCCGCGGAGGCGGCGAAGGCGGTCGCCGCGTTGATCGACGATACGCCGCGACGCGCGGCGATGGGTGCGGTGGGACGCGAGCGCATGGGTGCGCCGGGCGGCGCGCGCGCCATCGCGCGGGCGATCGCACGGGCCTTGCCGTGATCGAAGCGCTGCGCCGCTTCGCCCCCGCGGGACTTGCCATCGCGATGGCGAGCGTGCCGTTCTTTCCGGGCTTCATCACGCTTACGGCGGTCGCGTTTCCGGGCGTCTCCGTCGTTCCGCTGCCGATCGCCCTCGCGATTCTCGCGGCGATGGGCGTACTCGGCGTCTATGCGATCGCGCTGATGCTCGTCACGGCGCGCGATCCCGTGCCGCTTCTGCGGCCGATCGTCGCATGGTGGATTGCATCGGTCGTCGCCGCCGTGCTCGGATTCGATCCGCGCGACGGAGCGATCTTTCTCTGCATCTTAGCGCTCGGGATCGTGTGGCACAGCTTCGTGGTACGGACGTACACGTGGCCGAACGCGGCGCGCGCGATCTGGTGGAGCTATCTTATCTCCGGCATCTTCGCCTGCACGCTTGCCGTCGGCATGCTCGTCACGCGGATACCCGCGGCACAGTACACGATCGCGCACGGGCGCGCGGTCGGCACCTTCGTGCTGCCCGGCGAGCTCGCGGGCTATCTGATTCTCTTCGTTCCGATCGCGTATGGTCTCGCGCGCACCGTGCGTTCGCGCGTGTTGCGGGCGCTCGCGTGGACCGGGGCCGCGCTCGGCGTGCTCACGATGGCGCTTACCTTCTCGCGCACGGGATGGGTGGGTCTCGCGAGTGCGCTCGCGGCCTTCGTCGCCATCCGCTCCGGCCGAGAACGGCGCGGCCTCCTCGCGGGCGGCGCGATCGTCGCCGGTGCGTTCGCATTGGTGCTCGTGCTCTTCAACGCGCACCACAATCCGAGCGAGAACTACACCCGACTCACGATCTGGCAAGCGGCCCTCGGGTCGTTCAATCGCTTTCCGCTCACCGGCGTCGGTCCGTTCGGCTTTTCGCACGTCTATCCGCTGCTGCGCCTGCCCGACGGCGACGAGACGGCCTTCCACGCGCACTCGCTCTATCTCACCTTTCTGGTGGAGGTCGGCGTGATCGGGCTCGCCGCGTTCCTGTGGATGCTCGTCGCATTCGCGCGCGAGCTGCGGCGCAGGCTCGCCGATGCGGCCCCCGGCGCGGCGCTGCTTGCAACCGCGATCGCGGCGGGACTTGTCGGAGTGCTCGTGCAAGGGCTGATCGATACCGTGACCGTCGTAATTTTCGGACTGCTCCTCCCCATGCTCGCGCTCGCGCTCGTTTCGGCGCGTGCGGGAAGCGTGGACGCGTGATCCGGCGCATCGCCCTGGCCGCCGCATGCGCGTTGCTCGCGGGCTGTAATCCCAAGGCGCCGCCCGCGACGTCGCCCTCGCCGAAGGGGAGCCCCACGCCGCCGCCGCTTTCGCTGAAAATTTCGGGCAAGGGCACCGCGACGCAGCCGGTACGCATCGTGCAGACGCGTCCCGATAACCGCCGTCAATACGAATTGGTCGCGCGTTCGTACGAGAGCATCGGCGCCGTCGGAACCACGCGCGCCCGTTTCAACGACGTGCGCATCACGTTCTTCGATCGCAACGGCACCTCGCTTGCCGCGCAGGCGCCGCAAGCGATCGTGAATCAGGCGGCGAATACGATCGAACTGCGGGGCGGCGTGCACGCGCGCAACTCCGAAGGCATGACCTTGAGTTGCGACGATCTGGTCTACAACCGGAAGACGGAGATGATCCACGGCCGGGGACACGTCGTCATCACCGATCCCAACGGCTTCGCGGGCACCGGAAACCGCTTCGATTCCAACGTTTCGCTCACTTCCATGAGAATGCAATGACGACGACCACCACCGAGCGCACGATCAAAATTCGCGGCCTGGTAAAGAGCTACGGCGAGCGCACCGTGGTCAACGGCGTGAGCGCCGAGGTCCACCAAGGCGAAGTCGTGGGTCTGCTCGGTCCCAACGGCGCGGGCAAGACGACCACGTTCTACATGGTGGTCGGCCTGGTGAAGCCCGACGGCGGCAGCGTGGTGCTCGATCAAGAGGGGCGCGAAATCGATCTCTCCTCGCGTCCGATGTTCGAGCGCGCCCGCAACGGCATCGGCTATCTCGCCCAAGAGAACTCGATCTTCCGCAAGCTCTCGGTCGGCGACAATATCCGCTTGATCTGGGAGCAAAACGGTGTGCCGCGCGCCGAACAGGAGCGCCGCCTTCCCGTGCTGCTCGAAGAGTTCGGCTTGCGCGCGTTCATCGATGCGCGCGGCGATTCGCTCTCGGGCGGCGAACGCCGTCGCGTGGAGATCGCCCGCGCGATCGCCACCGAACCCGCCTTTTTGCTGCTCGACGAGCCCTTTACCGGCATCGATCCGATCGCCGTCGCCGACATTCAAGCGATGATTCGGCAACTGCGCGATCGCGGGCTCGGCGTGCTCATCACCGATCACCAAGTGCGCGAGACGCTCGCGATCGTCGATCGCGCGTACATCATGAACAACGGCCGCATCGAAGTCTCCGGTACGGCGCAAGAGGTGCTCGATTCGCCGATCGCGCGCACGTTCTATCTCGGCGAGGGATTCCGGCTCTAGTGACCTTCCGTCAATGGGCGCGCTGCTATCTGCGGCTCGAGATCCTCGACCGGTATATGCTCGCGGAGCTCTCCGGTCCGTTCGGCTTCGGCCTCGCGGCGTTCACGCTGATCTTCGCGGCGACCTCGCTGCTCAATCTCGGGCGCCTCGTCTCGAGCGAGCACGCGCCGGTGTGGGCCGCGATCGAAATCTTCTTCTGGCAGCTGCCGGCCGAGATGAGCCTGGTGCTTCCGATGGCGCTCTTGCTCGGCACGCTGCTCGCGATTCAGCGGCTTTCGGGCGAAAGCGAGATCACCGCGATGAAGGCGGGCGGCATCAGCTTCATGCGCATGTGCATGCCGCTGCTCGCGGCCGGAATCGCGATGTCGGTCGTGACGTTCGTCGTGCAAGAGGTCGTCGCACCGTTCGCGAGCGATCAGATTACCGAGATCGAGAACACGGTGCTCACGCATACGAGCGCGTTCAATCGCGATCTCACGGTCTCCGCGCCGCTGCCGAGCGGCGGTCGGCAGATGACCTACGCCACCGCCTACGAGCCGCATTCGCAGGCGCTGTTGCACGTAACGCTCATCCAGTACGATCGGAACAACGCGCCGGTGCAGATCATCTTCGCCGATCGCGCCGATTTCGACGCGGCGGAATGGACGCTCGAAAACGCGAGCATCTATCGCTTCAATCCCGACGGCACCGTGATCGCCGAGCCGCACATCGCGCAGCAGCAGGTGGCGCTCGGCGAGAATCCGAGCGAGATCGTGCAGCGCATCAAGCAGAACGATCCCGAGAATATGAGCCGCGCGGAGATTCGTCAGATCGTGGCCTCGGGGCAGCTCACCGCGACCGAGTACAGCAAATACGTCACCACCTATCAGGAGAAGCTCGCGAAGCCCTTCGCGTGCTTCGTCTTCATGCTGATCGCGATTCCGTTCGGTATGCGCGCGGCGCGCAGCGGCGGCGGTACCGGCGTGGGCTTCGGCTTTGCGGTCGCGATCGTCTTCGTGTACTACATCGTGCTCACGATCTTCTCGTACATTTCGGAGGCGTACGTGCTGCTCGCGCCGCTCTGGGCCTGGGTGCCTAACATCATCTTCACCGTCTTCGGGCTCGTGCGTCTGCGGCGGGCGGCTTCGGTATGACGCCGACCTGGGTGGATGTCATCCGCGGCAGCGGCACGATCCTCATCATCATGGCGGTCGCGGGCGCGATCGCGTATGTCGGCGACCGCGTGGGGCACCAGGTCGGGCGGCGACGTCTCACGCTCTTCGGCATGCGCCCGCGCTACACGTCGACGATCGTCGCGGTCGGCACCGGCATGCTGATCGCCTTCATCGTGACGCTCGCCGCGATCCTCGCGTCGCAGCAGGTGAAGACGGCGTTCTTCAAACTCAACGCGCTCAATACCGAGATTCAGCAGCTGCAGAGCCGCGAACAGGAGCTCGAGAGCAAGGTTTCCACCGGGCAGCTGATCGTACGCGTGAATTCGCTGATGGTGCCGTTCTACGGGGTGGTGCCGAAGAACGAACCGCTCGATAAACGTCTGGCCACCGTCAAGACCTTTTACGACGACGCCGTCGATTACGTGAATGCCAACTACACGCGCCAAGGCTTGAAGAAGTACGTTCCGCCGGCGGGCATCACGAAGAAACTGCACGACACGTTCAGCGCGCCCGCGATCACGGCCGCTCTTATGCAGAGCGATCTGCTGCTGGTGGCGACCTCGGATCAGAACCTCTATCGCAACGATCCGATCCACTTCGAACTGCACGTGATCTCCGATATCCGGCGCTTCAAAAAAGGCGGCGTGATCGCATCGCTCGTGATTCCGGCGGGTTCGAGCGCGAACGTGAACCTGGCGGTCAACGAACTGCAGAATATCGTCGCGAACATCGCGTCGAACGATTGGAAGCTGCCGCCGTTCCTTTCGAACAACGTGCAGGTGCTGCAAGTCTATCCCGATGCCGCGCAGATGGCGACGATGCTCGCCAAAGGCAAGGGCAACTACGTGATGACGGCGTTCGCGCAGAGCGACATCTATCCGCACTCGGGCGGCGTGCCGATCGTCGTGACGCTCACACAGGCGAAATGACGCGCGCCGTTCTCGGCATCGATCCGGGCACGCGCAAGGCCGGGTACGCGGTGGTGCGCGCGGACGGCAGCGTGCTCGCGCTCGGGATCGAGGAGGTGAGCGCGCTCGCCGCGCGCGCGCGGGCGCTCGCCGCCGAGCACGCGATCGAGGCGATCGCGATGGGCACCGGAACCAACGCGGCGCCGCTCGCTCGCTTGGTCGAAGAGCTCGGAGTTCCCGTCGTTCCGGTGGACGAGCGCGAAACCACCCTTCGGGCCCGCGGCCTCTACTTCGCCGATCACCCCCCGCGCGGATGGCGACGCTTGATTCCCTTGGGGATGCAAGTACCCCCTCGGCCCATCGACGACTATGCAGCCGTCCTCATCGCCCGTCGCTATCTGGCCGACGAAGGCAACCGCCCGGGCAGGGTATAACTGAAACGTCCGCCCGTTTCTGACGATACTAGGAGTCGCCGGCGGTCTTGGGTGGACGATCGCGCGGTGACGGAGGGGTCATGCGTCGCTCGCAGAGCATGCTCGCGATCGGAGCACTGGTGGCAGTGCTCTGGCCGACTGCTGCCTCCGCTTCGCTCCCGCTGCATCCCGTCACCGTCGACGAGATGAGCCGCGCGCTCTTCGCGCGTTGCTTCGGCGAAACCGACACGCGTTTTTCATCGCAATCGCCGCTGCGCTTGGCATTCACCGATTCGGCGCTGAGCGGTCAAGCATTCGTCGTCCGCTTCACGCGCGATGATGCTCCCCTCGTAGCGCCGTCGTCCGCGATGCAGCTGCTTGCGGCGCGCTACATCGCGACGCCGCAACTACCCGCGCAGCCGAGCTTCACCGGGCGTCTGGCCACGGTGGCGCCGAGCGACACCGCGGCGCCGATCGCGCTCTACCGCGCTCCCGAGCCCGCACCCACGCAAGGGCCTGCGATGCGTCGCTTCGATCTCGCAAACGGCTCGAATCTCGTCAGCTTTTCGCCCGTGATGCTGCCCTCACAGTCGTTCGATGCGCGTGCATCGGGCCTCGACGCGAACCCGCTCGTACCGAACGCGCATGGCGGCGTGGTCGTGCCGGTGCGCGTGGGACGCGTGCGTTTTCAAACGCATGCGGAGGCCGCGCAGGCGCAGTCCGCCGCGCTGTCGCTCGACGACCGCGCGCTCGGTGCGGGCGCGACGTTCGACGTGCGCGCGGGCGATCGCCGCGTGGGGTTGGATCTCTCGAGCAACTACGAGCACCTCACGCTCGATGCGCCGCGCTTCAACGCCTCGAATTTCGCCGGCACCTCGACGATCGGACTCGCGGGCGAGACGCTGCCCGTCTTCGTGCCCGCGTACGCGGATGTGAGCAAACACACGCTCTCGGCAGGGCTCGCCGTGCCGCTCTCGCGACGTCTGACCGCGAGCGTGCGCTACGATACGCAGCATCTGCTCGGCGGGTACGGTGTGCCCGGCCTGAACAATCTCGATGCGCGTAACGACATCTACGACGCGCGCGTCACCTTCCAGCTACCGCGCAGCGCGAGCGCGCTCTCGCTGAGCGCGAAGCAGTACCACTACACCGACAATCTCTCACCGTCGTCGTTCACGCAGACAAGCGCGAACCTCGACTTCACCGTCAAGTTCTAAGCGGCGCCGCGTGATGGCAGAACGCCGTATCCCGCGAGCGATCATCGGGGCGGTCATCGCGGTCGTGCTGTGCGCGTTCGGCGTGGTGCAGATCGGATCGGATGCGCTCTACGCGCGCGCCGCCGAACCGGGCTCGCTGCCGACCCGGATTCCGCTCCGGACGGGTCTCGCCGTCTACCGTCTGCTGGATCGCATCGCGCCCGCCGCATACGTGGAAGACACGCTCGGAAACGAGGCGCTCGCGCACGGCGAGCTCGCGCGCGCGCAGCGGTACGCGCTACGGATGCCGGCGAGCTCGCGCCGCAACGATCTCCTCGCGCGGATCGCGCTCGCGCGCGGTCAACACGTGCTCGCGCAAGAATATTTCTTCGTCGCTCCCGACGTGGACGCGATGGAGCGCGAGATCCGGCGACTTTCGGCACGCGATCCGGCGCGTGCGTACGATCTGCAACGACGCTTCGTCGCGCGGCTACGTACGCTCGGCACGCATCCCGACGCGGTGGCCGAAGGCTACTGGCACGCCGGCATCATCGCCGAGCAGCTCGGCCGCCCGCAGGATGCGCTCGCGCAGTACGAGCGTGCGATGCACCTCGCGCCCCTCAACGCGAAGTACGTGCTCGCCGCCGCGAACCAGGCGTTCTCGATGCATGACGATGCGGCCGCCGAGCCGCTCTATCGGCACGCGCTCGACGTCGCACCCGGCAGCGCGAACGCGATCGCGGGCCTCGGTATCATGGCTTTGCATCGCGGCGACCGAGCGACCGCGCTTGCCGACGCCGCGCGGGCGCGCGCGCTCAATCCGAACGCGGGCATGCTGCACGAACTCGAGCGGGAGCTGCAGTGAAGATCGCGATCGACGCACAACTCGCGCTCGGCACGGCGACCGGCATCGGCGAGTACGTGCGTGGTCTCGCGCAGGCGTTGCGCGAGCGCGGCATCGACGTGCTCGAACTGCAGGAGCCCAAGCTCGATCCCTGGCGCTTCGATCGCCGCGTCTTTTGGGATCAGGTGCTGCTGCCGCAGCGCGCGCGCCAATCGGGCGCCGAGATTCTGCATTGCGCGTCGGGCACGGTCCCGATGAATGTGCCGATGCCGGTGGTCGTGACGGTGCACGACGTGGCGTGGTTGCGCGTGCAGCAACACACGCGCCCCTACGCGCGCTATTACTTCGGCGCGTTCTCCATCGATCGATACCGTCGCGCCGCCGCCATCGCGGTCGATTCCGAATTCTCGCGCCGCGAACTGCTCGAGGTCGTGCCCGATCTCGATGCCGATCGCATCCGCGTCGTCTATCCGGGCGTCTCGGCCGATTTCTGCACGCTTGCCCGCGCGCAGAGCGATCGCCGCACGATCCTCGTGGTCGGCACGGTGGAGCGGCGCAAGAATATCGAGGCCGTGATTCGCGCGCTGCCGTTTCTCGATTCCGCGCGCGTGGTCTCGGTCGGTCCGTACACGCCGTATCAGGATGAGTGCGTGCGTCTGGCCGAGATGCTCGACGTGGGCGATCGCGTCGAATTCTTAGGCTACGTGAGCCGCGAGGAACTGCTTGCGCTCTATGCGTCGTGCGCGGTGGTGGCGATGCCCTCGCGCTACGAAGGCTTCGGCTACGGCGCGGCGCAGGCGCTCTGCGCGGGCGCACCCGTCGCGGCGTCGGATTGCGCGTCACTCCCGGAGGTGGTCGGCGACGACGGTGCGGTCGTGCCGATCGATTCCACGCAGGCGTGGGTGGATGCGCTCGGCGCCGCGCTGCACGGTGCGTGCGATGCGCGCGCGGCTCAGGCGCGCGCGCGTGCAATCGAGCGCTTCGCCTGGAGCAAGAGCGCTGCGGACATGGCGGCCACCTACGAGATCGGACTCGCCGCGCACGTGTGACGCGGGCACGTCCTCGCACGAGGCGATGCGGGCACTCACCCGCGCGTGGAGGGCGAACGCGGCTACACGCTGATCGAAGTCGTCGTCGCGGTCGCGATCGCCGCACTGTTGCTCGCGGCGGGCGGCGTGTGGCTACTCGGCATGCGACCCGGTGCGCTGCCGCAGGCCGCGCACGATTTCGACGCCGATCTCAATGCGGCGCGTGCGCTGGCATCGAGCACCGGTAACGGTGCGACGATCGCGTTTCTTCCGCGCTCGGGGCACGACGGATTTCAGCTGCGCGTCTATCGCGGTCGACCCACCGCCGCCGACGCGGTACGGGCGTCGAACGTAATGCCGCTCATCAGCGATGCTTCGGTGCGCGAAGCGACGTTCGGATCGCCGCCGTTCGCGCTCTTCTTCAGCAGCGCGGGCGCGCCGAGCGGCATCGCCGCGTATCCGACCGTGCGCGCGGACGGGAGCGTGCGCTTCGCGCCGATCGCGGCGCAGCCGCCCTGTCCCCCGGGCGGCACGATCGTGCTCACCTTCGGCAACGCGCAGGGCGCGCACGCATCGCGCACGCTGCGCTGCGATGCGCTCGTGATCGCGAACGCGCAGCCGAACGCAACACCCACGCCGAATCCGCCGCGTCTCTCGCCCGCGCGCGCGGTGGCGCACTGGACGCGCGATGCGTATCCGCTACAGTTTACGGCGGCCGAGTACGGCTACACGCATTGGTACGCATCGCTGAGCGGCGCGTCGTGCGTGACCCAGGGATCGGATACGGGTGCTGCGCCCGCGGTCTTTCCCGGCGGCTGGCCCTACGTTGCCGCGGGCCCGAACGAACCCGCCGATCCGCCGCCGCCGAACGCGCCGTACACCTATCCCGATCTGCGCATCCCCGACGATCCGCCCGCGCATTTCGCGTTGCAGCCGGTGTTCGGCAACGGCGGCCTGTGCGCGCTGCAAATCGCCGATGCGTACGGGCAGGCGCTGACCGCGCAGATACAAGTGATGGGCGATCTCACGCCGAGCGAGACCGCGCTCACGTTTGCATCCGTGCGCGCTCCCGCGCAGCATGTATCCCTTACGAAAACGTGGGATAGCGAGCCGATCGCGCTCGCCTACGGCGGATCGTGCGCAAAGATCGCCACGATCGCGCAGCACGATGCGGCAACGCCGTCGTCGCCCGGCAGCACGCCCGCGCGCGTGGATCTCACGGTCACGCCGACGGCCGCGGGTGCGTGCGTGATGCAGTTCAGCGATCAGTATCACGAACCGTGGGCGAGCATCGCGGTAAACGTCAAGCAAGACGCGCCGTTCAAAACATGGCCCGCGAAGCTCGTGCTCGGCGCGAGCGGCGGAAGCGTCGGCGCAGCATCGGGCACGCAGCTCGCGATGACGCCGCAAGCCAACATGGCGAAGATCCTCAACGCGTTGCTCGGCGGCGGCGTGGCGCTCGCAGCCGGAGGATACACGGGGCCATGCTACGCGCAGGCGGAGAACACGAGCGGCAGCGGGCCCGATACGAACATCACCGCGGTGACGCTCAACGCGCTCGGCATCACGGTCGATACCGGCGGATGTCTGCTCAACGCCGCAGGCTCCGCACCCTACGGCGAATCATCGCCCGGCATCGGCACCCCAACCGGCGTGATGGTCGCCTACGAACCCGGAGGGCAACCCGGGACGTTTTCGGCGCCGAATCAATGCACGAATATCGGAACGGGCTCATGGTATCCGGCTAACGCGACCGGCGTGCAAGTCTCGCTTTCCGCTACCGGAACCGCGCAAGGTTCCTGCACGATCGATTTTAGCGATGGCGCTTCGATGCAAACGCCCGCGCCCGATGCGGGACAAGTGGCCGTGAATGTCGTGCCGCCAGCGTGCATCAATGGGGGACACATCCCGGAGGGCATAACGTGCAGCGGATCGTTCAGTCTGCCGCCCGGTGGTGGTTTCTGCAACGTGCAGGTCGCGTTTGCGCTCGGCTGGGAGGATGGTTCATGGAGCATCGGCGCTAGTCCGAGCGGTTTGGGCAATCTCGTCGATCGAAGCAACGGATCGTTTCAGTTCACGTTCTTCGCACCCGGCACCGTGACGATTACACTGACCGGCCGAAAGGCGGTTGCCGATCCCGGAATCTATCTGTGCCGCGACGGTAGCGCAATAGCGGGAACGATGATGCTCGCGTCCCCGTAGCGAGCCGATGTGTGCGAATCCACATTCGGTTAGGCGAGAAGGGTGTGAATCGGGTAGCGTAAGCTTTGCGCGTCGCGGGTGATGAGCGTCATCCCCTCAAGCTGCGCTTGCGCAATCATCACGCGGTCGAATGGATCGGAGTGCAGCTACGACAAGGCGGCCGCGGCGAGCGCGTGCGATACGTCGAGCGATAGCGGAGCGAATCCGAGCGATCGCACGCGGGCCGGAAACCAGATCGCCGGATCGCCAGGCACGGTGAGCTTTCCAAGGCCGACCTTGAGCGCAATTTCCCACCCTGCGACTGCCGAAACGAAGATCTCGTTTGAGCGATCCTCAATCCTCGCACGAGCTTCCGGCGTAAGTTCCTCGGGCGAAGCCGCGGCCCACAGAAAAACGTGCGTATCGAGCAGCGCCCTCACTCCGCGCCCTCTAAAAGCGCGGCGATCCGGGGATTCATCGCATCGAAATCGGGCGCTATTGCAATCAAACCCCGATCGACGCCGAGCCCGCGCTTGGCGGATTCATCGAAAGGGACGATCCGGGCGGCGGCCTTTCCGCCAAGGCAAATGATCACCTCGGCTTCGGCGCCGGTGCCGATGTCTCGTATGAGAGCTGAAAGCGTGCTCTTTGCCTCGTGCATATTAACGGTCTTCATTGCAGCTTAGTGTACCGCGTCAATTAGGCGTAGGGTCCCCTTTCCGGGTGAACCTATGGGTTGCTGGCTTCTTGTCTTTCGGGCGATCACGGCCAGATCGGGTGGTTCGGGTCCGTGTACGATCGCGGATCGATCGGGAACTCCGCGAGCCCCATTGCGCTCACGTTCGTGTTGCCGTTGTACCCGAAGGGCAGGTACCGCCCGCCGAACCACAGCGTCCGGGGATCGGTCGCGTAGGCATTCACGCTCGCTCCGAACGAGGTCGCGATCTGTTCGGCACAAGACACGCCTCCTGTGTTGCTATCTCCTCCGGTCGAAATCGACGGCAGAGTCGAACCCGCTGCAGCCACTTGCGCGTACGCATTCCCCGCGCGCACGTTCTCCAATAGCCACTCATCCACGGTTCCGCCCGGCAAGCCGTTTTGGGCACGTTCGTACTCCCACGCGATCAGGCAGGGCATCTCCGTCGTGGCGTTCATCGTGGCGAGGCGGTAGTCGCCGTTGGTCTCCCAGGCCGGGGCCGTGTACCCCGCAGGGACGGTGGCCAGGGTGGGCGCGACGAGCGTCTGATTGCCGCCCGTGAGCATCACGTTGTCATGCACGGTCGCCTGCACGGTGAACGCCACCGGCGAGGGCGTGGGGCACGGATTCGCGCCGCAGTTCCCCGGCGGCGTGGTGTAGCCCGGCGGCACGGTCGGCACGGCATCGGCACCGATCACGAGCAGGTAGTGCCCGTTCGGCACCCCGCCGAGCGTGAACGTGCCGTTCGGTGCGGTCGTCACCTGCGGCGAGGGCAGCGGCGTCGGGCAGCCGTCGCTCTCCGGGGTGATCGCGCTCGGCGCGGGCGTGGCACCGCACGGAGCCCACGGCATCAGCTTCACCGACACCCCCGCGAGCGGAGTGCCGTTCGCGTCATCGACCACGGTGCCGCTCGCGAACGTCGTCGGCGCCGATGGCGTGGGTGGGGACTGGGTCGGCGGGGATTGCGTCGGCGGTCCCCCGGGTGCACCCGATCCTCCGCCTCCGCCGCATGCGGTAAGTCCGCCGATCGTAACGAGAATGGCCGCGATCGTACGCAGCTCGAACGCATTCTTCAACGCCCACACCTCCCCAGCAGAGATTACGCGTCGTCGAAAAAGAACCTCGGTTATGACCTGCGATCGCGCCGCGATGCGGCTAGTAGACGGGTGAGCCGGGGGCGCCGGGGGCGACCGAGCCGTCGTCGGGCGCGAAGATCAGGCGCAGCGGGTAGCTCGAGCCCGCCTCGGGCATCGTCACGATGGTGACGCGCACGAAGCCTTTCGCGGGCACCACGTATTGGCGAATTTTGTAGCGCGAGAACGGCGGCACTTGATGCGATTGCACGAGCACGCCGTCGATGATGTAGGTGCCGGTCGCGCGGCCGCCGCGCGGATTTTCGTAGATCGCGATGTTCTGCGGCGTGGAGAGCGGGTTTTGCACCGTCACCACAAAGGCTTCGAGCACGCCGTAGTCGCCCGCGAGCGCTTCACCCGCGAGCGTGTTCGGCAGCGGAATCTGACCGATCGGCAATTCGAGATACGGATCGTTCACGTTCCACTGCGTGGCGAAGTGGAATTCGGGAATCGTGTAGATGCCGCGCGCATGCCGCACGGTGCTCGTGAGCAGCGCGCCCGTGGTGAGCGCGTCGTTCGGATCGTCGCTTGCGTTCTGCGCGACGAGGCTCAAATGGATCGCGGCGCCGTCGAGCACGCGCAATTGCATCAAGTTCGTCACGATCGATCCCGCGGGGAGCTCCTGTTGCGAGATCGCGACCGTTGCATTCGCCGGAATCTGCAGGAGGCGTCCCTGATTCTGCACCGCGTTCACGAGAAAGCTCTTGGTGGCGTCGTGACCGACTTCCATCTCGTTATCGGTCGGGCCGCCGCGGCCGCTGATGAACTGCACGGTCGCGGGCTCGCTCGAATGATTCTGAGCCACGAGGACGATGCGTCGATCGGGCTGCCCGGGCGGATTGTAATGAAAGTAGAGAAAGCGCGACGGCACGTTGTGGTGCAGATCGGCGCTGAAGAGGAGCCCGTTCTCGGTGAGCTTCTCCGGAAAATCGCTCACCATCAGAATGTCGGGCGAGATGCGCGGCACCGCAATATTCTCGATGCGCACGTGCGTGGTGCCGTTCACGCTGAAATACTGCTCGCCTTGAATGAGCACCGGCACGTCGACCGATTGCACCATGTCTTGTCCGAGCGGACGATCCACCGGCACGTCGTCGGTTCCGACCACCACCTGCGCGCTCGGCCGCGCCTGCGTGGCGTGCAGAATCGCGCGCTGCACCATCTCGCGCACGTATTCCGGGCTCGCGGGATCGCCGGTGAGGCGAACGTTGATATCGGGCGTAACGGTGCCCGCGTCGTACGCGACGCGCACGCCGACCGTCGCGCTCACGCCGCGCGAATCGGTGATCGCGATCGTGGTCGCACCCGGCGTCTTCGCGGCGACCGTCACGATGCCGGTATCCTGATCGGCGCTTACGTCGATGAAGCGCGGATCGGCCGCCGTGACGGTGAACGCGCCGTAGGTGCCGCTCACCGTGAGCGTCTGCGTGGTGCCCATCGGCACTTGCAGCGTCTGCGGCGACACGTAGATCGGCGGCAGCGTTGGGGTGGGTGTCGGTGAAGGCGCACTACTCGCGCACGGCGGCGGGCTCGGCGCACCGCTGGGCAGCGGCGACGGCGACGCACTCGGCAGCGGCGATGCGCCTGGCAACGGCGACGCGCTTGCGGACGGCGACGCGCTCGGTGCGAGCGTCGGCGGAATGCACGGCGTTGCGCTCGGCAGGATGCCGGGCGTTGCGGATGCGTCGGGCGACGCTGAAGCGACCGGCGTGATGACCGGCTGCGCGAACGGGGTGGGGGTGAGCGCCGGTGAGGGCGTCTCTTGCGCAGAGACCGAGACCGCGCCGATAGACGCGGTCCCGATCGCGGCAACGAGCATCAACGAGCGGACGAGCACGTGGCGCAGGGCCAAACTCCTACTTCAGACGATTCCGTGTCACCCCGAGCGTGTCGAAGGGTCAGGCGATTTTCGCCGCTTCCGCCGCAGTTACCGCCGATGCGAGCAGCGTCTTGTAGCCGACGCTCGGGAAGAGCACGGTCACCAAGTCCTTTTCGGTGCGCTCCACGGTACCGGTACCGAATTTCGGATGCGTCACCACGTCGGAGATGCGGAACGGCCCGGTCGATGCGCCGACCGCGACCACCGGCACGTCGGCCTTGTACGTTTTCGCGGCGCGCAGACAATTGTCGCACGACCCGCAATTCGCCGCGCCGAAATCTTCGCCGAAGTAGTTGAGGATGAAACGGCGGCGGCACGAGGTGACCTCGGCGTACTGCAACATCATCGCGAGCTTCGACTGATCGTACGATTTCTTCGTCTCGTAGTTCGCCAGGCTGAGCACCAGTTCGCGATTCTTGCGCGCGGCGTCGGTGAGCGCGTACGACGACTTGCCGACCGATTCCACGAAGCCGGATTTTTTCAGCAGCGCGAGGATCACTTTGAGCTTGGTGAGCGGCAGCTGCAGAATCTTACGCAGATCGGTCATCGACACGCCGTCGGCCTGATCGCCGAAGACTTCGATCGTTCCGAAGACGCGCTGCACTTCTTCGATGCCGGGATATTTGCCGGTGAGGAAATAGTTCTGCACGCGGGTATCGCTCATGCGATAGATCAGAATGCAGCGCGACTTCTCGCCGTCGCGCCCGGCGCGCCCGGCTTCCTGCGTGTAGGCTTCGAGCGAGCCCGGCAGATCGTAGTGCACCACGAAACGAATGTTCGGCTTGTCGATGCCCAGGCCGAATGCGTTGGTGGCCACGACCGCGCGAATCGTCTCGTTCATGAAGCACTCGTGCACGAGCGTGCGATCTTCTTTGTGCAGCTTGGAATGATAGACGGCGGTCGGAATATCAAGCTGCTCGGAGAGGTACTTCTGCACCTCGAGCGCGTTTTTGATGGTGGCGGTGTAGATGATGCCGGTGCCCTGCAGCGCATTCGCGCCGGTGAAGAGCTGCTGCACGATCTTCAGCTTGTCGGCCTCTTTGTCGGCCTTGCGCGCTTCGTACTGCAGGTTCGGGCGATCGAAGCCCTTCACGATCGGCTTCACGTCTTCGATGCCGAGTTGATGCAGAATATCTTCGCGCACCGCGGGCGTGGCGGTGGCGGTGAGGGCGAGCACGGTCGGGTGATTCAGGCGCTTGATCACCGCGCCGAGCGCGAGATACGCGGGGCGGAAATCGTGGCCCCACTGCGAGATGCAATGCGCTTCGTCCACCACGAAGAGCGGCACCGTGATCTGCTGCAGGATCTCGAGAAAGGATTGGTCTTCCAGCTTTTCCGGCGTGGTGTAGGCGATCTTCACCTTGCCCGCGCGAATGCGTTCGCGCACGCGCAGTTCTTGTTCTTCGGTGAGCGTGGAGTTGAGCGCCGCGACGTCGGTAATGCCGCGCTCTTTGAGCATGTCGAGCTGATCTTTCATCAGCGCGATCAGCGGCGAGACCACCACGGTCGTTCCGTCGAAGAGGAGAGCGGGCAGTTGGTAGGTGAGGCTCTTGCCGGCCCCGGTGGCTAAAATGGCAAGCGTATCCTGACCCGTCATTACACGAGTCATCACCTCTTCTTGGCCTGGGTAGAACCGTTCGAACCCGAACTTCTCCCGCAGCGCACCCCGCAAATCCACGGTACTCAAAAGAAAGCCCCTCTCACCGATGAGCATAACCCATCGGCCATAACAGGTACATTAGAACTACGCACAAGTTTCGTACCCGGAGGCTGTTCGGCTGAAACGACCCCCCGGTTTAGGGGGTGCGGCGTAGGCGCCGGGTTCAGTCCGGTCGTCTCTGCGTCGATAATCGCTAGCGATGGTTCAGAAAGGGAAGCCGGCGATCGCCGCCGCGGCCAAGCCGCGAGCGGCCGGGGAACCGGCCGAAGCGACGGCGCGTAAGATCGCCATCCTCGTCGATCTGCTGCGCACTCGCAGCCTCGCGCTTGCCGATGCGACCGCGCGCTACGGCATCAGCGAACGGCAACTGCTGCGCGATCTCCAAGAGCTGCGGCGCCTGGGCGAGAGCCTCGGCTTTCGCATCGGCAAACGCAACGCGCACGGCAGCGTGGAGCTGGCCGATTTCGCCGCGCGCCCGAGCGCGGTGGTGCGCGGCGATCGTGCGATGCGCGCGCTCGTGCGCGAGCTCTTCAAAGCCTTCGGCGCACCGCTCGCGCCGTTCGCGCAGGCGCTCGAAGGCGATGCGCTCGGCGAGGGCTTCGTGCGCGTGGTCACGCCGCAACTCGCCGAAGGCGCCGAGGTGGCGCAGACGCTGCGCACGCTCACCGATGCGTTCGATGCGGGCGCCGCGGTGCGCTTTCGCTACAAGGGTCGCGAGCGCGAGGTGGAGCCCGCGGTCACGTTGGTGCGCAGCGGCCGCTACTATTTGGTCGGTCGTCAGCGCGGTGCGAAGGCGGCCTGGCGCATCTTTTCGATGGACGAGATTCGTGGGCCGATCCGTCGCTGCGGCAGCTTCACGCCGCAAGCGCCGCCGCCGGAGTATCTCTCTACCGATGCGATCGGCTGGATCAAAACCGGCAAGCAGATCGCGGTGGAGGTGACGGTGTCGGAGCGCCTCGCGCACACGGCCGTCTCGCGCATCTGGCAGCACGCGCAGGAGAGCCGCAGGAATGCCGACGGCACCGCCACGCTCGTCTTCTCGGTGGGCGACGTCGATGAAGTCGTGCGCTGGGCGCTCGGCTTCGGCCCCGACGCGTGGATCAGCGGCCCGCCGGCCGCGGTCGAACGCGCGCGCGAACTCGTTGCGGAGATCGCCGCGCGTTACTCGGCACGGCGCTCCGTGCGACCGTCGCGATGAAAGATGATGCGCAGGCGCGGTCCGCTGCGGTCGGCGACGTCGTAGAGGCGTTCCACCGCGTACACCTCGCCCGCATCGTTGCCGCGCACCAGCAGCTCGCCGCGCGCGTACATGCGCACCACCACCGGGTTGCAGCCATGGCGGTCGGGGACGTCGTATCGATAGGAATGGCATTCGGGTTGTCCGCACGCGCAGCGCGTGGCGATGGGAGCGCGCGCGATGAACGCGGCGAAGGCGTCGGCGAGCGCGGGCGGCGGCATATCGGCCGCGGGGCTGAAATCGTACGAGGCGAGGCCGCGCATTACTTCGTCGTAGAGCGCGGGGTCCAACTGTTTGAGCGTCTGCGAGTCGTTCACGAGCGCAGCATAGCCGCCGCGCGCGCCACAGGGTTGGCGGCGGCGCATGCGAGGATCGGCGCATGGAGTTAACGGCGGATCAGCAGCGCGCCGCCTTCCACGACGGCGGCAACCTCGTGGTGGAAGCGGCGCCGGGCGCGGGCAAGACGCGCGTGATCGTGGCGCGCGTGGGGCACCTGGTCGCGCAGCGCGGCGTGGACCCGGCGCGCATCTTGGTGCTCACCTTCTCGCGGCGCGCGGTACGCGAACTGCGCGATCGTCTTGCCGCCGCCCGGCCCGATCTCGGCGCGCGCATCGACGTGCGCACCTTTCACGGGTTCGCCTCGCGTCTGCTCGCGATCGAACGGGTGGAGCTCTCGTCGGGGCGGCTGATCGCGCAGCCCGCGGCGCAGGCGCTTGCGGAGCAGGCGTTTGCGCGCGTAGAGCCGCGCGGGTTTGCGCCGCACGTCTTTCGCTCGCCGAGCTTTCAGCGCGATGCCGAACGCGCGCTCGCCGATCTCGCGCGCGCCGACGATGCCGTGCTCGATGCGCTGCTCGCACGCGGCAGCGCCGAGATCGGCGATCTGGTGCGCGCGTTGCGCGAACTGCGCGCGCTTCGGCGCGAACTGGGCGTGACCGATTTCGACGATCTCATCACGCGCGCGGCGGCGCTCGCGCGCGAGCCCGATTCACGCGTGGCCGCGCACCTTCGCTCCGCCTACGATCACGTGCTGGTGGATGAGTTCCAGGATACCGATCCGCACCAGGTGGCGCTCCTCGCGCAGATTTCCGCCACGATCTTCGCGGTGGGCGATGCGGCGCAGGCGATCTACGGCTTTCGCGGCGCGGCGCGCAACGCGATCGATCGCGCGGTGACGGCGCTGCGCATGCAGCGCGAGCGGCTTCGCACCTCGCACCGCTGCGCGCCCGCCATCTGCGCCGCGATCAACGAGACGCCGGGCTTACCGCCCGAGCAGCAGATCGCCACGCGCGTGGATGCGGCGGGCGAGGTGCGCATCGAGCGCGCCGCCACGCCGCTCGACGAAGCGGAACTCGCCGCCGAACATGCGGCCCGCGCGATCGCGGCGGGGATCGCGCCCGAGCGCATCGCGGTGCTGCTGCGCTCGGCCGAGCCGCTCGGGCCGTTCATCGAAGATGCGCTGCATCGGCGCGGCATTCGCGCGGCGCGCGTGGGCGGCGATGCGCTCGTGCGCGAACCGATCGTGCGCGCGCTCTTCGATGCGCTGCACGCGCTCCTCGCGCGCGATCCGGAGCGCTGGATCGATTGCTTCTGCGCGCCCGCGCTCGGCTACGCGCGCCTTGCGCTCACGCGCGCCTTCGATCGCCTGCAGCCGCGCGCGCTCGACGACGCGATCGTTGCGCTTGCATCCTGTGGCGACGGACGCATCGCGCAGGATCGCATCGCCGCAACGCTGCGCGAAGCGCACGCGCTACTCGCGCGCGGCGAGGTCGCACGGGCGGCGCGCGCGATCGCGCGCGGTTTCGATCTGCTCGGCGCCGCGGCCGAATTGGACGACGCCGCCGCCGCGCGCGCCGCATCGCGCCTGCAGGCCGCGCTCGCGGCGATCGGCGACACGGCCGAGGTGCTCGCGCGGTTGGGTGCGCCGGGTGATGCACGCGAGGTGCTCGCGCGGGTGGAGCGCGATGCGAGCGAGCTTGCGGGCGAGCCGCCGAGCGGCGCCGTGGCGATTCTCACCGTGCACGCGGCGAAGGGCTTGGAATTCGATACGGTGGTGCTCTGCGACGCGGCCGACGGTCGCATGCCGCTCGCACGTCGTCGCGACGGCATCATAGCCGAGCGCGATGCGGCGCTCGCGCGCGAGCTGGGACTCGATCTCGGCGACACGCCCGAAGAGCATCTCGCCGAAGAGCGCGCGCTCTGGTACGTGGCGCTCAGCCGCGCCGAACGCACGCTCGTGATCGCGAGCGCCGCCGCGGGCGCCGACGGTGCGCCGCAGTATCCGTCGCGCTTTCTCTCGCTCGCCGCACGCGAGCGTGCGGGGCAGAGCGATCCCTACTTCGCGCCGCTGGTCTACGCGGGCGCAGATACGCTGCCGCCCCCGCCCGACGAACGCCCCGTCGCCGTGGGCGAACGGCTCGGCGTGACGCGCTTGGACGATTGGTTTACGTGCGAACGGCGATTCTTCTATTCCACCGTGGTGGGCTTGCAGAGAGAATCCGCGTTCATCAAGAGCTTCGGGATCGCGATCCATCGCGTGCTCGAACGCTATCATCGCGTCGCGCGCCGGATCGACGCACGATGGAATCGCGACGATGCGCTACGCGATCTGCTGCGTCTGCGCGAAGCGGTGTGGAACGAACCCGATGTCACCTTCGACAGTACGCTCGAACGCGATGCCGCCGCCGCGACCGCCGATCGCATGCTGCGCGGCTACGCGGAGCATCTGGCAACCGAGAGCGCCAAAGATCCGTTCGAGGTGGAGCTGCTGGAAGACGCGGTAGAGGTGCGCGTGGGCGATCGCACGCTCCGCGGCCGAATCGATCGCGTGGACCGTTTGCACGACGGCACGCGACGCATCGTGGATATCAAGACCGGCATTCAGTACGTGAAGCTGAAGAGCGGCCTTCCCAAATTCGTGGAAGGCGTCGACGAGGGCACGCTCTACACCGAGCCATCGCCGAGCATTGCGAGCGTGCAGCTTCCGCTCTATCGCCGCGCGCTGCCCGATGCGACGATCGCCCTGCTGCACCTGCGCACCAACGACGAGAAGCCCGTCGCGCTCGACACGCTCGCCGACGCCGATACGCTGCTCGCGAGCGTGGACGATGCGATCGAGCGCGGCTTCACGCAGCGCATCGACGAGATCGCCCGCTTCGGCACGACGCAGGATCGCCGCCAGTGCGATCGCTGCGCCTTCACCGCAATCTGCGACGGCTACTTGGAGGCATTCGCCGATGAATAACCTCGCGCTGCACGAACTTTTCGAACGCGCGCCTTCGCCCGATCAGGAGCGCGCGATCCTCGCGCCGATCGAGGGCCGCTACGCGATCGACGCGGGCGCGGGCACCGGCAAGACGACGACGCTCAGCTATCGCACGGTCTACTTGATCGCGACGGGCACGCTGCGCCCGGAGCAACTGCTGGTGGTGACGTTCACCAAGAAAGCCGCGGCCGAGATTCGCGATCGCATTGCGCGCGATCTGGATGCGATCTGCGCGCGGCACGGCATCGGCCCGTTCGTGCAGGGCGTGACGTGCAGCACGATCCATGCGCTCGCCGCGAGCCTGCTCGGCGAATTCGCCTATCGCTTCGGCTACGAAGCCCCGCCGCGCGCGATTACCGACGGCGAAGCGCGCGCCGTCTTCGCGGAGGTGTTGAAGGACGCGTTCGCCGGGCGCATCGGCGGCGACGCGAGCGCGCTGCCGATCGGGGAGCTAAAACCCGAACCGTTCCGCGACGGCCTCGCGAGTTTGGCGCTGCGTTTGAAGCAGCAGGGCATCACGCCCGCCGCGTTTTTGGAGCATGCGCTGCGCGCCGCGGATGCGTTGGAGGCCCAGTCGTGGGGTCAGGTGTGGGGAGGTCCGCAGAAGCCCAAGAAGCCCGCGGAGCCGAAGCCCGATCGCACCGCCGAGGATCGTCGTATCGAGGCCGAGCGCGAACGTCGCAACGCGCGCTGGATGACGGCGGTCTTCGAGGCGTTCGATGCGCGGCTGCGCGAGCGGCACGCGGCGACGTACGGCGATCTGCTCTCGCTTGCAACCGCGATGATTCAGGCGCATCCGCCGATTCGCGCCGAACTGCGCGCGCGATGGCGTCACGTGCTGGTCGACGAATTCCAAGATACCGCGCACGCGCAGCTTGCGTTCCTGCACGCCATCTTCGCCGATGACGCGCAGCCCGAGCGCTTGGCCAACGCGATGGTGGTGGGCGATTTCCGGCAGGCGATCTACGGCTTCAACGGCGCCGACGATCGCATCATGCTCGATTTCAGCGCCGCCGCCGACGCGCGTTTTCCGCTCGTCACCAATCGTCGCTCGATCGAAGAGATCGTGCATGCAGCGCACGCGATCTTGAAACATCGCGCGATCGTGGAGGCGCACGAAGATCCGCTCGAAGCGGCGCGCGGTCGGCACGGCGGCCCCGCGATCTTTCGGCGTCTCACCGACGACGGCGTGGGCCTCACCGCCGCATGCGTGGAGGAAGAGGCCGCCGCAATCGCCGCCGAGATCGCGCGCCTGCTCGCCGAGGGCACGCCGCCCGCCGAGATCGCGATTCTGCTGCGCAAACGCACGCATCTGCATCGCTACGTGCGCGCGCTCACCGCACGCGCGATTCCGGTGGCGGTGGATCGGCGCGCGGGCCTGCTGGATCTGCCCGAGATTCGCGACGTGCGGGCGTGGCTGCGCGCGATCGTGCGGCTGGACGATCTGCCCACGCTCGTGCGTCTGTTGCAATCGCCGCAAATAGCGACGAGCGATGCCGAACTCGCCGCGCTCGCGCCGCTCTCGCTCGCGCAGCTGCTGGATGAGCCGACCGAGCATCCGCGCGTGCTCGCGCTACGCCGCCTGCTCGATGCGTTGCTGCCCGCCCGCAGCGAAGCCGCGCCGCTTGCGGTGAAGCGCCTCTTCGCGGAGGTGCCGATCGCCGCGTCGTACGCCGCGGGCCCAGCCGCCGAGCAGCGCTTGGCCAACCTACGCGCCTTCGCCGCGCTCGCGCAGCGTTTCGCCGCCGACAACGACGACGATCGTCTGCCCGCGTTTGTGACGTATCTGGAAGCGAGCGTGGAGCACGACGAATTGCTCGAAGAAGCCGACATCGATGTAAACGGCGTCTGCGTGCTCACCGTGCATCAGGCGAAGGGCCTGGAGTGGCCGATCGTCTTCGCCGCGGGCGCGGATCGGAGCACCTACGGCCATCGCCGCGTCTACACGCCGGTGGCGCGCGACGGCCGCACCGGCGCGCTCGTGCTGGCGCGCGATGTGGACGATCGCAAAACGCTGCGCGGGTCGATGCTGAAGAACAGCTACGATCCCGCTACCGGCGAGCGGCGCGAAGATGCCGAAAAGCGCGAGGCCGAGCGCGAAGCCGCGCGCTTGTTTTACGTGGCGCTCACGCGCGCGCGCGATCGCCTGTACGTGAGCTCGCCGAAAACGGAGAAGGCGTACGATGCCCTTGCCGCCCTCGACGGGCACGCGCATCCGTGGCCCGCGCTCGACGGCACGCCCGCCGGACCCACACCTGCGGCCGCCACGGAGCCGAGCCGCGTGCGCGCGGTTGAGGCGTTGCTGCTGATTCCGCCCGCCGAGATTCCGCCGCCGCGCGTGTCGTTCACGGCGCTCGCCGCGTACGAAACCTGCCCGCGCCTGGCGCGCCTGCGGTATCGTTTGCGCTTTCCCGATCTCGCGCAGGCGCGCTATGCGGGCGGCGACGACGATCGCGCGCCGCGTACCGACGCCGCGACCTTCGGATCGCTTGTGCACCGCGTGCTGGAACTGTGGGCGCAGGCGCGCATCGACGGCAACGCGATCGCGCTCGACGATGCGCTTGCCGCCGCATGCGCCGAATTCGCCGACCTGCGCGATGAGGATCGCACCCGCGCCGCACGGTACGCCACGCACGCGCTTGCCGCCATCGCCGATCTCGAGGTCCTCGCCGCGGAGCGCGCGTTCACGCATCGCGTGGGCGGCGCCGAGCTCTACGGCGTGATCGATCTCGTTGCGCGCGATGCGCACGGTACGATTCACGTGATCGACTACAAGACCGGCACGCTCGTCGGCGACGAGCACTATGCAGTGCAGTTGGAGCTGTACGCGCGCGCCGCACGCGCGGCGTATCCCGGCGCCGAGGTGCGCGCGCGGCTGCTACGCCTGAGCGTCGAGGGCGCCGACTTCCGCGATGCCGAGCCGCTCGCGCCCGATGCGCTCGAACGCCTGGTGGAAGCAGCGGGCACCTTCCGCAGCGATGTTCCCACGCCGGGCGGGCATTGCGGCGCCTGCCCGTACAACGGCTCGCCCTGCCGCGACGGGATCGCGCGCGTTTAGCAGGCGGCCCCGAGCGGCCGCCCCGAATCTCACGCACGTGTCCCTCTATCGTACCTGGCGCCCGAAGTCGTTTGCGGACCTCGTCGGGCAGGATGCCGTCGTCCGCACGCTCACCCACGCGATCGAGAGCGGCAAGCTCGCGCACGCCTACATGTTCTCGGGCCCGCGCGGTTCGGGCAAGACGTCGGCCGCGAAGATTTTGGCGCGCTGCATCAATTGCGCGGCGGGCCCTACGGCGCATCCCGACAACACGTGCGAAAATTGCGCGGCGATGCTGGCGGGCACGGCGCTCGACGTGCTGGAGATCGACGCCGCGAGCAACCGCGGCATCGACGAGATCCGCGCGCTGCGCGACGCGGTGAAGTTCGCGCCGTCGACGATGCGCAAAAAAGTCTACATCATCGACGAAGCGCACATGCTCACCAAAGAGGGCGCTAACGCCTTTTTGAAAACGCTCGAAGAGCCGCCCGATCACGCCGTATTCATTCTCGCGACCACCGAGCCGGAAAAGCTGCCGGTCACGATTCTTTCGCGCTGCCAGCGCTACGCGTTTCGCCGCATCTCGATTCCGGTGATGATCGAGCGCATGCGCGAGATCGCGCGTTACGAAGGCATCGCGATCGACGACGACGCGCTCGCCGCGATCGCCTATCGCGCCGACGGCGGTCTGCGCGACGCGCTCACGATGCTCGAACAAGCCGCCGCCTTCGCCGACGGCGCGATCACCACGGCCACGATCGACCTCGCCTTCGGCGCCACCGGCCGCAACTTCGCGGGCACGCTGATCGACGCGGTGATCGCGCGCGACGCCGCGCAGATGATGCGCACGATCGAAGAGGCGAGCGACGCCGGCACCGACATGCAGGTGCTGATCCGCGCCCTGATCGCCCACTTCCGCAACCTGCTCGTAGCCCGCATCGACCCCGCGCTGCTCGCCCGCGACCTGGCCCCCGAAGACGCCGCCCGCGCCACCGAACGCGCGCAAGGCATGCAGCAAGCCTCGGTCGTGCGCGCGCTACGCATCCTCTCCGACGCCGCAAGCCTGGCCCGCACCGGCGGCAACCCAAGGCTGGAGCTCGAGACCGCGCTCCTGCGCTTCGTGCTGGAGGACGACAGTGTCACCCTGAGCTCGTCGAAGGGCGCTCCCCAAAGTGTCACCCTGAGCGCGCCGCAGGCGCAGTCGAAGGGCGAGCTCGGTAGTGGTGCTCCCGCTGGTCGCCCCACCCCAGTTGAAAAGGCGCCTGCGGCCCCCAGTGTCGCACCGAGCTCCCCCAGTGTCACCCTGAGCTCCCCCAGTGTCACCCTGAGCTCGTCGAAGGGCCCATCGCAGGCCCCGCCGCCCTCCCCGGAACCGACCGCAGAGCTCCCACCCGAACCAGCGCCGCCCACCGCAGAACCAGCGCCGCCCGAGTCCCCCAGTGTCGCGCCCAGCGCCCCCAGTGTCACCCCGAGCTCGTCGAAGGGCGGCCCCCCGGGCCCCATCTCGGTGCAAAAGGTCCGCGCCGCCTGGACCAACATCCGCGGCAAGGTGGAGGCGGAGCGCCCGCCCCTGCGCGCCCCGCTCTCGGGCGCGATGGTCGACGCGATCGACGGCAACGCCGTGGTGCTCAAACTCCGCAGCAAATTCGACACCGACATCCTGAAGGATCACCTGAAGCTGCTCGAGCGGGCGATTCACGATATTCTCGGCGCCGAACTCAAAGTGCGCCTCGAAACCGGCGCCGCGGCAGCATCGCAAGCTGCGCTCGACGAACCCATGCCGCAATTCGAAGAGCCCGACGAAGACCCCGACGCGCTCTTCAACTACGCCAACGAACGGATCAAATAGTCATGAACCAAGCGCAACTGATGGCGCAAGTCAAAAAGATGCAAGCCGAAATGCTGAAAGCGCAGGAAGAGCTTGCCAACACCACCGTACAAGGCACCGCCGCAAGCGGCATCGTGACCGTCGAGATGACCTGCGATCAACGCATGAAGAGCATCAAAATCGGCAAAGACGCCGTCGACCCCGACGACATCGAAACGCTCGAAGACCTGGTCACGGTCGCCGTCAACGACGCCCTAACGAAAGCCGGCGAAAAAGCCCAATCCCGCATGGGCGGCCTAACCGGCGGCATGCGCATCCCAGGCCTGATGTAGATTGATGTGTCACCCTGAGCTTGTCGAAGGGTAGCGCCACACAATGTCGTCATCCGGAAAAATTGCAGGGCCCGTGCAAGCCCTCATCAACGAGTTCACCAAACTCCCAACCGTGGGGCCGAAAACGGCAGCAAGGTTGGTTTTTCATTTACTCAACCGCCCGCGCCACGAAGCCCAAGCCCTCGCCGAAGCGATCCTCGGCGTCAAAGACAAGGTCCGCTTCTGCTCGACATGCTTCTCGCTGACGGAACTAGATCCGTGCGACATCTGCAGCGACGAGCGACGCGACACGCACTGCATCTGCGTGGTCGCTGAAGCAAAAGACATTTACGCGATCGAACGCTCCGATGCGTTCAATGGACGCTACCACGTTCTCGGTGGCCTGATCTCGCCAATGGATGGAATTGGAATTGAGCAGCTCCGCGTTAAAGAGCTCATTGCGCGTATCGGGGCCGAATGCCCGTCGGAAATCATCCTGGCAACAAATCCAAACGCGGAAGGCGAAGCAACAGCGCTTTACTTGTCGCGATTGCTTCATTCATTGTCGGTGACGGTCACGCGTCTGGCGTATGGTCTCCCGATTGGCGCCGACTTGGACTATGCCGATGAAGTAACGCTCGCGAAAGCCGTTGAAGGGCGCCAAAGGCTATAAGAAGAGAAGGCGCTAGCGCATTCGGGTTCGATGCTACCAACTAAGAGAGTCGAGAGCCCCTGATTAGAACCAAAGTGTTCGACCGCATAGCGCTGAACGCTAATTGCTCGTTGGTGTTCGCACACAACGCCAGCAAAGCGGCTATGATGGGCAGCAACGGCGACGTGGCCCGGCACGGCTCGCGGATGCGCCGCGCTCACTGACAACATGCGCCTCCAAATAAATCTCTCGGGATTGGATGCAAAGCTATTCAACGAGTACGAACTTGGGAAGAACGACGTGAGCGCGCCGTTATCGCCAGAGCAGCTCTAAAATGGGACTGCCATCATCGCGGTCGTCTTCATTCGCGTAAAGGTCCATGCAAGGGCGATTCTTGCACAACACATAGTCGTACAACACATAGTCGTACAACATCGAGGCTGTAATCGACACAGATCTAAGATGCAGCACGTTTCCCGATAACACTAGCTTCCGTGCCGAGTTTGGGCGTTTCATGGGCCAAAAGTCCCGGTGCACGGTCTCGTCGCACTCGTGGCATGACGTGAGCCTAATTTGAAGAAGAGACAACGAACCTAAGGCGTTGGGCTGCGTCCCACACGGGCACCTTATATTTTATTGGGGTGGATACTGCGTGTCAGTGGTGCATAGCGATTCTAAAAACGATATCGTTCTATACACGAAATGGAATGACGCTATATTCGATTTTTTCTTTAATCCTGCAAAGGCCGGACAAAGTGTACGACTTACGATGGATGATACTGCGCTAGCATCGATTGCGAGCTGGCTCGATCTTTCGGAAGGTGATTTTGTCCGCAGTACCTCTAACCTCATTCGCCCAAGTGCAACCGACGTATTTCGAACATTTGGCGAATTAAACGATCCGAATCGCGGCGTTCCATTCACTGTCGGATTGCTCGCCGCGCAAGTGCTCGTCGCCTCTCGAATGCATACCGATGACGATGCATCCAAGGCAAACTTCTGGTTACGCTTCAACCAGACATTACTTAGGAGCGACTCAAAGCAGCCGCCCCCGGCGCATCAAATGCTTGGAACTTTCTGGCGAGAACTCGAACAAAGGCTAAACGTCAAGGCCGGTGGACGCTTCGGCGTGCTTCGGATTCCGGAAGACCCGAACGAAGCGCCGCTTCAAGGCCGCGTCCACATCAATTATCCGCTCTCGCAGTGTCTTATTCGACAAGCCGACCGCGAAGATCTCGAAATGTTCTTTCGATCGAACGCGCGTGCGGCCGAATGTTCCACGTCGAGCCTCGTCGAATTGCTGTCGGATAACGATTACGCATTTAGCAAGGCTTTCGTAAGCGTTCTATCTCAAGCCAGAGCGTTAAGCGGCATGCGGCACGAGCTTACACAAGCGATCGACGAAATTCGAACCTCGGCTCGGCGTTCGGCAAGCATTAGCAAAACATCGCCGATTCCTGGCCGGCGACCAAAAGTTCGCCTGAAGATGCGCAAGGAGCGAGGCGAACTACGGATCGTGCTGCAGCGACTGCTGAGTGATTGGGAAGATATCGCTACGCTTTCCGCGGACGAGTGGCGAGACGGCTGGTTTGAGGACGAAGAATTGGCGGGCTTCTGGAGTGGAGCAGATCGATCTGTGTTCGTCAGCACGGACGACGGCTACGTTACGTCATCGAAGGTCCCCGCAGATACTACGACGTTACGGTTGCTATTTGAAGCGGACAACGAAGATCTTTCAGGGCAGCTTTCCGCGTTCACGTGGACTGAGGTAACGCTTGGGGAAAGTCTTGATGGACTTCGATGCCTCGAGTTTGCTATCGCGTGCTCGGAAAACGAAAACCTAACGCATGTGCTGGCACTTAGGGCAGATGCCCGAACCACGATCCGGATTCTTGGAGGACTAAAGTTCGAACGTAACCGGTACGTCTACGGCGCAGCCCCCATCATTCGGATCGAAAATGCAAACGGCGCGTCCGTTATTGTGAGCGGGAGAATGTGTCCCACTACGGATAGCGGTGACATCGCCGCCGGATACCTGCCAATGGAACCCGGTGTCATCGACGTCGAGTGCGGAGATGCCTTCGCTCAATATGAAATCGTCGATCTTTCCAGGGAGGCTGACAGCAGCGATGGCGGCTGCGTGGGGTATCGCGTATCATTGAGCCCTCCGATGATGACGTCCGTAGACCTTACCGAGGACCGAAGCACAGGAGAGGCCATCCGCACTCTCGTCGGAGCTGACCTCCTGTGAGCGAAGCTATCCCCCTTGAACCGCTGCTTTACTACATGCACGAGCGAAGCAACGGCACGTGGAGTCAATTTGCAGATGCTACGCTTTCGCTCGGGATCGAGAAGAACCATGCGCTGTACCTGGCTCAATTGTTGTCAGAGAATGCGCTTGTGGAATTCCTATGGGACGATGACAAGCGTTGGTCGGTGACGTCCTCTGTCGCCGTCGTATCGAACCGCAGCGGCGGAAGTATCAGCCTTTGGGGCGGAACGCATCGCAGCGCCGACGCGCTGCGTGAGTCGGGGCTGGGGTGCGAAGTCGGAACGCGGCGCATCTTCATGGGAGACAGGCTATTCACTTACAGGCACGGGATTCGGCTCCAAGCTCAAAAGTGGGAAGCGATCAGACAATACGTCGACGTCGTCAACGGTAAGGATATCCTTAACGCGTTGCCTGCGATTGAAAGGCTATTGTCAAAGTACCCAGAAGCCGAAATACCTGGCATAAACGCCGATGTGCGCCGCTGGAGTTTCGAACGAAGCTCGAAATGGTGGAAGAGCCCCGTCGATTTTGCGCCTGTCGAAAATTCATTGTGGCGCGTCGGCGCCCGTCGCTGGCGGTTCTTCCGACGTGGAAAGCTTCGGAGCGTCCCCGACTGGCTTGGCAAATGGCTCGTATACGCTGCGTCGCATCGCGGCGGATATGTCGCTCAATACATTCATCAAGGCGGCTATTTCACCTTACCGTTCGGCAGTCTAATACCGACGCCGTATCTTCGTGCTGTTTTACTCAACGAGGGTGTCGCAGCACCGGTTGATGCTGCACGCGTCGTGGATCGCGCGAGATCACGCGGCTATTCAAACGTGGACGAGCAAGTCGCGACAACAATTTGCGAAAAGCTCGGTATCGAAATGGACGTCAGAAAAGAAAGAAAAAAGGAGCAAGCGTAAATGCGGGTGTCGGCAAGCGGTGGCCCCGTTTACCTGGACAGAAATACTCGGCCGATAAGTGGCCCCTTGCGAGTTATGCTGCCTGAAGTTCAGGCCGTTGGTTGAAATACGCGGCGTCGGGCGTTTTGCCCCCGAGGCTTGAGTGCGGGCGGACGC
>DAHUZB010000004.1 GCA_027306785.1 Vulcanimicrobiota bacterium
AAGGATGAGCGAAACCGAGATCACCGGATCGATCGGATTCGAGCCCGAGGCGTAGACGTAGTATTCAACCGTCGAGATGAGCGCCGCCGCGCCGCCGCCCGCACCGTTGTAGAGCGCGACCATCTGCGGCATCGCGGTCATCTTTACTTTGACGGCGGCGAGAACGCCGATCGTCCCGCCGAGAATCACGCCGATCGCGATGGCCCACCAGCCGATGCCGAGTGTCGTTACCAGCACGCCGATGACGGCGATCAACATGCCGACGGCTGCTAATCGGTTCCCCAGGCGCGCCGTCGGCGGCGCATTGAGATAATGCAAGCCGAGAATGAAGAGCGCGATCGCCACTAAGTCCGCGAGGGAAATCGCGACGTTCATTTGCTCTCCTTCCGCCGGAACATCTGCAACATGCGCTCGGTGACGGCGAAGCCGCCAAAGACGTTAATCGCGCCGAGCGTCACCATGAGGATCGCGAGCGTGGTGAGCAACGGGTTATTCCCTTGCACGCCAAACAAATTCGCCACCACGACGATCGCGCCGACGATCACGACCCCGTGAATCGCATTGGTTGCGGACATCAGCGGCGTATGCAGGGTCGTGGGCACTTTCGAGATCACCTCGAATCCGACGAACACCGCCAACACCAGCACGGTGAGCAGGGTCATCAAGTGCGTAACGTCGGTCACGATTTGTTTCCTCCTACGAGTGCTTTACCGTCGCGAGCGATGCACGCACCGCGCACCACCTCGTCGTTCATGTCCACGACGAACGCGCCGTCCACGACCATCGGCGTTAGGAGCGCAAACACGTTGCGCGAGTAGAGCATGCTTGCGTGGTACGGCATGCTCCCCGCTAGATTGGTGGTGCCGATGATCTGCACGCCATTTGGCGAGATCACGATCTCGTCGGCCTTGGTGAGCGCGCTGTTGCCGCCGCTCTCCGCCGCCAAATCGACGATAACGCTTCCGGGCTTCATCGCCGCGATCGCCGCTTCGCTCACCAGCACGGGCGCGCGGCGTCCCGGCACCAGCGCCGTCGTAATAACGACGTCGTTCGCGCCGATCTGCTCGACCATCCAGGTGCGTTGCCGCTCTTGCTGTTCGGGCGTGAGCTCTTTGGCATAACCGCCGCTGCCTTCGGCATCGGCGCCGAGATCGAACTCGAGAAAGTTCGCGCCGAGCGATTGCACCTGTTCGCGCACGGCGGCCCGCACGTCGTACCCGCTCACCACAGCGCCGAGCCGGCGCGCGGTAGCGATCGCCTGCAATCCCGCGACACCCGCCCCGAGCACCAACACCTTGGCGGGCGGAATCGTACCGGCCGCGGTCGTGAGCATCGGGAAGAATTTCGGCAAGGCGGACGCTGCAAGGAGCACCGCTTTGTATCCCGCGATGTTGCTCTGCGACGAAAGCGCGTCCATCGATTGCGCGCGCGTGATGCGTGGAATCATCTCCATCGCGAGGGCGGTGAGCCCGCGCTGGGCCAGCGTCTCAACGTACGCCGGGTCGCCGAGCGGGTTAAAAAACCCGACGACTGCGGCGCCGGGCTTCATGGCTGCGAGCACCGCTTCGCTCGGGCGCCCGACGGTGACGACCACATCGGCGTCGCCGGCAAGCTGCGCCGTGCTCTCGGCCATCTGCGCCCCGGCGGCGGCATAGAGTTCGTCCGGATAGGCGGCCGCGGTTCCGGCCCCCCGTTCGATGCGCACGGTGTTTCCGGCCTTGACGAATCGGGCGACGGTCTCCGGCACGAGCGCGACGCGGCGTTCGTTGGAGGCGGCCTCACGTGGAACGGCTACGATCATGCTCGCGAGTTCCGCGCCATACGGGCTAACCCTCCGGTCGCTATGCTGCCTTCACACGTGGAGTTGGCGGGCGAGGAGGGCGATGAGGACGGCGAAGGCGACGGCGCCGCCGATGTGCGCGGCGTACTCGCTGCGCATCGTGCGCCCGTTCGAGAAGAACGCGATCGTGAAATCGGCGACGGAGAGCAGCACGCCGATGACGCAGAGAATCAGTAATTGCAGCGCGTCTTGGAAGTAGACGCCGGCGCCGAAGATCAGCCCGATCAGCAGATCGCGCGCGCCGGTCGCGCGCACGAACGCGAGCCCGGCCGGGTCTTGCACCGGAATGCCGTAGCTGCGCGAAAGCCGCTGCGGGGAGACGAGCGCGAGCGTGCCGATGGAGAGCAGGCCGATTGCGGCGAGCCCGCAGAGGGCGAGCGCGAGGTTGGGCACGTTAGCGAATGTCGACCTTGTTGCGCAACGTGCCGATACGTTCGATCTCCACCTCCATCATGTCGCCGTTCGCGAGAAACTCGGGTGGGGTGCGCGCGAAGCCGACGCCTTCCGGCGTTCCGGTCGCGATCACGTCGCCCGGCTCGAGGGTCATGCCTTTGGAGAGTTCGGCAATCAAGCGCGGTATGCGAAAGATCATGCTTCCGGTCGAGCTGAGCTGCTTCTGCTCGCCGTTCAGGCGGAAACCAATCGAGAGCGCGTGCGGGTCGCTCACTTCGTCGGCGGTAACGATCCACGGCCCGAGCGGGCACGTATCGTCCAGGCTCTTCCCCTTGAACCATTGGAGATGCGCGCGCTGCAGATCGCGGGCGGTGACGTCGTTCAGGCACGTGTAACCGAATACGACGTCCATCGCTTGCGCTTCGGTGACGTCTTTGCATCGCGTACCGATGACGACCGCCAACTCGGCTTCGAAATCGTACTGCGGCGAGACGCGGGCCTGAAGGTGCAGGGTCGCGTCCGGCGCTGCGAGCGCGGTCGGCGCTTTGGTGAAGAACGTCGGCACGTCCGGCAGCTTGAGATCGAGCCCCAGCGCCTTCGAGCCTTCCTTCGCATGCTCGAGATAGTTGCGGCCGACGCAGAAAATGTTGCGCTGCGGCCGCACCGGAACGTCCAGGCGAACGTCGCGTAACGCGACCGTCTCGCCGCCCAGGGCGGCGCTGCGCCGATCCGGCGAGAGGGCGATGTACGAGCGCAAATCGGGTGCGTCGATGACGCGCACCGTCTCGCCCTCCAGAGTGCCGGGCCGAACGCGGCCCTGCGCGTCGATAAAGCTAACCAAACGCATCAGTCGATGTACTCCTCGCGACGTCGGGTGAGATGCCAGAACTCGCAGTATCGGCAGCGGTAGACGTTCAGCGCATCGGCCATACCATTCATCGCGGCGGTGGCGCGCGCATGCTGCTCGCTGGGATAGGCATCCTTCGACCCGCAGCTCCGCGCGCGATCCGCCGCCTCGTCGAAAAAAAGCGCCCGAGGGAGCGGCGAACGTTCCTTCGGGCGCTTGCGCTTGGCCATCTCGGGTCTAGCCGTGCGGGTGCGGGGTCGGCTTGGCTTTGAGGATGCTGTTCAGCGCTGGAAGGGATGGGGCTTTCTGCTGGTCTTCCTGATGGGCTTCATCGACCATCTGGTTGGCCGCGCCGCGCATGGATCCCCAATTGCCGCCGGCCCGCAGGAGCGAGACGTGGCGCGTCACCGTGGCGCCGTGCGGATTGTAGTCGTACGTTACCTTGTAGAGGCCGACTTCCGCCGTTCCGTCGGGGTGGCGAATCCAGGTTTGCAGCACGTTGCCGTAGGTCTGCGCGTTGAAGGTGAGGTTCGGGCACGATTTGCCCGATTTCACGCGTACGACCTGGCCGAGCTTGTTCACCTCCACCACGAATTCCGTATGAAGTTTGACTTTCGAGAGGTGCGGCGTGGGCAGCGGAAGCGGCTTCTTGGCCGCCGCGTGGGCCGGCTGGGTCGCGGCAAATGCCGGTACGCCGGGCAGGAGGAGGAGCAAAGCGAGCGCGCTTGCCCGCTGTAGGGTCGTCATGGTCGGTTCTCGCGTTCGTTAAAGATCCAAGTATTAATTGCGTGAGAGCGCAACGAAGGCATGCCCGCACGATCCGCAGGCCACGACCACCGCATAGTGGTCCTTTTCGCGCAATGCTTCGAGTTGGTTCGTTTGCTCGTCACATCCGCAGAAACGGCATCGCGTGGAGGTAGAGTTCCCTCCGGTTCCTTGCTCGTCCACTTTCAGCCGCCTTTACTCGCGCGCGGGGCATCAACCTTCCCTCGCCGAAGGCCGTTGGGCCGATGTTCGTCTTTCGCACGTTTTTCGCGATGCTGCTCGCCCTTGCGCTCGCTAGCACCCCGGTCTTTGCCGCTCGTCCCATTGTCGATTTGCATAGCTTAGATGCGTACTTTGCCCTTTTCGCGCAAGATTCTAACGTGCCGTGGGAGACGACCAAGGTGCGGCTCGACACCTATTCGGGCACGCCGGTCGATTTTGCCATCTATCAGGTAGACCCGGGCGACGTGCTGACGGCGGGCTCGAACGCGCGCCCTCGGGCCATCGACACGCGCGGGCGCAAACCGGTTGCGACGTTTCGCTACTCGCCCCCGGGCGGCTATCAATTCGGCTCGAACGAGGTGGCGCTGCCGCTCGGGAACCGCCAAGGCTTCTTCGTGGTCGAAGCGCGGCGCGGCAAGGTCGGCGAGCAAGTCTGGATCAACCGCACGCGCGTCGGCCTGCTAACGAAGGAGACGCCGGGGCAAATCTTGCTCTACGGAGCCGATCTCGGTTCCGGCCGCGCGCTCGCTCGCATGCGCGTGCAGTTCGTCGTCGGCTCGAAGTTCGTCACCCGCCTAACGGACGCGCACGGCATCGTCACCTGGGACCGCTCTCCGCGTCCGGTCTTCGCGCTCGCGCA
>DAHUZB010000024.1 GCA_027306785.1 Vulcanimicrobiota bacterium
CCGATGCGGCGGAGGACGGCTCGGCGCCTGCAACGAATCGGGCGGGTCGCCGTGGAACGTGCGGGTATGATGTAATGGTAGCCTGCGACCTTCCCAAGGTTGACGCGTGGGTTCGATTCCCACTACCCGCTCCACCACGGATCCCCGCAACCGGCGGGAACAATTCGGTTTTACAACCAAACGTGTCGCGCGACGGATCGCACACGCGAACCGACCGCCCGATGAGACGGCGACGTAGCCAAGTGGTAAGGCAGGGCTCTGCAAAAGCCCCATTCGGCAGTTCGAATCTGCCCGTCGCCTCCAATTTTTCTGGACGAACATGCGGATAGCGGTAGTCGGTGCCGGTGCGATCGGCGGATTTATCGCCGCCGCGCTGGCGCACGGCGGCCTCGACGTCGCGGTCGTGGCCCGCGGCGCGCACCTCGATGCGATACGGCGCGACGGCATCACGCTCGCGGCAAGCGATCTCGGTCCGTTCACCGCGCGCGTCGCCGCAAGCGACGACCTGCGCGAGTTGGGCGGCTTCGACGCGATTCTCCTCACCTTCAAGTCGCACCAGTGGCCCGCGCTCATCGAGCAGCTCGCCCCGTTCGCACGCACCTCCACGCGGATCGTCACCATGCAAAACGGCGTGCCGTTTTGGTTCGTGCGCACGCCGCCGCTGCGCAGCGTCGACCCCGACGGCCGTATCGGCGCGCTCTTCGGCGACGAACAGGTGATCGGCGGCGTGGTGCACGTGTCGGGACACATCGCCGCACCCGGCCGGATCCACCAGAGCGGCGGAACGCGCTACGTCCTCGGTGCGGCCGACGGGCGCGAGGATGCGGGCGTCGACGCGCTCGTCGCGGCGATGCGATCGGCGGGCCTGCAGGCCGAGCGTGGTGCGAATCTGCGCGAGACGCTCTGGCTGAAGCTCGTGAACAACGTCGGGCTCAATACGGTGAGCACGCTGCACGACCTGACGATCCACGCGATGCTCGCGAATCCGCACACACGGACCGAGGTGCGCGAGCTGATGCTCGAAGCACTCGCGGTCGGCCGCGCGCTCGGGGTGGTCGGCGAGGCCGACGTCGAGGCGCGCCTGGTGTACGCCGAACGACTGGGCGACGTGCGCACCTCGATGCTGCAGGATGCGCTGGCCGGACGTCCGCTGGAGCTCGATCCCATCGTCGGCGCCGTGGTGGAACTCGGCGAACGGATCGGGGTGCCGGTGCCGTGGCTCGAACGCATCTACGCGTCATTGCGCGAACGCTTCGCGAGCGGCGCATGAGCGCGATCGGCGAGCTCGCGGGCGTCGGGCCGAAGAGCGCACCGCTCTTTCGCGAGCTCGGCATTCTCAGCGCGCGCGACCTGCTCGACTACCTGCCGTTCCGCTACGACGATCTGCGCTTTCCGACGCCCTCGTCGCGTCTCGGAAGCACCGGAGCGCCGGAAGAGAATGCGGTCGGCATCGTCGAGCACGTCAAGGAGCGGCGCGCGCGCGGACTCGAGATCGTCGAGGTGCGCTTGCGCGACGACGACGGCGTCTTCATCGCGAAATGGATCGGCCGCAATCGCTACGTGATCGGCCGCTTTCGTGCCGGCATGCGCCTCTTCGTGCGCGGCCGCGTCGAGCGCACGCTCGCCGGCCCTGCGGTCAACGTCGCGCAATACGCGGTGCTCGGCGAGGACGAAGCCTACCACGGCGAGCTGGTGCCGATCTATCGCGCGAGCAAAGAATTGACCACGCGCAAGATCGCCGCCGTCGTGGAGAAGAATCTGCCCGCCCTGCTCGATCTCGCCGGCGACGATCCGCTGCCGCCTTCGGTGCGCGAGCGCAAAGGCTACCCGACGCTGCGCGAAGCGTACCGCGCGGTTCACGCCCCGGGTACGCCGCAGGAAGCCGAGCGCGCGCGCGAACGCTTCATCTTCACGGAATTTCTCGCACTCGCCGCCGCGGCGCAGTTGCGCCGCGCGGAGCGCGAGCGCGCGCACGATGCGAGCGCGCTCGCGATCCCGGCGGGATTGCTCGATGAGTTTGCGGGCGCGTTGCCCTATCCGCTCACCGGGGCGCAGCGGCGCGTGATCGGCGAGATCTGGGACGATATGACGCGCGACGTGCCGATGAATCGTCTGCTGCAGGGCGATGTCGGCAGCGGTAAGACGCTGGTCGCGGCCGCGGCGATCCTGCTCTGCGCGCGCAACGGTCTTCAGTCGGCGCTGATGGCCCCGACCGAGATTCTCGCGGCGCAGCACGCGAGCAAACTCGCGCCGCTGCTCATGCCGTTCGGGATCGCGGTCGAGGCGGTCTTCGGCAGCCAGAGTGCGCGCTCGCGTGCCGCCGCCCTGGATCGGCTCGCAAGCGGCGAAGCCGCGGTCGCGGTCGGCACCCACGCGCTGATCACCGACGGCGTCGCGTTCGCGCGGCTCGGCCTCGCGATCATCGACGAACAGCATCGCTTCGGCGTCGAGCAGCGCGCGCGGCTGCGCGCCAAGGGCGCCTCTCCGCACACGCTGCACATGACCGCGACGCCGATCCCGCGCACGCTCGCGCAGTCGGTCTATGCCGATCTCGATCAATCGAAGATCGACGAACTGCCGCCCGGACGCACCCCGATCGAAACCTTCGCGGTCCGCTCGAGTCGGCTGCCGCGCGTCTACGAGTTCGTGCGCGCCAACGTGGCGCGCGGACACCAAGCTTACGTGGTCGCGCCCGCGATCGACGAGGAGAGCGATCTCACGAGCGTCGTCGCCGAAGCGGAGCGTTTGAAGAACGAGGTGCTGCCCGAGCTGCGCATCGGCCTGCTGCACGGCCGCCTGAACGCGCGCGAAAAGGACGAGGTGATGGGGCGCTTCGCGCGCGGCGAGATCGACGTGCTGCTCGCCACGACCGTCGTCGAAGTCGGCGTCGACGTGCCCAACGCGAGCGTCATGGTCGTGTTGGACGCACACCGATACGGGCTCGCACAGCTGCATCAACTGCGGGGCCGCGTCGGGCGCGGCGCGGCGAAGTCGTTCTGCGTGCTCGTCTACCCCGATGATACGCGCGAGACCGAGCGTCTTGCGATCCTCACCGAATCGACCGACGGTTTCCGTATCGCGGAAGAAGATCTGCGCATCCGCGGTGCGGGCGAGTTTGCCGGCACGGTCCAGGCGGGTGCCGCCGACCTGTGGATCGCGGATCTCGTGCGCGACATCGACGTCTACCGCGAGGCGCAGCGGGAAGCGGCGCAGATCGTCGCCGACGACCCGGAGCTGCGGCTTCCCGAGCACGGCGGCCTGCACGCGATGCTCGCGCGCCGCCCCTCCACGCGAGCGCTGGTGCTCTCGTCCTAGAGGGCTCCCGCTCGGCGTCTCAAAACTCCCTCGGGTTCGGCGCCGCGCGGTGGCGCTGCTTTTGAAGGAGGTTTTTGTGCGTTTCATCCGCCTTGCGGGTCCGGCGTTAGCGCTGTGCGCCGCCCTACTCTTTGCCGGAGCTCCGGCGCATGCGCAGAGCGGGGTGACTGTCACCCGCGCGACGCTCGGAAACGGCATGCGGATCGTCGTCGTGCGCGACACCCTCGCGCCGGTGGTGACGACGATGCTCAACTACGACGTCGGCTCCGACGAAGAATCGATCGACGGCGAGGCGCACGCGCTCGAGCACATGATGTTCCGCGGCAGCAACACGCTCTCGTCGTCGCAGCTGATGGATGCGATTAGCATCACCGGCGGCGCCTTCGACGCCGACACGCAAGACGCGGTAACCCAGTATTACTTCACCGTCCCCTCGCAGTATCTCGATATCGCGCTGCACGCCGAGCGCTCGCGCGCGACCGGGCTCTCCCTTGCGACGGCGCAATGGGATCAGGAGCGCGGCGCGATCACGCAAGAGGTGACGCAAGACAACAGTAACGCGCTCTATCGTCTCTTCACGAAGATGCTCGGCCGCACGCTGGGCGGCACCCCGTACGCCAAGAACGGCCTCGGCACCGTGTACGGTTTCGCGCATCAGGTGACGATGCCGCGTCTGCGCGCGTTTTATCGGGCGTGGTACCACCCGAACAACGCCGTGTACGTGATCGTCGGCGACGTGAACGCGAAGCAGACGATCGCCAAGGTGAAGAGCCTCTTCGGCAACATTCCCGCGGCGAAGCTCCCCGCGCGTCCGGCGGTGAAGCTTTCACCGCTGAAGTCCGTCGTCTATCGGGACACTTCGGATCAGCCCTATACCGCGGTGATGCTCGGCTATCGCATGCCCGGCTACTCGAGCCCGGACTACGCGGCCTCGCAGATTCTGGGCGACGTGCTCAATAGCCCGCGCAGCAATCTCTACAACCTGGTTGCGACCGGAAAAGCGCTCGGGGTCGGTATGCAGGCGCAGACCTTCCAGCGGGCGGGGCTCGGCCTCGTGCTCGGCTTCGTTCCGGTGACCACGAAGCCGGAGACGATCGACCGGGCGATGCGCGCCGTCATCGACGGCTACCGCAAGACCGGCGTTCCCGCCGATCTCGTCGCCGCGGCCAAACGCCGCGAGATCGCCCAGCTCGCCTTTAACGCAAACTCGATCGAAGGGCTTGCGTTCGAATGGAGCCAGGCGATCGCGGTGCAGGGGCTCTCCTCGCCCGATGCAATGAAGGCCGCGTTCGAGCACGTCACCACGGCCGACGTCGATCGCGTGCTGCGGACCTACCTGGACAACGCGCACGTCGTCGCCGCCTACGCGGTGCCGAAGAATGCGGGTGCGGTGAGTGCCGGATCGGGTTCGATGGCGAAAGAGAACAATCTCATTCCGCCGAGCAAGCACCAGCCGCTGCCGAGCTGGGCGAGCTCGGTCCTCGCGCATCTCCACGTTCCGAACAAGACGCTCGCTCCGGTGTCGATGACGCTGCCCAACGGCGTGCGTCTGATCGTCCAGCGCGAGACGGTCTCGCCGACGGTGGTCGTCTCGGGAGAGATCGCGAACAACCCCTTCGTTCAGGAACCGGCCGCGGAGCGCGGCATCAACGACCTCACGACCGCGCTCTTCCCGTTCGGCACCACCACCTACGATCGTCTCGCGTATCAGGCGCAGCTCGACAAGATCGCGGCGACGGTGAACGCGGGGACGAGCTTCGGCTTACAGGTGCTCGCGAAGGACTTCGATCGCGGCGTGCAACTGCTCGCCGACGACGAATTGCATCCGGCGTTCAGCCCGCAGAGCTTCGCGGTCGTGAAGATGCAGCAAGTCGGCGCGATGAAGGGCGAGATGACCTCACCCGATTATCTCGCGCAGGTCGCCCTGAACGACGCGCTCTACCCGCTCGGCGATCCGATGCGGAACTTCTCGACGCTCAAGACCGTCAGCTCGCTTACCCTCGCCGACGTGAAGCAGTGGTACGCGACGGCGTATCGCCCCGATCTCACCTCGATCGTCGTGATCGGTGACGTCACGCCCGAGCAAGCGCGTGCGGCCTTCATGAAGTACTTCGGCGGCTGGCACGCCGAGGGACCGAAGCCCGACGTCTTCCCGCCCGCGGTGGCGCTCAACGCTCCCTCGCAGGTCGTGGTGCCGGCGCAGGGCCGCGTGCAGTCTTCGGTACAGCTCGTCGAACTCGCCGACGTCCATCGCAAGGACGCGGCCTGGGCGCCGCTGCAGCTCGCCAACACCGCGCTGACCGGCGGCTTCTACTCCTCGATCCTGTATCACGATCTGCGCGAAGTGCACGGCTACGCCTATGCGGTCGGTAGCCGTCTGAGCGCGGGGAAGGTGCGTTCCACCTTTACCGTCCAGTACGCGTGCGATCCGCAGAACATCGTACCGGCCGAGAATCTGGTCGTCGCCGATCTGCGCGAACTCCAGGCGCATCCGCTCTCGAATGAGGCGCTGCTGCGCGCCAAGGCCCTGCTGCTCGGCGACGTGCCGATCCGGCAGGCGAGCTATGACGGCGTCACCTCGCTGCTGCTCGGCTATGCGGCCGACGGGCTGCCGCTCGATCAGTACGAGACCGACGCGCAGGCGTTCCTGAACGCGACGCCCGCGAGCGTCCAGGCCGCCTTCGCGAAGTACGTGCGTCCGCAGAGCTTCGTCCGCGTGGTCACGGGACCGGGACCGAAGTAGCGGTGGATGTCGCGGTCGGGTTCGATATCGATCACACGTTGGCAATCGACAACAAACTCGAGCGCGTCGCACTGCTGCATCTGCTCGATCGCATCGTCGCCGAGGGCGGTCACGCCCTCGGCACGCTGCAGCAGGAGACGGATGCGATCGACGAGCTGCTCGCGCATCAACGTGCGGGCGGCTCCTCGATCGACGAAGCCGTCCACCGCTTTGCGAAGGAGCGAGGCGGCCGGTCACCCGAGGCGTATGCCGAGGGGTTCCGGCGCCTCTGTCTGCACATGGCGGAGACCTTTATCATCGCCGATCCGGAGGCCAAGCGCACGATCGATCGCCTGCACGCGCTGGGCGTTCCGGTCGGGGTGCTGAGCAACGGGTGGAACCCGCTCCAGACGGCGAAAGCGCGGCGCGCGGGCTTCATGGGTACCGTCCTCGCAAGCGCCGATATCGGCGCGCGCAAGCCGGAGCCGGAGGCCTTCGCGGCGCTCTGCCGCGCGCTCGGGGTGGCGCCCGCGGCCTGTTACTACGTCGGCGACGATCCGGCGGCCGATATCATGGGCGCGATGCGCGCGGGTCTGCAGGCCGTCTGGCTCGACAACGAAGGGCGGCGCTACCCGCCCGATCTGCCGCCGCCGCATCACACGATCCGCTCGCTGCGCGACGTGCTCGACCTGCTACCGGCGGCGATCTCGTGAGCCCAAGGATTACCGGCGGAAGTCTCGGGAGTCGAAAGTTGAAATCACCCAAAGGTACGAACGTCCGGCCGACGCCGGGACGCGTCAAAGAGTCGCTTTTTTCGATCCTCATGCAGCGGATCGAGGGCGCCGCCGTGCTCGATCTCTTCGCCGGAACCGGGGCGATCGGATTCGAAGCGGCATCGCGCGGCGCGGCGCGCGTGGTGAGCGTCGAAGCGCATCGCGAGACGGCGCAGGCGATCGAAGCGGCGGCGGCCGATCTCGGACTCACCGACCGCGTCACCGTGATGGCGGCGCCCGCCGAGCGCGCGCTCTATCGCGTGGAGGGACCGTTCGATCTCGTCTACATGGACCCGCCGTACGCAAACGAGGTCCCGCTGCAACTCTTCCGCCTGCTCGCGGAGCGTAAGCTGCTCGCGCCGGACGCGCTCGTGATCTACGAGCACGCGGCGAAACGGATTCTGCCCGACGTACCGGGGTATCGTTCGACGCGCGAAGAAGTCTACGGCGATGTGGCGTTGGCGTTCTTCACGCCCGAAGGCTCGTGAGCAGCGATTCGGTTCCGCACGGTAGCCGTGCCATCTACCCCGGATCGTTCGACCCGCTCACGAACGGTCATCTCGACGTCATCGAACGCGCCGCGGGCGTGTTCGGTGAACTCATCGTCGCCATCGTCGTGAATCCGCAGAAGCGTAATCCGATGTTCACGCTCGACGATCGGGAGAAGATGCTGGCGCGTTGCGTCGCGCATCTGCCCAACGTTCGGGTCTCGCACTTTCGCGGGCTGCTCGCCGACTATCTGAAGGCGCAACAGGCCGACGTGATCGTGAAGGGGCTGCGCGTGGTCTCGGATTTCGAGAGCGAGATGTCGACCGCGTTGATGAACCGCTCGCTCTCGAACGTCGATACGCTCTTTCTGATGTCGGATGCCAAGTACTCATTCGTCAGCTCGAGCCTGGTGAAAGAAGTCTTCTTTCTCGGCGGAGACGTCGCGCCGTTCGTTCCGGCGCCGGTGCTCGAGACGATGACGCTGAAACGCACTGCGCTCAAAGGCAAGTAACGGAGGTCGTTCATGTCGGTCTATCGCGTGTTGGACAAGCTCGAAGCGTACGTTCACGAGGGAACGTGGCTGCCCGCGGGCTACCGCATCCTTTCCGAGGAACGGTTGCTGGAATTGGTCGAGAAGATCCGCGCGACGCTGCCCGAGGAGGTCGGCCGCGCCAAGATCATCACGAAGGACCAAGACCGCGTGCTGCGTGCCGCGCAAGAGAAGGCGCAGGCGATCGTGGAGCAGGCCGCGACCGTGCACGAGGAGCTCGTCGACCAGCACGAGATTGTGCAGCGAGCCCGCACCACCGCCGAGCGCGTGCTGCACGAAGCCGAGGAGCGCGCGCGCAAGATTCGCGCCGGTGCCGACGAGTACGCCGCGGGCGTGCTCGCCGAGATGGAGGCACGTTTGGCTGCGGCGCTCGGCTCGGTGCAGAAGGGGCGCGCCGCGCTCGCCAACATGCCCCGTCCGACCGCCGCGCCCGCGGGCGCCTCGCTCGCCGATGCGGCGGCGAAGAGCAAGCGTGCCGCGTTCGACATTCAGGCACCCGAAGAGACCGCGGCGCTCGAATCGGTGACGGTCGAGAGCTAACGGCGCGCGAGCGGCGGCCGCTCGCGGCCGGTTAGCGATAGTCGGCTAACATCGTGACCCTGATCCGATCTTTTGCAGGCGCGAGCTTTTCTCTCCAGGCATGATCGTTCGTGACGAGGTGACCAACCTGAGCAACGATACCGGTCGCTATCACAAGTGCATCCGGTGTCTTAAATCCGTGCGTTGCACGTAACGACGCCGCTTCTTGAGCGACGTGCAGGTCGACCGGAACGAACGTGAGGTTGGGGAACGTCGCCATGAAATCATGGACGGTCGCGGCTGCGCTCGCCTTACGTCTTAGTGGCAGAACGAGCAGCTCCATCGCGACGACCGGAGAGATGACGGCCGGATTCGTGCCGTTGCGTACAAGGTCGTCGATCAGCGCGACTGCAACCTCGTGCGTCGCGTCGGATGCCTCGAAGTACGCGATCAGCACCGAGGTGTCGAGCAGCAGGCGATGCCCGTCAAGTCGCTTGCGCAGGGCGGAAGCATTCACTCCCACGCGTCGCGCTCGGCGGAGACGTAATCGACCGCATCGACGTTCGAGAAGATGCCGGTGAGGGCGCCCGCATAACTCTCGCGCACCACGCGAAGCGTGATGACGCCCGGGTGCGCCTCATCGGTAGTTGCGATGACCTCGCTCCCCTCGCCGATGTGCAGTGCGTCGGCAATAGACCTCGGAATCGTGAGACGGTTCCGTTCTCGGACGCGAAGTCGCTCTTCAAACATCGGCACAGTGGGCTCCCTTGGTAAAATTCCCAAATTTATCGTAAAATGGGAATCGCGCCAAGTCAATCCCGCAACAGCTGGCTCCTGCCCCTCGGGCGCGACGCTAGCTTGCTGCGGCGGCCGCTCGCCTCGTTTAGCGGACCATCGCGGACGGGTACGCAGGCGAGCATGAAACGAATGCTCGGACTTCTTGCCTGCGCCGCCCTGACGGCGCTTCCCGCTTTCGCCGCGAACGGCGGTATCACGGGACGCGTCTTCGACGCGGCGGGTAAACCCGTCGCGGGCGTACCCGTCGCCATCTTCCGCATGCCGCTGCACGATCGGGCGATCGCGGTCTCCACCCTGACGACCGATCGCAACGGCTACTTCGCGAACATCGCGCTGCAGCCGGGGCGCTATCTCGTGCGTGCCGATATCGGCGGAACCGCGGTGGCCTGCACCATCGACGACGTCTTCGACGGCTGGAACGCGCGGATGATGGTGCGCGCGAACCCGAACGGAGCCACCTGCAGCGGCCCCCGCGTGCACTCCGCCTCGATCAATTCCGGCATCACCGCCGACACCTACATCATGCACTGACGCCCGTCGGGGACGCATAAAAAACGAGGGGCGGAGCCGACGAATCGGCACCGCCCCTCGTTTTTCCATCTACGCAAGGTTAGTTGCGCACGGGGAAGAGGCCCTCGATTGCGATGATGTAGTTCAGCACCAGATACGGCTGCTGTAGAGGAATCGGCAGACTGCCGCCGCTCACGCCGATCGACGACATGGCGAGGTTCGCGTTGGGGGCCGCCGCCGCGTACATCTTGTCGCTCGGTGAGAGGCCGAGGACGTGATTCGGACCCGGCGCCTCGGCGCCGTTCGTGGCATTGTTGCCCATCAGCGCATGGGTATGCTGGGGCATTTGCGACGCGAGGAGCGTCGTGAATTCGCTACCGGCGGCTTCTCCCAATACATACGTGGAGAGACCGGGTCCTTGCCCCTGACTGAGCGGCGCTCGTCCGCGGAGGTCGGGCAATGCGAATGTGGACGTGCCGTTCCCGCCATAGAGCGTGCCGAGGATCGCGTAGAGCGCCTCATTGGTCGATATCGGGAGCAATTGGCCCTGACAGAAGGCCCAGCCGCGCGGTGCGAAATTCCCCGCGAAGAGGACGATCGACCCGATGTATGGCGAGTCCATGCTAGTTGCGCGTGGGGAAGATGCCGTAGAGCGCGATGATGTAGTTCAGCGCGAGATACGGCTGCATGAGCGGAAACGGTTGACTGCCGCCCGCCATCCCGATCGACGACGTCGAGAGGCTCGTGTTCGGCGCGGCCGCGGCGTACATCTTATCCATCGGCGAGAGGCCGAGCACGTGGTTGGGTCCGGGCGCCTCGGCGCCGTTCGTCGCATTGGTGCCGTTGAGCAGATGATTATGCTGCGGCATGTTGGTTTGGAGCAGCGTGTAGGCCTCGCTTCCGCCTTGCTCCCCGAGCGTGTAGGCCGAAAGTCCCGGTGCCTGACCAGAGCTCACCGGTACGCGCCCGCGCAGATCCGGAAGTGCGAACGTCTGCACGCCGTTACCGCCGTAGGTGGTGCCGAGAATCGAGAAGAGCGCCGTGTTGCTCTGAATCGAGAGTATCTGCCCGTTGCAGAAGGCCCAGTTTTTGGGTGCGAAGTTGCCCGCGAAGAGCACGATCGACCCGATGAACGGATTATCCAAAGAAGCGTCCTCCATAAGCGACGATGGAGCGCTCCCATACGAACACACGAAGAGAGACGCCACACCTTGTCGGCGTCTTTCACAGCGCTGCGGGGATTCCCCTACGCCGAGGCGCGCAGACGATCGAGCGCGCCGTGAATCGGCATGAGATGCTCGTCCACGTATGCGCGTAGATCGGGTGCCGCCGCGTCGCGCTTGGCGGCACGGTCGTCGGTAAACGGCACTCCCGGCTGCTTTGCGTGGTATCCGCGAACCGCGTGCATGAGGTCGCGATCGTCGGGCGCGATCGTGACACCGAAGAGCGATGCCGCGCGCTCCGGAATCGCCTGCGCGATCTCATCGTACGCCACCAGCTGCTGCGGCCGCGGTGCACGCGCGAGCACGGCATCGCCGATGCGTTTGAGCACCTCCGCGCAACGCACCGCATTGGGGATACGCATCGCCTCGGTGACGTGCAGGTCGAGCGTCGCGTGCGCGTTCGCCGCCGACATCATGTAGCTCGGCGTCGCCAAATGCGAGACCATCACCTCGAGCGGATCGCGGTAGACGTAGATCCAGCCCGCCTCGGGAAAGGCGCGTTCGAAGAGCGCAATGCTGCGTGCGTGCCAGGCATCGAGCTTGACTACGTAGCGCTCGTGGCGTTCGCGCGCATGCGCACCCAGCGCTCGCGCCGCCGCGCGCAGCAGCGCGACCCGCGTGTCGTCATCGACGGCGCTTGCGGGCAGGGTTACGACGTCGTTGAACGGGCCCGGCTCGCTCAACACGAAGACGTGCGGCAGCGCGGCGAACATCTGCGCGGCAAGCGTCGAGCCGCAACGCGAGAGATGAAAGATCAGGCCGTTCGGATCGCGTCCGAGCTCGGCGGCACGCAACAGGGCCGCAACGCCGCTGCGGCGCCGAAAGACGAGGTTGAACGGGTGGCGTGCGCAGCGCGCGACGGTGTCGGCGAAGAAGCGGTCGTCACCGAGCCGGTCCTCGCCGAGCAAGAACCAGTCCACCGCGATCTCGCCGCGTTCGTCGAGCGAGATGCGGAACGGGAACCAGCCCTCGAAATCGTGTGCGTTCACGGCGCCCAGATCGCGAGCCATGCGGCCTTCCCCTCGTGATATGCGTTCCAGAGCTCTTCTTGGGTGACGCGCAGCCCGCGGTCGTGCGCGAGGTCGACGACCCGCGCGATGAAGGCCGTTGCATCGGTCATCTGCCACAGCTCCAGCGCGAGCGCGCGATCCTCGAGCACGAGGTCGCGTAAGCGGTCGAGTTCACCCGTCATACCGCCGTATCTTCGCTCGCCGAGGTGAGGATCTCATGCAACCACGGGTTGACTCGTACGTCGATGACCAGGTGGACGCGCTCGGTCTCGCCGTCGTTGCGCACGGCGTGCGGCCGATCGACGTCGAGATACCAGCACTCGCCCGCGCGCATCGGCACGCGCGCGCCGTCGAGCAGAAACGTCACGTGCTCGTTCGTCCGCAGCACGATGTGCAGACGCGCTTCGCCGCCCGCGTACTCGAGTCCGTAATCGCGGTGCTCGCGAATCTCGGCGCCGGGTGCGAGGCGCAGCAGGCGCACCACGCCGATCTCGCATTCGAAGCGCGCGAGCGCTGCGCGGATCGCGGGCGCGCGATCGAGCAGTCGCGTATCGGTAACCGGTGCGTCGCTGAAGAGATCGGGAAAGAGCGCTTCGCGCCCGCCGCTCGCACGCAGAGCGACGCCGCTCCACTCGCCGCGGTAGGTGCTCACGTTGAAATGCGCCTGCCATTCCTCGTGCGTGAACGCCGTCGCCTCGCGCGCGAGCGCATCGGCGTCGAAGTGCAGCGGGAGTCGAATCGCGGCCTTCATCCCGGTTCGAACGCGCGCTGCAGCAGTGGGAGCTCATCGAGCAAGACGGGATCGTGCAGGGGCGTGTGCGACGCGACGAAGATGGCGCGAAACTTCCACGTCTGCGTACCGCGCTCGCGCCAATCGAGTCGAAACCGTTCGAATGCGGGCTGCGTCGCGGGTACGTACGCGTACGGAAAGAGGTCGCGCAGCCGCGCGAAGATCCACGGGCGCGTCGGTACGCCGAAGCGCCCTTCGATCGACGCGCGGAGATCGTTGATGTCGGATTCGACATGGACGATCTCGCTATCGGCCGCCAGCGGATCACCGTTGACCGCCGCCTCGAGCAGCAGCACCTCGTTGCAATGCGCCGCGAGCTGCTCGATCGCGCGCTCGAGATCGCCCAGTTCGCCGAAGGTTCCGTAGCAGAAGACGACCTGATGCGCGCCGACCGCTCGGCGATCGATCTCCGAGAGCGGCGCCTCGACGACGCGTACGCGAGGCTCGGCGGCGTAGCGCTCGCGAAGGAACGCCGCGTTCTCCGGTCGCGGCTCGAGGCACGTTACCGTGCAGTCGCGTTCGAGGAAGAAGGGCGTAAGATCGCCGATCCCGGCGCCGACTTCGAGGACCGATCGTCGCTCGATGGGCAATGGCAGGCTTGCGAGATGTTCGAGCCGCCGTTCGTTGCTCTCGATATAGGCGGCGTCGCGAAAGAATACGGTCGGATCGGTCATTCGCGCGCACTCCTCGCGCGATCGTCGGCACCGAGCCGCGCGCAGAGCGCGCGTGCGCTCGCGGTTCCGGCCTGCCGGTTGAGGTGGATCGAGTCGAAGTCGTACTCGGCGAGACGCCATCCCTCGGGCGCGAGCACGTCGCCCATCGAAAAAAGTTGCACGGCTCCCGACGCCGCAAAGTCGGCGAAGAGCTCGTTGAAGGTGGTGACGAGCCGCGCGTGCAGCGTCGGGGAGAGCCAGGTCGAGAGGCGGCGTCCTCGCGGCGGCGCGACCAGCGCGTGAAGAACGATATCCTCGAAGCCGCATGCGCGCAGCGCGCGGATCGCGTCGAAGAGCGGTGTCATCGCCGCTTCGGCGCGCGTCCGAGCGAGTTTCGCGTCGTACGCCGCGTCGTCTTCGAGATCGGCGAACGGTGCCCGGCCGCCGATCTCCCCGAGCTCGGACATGCCGCAGCAGAAGAGGAGGGTGGCGTCGCGCGGGTTTCGCGGCGCGAACCAGGTCGACTCCCCCGGTCGTTCCGGCATCGCCAGGCGCGGGAACGGCCAGCGTTGCTCGGTGCTCCGACGCACGAGGCGCATCTCCATGAGGATGCGGGTCAGGTACTCGGAGAAGCATCCGTCCGCGTAGAGGTCACCGACGTATAACGCGGGCTGCCAACGAGCTTTGAATCCGAACGTGGCCGCGGCCGATTCGACGACGATCCCGTCGAGGTGACGGGCGCTGGAGTCGCCGATGGCGAGGATCGTCCGGTCCGCAACGATCGCGCGTAGCCGGTCCGCCCCCGAAGAGGTGGTCATCGCGGCGTGATGCGGACGATGCACGCGCGCGCCCCTTCATCGGCGTCGATCTCGACGCGATCGACCGCATCGAGGCGCACCGTGTCGCCGCGGGCGCAGCGCAGGCCGTCGACGCGGCAGTCGCCGAGGAGCGAATAGACGAAGACGATCTCGTCGTCGTCGACGAGCAGCACCGTGCGTCCGCTCGCAATCTCCACGTCGTGCGCGAAGGCGTCGCGCCGTGTCATCACGTTGAAGTCGCGAGCGGGTCCCTCGCGTACCGTTGCGCTCGCACGGGATTCGCCGCGAAACGAGAACGGCTCGCATGCCCCGAGCGGGTGCGGCGCACCGTCCACCTCGAGATCGACGCGTCCGTCGAGCGTCAGGATCGTGCGATCGTAGCCGGAGAAGTCAGAGAACGGACCGTCCCGCTCGATGGTCGCGACCGAGAGACGCCACAGCGGAGGCGTGCTCGCCTCCGCTGCGATTTCGTGGGTGATTCCGCCGCCGTTCTTCCACGGCATGGCGCGATACCGGGTCGCTGCGAGATGCTCGAGCGTCACACCGGCGGGGCTTGGACGTTGTGCGCGAAGGCTTCCAAACGCTGGCGATCGATCGCCTTCACGCGTCCGCGATCGAGCTCCACCGCGCCCGCGTTCTTCAAGCGCAGCAGCGCGCGCGCCGCCATGTCGCGCACGGTACCGGCCGCCGCCGCGATCTGCGCCTGCGAGAGATTTTCGACGCCGGGCAGTCCGCGCGTCATGCCGACCGATGCGCGTGCGTAGCCGAGCAAGAATTTCGCCACGCGCTGCAGCACGTGCGCGAACGCGAGATCGGCGATGGTGTCGATCGAGCGGCGGCGCGCCTGCGAGCTTGCGATCAGGAAGCCGAGCGCAAGCTCCGCGTCGTTACGGATCGCGTGCATCACCGCTTCGCTCGGAAGCGTGACGATCGTGGCGTCGGTCAGCGCCTCGGCGCGCGTCGTCGCGCCGCCGCCGTCGAAGCTGCCGCTTTCGTTGAGCGTGTCATGGGTGAGGCGCTCGCCGATCGTGTGCGTCTTCCCGTCGGGCGAGAGCAGCGTGTAGATCACCTTGCCGGTCTTCACGATGCCGAGGTACGGCCACATCTCGCCTTCGTCGAAGATCGTGTCGCCGGATTTGTACGAGCGCTCGCTCATCTGCCCGGCGAGCTCTTTGATCGTCGTCGCCTTGGCTTGCGTGAACTGCGGCACGTGCGCGAGGAAGGTCTCGCCGTCCGCGTTCTCGTCGATGCGCTCGAGGCGAATCGTCCAGCGATTGCCGCCGAGGTTGCGCGCATCCCAGCTGAAACGGCCGGGACGCAGCTGCGTCATCTCGTTGCGAAGCGCGCGCGGATCGCTCTCTTCGTTGATCTCGAGCGCTCCGCCGAGTTGGAGCTTGTCGAACTGCTCGAGGATGTGCTCCGTCTTGGTCGCAGGCGACAAGGACCGGGCATCGAGCGTGATGGCGGCAGGGCGATTAATTGGCATGACCCGCGTTGCTTATGGATGGCGGCGATTTTTCCTCGGTGCCGGAGCCGACGGCCCCGATGCGGAATAGCAGGCGCCCATGAGCACGCCCATCCACGACAACGATATCGTCATCATCGCCGGCGCCCGCACGCCCTTCGGCAACTTCGGCGGCGCCCTGGCCGATCTCACCGCCACCGACCTCGGGGTCGCGGCCTCCGAGGCCGCCATCGCCCGGAGCGGCGTCCCCAAGGAGCGCTTCGACGAAGTGGTCTTCGGCAACGTGATCCAGTCGAGCGCCGATGCCATCTACCTCGCGCGCCACATCGGCTTGCGCGCCGGACTCCCGGTCGGCGTTCCGGCCCTCACCGTCAACCGGCTCTGCGGCTCGGGTCTGCAGGCGATCTTGAGCGCGGCGCAGTCGCTCGCGCTCGGCACGGCAACCTACGCGCTCGCCGGCGGCGCCGAGAACATGAGTCAATCGCCGCACGTCGTGCGCGGTGCGCGCAAGGGCTTCCACCTGGGCGCGAACGTGCAGTTCGAAGACTCGCTCTGGTCGGCACTCACCGATTCGTACAGCAAGACCGCGATGGCCGTCACCGCCGAGAATCTCGCGAAGAAGTACGGCGTCTCGCGCGAGGAGTGCGACGAGTTCGCGCTGCAGAGCCAGGAGCGCGCGCTCGAGTCGCAGCGCAGCGGCTACTTCGCCGACGAGATCGTACCGGTGAAGGTGCCGGGGCCGAAGGGAACCGAGACGGTCGTCGATACCGATGAGGGCCCGCGCGCCGGACTCTCGCTCGAGAAACTCGGCAAGCTGCCCGCGCGCTTCGTGAAAGACGGCGTGGTGACGCCCGGCAACGCGAGCGGTATCACCGACGGCGCGGCCGCGGTCGTGCTCACCACGGTGAAACAGGCGAGGGCCGACGGCCTTACCTGGATCGGCCGCCTGCTCGGCGCGAGCGCGGTCGGTGTCGATCCGGAGATCATGGGCATCGGCCCCGCGGTCGCCATTCCCAAGGCGCTCGAGCGCGCGGGCGTGCGCGCGAAAGATCTCGCGGTCATGGAGATCAACGAGGCGTTCGCGCCCCAGGTGCTCGCCTGCATCAAGGACATGCAGCAGGCCCATGCGGCCGACGGCGTGCGTCTGAATCCGCACGGCGGCGCGATCTCGCTCGGTCACCCGCTCGGAGCCTCGGGCGCGCGCATCGCGCTCACGACGCTCAACGATCTGCGTCACCTGGGCGGCGGCATCGGCGTCGCCTCGGCGTGCATCGGCGGCGGCCAAGGCATCGCGGCCGTCTTCGCGGCGGAGTAGGGTGGAGCAACCCGTCCGGCGGCCGTGGCTGAGCCTCGGCCGCCTCCTCGACCTCGCGGCGATCGCGGTGATCGCGTTCGTCGTCTGGAAGATTTTCATCGCGCCGCGCACGTTCAAGGCGCCCAACGCCTATCCGGCGCCGCGCATCGCGTACGAAAAACTCGACGGCGGCGTCTTTCACGTCGCCGACGCGCGCGGCAAGGTGCTCTTTCTCGATTTCTTCGCCTCGTGGTGCGAGCCGTGCCGCCTCGAGCTGCCGATGGTCGAACACTATGCGCGCACGCACTCGAACGTCGCGGTGGTGCCGATCGACGTCGGCGAACCGCGCACCGTCGCGGCCGCGTTCGCGCGGCACATGCATCTGCGCAACGTCGCGCTCGATCCGACGAGCAGCGCGCAGGGATTCTTTCAAATTCAAGGGTTTCCGACGATCGTGGTGATCGATCCGCGCGGCGACATTCGCGCGACGTGGTCGGGCTTCAATCCCGCGATCGATCTTGCGATGACGCACGCCGCGCGCGCGCTCGGCGGCGCGCACTGATCCGCTAACTCTTTCCCCAAAACACGAAGATGCTCGCCGCGGCGAGCCCCATCACCGCGACCGTCGCCCATCCCCAGATGCGCGCGAGCGGCGAGCTGCGCCGGTTCCCCATCACGCGTTCGCTGCTCGCAATGCCGACGATCACGGCGAGCAGCGGCACCGCCACGATGCCGTTGATCACGGCGGACCAAAAGAGCGCGCGGATGGGATCGACGTGCAAAAACTCCATCGTCATGCCGAGCGCGATGCCGAGCACCAGCACCGCGTAGAATCCGGGCGCACGATCGGGCCGTAGGTCGAGCCCGCGTCTCCAGTGCAGGCACTCCGCCGCGACGTAGGCGGAGGAGCCGACGAGCGCGGGAATCGCGAGCAGCCCGGTCGCCACCATGCCGAGCGTGAAGAGCAGATAGGCGAAGTGACCCGCGAGCGGTTCGAGCGCGCGCGCGGCGTCCTGCGCGCTTTGAATGTTCGTTCGCCCGTGCGCGTGCAGCGTCGCGGCGGTGGTCACCACGATGAAGAGCGCGACGAGGTTCGAGAAGATCATGCCGAGGTTGGCGTCGAGGTGCGCGTCGGCGAGCTCATCCGCGGTCGCGCCGCGACGCGCTTCGCGGGTCACGCGCCCCATCGCGCGCTCTTCCTCCACTTCGAGCGCGGCCTGCCAGAAGAACAGGTACGGCGTGATCGTCGTTCCGAGGAGCGCCATCAGCGTGGTGAGCCAGGCCGCGTTCGGATGGATCTCGGGGACGACGAGGTGTCGCAGCACGTCGAGCCAGTTCACGTGCACGACGAAGGCGGTGATCACGTAGGCGAAGAGCGCGAGCGCGAGCCACTTCACGATCCGCGCGATCGTGCGGTACGACGACGCCATCTGCACGACCGCGAGGCCGATGCCGAAGAGCACGACCCACGTCCCCTCGGGCACGTGAAAGACCATCTGCGCCGACGCGCCCATGCCCTCGAGGTCGGCGCCCGCGTTGATCGTGTTCGCCGCGATCACGGCTGCCGCGAGCGGGTAGAGCAGCATGCCCGGCAGCACGCCGCGCATGGTGCGCGCGAGGCCGTCGCCCGTCACCATGCCGATGCGGGCGCACATGCCCTGAATCACCGCCATCATCGGCGTCGTGAGCAGCAGCATCCAGAGCATCGAGAAGCCCGCGGATGCACCCGCGACGGAGTAGGTGGAGATGCCCGATGGGTCGTCGTCCGAGGCCCCGGCGATCAGCCCCGGACCGAGCACCCCGAACCAGCGCTTGAGGCTAAGCTTCATATTCGGGAACGTACCCGTTCTCGTTACTCTCCCTCGATCTCGCCGAAGAGTTCCGAGCCGGGCAAGAGCGTGAACGCCGGAAGCTCGAAGTGCAGGATGTTGTCGCGCAGCGTGCCGTCGATCGGCCCGATCGGCCGATCCGCGTGCGCGATCGTGAGACTATACGTGAGCGTCGAATCGAGTACGAACGGAAACCAGACGTCGATCCTCGTCCCTGCTCGTATGCGTATCGGGGACGCGCTCTCGACGCTACCGTAGAAAAAGAAGTAAGAGTTCCCATCCGGCGCGAGCCAACTCTCCGCTTCGGTCGGCGCACGCCCGGAGATGCGCGCTAGACGAGCCGTTTGCGGGGCATCATTTGCTGCAAACGCGATCCGAAGCGCGTATGCGCCGGTCTCGCTCGGTACGTGAGATGCGCGGTCGAATGGGATTGCGCTCACGACGTAGCCGTCGCCGTGCCCCGTCACGTAGAAGGCCGACGTCGAGCGAGCCGCTCGTGCGTCCGCCGAACGCACGACGGAGATATGCACCGCGGCCGCCTGCGCGAGCGGCGCGGATACATGCACGGTGCGTTCGAGAAAACCGACCGTCGGGCCGAACGGATCGATCGGGCTCATCATGCCGCCGCAGCAGATTGCGGAGCCGTCTTTCTCGATAAAGACGTTCGCGACGAGCCACCACCGGTGTAGCCGGCGCTGCAGGCGATATATCCCCGCACCGCTTGCGTCGCTCCAGCTCGCGAGTGCGTCGTCGCCGTCTACGACGACGTCCTCGATCTTTACCGGCGTCGCGGGATCGGCGAGCATCGGGCGCTTCGTGAGGGTCGCGAGGTCGTGACGGATCGCGCCGACCTCCTTGCCCGGCCCGGCGTCGTCCGCATACGTCACGATGGGAAAGAGCGCCAGCAACGCCAGAAGCCGGGCAGCAGCGGTTCGTGAGATGCCCATGCTCGAGCTAGCGCTCGCGGGCGTTCACGCGTGACGGCGCGCGCCGAGCGAGGCGTAGAACGCGCGATAGAATTGCGCGTAGCTCGCGCTCTCCACCGCGCCTGCGGGCAGCGATGCATAGGCCTCGCGGAGCCGCGCGATCGGCAGCCGCGGCTGCCAGTGATGGATCGCGTGGTAGTTGTTGGCGTTGACGAACCAGGTGACGACCGGATGGGCGGGCAGAACGCGCGAATTGCGCAGCGGGTCCGCGCTGCCGATGCCGGGCAGTCCGAAGTGTTCGGGCAACTCGATGTGGGTGTGGATCAACGCCGCGATCGGAAGCGGCGCCAACCAGAGCAGGAGCGGCAGCCACGAGTGCAGCGCGAGGGCGAGCGCGCATACGGCGAGCAGCGCCGCGCTCGCCGCGCGATAGCGCCGGTCGAAACGGGCGATGTGCAACGCGGCGTCGGCGAAGTGGCGCAGCATCAGTGCGTGCACGACATATTGGCGCCTGGTCGTAAGGCGTGCGTAGTCGTAGCGAAAGCCTTCGATACGCACGTCGCGATGATGCTGCATGTGCTCGCGTCGCCACCGCGTGAAGCTGACGAACATCGGGATCGCAAGCAGGGCGCCCGCGAGCGCGTTCGCGCGCGGGCGCGGCAACGCGGTCGCGTGCAGGCACTCGTGCACGAACTCGAGATTGCGCGCGTAGACGATGCCGAGAAGCAGAACGCCGGCGATTGCCGCCGGCGTTCCGGTCACGATGAGCGCGCATCCGGCGGACCAAAGCGCGCCTTGTTCGGCCATCCGGCGCGCGAAGCGCGCTACTTGGCCTTCCATGCGGGTTTGCGCTTTTCGAGAAACGCACCCGTGCCTTCGCGAAAGTCCTCGGTGTCGACCAGCGTGCCGAACTCGAGTGCCTCGAGTTCGAGCGCGTCGTCGATCGAGAGGTGCGCGCCGCCGTTGACCGCACGCTTGCAGGCCGCGATCGCGAGCGGTGCTTTCTGCGCGATCAGGGTTGCGACGCGCTTGGCCTCGGTCATGAGTTCGGGGAGCGGCACGACCTTCTCCACGAGCCCGATCCGCAGCGCTTCGTTCGCGCCGATCATCTCGCCGGTCAGGCAGAGATACATCGCCATCCCTTTGCCGACCAGACGCGTGGTGCGCTGCGAGCCGCCGTAGCCCGGAATCAGGCCGAGGTTCACCTCGGGCTGCCCGAACTTCGCGTTCTCGCTCGCGATGCGAATATCGCCCGCCATCGCGAGTTCGCAGCCGCCGCCGAGGGCGAAGCCGTTGACCGCCATGATGACCGGCGTGCGCATGCGCTCGATTTGACGCGTGATCGCCTGGCCGCGGCGAGCTTGATCGGCGCCCGCGACCGCGTTTTCGAGCGCATTGAGCTCGCCGATGTCGGCGCCCGCGGCGAACGCTTTCTCGCCCGCTCCGGTCACGATCACCGCGCGCACCTCGGCATCGCGTTCGAAGCCGCCGAGCGCGCACGAGACCTCCGCGAGCAGCGCGCTATTGAGGGCGTTGAGCACGTTCGGACGGTTGAGCGTGATGATGCCGATCGCGCCGTCGCGTTCGACCGTGATGTGCTGCATCGTCGACTCATGCATAGTCGTAGAAACCCTTGCCGCTCTTGCGGCCGTAGCGCCCCGCGAGCACCATGCGCTTGAGGAGCGGCGGTGCGGCCATGATCGGATCCTTGAACTCGTCGAACATGATTTCGGCGATGTAATACGTCGTGTCGAGGCCGACGAAATCGAGCAGCTCGAACGGGCCCATCGGATAGCCGCAGCCGAGCTTCATGCCTTTGTCGATATCTTCTTTGCTCGCGAGGCCGCCCTCGAGGCAGCGAATCGCATAGAGCAGGTAGGGGATCAGCAGTCGGTTGACCACGAAGCCCGGCGTGTCTTGCGCGAGGATCGGCTCCTTGCCGAGCTTGGTCGCAAACGCGAAGAGCGCGTCGATCACGTCCTGCGTGGTCGCGATCGTCTTGACGACTTCGACCAGCTTCATGATCGGCACGGGATTGAAGAAGTGCAGGCCCGCGACGCGATTGGGACGCTTGGTCTTCGCGGCGAGCTCGATCACGCAGAGGCTCGAGGTGTTCGTGCAGATGATCGCGTGCGGTGCGAGCAGCTCGTCGAGCTGTTGGAAGAGCTTGGTCTTGATCTCGACGTTCTCGACGATCGCCTCGATGATGAGGTCGCACGCTTTCATCTCTGCGACGTTCGTCGTGGTGGTGATGCGCGCGAGCGTCGCGTCACGCTCGGCTTGGGGCAATTTGCCCTTCTCGACGAACTTGTCGAGCGATTTTGTGATGGTCGCGAGCCCCCGCTTCAGGGGTTCCTCGGCAACCTCCATCAGGACCACGTTGAAGCCCGCGGCGGCGCAGGTCTGCGCGATGCCGTTGCCCATCAAGCCGGCGCCGCAGACGCCTACCGTTCGGATCTCGGACACGAAATTCTCCCTGTTTCCTTATGGTTTGATAAAGAGCGCAGGTGCTTTCTCTGCATTGCGGTAGACTCACCTTTGCCCTATACTTAGCAGGTTTTATCGCAGGTTCGACCAGGAGGAGTTCGGCAAGGTGCGCACCGCCTACCATGAGGCGCTCGAAGCCACACGATTGGACGTCGTTCGTCTCGGCGCCCTCTGCGGCGACGCGATTCGCGTGGCCGTCGAGTCGCTCGACCGCCGTGACGCCACCGCCGCCGCGCGCGTGGTCGCCGGGGACGACGTGATCGACGATCTCCGCCGCCGGATCGAATCGCACTGCATCGAGCTGATCTGGCGTCAGCAGCCGGTCGCGGGCGAGCTGCGCGAGATCGCGGCGATGCTCGAGATCGCGACCGACCTCGAACGCATCGGCGACTACGCGGTCGACATCGCGAAGAACGCGATCAAACTCGCCGATCAGGCGCTGCGCCCGCAGAAGGTGGAGATCGATCGCATCGCGAGCGTGGCCCACGGCATGCTGCTCGACGCGATGCGCGCCTACACCGAACGCGACGAAAAGCTCGCGACCGACGTGATCGAGCGCGACGACGAGGTCGACAAGCTCTACAAGCGCAGCATCAAGCTGCTGCAGGAGGAGATGCAGGCCGATCCCGAGCTGGTGCGCTCCGGCACGCGCTACCTCTTCGTGCTCGCCTCCCTCGAACGCGTCGGCGACCGCGCGAACAACATCGCCTGGCACACCAAGGAGATGATCGGCGCCGAGTGACGGCGGAGATCTCCGGCGATACGCCGCTCCCGCGCGCGGAGTTCGCGGTTACCGAACGCTATACGTATCTCAACCACGCCGCCGTCGGCGTGTTGCCGCGCAGCACGCAGCACGCGCTCGATGCATTCATCGCCGCGCACGCGACCGGCGGCGTGATGGGCGTCTTTCCCTACGAGGCGAAGATGCCGGAGTACCGCGAGCGCATCGGGCGTTTTCTCGGCGCGAGCGGCGCGGAGATCGCGGTGCTGCGCAACACGAGCGACGGCGCGAACGCGATCGCCCTCGGCCTGGACTGGCAGCCCGGCGACGAGGTGATCCTCGCCGACAACGAGTTTCCCGCCAACGCGATTCCGTGGCTCGCCCTGCGCGCCCGCGGCGTGCACGTGCGGCTCGTGCGCAGCGATCGCGAACGCTTGACGCCCGCGGTGCTGCGCGCGCAGATGACGCCGCGCACGCGCGTCGTCGCCGTCTCGTGGGTGAGTTTCGCCGACGGCTACCGCCACGATCTCGCCGCGCTCGCGGAGATCGCGCACGCGGGCGACGCGCTCTTCTGCGTCGATGCGATCCAAGGGCTCGGCGCCTTTCCGCTCGACGTGCGCGCGCTCGGGATCGACGCGCTCTACGGCGGCGGGGCGAAGTGGATGCTCGCGCTCCAAGGCGTCGGCTTTCTCTACGTCCGCGAAGCGCTGATCGAACGTTTGGGCGTCGGCGCGCCCGGCTGGCGCTCCATGCACGACGTGTGGGCCTTTCTCGACTACGAGCAGCCCTATGCGAGCGATGCCACCCGCTTCGAGGGCGGGACGGCAAATTTCATCGGCGCGCTCTCGCTCGCGAGTTCGATCGAGCTGCTGGAGCGCGCGGGAACGGCGCGCATCGCCGAGCACGTGCTGATGCTGACCGATCGCCTGGTCGATGGGCTGCTCCGCGCGGGCGCGGAGCTCCACACCCTGCGGGGCCCGGGCATCTCGTCGGGCATCGTCACCTTCTCGATGCCGGGCTGTGAGAGCATCGCGCTCGGGAAGGCGCTCCAGCAGGCCGATGGGATCGTCACCACCTGGCGAGCGAGCGGGATTCGGGTCGCGCCTCACGGATACACCACGACCGAGGAGATCGACCATCTGGTCGACGCGTTGCCGCGCCATGCGCGCGCGCTGCGCGCCTCCTAGCCTTCGCGACGAAAGGGAGAGACCCGTACATGCTGACCGCACTCGTGCTCGCCGGAGCACTGGCCGCCGCGCCGCCTCCGGCGCTCGCGCCGGGCACCTACACCTACACGGCGAGTTTCGGCGGCCAGCGCCTGGGCACGTCGACGATCACGGTCAAGGCGGACGGCGGCGGCACCGAGATCGACGAGCACGTGAGCGGATCGTATCAGGGCAGCCCGGCCACCGGCTCCGCGATGCTGCTGCTCGCACCCGATCTCTCGCCCTCCAGCTACCGCGCGAGCGGCGACATGGGCGGCGTGCCGGTCCAGGCGTCCGCCACGATCGCGAACGGCACGGCGACGATCGTGAACTCGGCGGGCAAGACGAACGTTCCGCTCAGCGCGAACGCCGCGCACTTCGTGGTGGTCGATCTCGACTCGTTCGTCGGTTTCATGCCGCTCGCCGCGCAGATGCAGGCGTGGAGCGATCGTCCGGTGACGGTGGTGGTACCGTCGTTCGGGAAGTCGCTCGCCGCCGCGCCGCAGACCGCGACGCCGTCGCAGCGTCCGGCGGGCGTTCCCGCTCGCGACGCCGCGATCTCGTTCGACGGCGAGGCGCCGTTCACGATCTGGTACGATCCCGCCACGTTCATCCCGGACGAGATCGACACCGCGCAGGGCATCACGATCGTGCGCAGCGCCGCCGCGAGGTCGTAGCCCGACGAGTTAGTAGCCGTTCTCCTTGACGAACGACGAGGTCATCACCGCGTCGCTCATCCCGTGGATCAGGCGCTTGTCGGCGGGCGCAATCGTCGCGAGCACGCCGCCGAGTTCAACGCTCGTCTCGCCGGTCACGAAGTAGTACGGGCAGAGACGCACGCGTCCGTCGAACATACGGATCTCGCCCTCGGTGCGGTCGAGGTAGGGCATGCGGATGCGTTTGCCTTTGTGGAAGCGCTGTAGGATGTGCGGCGTGCGTTCGTACGACGCGAGCGCGTCGTCGATCGCGGCGCTCCAGTCTTCCTTGGTGAGATCGTTCGCGATCTTCACGCCGCGCGAACCCCACGCGAGCGCGGAGAAGCCCGACGGTTTCACGACGTAGTCGCGCTCGCTCTTGCCGAGATCGACGAGCGCGCGCCAATCCTGCACCGGCGCGCCGTTGACGGTCAGCCCGTGAATGAACGCCTGCGGCGGCAACGGTCGCGGATCGAGCACCCAGGTCTGCGGAAAGATCGCGTGCAGTCGCGCGAACGCGTCCTTGCCGAGCTCCGCGCGCCACAGCTGCGCGAGCGCCGGATGGTGAAAGAGCGCGAAGGAGAGCTTCTCTTCGAGCGTCGCCTTCGGCGGCGGCGTCATCTTCACGCGATTGTGCCGCGCGGCGTAGAGCATCAGCTCCTGCTTGGGCACGTTAAGCAGATCGAAGAGCTCGAAGTTGCGGTAGAGCGCGTCGAGCTTCTCTTCGCGGCCGTCGTCCCTGCGCACGAAGAGCGCCTCTTCGGTGAAAATCACCGCTTCGGGACGGCAGACGTACGCGGTCACCTCGCCCGTCTCGTTCACCGCATCGGCGAGCCAGGTCAGTTCGTTGCGATAGTCTTCGGATTCGTCGGAGACGACGATCGCGACGGTCGGATGCTCCGCGCCGACCGCTTGCGCGATCATGCGGGCGAAGCCGCGCGCGATGCCGTGGACGCCGCCGATCGACTCGATCCCGGCCTTGCAGTACGCCTGCGCGAGCGCGCCGACGAAGCCCATGCCGCCCGGCACGCTGTCGAGCTCGGATGCGACGAAACCGTCGTCGGTGAGCAGTAAATCGGGGCGAATGACGCCCGGAATCTCTTGTTTGAAGCGGTTCTGCCGCGCGAGCTTCACGATATGCTCGGGCTTTCCGCGGTCGAGATATTCCGCGATGAACGCGGGTGCCGTGCCACGCGCACTGCGGTTGTACAGACTGTTGAGCGCGCGGTAGAAGGCGAGGAGATCGGTGCCGATCCGCTCCAGCTCGGCGACGGTCTTCGGCGACAATGCGAACGGCTCGGGACTTACGCGCCACGGAATCCGGTCGGCGCCGTCTTCGATCTTGAAGAGGCCGTCCGGAAGCGAATCGTGGATGAACTGCGCTTGGTCTCGAGCCGTGAGATTCGGCACACTGGCCGTACAGGACATAGTGAATCTACTCCTACCGACAACAACCGTCGGGGATTTTGGCACTGCTGAACGCGATGTAGCGGCGTCGCATAATCTCTCTCCTAGATACCCCGAACGCGCGCGCGGTTGCAACCGGCTGGGCGCTTCCTCGGGCGAGCTTACTTGACGATGATCGCGCCCGGGGTGAGCAGCGCGCTCTCGACCCGGATCGTACCGCCCGCGTAGACGAGCGTCAGGTGCAGCGTCCCGGTGAGGCCCAGGTCGGCCAGGTCCACGCTCTCGAGCACGCGCGAGGGGCCCTCGCCGGAAACGAACGTCATCGTCGAGGTGCGTTGGATCGTATGTCCGCCGCTTGCATAGGTCGCGGCGACGCGCAGCGCGGTCTCGCCCGCCGGACTCGCCGTGCTGCCGACGATGCAGTAGCCGACCGCCACCGGCGTCCCCCGCACGCTCAGGGTCTCGCGCGTGCAGGGTGCCTGCGCGCTCGCGCTCGTCGGCAGCGCGGCAAGCAGGGTGAGGAGGACGAAGGCGAGCTGTTTCATGATCGGTTGAGGAAACGCTTCGGCCCGCGGAAAGGTCGCACCCCCGACCCGTGCATTTGACCCGGGGCGCTATGCTAGACGATGGTGTCCACTATCGATCTCATCGCCCTCGACCTCGACGGCACGCTCCTCGATCCGCACGACGCGATCTCTCCGGCTAACCGCTCGGCTATCCGCGCGGCGCTCGAGCGCGGCGTACGGGTTGCGCTCGTGACCGGACGCGGTGCCGATACGCCGGGTGAGATCGCGCGCGACCTGGGGCTCAACCTGCCGACCGTCTGCTGCCACGGCGCGCTTACCAAAGACTTCCTCGCGAATCGGGTACTCGGCCACATCCCGGTGCCGCTCGTGCACGCGAAGCCGATGATCGAGTTCGCCGAGGCCGCGCGCCTGAGCGCCGCGGTCTACGTCGACGAACGCTTTCATCGCCTGGCGGGAACCGCGCGCTACATGGAAGACATGCGCGGTCCACATTGGAACGAGGTCGCTTCGTTCGGAGACATCGCGATCGGCGCGCCGACCTTCCTGCGCTTCTTCGGACGCGATGCGGTGCGCGCGATTCGCGAGAACTTCGGCGATCTGCCGCTGCATTTCAAGTACGAGACGTGGGGCGAATTCGAGGAACTCGCGGTCACGAGCATCGAGGCGACCAAGAAGAACGCGCTCGAGCGCCTCTGCGCCGATCTCGGCGTCGCCCCCGAGCGCGTGCTCGCGGTGGGCGATTCGCGCAACGACGTGCCGATGTTGCGCTGGGCGGGCATCGGTGTCGCGATGGGGAACGCGCTGCCCGAAGTGCGCAACGCCGTCGACCATCTCACCGCGCGCAACGACGAGGACGGCGTGGCGCGCGCGATCGAACGCTTCGTCCTCCGCCCGCACGACGAGCAGAAGAGCGCCTAAACCATGAACAACGCCGTTCCGAGCCCCGACTACGAAGCGCGTCTGCGCGCGATTCTGCTCGCGGGCGACTGGGAGGCACTGCGCGAATTCGCGCGTGCCGAGAATCAAGTTCCCGACGAGATCTATGCCAAGGATCGTCATTTTTGGGACGTGATGCTGCACAAGCTGATCTGCAATCGCATCGACATGCTCGCGCAGCACGAAGCCTCGCGCGCGTGGCTCGCCGAGAACGGCTACTCGACGGATATCGGTGGATACTGAGACGATCGGCGTGCGCGTGCGCGCCTTCGCGCGGCTGCGCGAACTGCTCGACTCGGGCGATTTCGAGCTTCGTCTGCCGCGCGGCGCGACGCTCGCGGATCTCTGGGAGGCGCTGCGCGCGCGCAATCGCGCGATCGACGCGCTCGCCGCGAGCACGCGCATGGCGCGTAACGGGCGCGTCGCGCCGCTGCCGAGCGCGGTACTCGCCGACGGCGACGAGGTCGCGCTGCTGCCGCCCGTCGGAGGCGGGTAGCGATGCGTGCGATCGTCCGCCACGAGATCGACCCGCGCGCGCTCGAAGCCGCGCTGCGCCGTGACGGCGACGGCGGTATCGTGACCTTTCTCGGCGTCGTGCGCGAGGTGGCGAACGACGGCCGCGCGGTCACCGGCCTCTCGTACGAGGCGCACGAGGAACTCGCGCTCGCCGAGTTCGCCGCGATCGAGCGCGAGGCGCGCGAGCGCTTCGGCGACGTGCGGCTCGGCATCGTGCATCGCGTCGGCGATCTGCGCATCGGCGAGATCGCGGTTGCCGTCTGCGCCGCGAGCCGTCATCGCGCGCACGCCTTCGACGCCTGCGAATACGCGATCGACGAAGTAAAGCATCGCGCGGCGATTTGGAAGAAGGAGCACTACACCGACGGTTCGGGCGACTGGATTGCCAATGAGTGTTGAGCTGCTGCGCGTCCGTGCCGAACGCAACGACGTCGCGGTCCTGCATTACCGTCCGCGCCGTTCGCGCGGCGTCTCGATCGTTGCCGGTCACGGCTACTCCTCGAGCAAGCACAACCTCGACTTCCTGTGCGCCTTTCTCGCAAGCCACGGCTTCGGCGTCTACAGTCTGGATTTTCCGGGACACAAACTCGGAGCGAGCGGCGGTACGCTCCGCGGCATCGACGACTGTATCGACGCGATGCGCGCCGTCGTCGGCTTCGCCCGCGAGCACGGCGGCGTGCCGCTCTATACGCTCGGACACAGCATGGGCGCGATGACGGCCGTCTTCACCGCCGCGGCCGATCCGACGATCCTCGGTGTCGTCGCGCTCGCGACCGGCTACGGGCGGCCGAGCGCGCTTGCGACGCTGCGCGCCGCGGGAGCGACCGATTTTCGCGCATCCTACGTTGACGGCGTGGATCTGCCGACGCTGGTGGACGGCGTCGATGCGTACTACGAACGTCTGCTGCCGCGGCTCGCCGGGCGCCCGGCGCTCTACGTCGCCGCCTCACGCGACGGCATGGTCTCGCCCGCGAGCGTGCGCGAGCTCTTCGAGCGCGCGCCCGAGCCGAAGTCCTTCGTCACGATCGAAAGCGATCACACCTACGCCGCCGAACATGCGCGCGGTGAGGTGTTGCAATGGCTGAACGCACTGCATCCGCGCGCATGAGTCTCGCGGGATCGCTCGCGCTGCGCCGGTATAGCCGTCATCTGCTCATCCCCGAGGTCGGCCTCGCCGGGCAGGAGCGGCTCGCGGCGGCCCGCGTCCTCGTCGTCGGTTCGGGCGGATTGGGGTCGCCGGTGCTGCAGTACCTTGCGGCGGCGGGCGTCGGTCGCATCGGCGTGATGGACGACGATCGCGTCGACGAGACGAATCTGCAGCGTCAGACGATCTTTGTAAGCGACGATATCGGGCATTCGAAGGCGCAGGCGGCGGCGGCGCATCTGCGCGCGCTCAACCCCTACATCGCGATCGATCCGATTCCGGTGCGCTTCGCTCCCGAGAACGCGCGCGATCTCGTGCGGCTCTACGATCTCGTCGTCGATTGCACCGATCGCTTTCCCACGCGCTACCTGATCAACGATGCCTGCGTGCTCGAAGGCAAGCCCGACGTGTACGCGTCGATCTTTCGCTTCGACGGACAGGTGAGCGTCTTCGGCGCCGCGGGCGGGCCGTGTTATCGCTGCCTCTATCCCGATGCGCCTCCCGCGGGCAGCGTTCCGACCTGCGCCGAGGGCGGCGTGCTCGGCGTGCTCGGCGGCATAGTCGGTGCGTTTCAGGCGAACGAAGCGCTCAAACTGCTGCTCGGCATCGGCGATCCGCTGGTCGGGCGCTTGTTGCTGATCGATGCGCTCGGCGGCACGACGCGCGAGATCGGCTTCGATCGCGATCCGAGCTGCGCGATCTGCGGCGAACAGCCGAGCATCCGCGCCGCGGAGTTGTTCGATGACGACGAAGCACCCGTCGAGGGTGAGATCGATCCGAGCGAGCTCGACGCGGCGCTCGATCACGCGGTGCTGCTCGACGTGCGCGAGCCCCACGAGATCGTGCTCGGCGTCGTGGAGGGCGCACTGCACGTTCCGGCCTCGCAACTCGAAGCGCGACTGCACGAACTCGATAGCGCACGGCAGTACGTCGTCGCGTGTCGCGTCGGCGCGAAATCGCGGTGGGCGGTGCAGCGGCTACGCGACGCGGGCTTCGGCCGCGTGCGTCATCTGCGCGGCGGGCTGCTGGCCTACGCCGCAAGCCGCCCGGAATTCGAGTTTTTCTAGATGCGCGTGAAGCCGTTCGGCGCGACCGGCCCGGCGCTGCCCACGATCGGACAGGGCACCTGGGACATGCCCGAAGCGGGCGCCCGCAGGCGCGAAGCGCAGCAGGCGATTCGGCGCGGCATCGAGCTCGGCATGACGCATCTCGACACCGCCGAGATGTACGGCGCGGGCGGCGTCGAGGAGATGCTCGGAGAGGCGATCGCGGTAATCCCGCGCGAGCGCATCTTCATCACGAGCAAGGTGCTGCCGAGCAACGCGAGCTACGCGGGCACGATCGCCGCGTGCGAGCGCACGCTGCGCCGTCTGCGTCTGAGCGAGCTCGATTGCTACCTGCTCCATTGGCCGAGCGAGGAGCCGCTGGAAGAGACGATGCGCGCGCTCCGGGCGCTCGTCGACGCGGGCAAAACGCGTTTCGTCGGCGTGAGCAACTTCGACGCGCAGGAGATGCTCGAAGCGCAGCGTCTGCTCGGCGACGTTCCGCTCGCATGCAATCAAGTGCTCTACCACCTGCGCGAGCGCGGTATCGAGCACCGCCTGCTGCCCGCCGCGCGCGCCGCCGGCATCGCGATCGTCGCCTACACACCGTTCGGGCGCGGACGCTTTCCGCGCGATGCGGCTCGCCCGGACGGTGTACTCGGGCGCATCGCACGCAAGCACGCCGCGACGCCGCGCCAGGTGATGCTGGCCTTTCTCACGCGCGACGACGCGCTCTTCGCCATCCCCAAGGCCTCGAGCGAGGCGCATGTGGCGGAGAATGCCGCGGCGGGCGACCTCGTGCTCGACGCCGAGGATCTCGCGGCGATCGATGCGGCGTTTCCGATCGGCGATGACGGACCGCTTGCAACCTTGTGATCTCGCGGCGCTGAAGGCGCGCGTGATAGCCGCGGCGCGTGAGCGCGGCGCGGCCGACGTTCGCGTGGCGCCCGCGCTGCCCGATGCCGGCGCGCGCGAGCGCATGCGCGCCGCCTTCGCGCGCGGCGACTTTGCGACGTGGGGCTACGGCGATGCTTACGCGGAGAGCGCGAGCGATCCGCGCGCGGTGCTCGCGGGGGCGCGCACCGTCGTCTGCATCGCGATGCCGTACGCGACGCCCGCGCCCGCGCGGCGCGCGCCGCTGCGCGGACGCGCGAGCAACTACGCGTGGTCCGAGGATTACCATCGGCGTATGCGCGCGCTCTTGCACGAGCTCGCAACGCTGATCGACGACGTCGTCGGCGAGTCGGCGACCGCGATCGCCTGCGACACGAAGCCGATCGCCGAGCGCGCGTTCGCGGCACGCGCCGGGCTCGGGTGGATCGGCAAGCACACGAACCTGATCGCGCCCGGGGCGGGCTCGTTCGTCTTTCTCGGCGAGATCGTCACCGTGCTCGATCTGCCCGTCGATGCGGCGCTGCGCAAGAGCTGCGGTACGTGCAGCCGCTGCGTCGACGCCTGTCCGACCGGTGCGCTGCGCGGCGACTACACCATCGACGCCGGGCGCTGCATCGCCGATCTCACGCAGCGAACAGATCCGATTCCGCGCGAACTGCGCCCCTATCTCGGTGAGTGGGTGTGGGGTTGCGATCTCTGCCAACTCGTCTGCCCGCCCACGCGCAACGCGGGCGCGCGCGCTCAGGCCGCGTTCGCGCCGCTCGACGAGCGCACCGCGTCGCCGCCGCTCACGGAGCTGCTCGCGCTGCGCAGCGGCGAGTTCAAGCGGCGGTACGCGCGCACCGCGATGGGGTGGCGCGGCGCCGCCGTGCTGCGCCGCAACGCGGCGATCGCGCTCGGTAACGCGCTCGATCGCAGCGCGGTGGGCGCGCTCGCGCGCGCGCTGTGCGAGGATCCGCACGCGATGGTGCGCGGGGCGGCCGCCTGGGCGCTCGGCCGTATCGGCTCGCCCGCCGCGCTCGCGGCACTGCGCGCACGCCGCAACGACGAGGGCGATGCGAGTGTTCTGGGGGAGATCGACGCGGAGTTGGAACGCGTCGCTCCCGCCCCGCGTTAGCCCCGACATGATGAGACGATCGATCGCCCTGCTCGCCGCCCTGCTGCTCCCGTTCGCGCGCCCGCTGCCCACGCAGGCGAGCGACGATCTGCTCGCGCGCATGGCTGCGGTCGGCGGCGATCTGCACACGTACACCGCAACGTTGCGCGCCCACGTCGCCCTGCGCACCTTTCCGTTCCTCGCGACCGACGTGGCGGGGACGTACTATTTCAAAGCGCCCGACCGCAGCAAGCTCGTGATCACGAGCGGCTTGCCGATGGTCGCCAAAGCCTTCGGCACGCTCTACCCGCACATCGAACCGCCCGCTCTGTGGCCGACGTACTTTACCGTGACCCGCACGCAAGATGACGGAACGACCGCGAATTTTCGCCTCGTGCCTCGCAAGCACGGCAACGTCGATCACATCGACGTGCGCGTCGACGTCGCGAGCGCGACCGTCACCGCGATGCGCTGGAGTTACGTCAACGGCGGCTCGGCGACGATGCACGACACCTACGCGGACGTGCAAGGACATACGGTCGTGGTCGCGCAGACGGGCAGCGTGGACGAACCCGGCTACAAAGGCGATATCACCTCGACGCTCACGAACTACGCGTTCAATGCGCCGATCGACGACGCGGTCTTCGCCCCGAGCCGATGACGCAGACGGTCGACCTCACGCGCGCGCTCCTGGCCGACGCCTTCGATCGGCCGATCACCTATCTGCGCGTCTCGGTGACCGATAAATGCAACCTGCGCTGCGTCTACTGCATGCCCGAATCCGGACTGCCGTGGCTGCAGCGCGACGAGTTGCTCCGCTACGAAGAGATCGTCGAGATCGTGCGGGCCGCCGCGCGCGTCGGCGTGCGGACGATTCGCGTGACGGGGGGCGAGCCGCTCGTGCGGCGCGATCTGCATCGCCTGATCGCCGGTATCGCCGCCGTACCGGGCATCGAGGATATCGCCCTCTCCACCAACGCCGTGCTGCTGGAGGAGCAGTTGCCCGACCTGCTGCGCGCGGGGCTGCGACGCGTGAACGTCTCGCTCGATACGTTGCGCGAGGATCGCTTTTTCGCAATCGCGCGCCGGCCGGGGCTCGATCGCGTGCTGCGCGGCATCGACGCGGCGATCGCCGCCGGGCTCGCGCCGGTGAAGCTCAATTGCGTCGTGATGCGCGGGGCGAACGACGACGAGATCGGCGCGTTCGCCGAGCTGACGCGCACGCGGCCGATCTTCGTGCGCTTCATCGAGGTGATGCCGGTTCACGAGAATCTCGGCCTCCAGCGCGATACCTACGTCTCGTCCGACGAGATCCTCGAGCGCGTCGCGGCCCACGGCGAGCTGCGCCCGGTTCCCGGACCGCCCGGCAACGGCCCGGCGCGCTATTTCAGCTACGACGGCGCACCGGGGGCGGTCGGGGTGATCAGCCCCCTCTCGCACGACTACTGCGAGCGCTGTAACCGGGTCCGGCTCACCGCCGACGGCCGCCTGCGACTCTGCCTCTTCGGCGACCAGCACCTCGACCTGCGCACGCCGCTGCGGAGCGGCGCCGATGCGGCGGCACTGGCCGAGCTGTTCCGTGCCGCGATGACGATCAAACCGGAACGCCACCACCTACGCCTGGGCGAAGCGTCGTCGCGCATGCGCGCCTTCTCCGAGATCGGCGGGTAGTCGGTCACAGCCGCCGAAGCTCGAACGTTACCAGACGGCAAGAAGAGGAGGGACCACGGATGGAGGAGGTCTACCTCACGGCCGGTTCGTCCGAGTCGGGAGCGCAAGTCCGGGTCGAGTCGCTCGCCCGCGAGTATCAGACGAAACTCGCGCGCTATCTGCGCCGCATGGTCGGCGATAGCGAGACGGCGCTCGATCTCACGCAGGACGTCTTTCTCGCCGCGTTTCGCACGCTGCAGAACGATCCGGCGCGCCCGCTGACGGCGGGCTGGCTGTACAAGACCGCGACCAACAGCGCGATCTCGTTCTTGCGCCGCAAGAAGATCGTGCGCATGCTGCCGCTCGATCGCGATCACGACGTGCGGTCGTGGCGCATCGACGAGCAAAGTACGATCTCGCTCGATCTGCAGGCGGCGCTCGATCGACTGCCCGCGGATCAGTCGTCGGCGGTATTGCTGACGAGCTATGCGGGGTACTCTTCGCAAGAGGCCGCGGCGATGCTCGGCACCTCGGCCGACGCGGTGCGTCAGCGAGTCTGCCGCGCGATGAAGACACTGCGAACGGTGATGACGGAGTAAACGTGAAACCTGCCTGCGCGCGCGCAGAGATCGTAGCCGGGGCGATCGCCCTCGGCGAAGCGACCGAGACGGAACGCGACGAGTATCGCCGCCACATTGCGGCCTGCGCGTCGTGTCTCGCCGCGCTCGGCGGCGAGCGCGAAATCGAACGCATCATGCGCGCCGTGGCCGATGCGCGCGATGCCGAGACGTGGGAGCCCGTGGTGCCGTCGCCGAGCGCGCGCCGTTCGCGCACGCTGCGCCGAGCGTGGCGTTTCGGCGTCTCCTCCGCGGCGCTCGCGATCGTCGTGTCGTTTGCGATCCACCTCGCGATCGTCGCGTTCCTACGCCCCGTCTCCGCCCCGCCCGCGAGCGCGCTCGCGCAACTGCCGCAAAGCACGATGCGCGTGACGCTCGAACGGCCTCCCGCGCCGGTTCACGCGAAGGCGGTGCGGCACGCGAGCGAGCCGAGCATCGTCGTCGTGCACAACGTGATCACGCTCAAATCTCCACCGCGCGCAACCGTCGATCGCGATGCGCAAACACCGGTTCGCGCAACCGAGACGCGCGTCTCGACGGCGACGACGGTCGTCGCGGCCGCGACGGCGGCGCCGTCCGACGTGCCGATCTGGCGTCGCGACGCCGCGCTGCCGATCGCGCGCGCACCGCAGCCGCCGGTGCTGCAAGGACGCGCCGAGTCGATCGCCGTCGCGCCGAGTTACGTGATCCGGGATGCCACGCCGCTCGGCGGCGACACCGCGATCGATCCTCGCCCGCCGCTCATCGCGTACTCGCAAGGCGCCGAGGGAACGACGGCCTTCGAAGTGAGCGTCGATGAACGGGGCAATCCGCAGCGCTGCACGATCACCAAGTCGTCCGGCTATCTCTCGCTCGACGACGCGGTCTGTGCCGCCGCGATGCATGCGCGATACGCGCCGCGTACGGTGAACGGACGAGCGACGCCGGGTGTCTATCGCGACGCGTTTACCTTCCGCGCGCAGACGCGCGATGAGTCGCCGCAGGTGCCGGAGTTTTAGTCGACCGACTTGCGGAAGAACGCGAGCATCTTATCGCGTTCGGGCATGATCCGGAACTCTTCGAAGCCCCAGCTCTTCACCTGCGCGATGCCGCGATTGTTGTGCATCGAGACGAGGAAGGTCAGCGTTCGCACGTTGCGCTTCATCGCGAGACGTTGTACCTCGCTCACGAGTTCGGAGCCGACCTCGGCGGGTGCGCCGGGGCGCACGCGTAGACTCTCGATCATCGCCACATCCATGCCGTTGGCGGCTTCGGGATCGTCGTAGCCGACCGGGAGTTTGAAGACGAGCTGTACCATCCCGAGCAGGCCGCTCTGCTCCTCGGCCACGAGGATCACGCGCCGTCCGGCTTTCTGTTCGGCCAGGCACTTGACCATTCGCTGATTCCAGGTCTCATTCGCGCTCGGCGCACCGGAGAGCACGCCCTCGCGCGAGAGGCGGTCGATGTCGCTCGCCTGGGCGTAGCGAATGAAAATCTTGTGGGCCACGACCGCTTTCTTCCGTACGTGGGGAGAAGAGCACCTTCAGCAAGAATCGTGGGACCTCGATGGATCGCCGCGTAGCCGCGTTCGGAATACTGGTTTTGCTTGCCGCCGTGACCGGGTGTGCTCATCATCGGCACGTCGTCGGCGTCGCCGCCTACGACGACGCGGTACCGATGCCGTCGAGCGCGAGCGCGGGGCGCGGCGCGACGCTCTTCGCGCAGCAGTGCGCCGCCTGTCACGGCGCGCGCGGCAGCGGCGGACCGGTGGGGCCGTCGCTCGCGGGCGAACGGACGCGCAAGGATCTCGCCGCCGTCACGGCCATCATCAAGAATCCCTATCCGCCGATGCCGAAGCTCTTTCCGGGGCAGCTCTCCGCGCAAGACGTCTCGGACATCGCCGCATACGTCGAGGAGCTGTAGCGCGCGGATATGAGCGCGCGGCCGTTCATCTACCGCTTCACGCGCGACCTGCGCCTGGACGACCATGCCGGGCTCGCGCAGGCGGCCTCGCACGGCGACGTGCTGCCGGTCTTCGTGATCGATCGCGGCGTCGAGCGTCGCATGGCGAGCTCGCCGCGGCGTGCCGCCTACCTATGCGCGGCGGTGGCGGAGCTCGATCGCGCGCTGCGCGAACGCGGGGCGCGCCTGATCGTGCGCCGCGGTTCGGCGCCTTCGGTGCTCAAACACGTGGCACGCGGAAGCGGCGCCGCCGGCGTCGCGTGGAGCGCGAGCTACGACGCGGCGGGCGCGCAGGCCGACGCGCGGCTGCAATCGGAGCTCGAAGAGGCCGGACTGCGCGCGATCGCCGTTCACGACGCCGCCGCGATCGCGCCCGAAGAAATCGCGGCGGCGCGCGCGAGCGGCGGCGACGGCTACCGCGCCTTCGCGCCGTATTTCGAGGTGTGGCGCTCGCTCGCCGTCGCCACCTACGACGTGCCCCTACTGGTGCGCTTCGCCGCGAGCGAGTTGCAGAGCGAACCGCTGCCGCAGCCGAGCGAGTTCGGCGCGCAGCCGCATGCCATCGAGGCGGGCGCGGAGGCGGCGCGCGCGGCGCTCGCGCGCTTTCTGCAGGGTCCCGCCGTGCAGTACGCGGCGGGGATGAACGTGCCGAGCGAGGACGGCACCTCGCGCCTCTCCGCGCACCTTTCGTTCGGCGCGATCTCGGCGCGCGGCGTCGTGCGCACGGTGCGCGCGCGCATCGACGATCCGTTTCTCCTGAGCGAGGAGCGCGCGAGCCTGCGGCTCTTTCTGCGCTCGCTTGCGATGCGCGATTTCTTTCTGCAGCTCGGGTACGCGCATCCGCGTTCGATCGATGAACCGTTACAGGAGAAGATGCGCGCGTTTCCGTTTGCGCGCACGCATCCGCGGCTGGACGCCTGGCGCGCGGGCGCCACGGGCTTTCCGCTCGTGGATGCGGGGATACGGCAGTTGCACGAGACGGGATGGATGCATCCGCACGTGCGTGCGGTCGCGGCGTCGTTTCTCTGCTTCGATCTCGGCGTGGATTGGCGCATCGGGCGCGACGAATGGGATCGCTATCTGATCGAAGACGACCCCGTGCTCGCGAGCGGCAACTGGCAGTGGATCGCGGGCGTCGGCGCGGATCTCGTGCAGTATCCGCGCATTTACAACCCCGAGAAGCAGCGGCGCCGCTTCGATCCGAGCGGCGAGTACGTGAAGCGGTACGTGCGAGAACTCTCCCACGTACCGATCGCGTCACTCGGAGTCTCGCGCGCCGACGATGCGCAACTCGCGCTCGCCCTGTTTGCAAGCGATGCCTATCCGCAGCCGATCGTCGATCACGACGAGCAGGCGCGCGCGTTTCTCGCGCGCTACCGCGCCTTCGCGGATTAGGCGGCGGGCAGGCGCTCGTCGATCCAGTCGCCGATGATCGGCACCCGCACCTCGTCGCCGTGCCACACCTTGATGCCGAAGAAGACGCTCGCGACGATGAAGATCGGGATCAAGAAGGGCATGATGACGCCCGCCGACCAGCCCATCACCGGCACGCTGCTCGCGAGCTCCAGCAGGCCCCAGAAGGCGGCGAAGCCGACGTTGAAGCCGAGGGCCTGCAACGCTTGCTTTTTCAAATAGCGCGACTGCTTGCGGTCGAAGAGGCCGAGCAGTGCGAGCGGCCAGAGCGGGTAGCCGAGCGCGACCAGCGCGCGCGATTCGATCGGGTCGCTCGGCTCCGCGACCGTTACCGTGGCGCGGGGCTGCGCTTGGGGCGGCTGCGGCGGCGGCGGTGCCTGCGGGCGCGGCGGAACCCGGCCCCCGAGCTGCGTGCGGGTGCCGGTCGCGGCGTCGATCTTCTCCGCGAGGCGGCAGCTCGGGCAGGTGCCGCGCTCGTCGCGGCACGTGGCGCAGATGGCCTTCGCGCAGTCCATGCAGGGCGCGATCGACGGGACGTTCGGATGGAAGTAGCAATCCATGGTGGCTCGTGTTAACTCCGTTGGCGTACATCATCACGTACCGCGCACGACCGGGCAGGTTTCACCGGGGCGCGGGTAGCACGAGGCTCCTCCGATGACAGAGCGACAGATCGTCGCGCGGCTCGCGCGCGAGGCGCGACCCTATTATCCCCGTCTGGGCATGGCCGTACTGCTCGGCGCCGTGAACAGCGTGCTGCTCCTCGTCGGGCCGTGGGCGCTCGGCGTCATCTTCAACAAGGTGATCCAGCCCGCGACCGATCGGGCCGCGCACGTGCAACCGGACCTCAACGCGCTCTACCTGGCGCTCGCGGCCACCTACTTCTCAGTCGTCCTCTCGAACTTCGCCACCTACGGCACGAGCTACATCACGACGTGGTGCGGACAGCGCTTCCTTGCTTCGCTGCGCCAGTCGCTCTACGAGCGGCTGCTGCGTCTGCCGCTCCAGGTCTTCGATCGCTGGCGGCCGGGTGAGCTGATCGCGCGCTTCAACAGCGATCTGCAGGTGATGAGCGACGCGGTCTCGGTCTCGCTTCCGCAATCGATCGGCGCGGTGCTCACGTTCGTCGGCTCGTTCGTGACGATGATCGTGATCGATTGGCTGCTCACGCTCGTGCTCGTCGTGATCGCGCCGCTGATGTCGCTCGCGGTGTCGCGCTTCCAGAAGCTGATCTCGAGCAGCATGTCGCGCTCGCAATCGCGCATCGCGCATCTCTCGGCGACGCTGACCGAGGTACTGCAGGGACAGCGCGTGGTAAAGGCCTTCGGGCGCGAGGAGTTCGAGGCCGAGCGGTTCCGCAATCGGAACGAAGACTACTTCGGCGCCTTTATGAAGATGAATCAATTCGTCTTCATGCAGCCCGCGGTGATCTCGGCGATCCTGACGCTCGGCGTCGTCGCGATCATCTGGCTCTCGGCGCACGAAGTGCTCGTCGGCCGTCTCAACGGCGGTTCGATCATGACCTACTGGCTGCTCGTCGTGAACCTGGTCAACCCGATGAATCGCATGGCGGCCTTCGTCGGCGATCTGAGCAAAGCGATCGTCTCCACCGGACGCGCCTACGAACTGCTCGATCTCCCGGTCGAAGAAGACGACGGCGCGCAGGCGCGGCCGCTGCCGCGCATTCGGGGCGCGGTCGAGTTCGATGACGTGAGCTTCGCGTACGACGAACGCTCGGGCCTCGCGCTGCGCGGCGTGAACGCGCGCATCGAGGCGGGCGAGATCGTCGCGCTGGTCGGTCCCTCGGGCGCGGGTAAGACGACGATCGTCAATTTGATCCCGCGCTTCTATCGTCCGCAGCAGGGGCGCGTGCTGGTCGACGGCATCGACCTCGCGCACGTGCGGCTCGCCGATCTGCGCGCGCAGGTGGCGATCGTGCCGCAGGACCCGCAGCTCTTCCGCGCCTCGATCGCGGAGAACATTCGCTACGGCCGGCTCGACGCGAGCGACGACGACGTACGCGCGGCGGCGGTCGAGGCGAACGCCGCGGAGTTTATCGCGCAGCTCGCCGAGGGCTACGCGACCGAGGTCGGCGAGCGCGGCGTGCGCCTCTCGGGCGGACAGCGGCAGCGCATCGCGATCGCTCGCGCGATCGTCCGCGATCCGCGGATCCTGATCCTCGACGAGGCGACGAGCGCGCTCGATTCACACTCGGAAGCGCTGATCGAGCAGGCTCTCGATCGGCTACTGCCCGGCCGGACGACCTTCATCATCGCGCACCGGCTCTCGACGATCCGCCGCGCGACCAAGATCCTCTATATCGAGAACGGGTGCGTGCTCGAAGTGGGCACCCACGACGAGCTCCTGGCTCGCGGCGGTCACTACGCGCGGCTCCACGCGGCGCAGTTCGCGCTCTAACATGAACCGGCGCCCGCGCCGATAGGAAAAAACGATGGCGAATATTAGCGGCATCTCTTTCGGGCAGACCACCGATCTGCTCGGCAACGCGATCAAAGGCGCGGACCTCGAGCAGGACCAGATCGCCAATAACATCGCGAACGTCAATACGCCGAACTATCGTCGCTCCACGACGGACTTCAAGGCGGCGCTCCAGGCCTCGCTCGGCACCCCGCCGCCGACCGATGCGCTCGGGCTCGAAACCGACAACGCGCGTCAGTTCAAGATCAACGACGGCGCACCGCCCGCTCCGTTCGATCCGCAGCCGATGGTCGATCAGACCGATCAAATGCGCGTCGACAAGAGCAACGTGGATATCGACCAAGAGTCCGCGCGGCTGGGCGAGAACGCCGATTACGAAGAGACGATGAGCCAGCTCTTGCAGCAGCAGTACAAGTTCTACCGCGAAGCGATCACGGAGCAGCCGTAATGGGTTTCTACACCGCAACCGAGATCAGTGCATCGGGCCTTTCGGCCGAGCGTCTGGCTATGGACGTCATCGCGAACAACATCGCGAACGCCAACACCACGCGCACGCCGCAGGGCGGCGCCTTCAAACGCCAGTTGGTGATCTTCGCTCAGAAGCCGGGCGCGGCGCCGAGCGGCGATCCCTTCGATCCGAACAAGCCCGAGAAGGCGCAGGTCGACGGCGTGGAGGTGCTCGGCATCACCCAGGACCAGAGCCCCGACCGGCTCGTTTTCGATCCGGGGAATCCCGACGCCGACGCGCGCGGGTACGTGCACTATCCGAACGTGCAGATCGTCAAAGAGATGGTCGACATGATGGCCGCCTCGCGCGCGTATCAGGCGAACGTCGCCGCGATGACCGCCTCGCGCAACATGGAGTACTCCGACCTGCAGGTGCTCAAGAGCTGATGGATATCAACCCGTACGGCGACGCGATCGCCAAGGTCACGCCCGGCACGTTCGTGCCCGACATCGCCCCCGGCGGTCCGAAATCCGCACCGCTCGGCGAGGACGGCCTCGGCGTCGCGGGCGCCTCGGGCGTCTCGTTCAAGGACACGGTCAAGCAGATGTTGACCGACGTGAACGACCAAATGGCGACGGCCCAGCAGAAGTCTCAAGACTTGGCCATCGGCAAGTCGCACGATGTCGAAGGCACGGTCAAAGCGGTTGAGGAGGCGGGGCTCGCGATGCAGTTCACCCTCGCGGTCCGCAACAAGATCTTGGATGCCTACCAAGAGATCCAGCGGATGCAGTTTTAACCGACGACGAGGGCCCCGGACTAAACTCCGGGGCCCTCGTGCCGATTGAAGAAGATGAGCCTGTCCGGAGAATGCGGACGGGATCGCGGCCTGGACACCTGTGCACGAAGGGTGGGGGCCGCGCGGAACCCGATCGATTGACGGTTCCGCACGCCGAGGGGCTCCCGCGGCACACCCGTTCGTGCGGAGGTTTTTTCTTTTGGTACGTGGCCTGTACACGGCGGCGAGCGGGGCGCTCGTAGCGCAAAGTATGGTCGACAACGTGGCGAACAACCTCGCCAACGTCAATACGACCGGCTTCAAGCAGACGCTGCTGCAGATCGAGTCGGCACCGACGCTCGACATCTACCGCATTCAGACCGATCCCGGCAAGGTTGCGGGCAAGGCACTTCCGGGCGTGCCCACGGCGCAGTACGTCGGGCGGCTCGGCACCGGTTCGTGGATCTACGATACGCCGACGAGCTACCGTCAAGGCGCGCTCCAGTCGACCGGGAACCCGCTCGACCTCGCGATCTCCGGCACGCAGAACGCGTTTTTCGCGGTCGCGACGCCGAACGGCGTGCGCTACACGCGCAACGGCGAATTCGTGAAGGATGCGCAGGGCGTGCTGCGGACGCAGGACGGCAATGCGGTGCTCTCCACGCAAGGGCAGCCGATCACCCTGCAAGATCAGGGCGACGTGCAGATCGCGACCGACGGGACCGTCTCGCAGAACGGGCAGCGCGTCGCGCAGTTGGAGATCACGGCGTTCGGCAGTCTCGCCAACCTCCGCCCCGAGGGTGCGAACAATTACGCCGTAACCGGCAACGCCGCGCCCGGCCCCGCGCTCGGCGCGAGCGTGCAACAAGGTTATCTCGAGAAGAGCAACGCCAACGTCATTCGCTCGATGGTCGATCTGATCACCGCGGAACGCTGGTTCGACGCGAACGAGAAATCGGTCAAAACCCAAGACGACGCAACGCAACAGGCGATCATGCAAGTCGCCAAATCGCAATAGGAGCGGTAGCCCACGATGATGCGAGCACTCTACACTGCGGCAAGCGGCATGATCGCCCAGCAGTACAACATGGACACGATCTCCAACAACCTCGCGAACGTCAACACGACGGGGTTCAAGGGCAATCAAGCCCGCTTCCAGGATCTGGTGTACCAGCAGATTCAAGCGCCGGGCACGCCGGTCGGGGCCTCGCTCGTGCCGGTCGGCCAGCAGGTCGGTCTCGGCGTCAAGGTGGCCTCCTCGGAGAAGATCTTCACGCAAGGCTCGCTGATTCAGACGAGCAACCCGCTCGATGTCGCGATCGAAGGCGACGGGTTTTTCCAGATCACGATGCCCGACGGCACCACCGGCTACACGCGCGACGGCGGATTCAAAGAGGATGCGAACGGCTCGCTCGTGACCGCGAACGGCTACTTTCTGCAACCGCAGATCACGATTCCGCAGAACGCGATCGCGGTTTCGATCGGTCAGGACGGCACGGTCTCCGCACAGGTACCGGGCAGTTCGCAGCCGCAGACGCTCGGACAGATCCAACTCGCGCGCTTCGTGAACCCCGCCGGACTCTCGCCGATCGGCGGCAACAATATCTACACGCAGACCGCCGCGAGCGGCCCGCCCATCGTTACCACGCCGGGACTCAACGGCGCCGGGAATCTTCAGGGCGGATTCCTCGAGAACTCCAACGTGCAGGTCGTCAACGAGATCGTGAACATGATCGTCGCGCAGCGCGCGTACGAAGCGAACTCGAAGTCGATCGGCGCCGCGGATCAGATGATCGCGACCGCCGTGAACCTCTCGCCGTTCCAATAAGGCAACGATGAACGTGATGCGCAACGCCGCTCTCGCCGCCGCCCTCGTGCTCGCCGTGCTCGCTTCCGGCGGGCCGACGGTCGCGCGCGCGCAGACGGCGACGCAGCGCATCGCGGGTCCACGGTTGGAAGCGCTCGCGAAGCCGGCGCTCGCGCGCGTGCATCTCGGCGGCGACGCCGAGCTGCAGCGCGCGTTCGCCGTGCCGGATCAAATCGTCCCCGCGGGCACGCTCTCGCTCGAGGTCGGTTCGGCGATTCCGACGCCCGCCTACGTGAACGTGCCGATCACGATCGACGTGAACGGACGTTTCATCCGTCAGATATTCGTCGGTTACCGCGTGCAGCGCTTCGTGCGCACCGCGGTCGCCGCGCACGACCTCGTGCCGGGGAGCGTGTTGACCGCGAGCGACGTCAAGATGGCGCGCGTTCCGTGGACGGGGCAGCGCACGAACGGCACGAACGTGCTGGTCGGCCGCAAGATTCTCGCGGCGGTGCGTGCGGGTTCACCGATCGCGATCGAGGCGACCCAGGTCAACCAGATCGTCAAACCCGGTGCGACGGTCGTGATGATCGTTCGCGACGGCGGCGTGGCCGTGGTTGCCGATGTGGTCGCCCGCACGGGAGGCGGCCTCGGCGACAACGTCTCGGTTTACAATCCGCAAACGAATAAATCGCTCTCGGGCACGGTGATCGGGCCCGACCGCGTCGAACTCAACCTCTCGGGAGACGCACCGTGAGAACGATTCTAACCATCGCCGCCTGCGCGGCTCTGCTCGTACCGATCGCCGCAAGCGCGGATACGCTCTACGTCGCCGCGCCGCCGCCCGCCGGTCCGGGGCATCCGCTGCGCCTCGGCCCGGATCACCGCGCCGAGCAGATCGGTGATCTCGTCTACGTGCAGTTCGATTTCGCCGCGGCGAATTCACACTCGAACAACTATCAGTCGAACAAGCAGGGCAACCTCAACGGCGGCAATGGCGTCGGTATCTTCGGCCTGCCGCTCGTTCGTCTCTCGAACAGCGTCGCGGGCCAGTCGACGACCACGACCGCGCAGAGCGCGAGCGGCGCCGATTCCTTCACCTCGACGATGATGGCGACCGTCACCGGCGTGCTGCCGAGCGGCGCGCTCGAGATCGCGGGCGATCAGGGCGTGACGATCAACGGTCGGGCGCAGACGCTGCATATCACGGGGACGATCCGCCCCGAGGATATCGACAATACCGACACGATCCTCTCCTCGCGCGTGGCGAACGTGCACGCGGACTTCAAGGGGAACAATCAGAAGAACAAGGGTCTGCTCTCGCGGATTCTGAGCTGGCTCTTCTAGGAAACGAACGATGACGCGTACGACGACGATGTTCAAGGCAATGGCGGCTCTGCTGCTCGCGATGCTCTTCGCGGGCGCGCCGTCGTTTGCGCAGGGCACCGGCAACACCGTCTACGTGAAAGACATCGCGCACGTGCAGGGCGTGACCGGCAACCAGTTGGTCGGGTATGGCGTCGTGGTCGGCCTTCAGGGTACCGGTGACAGCACCTCGGTGATCTTCACCAGCCAGACGATCCAGAATATTCTGCAGTCGTTCGGATTGGCCGTCTCGCAGCAGGCGGTGCGCACGCGCGATGTCGCCGCGGTCATCGTCACGGCGACGCTGCCGCCGTTTGCGCACTCGGGCGATAACGTCGATGTAGATGTCTCCGCCATGGGCGATGCGACGAGCCTGCAGGGCGGCACGCTCGTGCTCACGGAGCTGCGCGCGGCCAACAACCTCGTCTATGCGACGGCGCAGGGGCCGGTCTCGGTGGGCGGATTCGTCGCCGGGTTCTCCGGTTCGTCGATCAACAAGAACTACACCGGTGCCGGACGCATTCCGAACGGCGCCGTGATCGCCCGGAACATGATTACGCCGCTCACCAACGGACAGAACGCGTTCAACTACGTGCTGACCACGCCCGATTACAAGACGGCGGCGAACCTCGCCGAGGTGCTCAACGCGCGGTTCGGCGCGCGCACCGCGCAGGCGCGCGATGCCGAGACCGTGCACGTGACGCTGCCGCCCGCGTACGACGGCAACCCGGTGCAGTTCCTCGCCGACGCGGACGATCTGCCGGTTCGTCAGAACGAGATCGCGAAGGTGGTGATGAACGAGCGCACCGGTACGATCGTCTTCGGCGGTGACATCAAGCTCGCTCCCTGCGCGATCGCGCACGGCGACCTCACGATCACGATCGCGACGCAGAATCAAGTCTCGCAGCCCAACCCGCTCGCAAGCGGTCAAACGGCGCTGCAGCAGAATTCCACGATCAAGGCGAGCGAACGGGGACATCAGCTCACGTTCATCGCGGGAGCGACCACGCTCTCGTCGGTAGTACGCGCGCTCAACGTTCTCGGCGTCTCGCCGCGCGATCTGATCGCGATCGTGCAGGCGCTGCGCTCCGCGGGCTCGCTGCAAGCCGACCTGGAGATGATCTGAAGATGGCGGATTCGTTGAACGTCGGGAAGGCGCAGCAGCCGCAGCTGACCCCGGATCAGCAGCAGGCGCTCGCACGTCTCCATCAGGCGGCGACGGCGCTCGAAGGCGTCTTCATGCAGATGGTGCTGAGCGCGATGCAGGACACGGTGCCGAAGGATTCGATCTTCGGCAAGGAGTCCGCGTCGGAGCAGACGTGGCAGAGCATGCTCACCGATCAGCGCGCGCAAGCGATGTCCAAAAGCGGCGGCTTCGGTATCGCCAAGGCTCTCGAGGAGCAGTTGCGCAGCCAAGTGCTCGCCGACGCGAAGCACGAGGCGCACGTCGACGTCGAACGGAGGGTCGAGCCGTGAACGATTCTTGGGAGACTTTCGCAGCGGTGCTGCAGGACGAATCGGCGCATCTCGCGCGTCTGCACGCGGCGGCTCAGCGCCTCACCAAGGCGCTCGTCACGAACGAGCTCGACGAGATATCCGCGTCCGAACGCGCGCTCGACGAGGCGCGCAGTGCGTATCAGGCCGCCTCGGGCAAGCGCCGCGGCATGCAAGTCCGCGGATTCGGAAACCTGACGCTGCGCCAAGTCTGCGCGTATGCGCCCCGCAACCTGTGGCCGACGTTCAACCAGCGCATCGCCGAACTGACCACGACCTCGATCGCGCTCGGCATCACGAACAATAACAACAAGTCGCTGATCATGAGCGGGATGCAGCGCCTGATGAAGGTGACTGCGGCGCTCCAAGCCGCGGCGAGTGACGGGCCGCGCACCTACCGGCGTCGCGGCATCGTGCCGCCGCCCTCCAATAGCGTTTTGGTGAGCAGTAAGGCATGAGCAGTTTCTTTCCGCAAGGTACGTTCTTCGGGCTCGACATGATGTCGACGTCGCTGCAGGCGTTCTCGGTCGCCGAGAACGTGACGAGCGACAATATCTCTAACGTCAATACGCCCGGAGCGTCGCGCCAGCAGGTCGTCTTCACGGAGGCGCCGCCGATCGCGGGCTCCCCGTTCATGGCGACGCATATCGCGGGTACGGCGGGCGAAGGCGCGACGGTCGCGCAGATCCAGCGGATCCACTCGGATGCCTACGACTCGCTCTTTCGCGGCGCATCGTCGTCGCAAAATTTCTATTCGACGCAGCAGAGCGCGCTGCAGGCGCTCCAGGCGCAACTCGGCGATCCCAACGCCGGGATCGCCACGCAGTTCTCGGCCTTCCAGACCGCGATCTCGCAATTGGTCTCGCAGGCGGGAAGCGGCAATCCGAGCGCCGCGCGCGCGAACGTGCTGACCCAGGCCCAAGCGCTTGCGACCGCGCTCGGTAACGGTGCGAGCGCGATCACGACGGCGAAGGCGCAGGCGCTCCAGCAGGGCTCGGCACTCGTGACGAAAGTCAACGGGATCCTCGATCAGATCGGTGCGCTCAACGGGCAGATTCGCGCCTCGACGGCGGTCGGCGACAACCCGAACACCTTCTCGGATCAGCGCGACTACCTGATCGATCAGCTCTCGCAGTACGTCTCGACGCAAACCTCGATTCAGAGCGACGGCTCGACGCTCGTCACGGTCAACGGTCAGGCATTGGTCACCGATCAGGTGGTCTATCACCTCGCCGATCCGGTCGTGGGGCAAGCCGCCAACGGCACGCCGACCTTCAAGGTTGATTTCGCGACCACGCCGCCCGCCGCGACGAATGCGCCGGGTGTTCCGCTCGGCAGCGGTCAGTTGGCCGCGTTACAGGATCTCTACAACAATAAACTCTCGGTCTACGGCACGCAGCTCGATCAGTTCGCCTCCTCGCTCTCGAACGAAGTGAATCGCATCACGCAGAGCTCGTACGATCAGAACGGTCAGCCCGGTACGGCGCTCTTTCAGCCGGTGGTCGCGTCGCTGCCGATCACGGCGGGCAACATCAAGGTCGGCATCACCGATCCTTCGCAGCTCCCGGTCGCGCTCGCATCCACGAGCGCCGGTTCGCTCGTCGCTCCGCTCAACTCGGCGAACAATAGCGTGGATACCTCGCAGCAGCTCACCGGCAACACGTCGCTCGCCAATCCGCCGGCGGCCGCCCTGGCCGGGACACTGACGATCAGCGTCGACGGCATCACGCAGAATTTTACGTACAACACCGGCGCGGGCGGCAACGCCGACACGATCGATCACTTCGTCTCGAGCTTCAACGCCGGTCATTACGGCGTGACCGCTTCATTCGATGCGACTTCGCAGCGCATCGTCTTCACGCGCGACCCGTCGAACGAAGATCTGGTCCTGCGCGGAGCGCAGCAGGCCAATCCGTCGACCCCGAGTTTCACGATCTCGGACTCGAATTTCACCGCGGGCGCTCCGGCATCGTCGCTGATCGGCGTGCTCGGCGGCACGAACCTCAACGGCGTGCAGCAAAACGCCTCGAACGCGTTTGCCGCAAGCGATAACGGCGGCGCCAACGCGATCGTCAACATGTTTCAAAACAACGTGGGCGTGCCCGCGCTCGAAACGCAGGGCACCGCCGCCGTCGCGGCGGGCTCTACGGTGACGGTTGCGCTGCCCTCGGGCGTGAATAACGTGCAGGTCGGACAGGTGCTCACCCTCGATGCGCAGCCGAACGGCGCCGCGCCGCAGGAGAACGTGGTGGTCTCGGCCATCAGTCTCAACCCGACGACGGGCATCGAGTCGATTACCTTCACCACCGCGAATGCGCACGCGGCGAATTACTCGATCGCGAGCGCGCAGGTGCAGACCCTGCAGCAGTTCTACGGACAGACGATCACGCAGGTCGGCCTCGACACGCAGTCGGCGATCACGGGCACGAGCACGCAGACGTCGCTCGCGCAGAACATCAACAACGTGCGGCAGAGCATCTCGGGAATCAATATCGACGAAGAGACGCAGAATCTGGTGAAGTACCAGAACGCCTACCAGGCGGCGGCAAAAACGATCGCGACGCTGAATCAACTCTTGGGCGTCGTGATCAATAACCTGGGTGTCGGACAGTAAGGAGACGAACCGATGCGCATCGCAACTTCGACCGTGTATGATAATCAGTCGACCTCGATCGATAATCTGTACGCGACGTATCAGCAGGAAGGCCAGCAGCTCTCGACCGGCAAGTCGTTGAACGTGCCGTCGGATAATCCGACCGTCATCGCGCAAGATATCGCGGTACGTAACGACAACAGCGTGACGACGCAGGTCGAGAAGAACCTGACCGATCTGAACAATCAGCTCACCGCGGTCGACGGCTCGCTCTCCAGCCTCACGAACATTCTGCAGAGCGCGCGCAGCCTGGCGATCGAAGGGGCGAGCGATACGATCAACCCGAGTCAGCGCACGGCGATCGCGGCCCAGGTCGATCAGCTGCTGCAAGAGACGGTCGGTCTCGCCAACACGCAGTATGCGGGCAAGTACGTCTTCGCCGGAACGGCGGTTCCGACGTCGCAGCAGCTCGTGCAGGGCGTCGGTAGCCCGATCACGAGCGTGACGTCGCAAGGCAACATCGTGCAGCAGACGCAGCAGTTGCCGAACGGGCAGACCGTCGCGACCGGGGTCACGCTTCAGCAGGCATTCAATTACGGCGCCGCCGACGGTTCCCCCGATGTATTCCAAACGCTGATCAATCTGCGCGACACGCTCTCGAAGGGATCGGTCGTCGATCAGAGCCAGCAGGCGCTCAATCTCGCGGGACAGGCGATCTCCGGGACGACGACGATCGCGGCGCTCTCGAGCGGTGCCGTGCCGCAGTTGATCGCGACGCCGCTCGTCCCCGACTCGAGCGGCAACATCACGATCAACGTCGCGAACGGCGTCAACGCGAACGGCGTGAACGTAACCTTGCTACCGACCGACACGATCACGAGCGCGCTCGCAAAGATCAATACGGCGGTCAATCCGCTGGGCATCTCGGCGAGTTTCAACGCGAAGACGCAGAAGTTCGCATTCACCAGCACGGCGAACCCGCCCGCGACCTTCGAGATCCAGAATGTGCCGAGCGCGGGCGCGACCACTAGCGGCAACTTCGTCGCCGCCTTCGACCTGACGCAGCAGGCGACGGTCACGAGCGACCTCTCGACGCAGATCGGTGACATCGACCACGTGCTGCAAGTGGCGCTCAACGCCCGTGCGGTCGTCGGCTCCACCCTGCAGGGCGTCCAGAGTCTGAGCAGCCAAGCCAATTCTCAGGTCCTTAACGACACGACGGTACAGTCGGGCCTGGAAGATACCGATATTGCTAAGGTGACGTCGCAGTTCTCGCAGACCCAGACGGTCCTGCAGGCGGCGTATGCGACGACCGCGCGTCTTGAAGGCAAGACGCTGTTCGATTACCTGTAAACTTGCACCGAAGGGTGAGATGAGCGCACCGATGGAGACCGAGATGGACGCAACGCAGACGGGGACGATGGAGTTTCCGCGGTTCGGCGAGTGTACGTATGCCGAGGCCGACGTCATCGAGTTCCCGTGGGGACTGCCCGGGTTTCCGAACCTGCGGCGTTGGCTTGCCCTGACCGTCGAGACCCAGAACAGCTTCGTCTGGCTACAGAGCTTGGACGACGTGAACGTCGCGCTGCCGACGGCCGATCCGTACCTGATCTTCGAGGATTACGACCCGAAGCTGCCGCCCTACGCGGTCGCGGCGCTCGGGATCGAAGGGCCGGCCGACTTCACCCTGCTCTGCGTGGTGGTGGTTACCGAAGCCGCCCACGAGATGACGATGAACCTCTTCGCGCCCATCGTCGTAAACCTGCGCACCCGCAAGGCACGCCAGATCGTGCTCGAAAACTCCGGGTTCTCGGTCAAGCAACCGATCCCGCGCAAGGCCGAGGCCGCCGAACCCGCGGCCGGGTAGGCTCCGGGAGAAGAGGAAGGGCCGAGCGTACGGCCTAAGCTCTTCGGCGACGGCACGATGCCGTCTGCCACGGAGGGCCGCCAATGCTTGTTCTCAGCCGCAAAGTCAACCAGTCGATCATGATCGGCGACAACATTCGTATCGTTGTCGTCGCGGTCGACCGCGATCAGGTCAAGCTCGGGATCGAGGCACCCCGCGAGGTCTCCGTCCACCGATCCGAGATCTACGACGAGATCCAGCGCGCCAACCAGGCCGCCGCGCAGACGGCTACGACTGCGCCGGTCCCCGCCGCGCGAGCGCGGCTCCAGCCCCGCAAAAAATCTCCCGACGGCCACTAAAGTGGCGCCCGGAGCCCTCCGATACCATAGTCAGTGGGGAAAGGACGATCCCCGCTAGACTAGTCTTGTATCATACGCGCGCGTGATCGATCATCGCGCATCATGGAGGAAAAAATGGGTCAAGGTCTGAGCATTGCCAACAACCTGTTGGCGAACAACGTATCCCTCAACCTGAATAAGAATCAGGAAGCCCTCAAGAACACGGTCACTCAGCTCTCGTCGGGTCTGCGCATCAACACCGCCGCAGATGACCCGTCGGGTCTTGCTATTGCGACCAACCTGCAGACGCAGGTCGACGGCTTCAACCAGGCCGTGCAGAACGTCCAGAACGCCAACAATGCCGCGCAGGTCGCGGAAGGCGCTCTTCAGACGACGACCGACATCCTGCAGCGCATCCGTTCGCTCGCGGTCGAAGCGGCGTCGGACGTGAACTCGAACAGCGACCGTCAGAACCTTCAAGTCGAAGTTTCGCAGCTGCTGCTCGAAGTCAACCGTATCTCGCAGAACACGAACTTCAACGGCCAGGCGCTCCTCGACGGCTCGCATGCGGGCTTCCAGGCGCAGCAGGCCGCGTCGATCACGATCACCGCGAATACGGCCCTCTCGACCAACGGCAACATCGCGTCGACCAACGGCATCAACTACGGCTTCCTCGCCGCGACGGTTGCCGCTTCGAGCGCGAACTTCCAGACGACGGTCGGCGGAACGGCCGGCTTCGGCGGAACCGGCACCACCGACGGCTCGATCGAACTGCAGGTCATCAACACCGGCGTCTCGATCGCGGTTCAGGAAACATTCGTCGACAGCGCGACCGGTAAGGTCTGCGTCTCCTCGACGCTCTACGGTGCGCAAGGCGCCGCGAATGCGTTCGACAACGTTAGCGTCACGCTCGGCACGTTCACGACGGCCGATGTCGGCACGACCTCGTACATCAAGGTCAGCCAGAACGTCGCGGCGCTCACGAACCCGTCGAACCCGGCCTTCAACTTCCAATCGGCGGCCGACGAAGGCGACGTCATCCAGGTCGGTATCGAAGCGACGAACACCTCGACGCTCCGTATCTCGAACATCAACCTCGCGCTCTCGGCGTCGAACAACCCGTCGATCGGTGCGGAAGATGCCATCGGCCAGATCGACAACGCGCTCGATCGTCTCCTCAACCAGCGCGCCCAGCTCGGCTCGGTCATCGTTCGCCTGAACGAAGACGCGTCGAACGACAACGTCGCTGCGGTCAACCTGCAGGCCTCGGAATCTTCGATCCGCGACCTCAACGTCGGCCAGGCGACCACCGAGTTCACGAAGCTCCAGATCCTGGTCCAAGTCGGCACCTCGGTCCTGGCGCAGTCGAACGCGAACGCGCAGAGCGTTCTCGGCCTCTTCCGCTAGTAGGAAGAGCGTCCGGCAACGGACGAAATCGCGAGAGATCGCAAACGACGAGGGCCCGCTACGGCGGGCCCTCGCTTCGTTTCTAACGCGCCTTCGACCGCATGCCGAATACTGTAACGATGCCAATTCGGGTCTATCCGAAACGCCGTGCGACCGCCGCGCCGTCACCCTCGCTGCCCGCACCCGAGGGAGCGCTTGCGTTTCCGCCGATTCCGCCGGGAACGCCGCAGAAGCCGCCGGGCGTGAGCCTCTGCATGATCGTCAAGAACGAGGAGCGCTTCCTCGCCGATTGCTTGCGCAGCGTGCAGGGGGCCGTCGACGAGATCTGCATCGTCGATACCGGATCGACCGACCGCACGATCGAGATCGCGCGCTCGTTCGGTGCCGTCGTGATCGAGCGCCCGTGGCGCAACGATTTCGCTTGGGCGCGTAACGAGTCGCTCGCACTTGCGACCAAGCGATGGATCATCATGCTCGACGCGGACGAGGTGCTCCGCGAAACCTCGAAGCCGACGCTGCGGGCGCTCGCCGACACGCCCGCGCATTTCACCGGCGTGTGGATACGCTGTTTCAATCAGTCGGACGACTACCGCGGCACCGGCGCCATGTCGCACGCGCTCGTCCGCGTGTTTCCGAATACGGAGCGCATCCGCTTTCGCGGCATGATTCACGAGTTCGTCTGCATCGACGGCCAAAACGAAGGTATTCCGGCGATCAACGCGCCCGTCGAGATCGATCACTACGGCTATCTCGCCGATGTCGTGAAAGATCGCGACAAGGGACAACGGAACCTCGAGATCGTCAAGGCGGCGGTCGATGCCGATCCGCTCGATCCGTTTGCCTGGTTCAACCTCGGCTCGACGTCGTTTTTGATGGGCGATTACGAAACTGCGCGCACGGCGTTCGAGAAGATGCGCGAAATCAACGGCAAAGCGCCGCGCGGTTTTATCGCGAACGGTCATGCCATCCTCGCGGAGACCTACTGCGACAAGCTCGGCGATCCGCGCAAAGGTGAAGAGATTGCGCGCGCGGCGCTCGAGTTCTCACCGCACTACGCAAACGCGCACTTTCAATTGGGCAAGGCGCTCGTCGCGCAGCAGCGCTTCGATGAGGCGCGCGAGGCGTTCCGAGCGGCGATCGACGACGGCAAGTACGCGCATCAGCAATTCGTCGTGGACGATCAGGTCTCGATTTGGAAGGCACATTCGGAGATCGGCTCGAGTTACGTCGCGCAAGGCGACGATGCGCGAGCGATCGAGTGGTTCCGCGCCGGTTTGAAGAATGCGCCGAAGGTCCAGCCGCTGCGCCTGAATCTGGCTCGCGCGCTCGAACGTACGGGGGATATCACGGCGGCGCGCACGCTCTTCGAGGGCGTCTTCGAGGAGTTCGGCGACGATCAGAGCACGATCGACTGGATGAATTTTCTCCTGCGCCGGGGCGAGGCCGAAGCGGCCCTGGCGGTCGTCGACGCAAAACAGGCGAGCATGAGCGAGCAGCACGCCGTCCCCGTTCTCACCGCGGCAGCGCAGGTTGCGTTCAAGCTGGGCCGCGATCCGTTACGGTACCTCGAATGCGCCGCGCAGCGTGCACCCGGCGATGCCGAGATCCTCAATTGGCTCGAAGGCATCTACACGGAGCGCGGTGATGAGGAGCGACTTCTGCGGCTGCGCGAACAAGAGGCAAAGAGCGAACCGCGTACGCCGAGCGATTTTCTGCGTCGATCGTATCAGGCAAACGTCGCGCACGATTTCGAACGGGCCCTGCTCCTCGCGCGGCGCGGCATCGAGATCGCGCCCGACCACCAACACCTGCGCTACAATGCCGCCGTCTCCGCCTCGTCGCTCGGGCGACTCGACGAAGCCCTCGAACATCTCGCCGCGGTGACCGACGCGACTGCGGCCGTGGCGCTGCCGGCGGATCTGTTACGCGCGAACATCTACCGTAGCGCGGGTCGGCACGACGATGCGGTCGCGAGCATCGAACGGGTGCTTGCCGCCGACCCCGATCATCTCGACGCACTCGCCACGCGGGCGTCCTTGCTCGAGGCGCGCGGCGACTTCGGCCCCGCCGAGACGACCCTGCGACGCCTGCTCGCACGGGATCCGCGCCGCGGCGCGGTGGAGCTGGCGGCATTTCTGCTGCGCCGCGGCCGATACGACGAAGCCGCGCGCGTTGCCGACGTCGGGCTGACCGCATAGTGCGTTACTCCATCATCATTCCGGTTTTCAATAAGGCCGATCTCACCAAGCAGTGCCTCGATGCCCTTCCCGCGACGATTGCCGATGCGGGCGAGGGCGAGGTGATCGTCGTTGACAACGCCTCGAGCGATCACACGCAACGCGTCCTCGCTGCATACCCGTGGATACGCGTGATCACGAACGAGCGGAATCTCGGGTTCGCCGCCGCCAACAACCAGGCGGCTCGCATTGCGCGCGGCGAGTTTTTGGTGCTGCTCAACAACGATACGGAGCCCTGGCCGGGTTGGCTCGCAAGCATGCTGCGGCACGCGGCGCAGCCGGATGTCGGGGCCGTCGGAGCTCTTCTGCTCTACCCGAATAAGACCGTGCAGCACGGCGGAGTCGCCGTTGCGGGAAATCCGTTCGGTCGCCAACAGTTTCAGCCGTTCCATCACAATTATCTCGTGCCGTTCGAGGATCCCGACGTGCGCCGCACGCAGGAGTTCCAGATCGTGACCGGCGCCTGTCTCCTTACGCCACGCGCGCTCTACGAGCGACTCGGCGGTCTCGACGAGGGCTATTGGAACGGCTACGAAGACGTCGACTACTGCCTGAAGGTCGGACGCGCCGGAATGCGCGTCGTGTACGATGGCGAAGCCGTACTGTATCACTTCGAGTCACAGTCCGGCATTCAGCGTTTTCGCAAAACGATTTGGAATACCGAGCTGCTCGATCGTCGCTGGCGGGGATCGGTGCGTTTCGACGCGGCCGAAAAGATGCTCGCCCGCGGCTACGTGCGCCATCCGCTGCGCGGCTCGCGCCTCGGCGGGATCAACGCCCACGTCCTCCATCTGCGCCCGATCAACGTCGTCGTTCACGGGGAAGAGCCGCCCGAAGGACGCGCGGCGTTCGAGCGTCGTTTACGTTGTACGAGGGCACCGGTCGGCGCAATCGTATGGGCTTTGGGCGACGATGCACTTGCTACGGCGCGCGAAGCGATGCGGATACGCGGTGCGCGGTTCACCGCCTTCGTGCGTGGCGCGGCCGAGCCGAGTGAAGGTTGGCTCGACGAGCTCGTCCGTCAGTTGAGCGCGACGCCGACGACCTTTGCCGCCGCCTATGCACCGGAAATCGCGAGCGACGTCGATAACGTCGTCGCGCTCGCGGCCGATGGGCGCTGCCTTCTCGTACACCTCATGCGAGTACCCGCCCACATGCGACTCGAGGCGTTTGATTCGCTCGATGCCTCCCTCGCCGATCTCGGGCTGCGTATGCTCCCGCTCGGCTTCGGCACGCGCATCGCGCAGGGTGTTTTCGCGGTGCCGCCCGTGCGTGAGGATGCCTCCTTCGAAAGCCGTCATGGCAGGCCGCTCGCCGCGGTCTTGAGGGGCGAGCCGGAGGCCGTCGAAGCGGAGTTGCGAGCTCGGCCTCGGCGCGCGCGCGGTTTGGTTTCGATCGTCACGTTGAGTTGGAACGCGCCGCAATACACGAAAATCGCACTCGAATCCATCAGGACCCATACGAGCGAACCGTACGAAGTGATCGTCGTCGACAACGGCTCCGGCCCGGAGACCGTTTCGATGCTGCGTGAGATCGACGATCCGCACGTGCGGGTGATCTATAACGAGCGCAACCGCGGCTTCGGCGGCGGCAATAACGACGGCATCGCGGTCGCCCGAGGTGAGTTCGTCGTGGTCCTCAATAACGACGTCGTGGTGACCGACGGCTGGCTGGATTCATTGCTCGATCCGTTCGATCGCATTCCCTCGGTCGGGGTGACGGCTCCTCGAACCAACAAAATCGTCGGCGATCAGCAAGTCGTCGATGCGTCGTACGCCGATATCGAGGGCATGCACGCGTATGCGGCACGTCGTCGGCGCAGCTATGCGCGACGCGGGTATCTGACCGATCGTGCGATCGGCTTCTGTCTGTGTATCGATCGGCGTGTCATCGAGGAGATCGGCGGATTCGACGAACGTTTCGAAATGGGGAATTTCGAAGACGACGACTTCTCGGTCCGCGTTCGCGCGGCCGGATATGAGATCTACGTCTGCGAGGACAGTTTCATCCATCACTTCGGCAGCCGTTCGTTCGTGGCGAACGACGTCGACTACGCGTCGACGATGCGCGAGAATTGGAGCCGTTTCGCCGAGAAGTGGGGGTACCCGGACGAGTTCCCTACGAACGGGTACGATCCGCGTAAGGCGATCTACGGCGGCTTCGATCGTGCGCGCCACTTTGCACCCTTACCGACGAGACGCGTCGCCGGGGCCGTCCTCGAGCCGGGAACGGTGGTTCCGCGCGAATACGACGTGGTTTTCGCGGCCTTCGTACGCGATGAGGCGGACTGGGGTAACGTCGCGGAGTTCACCAAGCGGTATTTCATCGCGTTCGACGCGGAGGCTCCGGTTACGCTCGCGATCGCCGGGAGCGGCGATCCGAATGCTTTGACGATCGCACGACGCGTCGAGCGGACGCTTCAGAAATTGGATCAGACGCCCGAACGGTGCGCGGACGTCGAAATTCGGGATGAAGAAGATCTCGCCGCTTGGCGCTCATCCCTTCCGGAGCGCGTCACGATCGATATCGAGCGTATCGTCGACCGCAGTCCGAGCGCGCTTCGACGTCTCCTGCGAGGGGTTTCGGCGTGAGGCTTTTCGAGCACTATGCGAACCTGCGGCCGCGGTACCACGAAGCCTATGCTCGGGATCGTCTCCGGGCGAGCAACTTGGTCGCCGCCAGGTTGGAGATGGTGTACACGCATCGCTTCGAGGGCTATTTGGATCTCGCGTTCGAACGCGATGGATCATGGCTCATCGTTCCGCTCGTGCGCATCGACGGCGGCTGTCTGATGGTGCAGGAAGCCTCACCGTTGATTTGGCCCGCCGAATACGCATATGCGAGCGATGCAGTAGATGAGATCGAGGAACTCGTCATACCCTGGTTGCGGAGCGTCGTGATCGCCCGGCTCGTCAATGATGAATTCATCCGCGTGTTTCGCGATGAGCCGACCTGCGCCGACGTATTCCGGCGTGCTCGCCGGAGCGCGCTGCTCGGAAGCGCTCCCTACGCGGATGTGTTTCGCACGCTCGGCGCCGCGGTGTACGGGGCTCGCTTCGCGCGCGAACGCAACGTGGTGTTACGCGGCTCCGATGCGGCGAACGGCGCGGCGATGCTCTCGTCCTTTGCGCGTCGGATCGCGTGGACGTGCGAAGACGACGACGTTGCTCGCACGTGGTTCTCCGGGCTTTCGACGACATCGATCGAGGGCGACGGATACGATCTCTACGTCGGTCCGCGCGATGGGGCGATAGATGCGCATACGTGCGTTTTCGACGACGCGGCTCGCGAGGGCGAACGCCGTGTCGTGCAGCCCGAGCCGATGCCTGCCGACGTACTCGTGTCGTTCGATCCCGAGGACGGTCTCGTGATGCGGGAGTTCGCGGTGACGGAGTCGGCCGTGCCGCTGCGCGGGTCTCGGCTGTTCGAGCCGAGTCGGGCCGGCGCGTCGGCCGGGCGCATTGCGATCGTGGTTCGCGACGATGCCGAACGTGCGCCGGACGCCGACTCCGATGCCGCGCACGAGCTCGCGCGCTCGCTGCAAGCGGAAGGTTTCGATGCCCGCGTCGATATCGCTTCGCACATCGACGCGGCATCGGTCGACGTCATCCACGTGTTTGATCTGCGCCACGGCGTCTCCGTCATCGAGCTCGCGCGTGACGCGGAGGCCGCCGGAACGCCGATCGTCGTGACCTCGTACGCCGACGATCGGGCAGGCGAGGTAGGGAGGGGGATATCGGGCGCGCTCGCGATTCCGCGGATGGCGCTGGATCGGTTGGTGTTCGATGAAACCATGCACGCATTTGAGGCCCGTCGCATCTCGAATCTCGACAACGATCCCTGGTATGGTGCGAGCGCGGACCTGCTGATGCAGCGTGCCGCAGCCGTCGTCGTCGCCTCGAACGCGGAGGCGCTCTTTCTGCAGGAGCGTTTCGGCTATCGGGGCGTGACCGTTCCGGTGGCGGCGACGGTTCCCTTGACGCGCCCTACCGACCGCATCGGGTCGCTCGTCGGAAACGAAGAGTTCGTACTGATTCACGCGCCGCTCGAGCCGCGGGCCAATCAGCTTGCGGCTACCGTTGCGGCCGAACGTCGCGGGATTCGGCTCGTGCTGGTCGGCCCGGTCGCCGATGTCGAGTACCAGCGCTACGTCAATCAGGCGGCCGGGCGATACACCATCCAGCTGCGCGATAGTGACCTCACCCCCGAGGAACTGGCTGGCCTCTACGCGCGTGCCCGCGTCGTGGCCGATGTCGGTTGGTCGTCGCGGGGGCTGCACCGCCTCGCGCGCGGCGCCGCGCACGGCGCGGCAGTCGTCGCTTCGGTCACGGGGTACGCCCACGACCTGTGGGCGGAGTTGGCCTTTCTGGTCGATCCGGCGAACGTGGGAGCCATCGGAGAGGCACTTCATCGCGCGTGGGAGGCACAGCCGCAGCTCGCGAACGCGATCGCGGCGCGAACGGCGGAGCGTTGCGACCCCTTTGCCGGACTCGTGGCGGTCGTGTCGGCATACGGGCAAGCAAGCGTTCCGAACCCAACCTAAGGGTCGCGGCCGTCGTCTTTACGAAAGGCGCCTAAACTGCCCGTCTCAGGATGCCGATTTGAAGATAAGACGGAATCCGTAGGAGCCTTGGTGACATGGACGTTCAACCCCCTCCCGTTCCGGGAGCAAACGTGGTCGTCGGGACCGCAGCGGCCCCGAATATCTTTGCCGGTCAGGCCGCCGATCCGGCGTCCTCTTCGCCCGTGCCGAGCGGCGCGACCGGTTCGGCGCAGCACGAGAGCGGCATCGCACCCGCAATCGCCAAAATTTTCGGCTCGTCGGGGCTGCCGCAACCGGTCAATCTCAACGTGTCGTATCGCGTGCTCAAGAACGATGAGATCGTGACGGTGTTTACCGATCCGCAAACGGGAAAAGAAGTGGCACAGTTTCCCCCCGAGATCCTGATCGGTCTCGCGCAATTCTTCGATCAGCAGCAGGGCGTTACGTTCGACCGTAATGCGTAACCAGGAGGACATGGATGTCTAGCAGCTCGGTTCCCGGGACGAACGTTCCCCCGGTCTCGTTCCCCGGCATCGCGTCGGGGATCGATTATAACTCGATCATCACCAAGCTCACGTCGATGACGTTGCAGCAGAACGTCTCGCTCAACGCGCAGATTGCGACGCTCAATGCGGCGAACGCCGAGCTGATCAAGATCAATAATTTGATCGCGTCGGTACAGAGCACGCTCGGCGCGCTCTCCGATCCGGCGCTCTTCAGCTCGTATTCCGCGACCTCGAGCAACACGACCGAGGGAACCGCGAGTGCGATCTCCGGCGGTACGCCGCTGACCGGCACCTATACGATCCTCGGCTCGACGCAAGCGACCGCCACCACGATCACCAACAACCCCGCCGCGGGTCACAGCATCTACGACGGCGGGTCGAACAACAACCCGCTCACGAGCGCATATCTGGCGGTCACGCCGACGGCGGGCACGAGCGGTCAGGGCACGATCACGGTCAACGGCGTCCAGATTCAATACAACATCAACATCGACTCGGTGCAGAGCATCCTCTCGAAGATTCAGAGCCAGGTGCAGACGGCGACCGGCGATACCAGCTTCACCGCGACGCTCAACGCGAGCGGCGAAGTGGTGATCTCGTCGACGAATCATCCGGTCACGCTCGGATCCCCTACCGATACCGGCAATCTGCTACAAGTCCTCAAGCTCTCGACCGCGCAGGTCAACAATACGGCGACGAGCGGCTCGGTCACGAGCACCTCGAATATCGGCGGCATCAATCAGGCCGCCGCATTCAACAGCTCGACGAACGCGGGCTACGTAACCGCGGTCACCTCGGGAACCTTCACGATCAACGGCGTGCAGTTCACGCTCGACGCCGCAAACGACAACACCGCCTCGATCATCGCGCGCATCAATGCGAGCAGCGCAGGCGTGATCGCGAGCTACGATGCGACGACCAATAAGATCGTGCTCGCCTCGAAGGCGACCGGCCCGCAGACGATCGTGCTCGGAGCAACCGGCGACACGAGCAATTTCCTCACCGCCGCCGGGTTGACGAGCGCCGCCGGCGCGACGACGCAGGTCGGCACGCAGGCATCGGTGACGGTGCAGGATCCGACCGGCGCGACCGCCACGTACTACAGCAATTCCAATCAGATCACGAACGCGATCAACGGCATCCAGCTCGACGTGAATAGCTTCAGCTCGCCGTACACGATCACGGTTTCGCAAGACAACTCGAAGTTGGTCTCGGCGATCAACAACTTCGCCTCGGCGTACAACGCCGCGATCACGGAGATCAACAACGCGACCGAACCGCCCGCGGTTATCACGCCGCAAGCCGGATCGTCGCAAACCGCGACCTCGGCCTCGGTCGGCGGAGGCGTGCTCTGGCAAAACTCCGATATCGGCCTGGTGAAGGATCAGTTGACGAGCTTGGTTTCGGGCTTCTTGGGCACCGCGCTCAAAGCGAGCTCGGCCAGTTACACCGATCCGTTGCAGCAGTACACGTCGCTTGCGTCGATCGGACTGCAGTTGAGCAGCTCGTTCTCGGTGATCCAAACCGCGAGCAACGGCGGGAATGTCTCGGCGAGTAATCCGGTGACGACGCAAAACCTGGGCGGCACCGACGGCACCTTCCAGCCGCTCGACGTAAACGCGCTGACCGCGGCGCTCACCGCGAACCCGAACGCCGTGCAGGCGATCTTCCAAGGCGCGAACAGCCTGACCACGCAGCTCGGGCAGTATCTCGGGCAGGTGACGGGGCTCCCGACCTTGCTGAACTCGGGCCTCGTCGGCACGCTGCCGGTCGGTAGCACCTCGATCATCCAGGGATTCGAGAACACGAATACCGACGCGATCACGTCGGTCCAAGATCGCATCACGCAGGTGACCGATTCGGCGAACCAGCAGGCGAATATGCTGCGCGCCGAGTTCGTCTCGACCGAAGGGCAGCTCGCGGTCTACCAATCGCTGCAATCGCAATTAGCCGGATTCTTCAAGGGAGCGGGTGGGTAGCCGGATGATGAAGGGCTCCGCCGATCAGAAGTATCTCGAGACCTCGATCGCGACGGCCTCGAAGGAAGATTTGATCGTCAAGATCTTCGATGCGCTCATCATCGCGGCGCAACAGGCGCACGAGAAGCTGATGAACGAGCGCGACGACATCCAGGGCATCCATCGCGCGCTGCTGCGCTCGCAGCGGGCCGTGAGCTTGCTGATGGGGTCGCTCGATATGGAGATCGGCGGCGAACTCGCGAAGAATCTCTTTCGCGTCTACGAGTTCTGGCATCACGAGCTCGTGATGGCGAATATGCAGAAGGACCCGGTACGCGTCGAACGCTTGCTGCCGTACTTCACCGAGTACCGCAAGACGTGGGCGCAGGCCGTCTCGCAATTCAAGGCGATGAAGAGCGCGCCGCAGCCCGCGCAGCCGGGCGCGAGCGGATCGTCGTTCGCCGCCGTTGGCTGATTCGGCCCGCGCGGCGCTCGAGGCGGTCGCGCGCGAGATCAACGGCTTGGAATCGCTCTGCATCGAGATCGACGCGGCGGTGACGGCGCGTGATTGGGGACGCTTGGAACGGGCGCTCGCCGATTCGGCCGCGACGATGCAGGCGCTCGAGGGCGCGATGGCCGCCGCCGTGCCCTATCGTGACGAGCAGTTCGACCGCGCGGCGTACGCGCGGCTGCAGCAGATCTACACCTATCGGCAAGAGCGCCTCGACGCGCTGCAGCAGTACCACGACGAGGTCGGCGAACGACTGCGCGCGCTCTCCCGTTGGAAGAGCTATGCGCGCTCCCTCGGCACGCCGCGTGATTTCGTGTCACGCCAGCAGCCGGGCGCGATCGACGGCCTGCGTTAGCGCTCGGGTCGAACGTAGGTGATCGAGGCGCGCTGATGCGTCTCGACCGCGGCGGGAAGCGGCGCATACGGGATCAGCGCGGGTCGTCCCTCGCGGAGCACGGCGATGCGCTCGCGATTCGTTTCATCGAGCGGTTCCCACTGCAGCGGGTGTATGATGCCGCTTGCACGATCGTAGTGTCCGCAGCGCACGCCCGCGTGCAGCACGACGCTCCATCCCGCCGCGCGTACCCGGCCGCAGAAGCGATAATCCTCATTGCAAATGCGCACCCGCGCGGGCTCGCGTTCGATGTAGACATCGGCGGGAAAGTACGGTGCGTCGAGCGCGCGTAGCGCCGCGGTGCGCATCGCGACGCAGCCGAATCCGACACCGTCCACGTGCACCGGCTCGTTCGCGAAGGCCGGAATGCTCGCGGTCGTCGTATTCTCGTCGTTCCAACGCGTGACGGCCATCGGCCGGAAGCCGTCGCGTGAATAGTAGAGCGCGCCCGCAACCGCGCAGCGTTCGTCCGCGGCGAGCAGCTCGAGTAGCGCGGAGAGGGCGTCCGGCGGCAGCACCATATCGTCGTCGCACATGACGAGCGCGTCCGCTCCGAGTTCGAGTGCACGATCGGCGATAAGCTCGCGTTGCGCGGGAACGTAATTCCCGGTCACGAGGTAGCGATCGAACGCGGTCACGCGATCGGGAAGACGCAGGGTCGCCAGGCTCGTGAGAAACGGCTGCGCGGGCGCGCCGCCGGTGGGGATGCCGAGCAGCACGCGCATCGTCGTGGTCGTTACGCGAAGGCCGCGCCGAGCGCCGCGAGCAGCGCTCGCGCCGCCGCGTCGAGCGACGGCTCGTTTTGAAAGAGCACGCCGGTCGTGCGATCGATGCGCAGGCGGACGAAGAGCTTCTGCAGCGTCGTCATCGAGCTCTGCGCATAGACGCGCAGCGCGTTTTCGAGGGCGGCGCGTGCGGCATCGTTCGCCCGCGATGCAACCACCCGCTGCGCCTGGAGTGCGAGCGTGAGCTGGCGCGCTTTTACGAAATCCCAGCGCTCGCGCTCTTCGGCGATCTTCGCGAGCACCGCCCGCGTCGGCTCTTCGAGTTCGGTCGCGAGCAGCAGCGCATCCTCGATCGGGGCGGGTTCGAGGAACGGTGCGGGACCGATGCGGTCGAGTGCGGCGAGCAGCTCGCCCGCGTATTCGCCGATCGGCTCCTTTTTGCCGAGCCGCTCGTGAAGCTGCGCGCGGTGGAGAATTTGCGATTGGGCGGCCAGGTGTGCCTTGAGCGCGAGCGGATCGCCGCCGTCGGCCGGGGTCGCGCAGGCGAGTGCGCTTGCGAAGATGCAGTGGGAGAGTACCGTCGGCGCTTTGGAGCCGTTGAAGACGCGCTCGAAGAAGGCGAGCGTCGCCCGATCGAAACGCCCGTAGAGCACGACGGCCTCGCGCACCGGTTCGGGTTCGGGCTCGGGCTCGATCTCCGCCTCCGCCGCGAGCTCAGGCTCGCGCGCGGGCTCCGGTTCCACGAGCGGGGGAACCGCCCGCTCCGCGCGCGGCGGAACGGCGGATGAGAGCGCGGCGTCGGCGGCTTCGAAGACCAGCTCTTCCTCGGCATCGAGCTCGTAGATCGGTCGATCGTCCTCGACCGGGAGCGCATCGACCGGGATTTCGACCGGAATCAGGGGCTTCGCCGCATAGAGCGCCGGATCGACGCGTTCAAGCTCGGCCGCGAAGGCGGCGAGCGGCGCATCTTTGCGCGCGACCGCAATCGCCCGCGCGCCGACCACCGCGGCGCCGCCGCTGCGGATCGCGGGGCTGATGAGCAGCGGGTGGGTTCCGAGGCGCACGCCGAGTTTCCAGACGAACGTTCGCCGCGCACCGGCCGGTATCTCGCCGAGCGCGAGGCCGGCGCCGAAGAAGCGCTCTGCAGCCTCTTCGCCGCCGTCTCTGCCGTCCATCAGGAACGTCCCCGGCCGATAGGTCGCGCCGCCCGGCACGGGCACTGCGGCAATCACGGCCGCGGCGGCGGCGGCTCCGTCGTTCGCGATGCTCAGGCTCAGCGTCACGACGGCGCCGGGGATCACCCCCGTCGCGGGTGCGGCGACGGTTTCCACGTTGAGGACCGCGCCGCGCGCTGCGGGTGCCGGTTCGGGGTCGTTCGTGATTCCCGCGTCGGTCACGCTGCGCGTCTGCCAGGCGGTCGGCGTCGGCGGGGCAAGGCCGAGCGCCGCGCGCTGCAGCTCCAGGAGCCGCATGTCCGCGCTGAGTTCGAAATCCGGATCCAGATTCATCAGGCGCGGCGCGCGAAGAGGCGCGAGAGAAAACCGCGCGGCCGCTCGGGTTCGGCGATCGGGGCCGCGGCGGCGGGCGTCGGCGCCACGCTCTCGATGACGGCCGGGCGCGGCTTGACGACGATGCCGCGCGCGAGCATGGCGCTGCGGATGTGATCCTCGTTGACGAGCGTGCTCGCACGATCGGCGGCCTCTTGCAGCGCATGGTGCGCGAGCATCGTGAGGCGCCGCGGCACGCCGCCCGAGGCGTCGGCGAGCAGCGCGCGCGCATCATTCGTGAAGAGCTGCGTGCCCGGCGCCAACCCGGCTTTGGTGAGCCGGTAGTCGAGAATCGCGAGCTGCGTCGGCCCGTCGAGCAGATCGAGGCGAATCCAGCCGTCGACGCGATCGGCGAGATTGCCGCGCGCGTTAATGCGCGCTTCGAGCTCGCTCTGTCCGAAGAGCAGGATGTTCAACAGCTTACGCTGCGGCACATGATAATTGAGCAGCAGGCGCAGCGCTTCGAGATTCTCGTCGCTGAGATTCTGCGCTTCGTCGATGATGAGCACCAGCGTGCGCTTTTCGAGCACGGCGGTCTCGAAGAAGAAGTTCTTCAGCGCGTTTTTGAGCGCGGCGCTCGAACGAGCGGGGAGCGCGAGTCCGAAGACGCGGCCGACCGCGATCAAAAACTCCACCTCGGTTGCGAAGGTGGGGTCGAGAATCTTGCCCATCACGATGCGGTCGTCGGCCAGCAGATCGGCCTCGAGCGCGCCGCTCAAGCTGGTCTTGCCGGTGCCCGGATCGCCGAGCACGACGGTCAGCCCGCGCGACGCGTCGACCGAATCGAAGAGCCGTTCCTTGGCTTTGCGGAGCGCGCCCAGCTCGCAATAGAAAAACGGATCCGCCGTATCGAGAAACGGATCGCGTTCGAGACCGAAGAAACGGTAATACCTCGCCATCTAGGTGCTTTGAGTTTGACTCGTGCGGTCAAAGCTCATTGTGCCGCACGTAAGGCAATCGCATCGAGCAGCCTCTGCACGTCGCCGTCCGGGAACTCGACCCCGATTGGACGCTCCTCAACGGGCGCGTGAAAGTCGGTGCCGCCCGTGGTGAGAAGCCCGTGAACCGACGCAAGCGAGCGCAAATGCAACCGATAGGCGGCGTCGGCGGTCGGGTGCTCGACCTCGATCCCGTCGACGCCGAGTGCGATCAGTTCGTGCAGGTGCTCCTGCGAACGCAGCCGCGCCGGATGTGCGACGATGCTAACGCCGCCGGAGGCCCGGATTGCGGCGATCGCCTCCGCCGCGGTGAGGCGCGCGAGCGCCACATACGAGCTGCCCTCGTCGGCGAGGTACCGATCGAAGGCCTCTTGCACGCTCGCGACGACGCCTCGCGCAACGAGAGCTCGCGCGAGATGCGGGCGGCCCAGGCTCGCTCCCGGCGCCGCCTGCGCGCGGACGTCCCCCATGCTCACCGCCACGCCCTGCGCGCGCATGGCCCCGACCATTGCCTCCATGCGTGCGCCACGCGCTTCGCGCTGTGCGGCGAGCGCTCGCAACAGCGGTGTCTCCGTGTCGCAGATGCCGTAGGCCAGGAGGTGCACGGTGTGGCCGCCGTGGTGCGAATCGACCTCCAAGCCGGGGAGCACGCGCGTGCCGGGCAGCTCCGGGAGCGGATAGGCGGCGAGCGTGTCGTGATCGGAGATGCAAAAGAGATCGAGCGCGCGCGCGCGGACCTCGTCGAGCAGGCGCTCGACGCTCCAGACGCCGTCGGAGCGATCGGTGTGCAGGTGGAGATCGATCAGCACGTTCTCTAAGCTATCGGATGATGATGCCGATTCATTAAACGGTATGGAGCGCTCCGCGTCGGCTTACCTCGACGAACTCGAGTCGCGCACGATATTCATCCTGCGCGAGGCCTTTTCGTGCGTGACGCCGCTTGCGATGCTGTGGTCGATCGGCAAAGATTCCACGGCACTGCTCTGGATGGTGCGCAAAGCGTTTCTCGGCGAGGTGCCCTTTCCGGTCGTGCTGCTCGATACCGGAATGGAGTTTCCGGAGGTCTATGCCTTTCGCGACCGCCTCGTGCGCGAGTGGCACCTGCCGGTCGCAAACGAGCTTTGCCCGCCCGAGAGCAGCGTGGATCAAACCCTGCCCGCCGCCGCGCGCCACGCGGCGCGCAAAACCGCGGGGCTGCGCGCGCTGATCGAGCGCGAAGGCTATCGCGGGATCATTCTCGGTATCCGACGCGACGAGCAGGCGATCCGCGCCAAAGAGCGCGTCTTCAGTCCGCGCAACGCCGACGGATCGTGGGATCCGCGCTCGCAGCCGCCCGAGCTCTGGGACTATTTCCCGTATGAGGTGCCGGACGGCGCGCACGTGCGTATCCATCCGCTGCTGCATTGGACGGAACTCGACATCTGGCGCTATACGATGCGCGAGGGGATTCCGTACGTGCCGCTCTACCTCGCACGCAACGGCAAGCGTTACCGCTCGCTCGGCGAGAGTAATATCACCTTCCCGATTGCAAGCGCTGCCGAGACGCTCGAGCAGATCGTCGCCGAGCTCGAATCGACGCGCGAACCCGAACGGGCGGGCCGCGCGATGGATCGCGAGACGGAAGACGCCTTCGAACGTCTGCGCACCTCGGGGTACATGTGAAGCAGCGTCGCATCGTGATGGTCGGCGACGTCGACGCGGGCAAGTCGACGATCCTCGGCCGCCTGCTCGTCGATATCGGTCAGGTGACGCCGGATCGCCTCGCCGAGCTCGAAACCTCGAGCGCCAAGCGCGGCGTGCCGATCGAGTACTCGTTTTTGCTCGATGCGTTTCAGGTGGAGCGCGATCAGGCGATCACGCTCGATATCTCGCGCGTGTGGGTGCGAACGCCCGATGCGGAGTTCGTCTTCGTCGATGCCCCGGGTCATCGCGAACTGATTCGCAATTTGCTCAGCGGCGCATCCGAGGTCGACGCGCCGGTGATGGTGGTGGCCGCCGACGAAGGGATCACGCTGCAGACGCGCCGCCAGGCGCTCTTTCTGCAGTGGTTCGGATTTCGCGAGATTCTGGTCGCGATCAACAAACTCGATCTCGCGCACGATCCGCGCGCCGCGTTCGAGCAGCGCGCGGCCGAGGTACGGGCGTTTCTCGCGCAGTTGGGAATCACGCCGCTCGATATCGTACCGGTCGCGGCCCGTAGCGGCGATAACGTGGTGCGGCGCGGTGCATTGACCGCCTGGTGGGATGGCCCCACGCTACTGCACGCCCTCGGCGGGATTTCGCGGCGAGAGGCTCGCGACGACGGCCCGCTGCGCTTTGTCGTGCAGGATGTCTATCGTCGCGAGAACGCGCGGTTGATCGTGGGGCGTGTGGAGAGCGGAACGCTTGCCTGCGGCGAGCCGATCGTCTTCTGGCCGCTCCAAACGGGTGCGCGCGTGACGCGTATCGTGGACTGGCCCGATGACATCGCGAGCGTGCCCGCGGGCCGCGCTGCGGCGATCGAACTCGACGCACGCGTTTTCGTCGATCGCGGCGCGGTCGCGAGCCGCGCATCCGACGCGCCCGAGCTCGGCCACGTGGTACGAGCGCGAATCGTGTGGCTCGGCGCCGAGTCCGTGCGCGTGAGCGAGAGCCTGCGGCTGCGACTCGGAACGCGCGAGATTCCGGTGACGCTGCAGCGCATCGAAGAGATCGTGGATCCCGATACGCTCGAGCCGCGCGAGGGTGAGCGCCTCGCAAGCGGCGATGTCGCGGTCGTCACCCTCGTCGCTCGTGAAACGATCGCGGCCGATGTCGCGGTCGAAGGCTCGAGCCTCGCGCGCTTCGTGCTTGCGCGCGCGGGTGCGATCGTCGCGGGCGGCATGGTGGAAGCGGTCGTCGGTATCGCGCGCGGCGAGGGCGCGACGAACGTGGTGGCGATGACCTCGTCGGTCGATGCCGACGAACGCGCGCGCCGCAACGGTCACGGCGGCGGTGTTTTTTGGCTGACCGGATTGCCGAGCGCGGGTAAATCCACGGTCGCGATGGCGGTGCAGCGCATGCTCTTCGAGCGCGGACGCCATGTCTACGTGCTCGACGGCGATACCCTGCGCACCACGTTGAACGTGGATCTCGGATTCAGCGACGAGGATCGCGCGGAGAACGTGCGCCGTACGGCCGCCGTCGCGGGCACCTTCGCCGACGCGGGCATGATCGTGGTCTGCGCGCTGATCTCACCGTTCGCGGCCGACCGCGCGCTCGCGCGCGCCGCCTATCCGCGCGGCTTTTACGAAATCCACGTCGCCTGCGATCTTGCGACCGCCGAGCGGCGCGATGTCAAAGGACACTACGAGCGTGCTCGCCGCGGTGAGCTCGCGCGGTTCACCGGCGTCTCATCGCCGTACGAAGTACCGGAGGCACCGGATCTGCGCATCGATACGGCGGCATCGGGCGTGGATGAGTGCGCAGCGGCGCTCTTGGAGTTTATCGAGGCGAAGGTGGTATCGGCGGCGACCGCCGCGCGATGACGATCGTTCTCGTCGGCTTTGTCGTCGGCGTCTGCATCTCGTTCTCGGGCGTCGGCGCGGGTTCGCTCACGACGCCGTTGCTCGTGCTGGTGGGCGGATATGATGTCGGCACGGCAATCGGGACCGATCTGCTCTTCAGCCTCGGCACCAAGCTGACCGCGCTCGTCACGCACGCGCGGGCCAAGACGATCGACTACGCTGCGCTCGCTCGCCTCGCGCTCGGCGGCGTGCCGGGGGCGCTTGCGGGCTTGCTCGCGACCGGTTGGATGCATGCGCATCTGCCGATCACGAGCGTCGAACACGTGCTCCGCGTTGCCCTCGCGGCTGTGCTCTTCGTCGCGGCGTCGGCGATCGCGTTCACCCGCACGCTCGTGCCTGACGGAAGCGTCGATTCATCGAGGATGCCGACCCTGCCGCTGGTCGCGACCGGATGCATCGTCGGGTCACTCGCGAGTCTCACCTCGATCGGCAGCGGCTCCCTCACGTTGCCGCTGTTGATGCTCGTGCTCTCGACCGCGCACGTGCGGCGCTTGGTCGGAACCGATGTGGCGTTTGCGGTCGTGCTGCTCGTTCCCGCGCTGCTCGGGCAGTGGCACTTCGGCAACGTGAACCCGCAGCTCGGCGGATTGTTGCTGGTCGGATCGGTTCCCGGCGTTTTGGTCGGAGCTCCGCTCGCCGCTCGGATACCCGAGCGCGCGTTTCGCGTGGTCCTTGCGCTCGTGCTCGCGGGGGTGGGCGTCGTTCTTCTGCGTTGACGCGAGTTTGCGCTCGGTCAGGCGCTCCACGCCGCGACACAGCGGTCGAACACCGCACGCTCGAAGCGCGCGCGTTCCCATCGTGGATCGTCGATCGGTGCGAGTTCCTCCATACGTGTCCCCGCAATCCGTATGCCGTAACGCTCCTCGAGCGCGCGATTGTCGTCGGCAAAACGTTCGATGAAGCGCAGGTGTTCGTCGCGCGTCAGGAGCGCGTATCGTTCGTCGAGCAGGGAGCGCGGTACGTCGGGAACGTGTTCGGCAAAGAATTGCCCGGCATCGTCGGGGAGCCCGATGTCGGGTCGCAGGTGCACGAACGTATACCCCAGCAGCGCGCCGAAGGTGAGGCTTTCGTTGATGCGCGGGTGCGCGAGCTCCAAGCCGAGCGACGAGGGATCGAAGCCGGGGATGAGGCGCGCGAGCGCCGACATGAAGTCGTAGAAAATCACCATCGTATCGGCCGAGCGTGCGTATGGACGCACGACGATATCCTCGGGGCCGAACGCGCCGACGAAGGCTCGTTCGATCGCGCCGTACTCGACCGCGACATTGCTCTCCGGCAATCGATAGATACCGGTCCGGATGACTTCGTCGATCAGCGCTCCGAGCGGCCGAACCGCCCCGTGTTTGATCTGTTCGACGAAAAGCGACTCCAAAAACTCCGCCTGCGCGCGTAGGTAGAGCAAGGCGCGGGGGCGTGCGCCGCTCGCGCGAATCCCTTCGGCAAGGATGGTCAGCGCTTCAGGCCGGTCGTGGAGGAGCGAAAATTCCTCCGAACTCAAGATCGACGATGTTTCGACGGCGCCGAGTTCGGCGAAGATGCCGCCGATGTTGGGTCCGCGCTCGCCGCGAACCAATTCCCATGCGACGTTGTGGTTGCCGGGCACGACGCCGTACCAGCCGGTCTTGGCGAAGTGCAATCCGGCCCGGGCAAGCGCTGCATCGTTCGTTTGCAGAAAGTACTGAAGCGAGGTCGTACCCGTCTTATGGGTGCCGACGTGCACGACACAGATGCGTTCGCTCATTCCGGGGCGGCTTCGACCGGGGAGCGCGGCAACCATGCGCGGAAGTGCTTCGAACGATGAGTGCAGCACCGTTCGGCGTCAACGTGGTCGGCTACGTCAGCGCTCGGCTCGGACTCGGCGTCGCGGCTCGAGCTTCGGTCGCCGCGCTTGCGGCGGCGGGCGTGCCGGTCGCGGTGGTCGATGTCGTGTTGCCCGACGGCCGTTCGAATGCCGATGTGACCTGGGCGCACCTCAACATCACCGATACGGCGAGCCTGCCGCATCCGGTGAACCTGGTGCACCTGAATCCGTTCGAGGCGCGCAATATCCGGTCGCAGTTTCCGCAATGGTTTGCGGCCGCGACGAACATCGTGGTGCCGTTTTTCGAACTGATGGATATCCCGAACGACTGGCTCGCACCGATCTCCCGCTACGACGCGGTCTTCGCGCCGACGCAACACATCGCGGCAGCGGTGCTCGGATCGGTCGACGTGCCGGTGCGCCACTATCCCATGGCGGCGGACGTGGGCGAGGTGCGTCCCGCGCCGCGCGAGGCCTACGGGATTCCTCGCGATCGCTTCGTCTTCGCGACGACCTTCGATACCGACAGCGGACTGAAGCGCAAGAACGGGATCGGCCTGCTGCGCGCGTTCGCGGCCGCCTTCGAGGGGCGTACCGATGTTGCGCTCTTCGTGAAGGTGAACGGCATTCTGCGGCATCCCGAGCTCGAGCGTATCATCGCGACCATGTCACCGGGCAGCGTGATCCTGTTCGATCGCTATCTGCCCTATGGGGAGCTGCTCGGCGTCTACGCCGCCTGCGACGCATTCGTCTCGCTGCATCGCGCCGAGGGCTTGGGGCTCGGCTTGATGGAGGCGATGCTGCTCGGGAGACCGGTCATCGCGACCGGGTGGTCGGGCAACATGGATTTCATGGACGATGCGAGCGCCGCGCTCGTGAACTACAGCTACACGCCCGTGTTCGACACGCAGCCCGCCTACGATCCGGGATCGTTCGCCCGCCGACAGCTCTGGGCCGAGCCCGACGTGCTGCATGCGATTCAGGTGCTGCGCCGAATCGCCGCGGATGCCGTTTACCGCGACAAGCTCGCGACGACCGGTAAGGCGCGCGCACTCGCCCGGCGCGAGGCATTTTTCGGCGGCGGCGCCGCGGATCGGATCAAGAGCTTTTGGGAGGCTCGAAAGGGATGATTCCCCGTTCGAGCACGTAGCGCCGATGGTACTCGAACCGTGACGAGCCATCGTCTACGTACGAATCGATCGCATTCAAAAAGCGCCCGATGACCGTCCACGCCAGCGGCTCTCCGATGAGCGCGACTCCTCCGCGGGTACTGCGTTGAAGGTCGTTCATCGCCGATTGGGCATCCGGCGAACGTGTGAGCGTGGGAATCCAGACAATGCCGATTTCGTCTTCTCGAAGATTTGCGTTACGGAGAAGTTCGACCGCGGAGGTCAAGGTCGTGCTAAGGACGGCGTGAACATGTGTGGCACCCGAGAATGTGATCGGAGGAGAACTGCTCGTCGGCGGTATGCGATCGGCAAACGCATCGAACACCTCAATAATTTCGCGCGGGACGTCATGCTTGCAATCAAGTCGACCGTCGGAGTAACGAGCTATCGGCGTGCTTTCGTCCATCCATCGACGTGTCGCAAGGACGATGGCCTGAACGTTTTCGGGTGGCATAGCGAGCGTGCGGCCCCAAGGAACCGGATTTTCTACGCTTACGCCGAGCCGAAGGAGGTCGCCGAACTTCGCACAGATTTCTCCCAGCATATCGAGCCCGTCCTCGATCCCACCCGCTACGACGATCCGAACAGAAGCTTGTTCTCCGAATAGCCGGTTGGGAACCGGCTTTCCACTAAACACGTCTATAAGCCACGGAATCAGCGCTTCAATACCATTTCTCCGTGACGCGGTCGTTTTCGCCACCTCGCCGAGGCGCTCGCGCAAACCTTGATCTTGAGCGAGGTAGAAGAGCGCTTCCTCAAAGCTCGTCGGCGGAACGAAATTCGTCCATTCAAGAAAGGCGTAGTCGAGGATATGGAAGCCGTACAGGCCGCGGCTGACGTTCGGGGTGCTCGGGTGCGAACTCGCGCAGGTTACGATCACGGGCTTTCCGGCCATCGCCGCCTCCAAAATCGTGGTGGCCTCCCCCGCGTAGATGTCGCACGCGTGATAAAGGTCCGCTAGATCGTATCGCGATCCGAGGAAGAGCGTATTCGGGTGGCTCTTGGAGCGAGTTTCACTTGCCAGGGTACCGTCTCCGACGACCACGAGGCGAATTCGGCGGTCGACTCGGCGTGATGCCGTGTCCGCCGCGAAGGAAAGCGGAGGGATAGCGGGCGCTTTATCGATATCAAGGCGACCGACCGTTAACAGCATCAGTTCGTCCGGTTGTATGCCGAGTTCCGCGCGCACGGCAGCCGGACTGCGCTGAGGCAATGACGTTCGCTCATCAATCGGGAATGCCGAGTAGCGAACGGAACGCCAATCAAAGCCGAATGCGCTTGCATGAACCCGCGCCGTGTCGAAAGAGTAGGCGATGACCCGACCTTCATGTGCCGCCTTTTGAAGCGCCGCCTGATTCTCTCGCGTGTGCGGTACGAAATATGTATCGGAAAGAATCGGAACGAAAACCGGATATTTTTCGCCGAGGGCCGCATTGGCCATCATAAACGGAAATTTCGCCGTCGCAAAGACGGCGTCGATCGAGTGCGTTTCTACGGCGCGTACGAGCCGTGCGGTGTCCGAGACGAGTTCCTCGTACTGCAGCGGGGCCACTTGACGGACCGAACCGATCTCGATGTGCGGAATTTCTCTGCCGTCGATTTCAGTCAATAGCGGACTGATCGGCGATGCAACAATGACATGGTGACCGAGTGAGAGCAGAGAACGTGCCAGCATTAGCATGAAACGTCCCTGACCATCGACCTTCTCCATCTCCGTGAAGAGGAGAATATTCATGGTGCTACCGGAGCATTGGAACAGACGACGGTGAATTCATACAGTCCATAATCAGCGAGCATCGCGATCCATCGTCCGAATCGTTTGCGGCAGTAACGTGTGATGAGCTCCGGATCCGCATAATACAGCGTCGATTTCATGCGGTCGGGGTCCGAAAACTTGGTCAGCATATTGAACGAGATACTGCGGCTCGCCAGCCGCATGAGTTCATCCAGAGTCTTGATTGCATAGCGTTCCCAAGCGTCGGTTTCCGTATCCAACTTGACATTGAAAATTCCGCTTGCGACAACGATGTCAAATCGATCAAGATCAGCCCTTTTTGAAGTGAATATCGCCTCGGGGTGCAGGGACCGGGCCGTTTCAATCATTGCTTCGGATATGTCGTACCCGACGTAGGTGGCCCGGGGATTCCATTCGAGAAGGAATTCGTAAAAGGCACCGTAACCGCACCCGTAGTCGAGGACGCTGGGCGAGCCGGATCGGGGAATAGCGCGCGAAAGGGCGCCAAACCGAGTGATCTGTGATTCCTCGGAGTTCCAGTCTACTCCGCGAGGCGAAGCGCCGAACTGCGCCAGGGCTCGATCGTAGTATTCCGCGACGCGTGCCTCAAGATCGCTCATTACGTCTCGATCGCCGGAACGGAGTGCAGATAATTTCGCGCTTCCGGTCCAAGGTGAAGGATCATATCGAGTATTGAAACTCCGTGTGAGAACGGCGGGTGCAACTGTTCGTATTCACGGTAGCCCTCATAGCTTTTAAATGACACGCTGATGCCCCGGCATTCGAAGCTCTCGGTGTCGAGGTAGGCTTTTGCCGCGGGGCCGGAAAGATACTCGGTTGCGCCACGGCTCACGCAAATCTCAACGAGTCTGAGATTCCGATCCGGCGGCGTCTCAAAGTTATCCGAACGTATGATCGGCGTTGAAATTCCCAGGAGCTCACAGAGGCCGCGTATTAGCAATTCGTTTACTCTCGTGAGCAATACTTCGCCGGCTACAAGCTGATAGAGCTCCTCTATTCTCGGAAAATATTGCTTGAAATGCGGTGCTTTCCCGTATGAGTGTCGTATGGCGGAAAGGTGTCTGTCGTGCCAGCAGGGGTCTGCAATGGCCGTCTCATTAATGAGTTGCTCGTACTTGCCTTTTGCATCAATCGGGATTGTGAGCCAAAGAGCTCCGTTCGCGGATTTTATGATATTCCGGTTTCGCCAGTCGCGGCGTGTGTATTGAACGTCTTCAAGTAAGACGAATTCATCGCAGAGGGAGATGAAGTCGAAATAACCCTTCCATGGGATGTAGTTCGATTGAATTATCCCGAGGCGCTTGCGGGGGGGAGTCATCAGAAATTGCGCAGTTGGCTGCTCGAGCGATCTTGCGAGAAAGTCTCGCTTCCCTTGTAAACGGAGCCATCCGGAGCGTCATGAAGAATTAGCGCTCCCGCCCCGATGACGCAATCCCCGCCGATCGATATTCCATCCCTAAGCGTCGCGTTAACGCCCAGAAAGGAATTGTCTCCGATATGGCAGCTACCCGATATTACGGCGTGGCTTGCAATAAAGACATTGTTACCGATCGTGGAGTGATGGCCGATGTGGTTTCCGCTCCAGAGGACGCAGTTGTCTCCTATCGTGACGAACGGCTGAATGACGTTATTTTCGAAAATGAAGCAAGCCTGGCCGATCGTCTGGCTATTCCATCTCTGAACGGACGAGTGCACGTATGATGGAAGGGTATACCCGAGATCGCGAAGACGTTCGACGGTCTTCCGCCGATTGGCATTCAATTTGCTGAAGCCTATGGCGCAGAATACGCTGATATCCGCCGGCCGAAACTCCTTGGACAGGGCAAGCGTGTCGATTACCGGGATCCCGAGTAGAGATGTCGCCTCGTTAAAGCCCTCGTCGACACAAAACGCTTCGATTGTGTAATCGGCATCCTCTTGGAGATAGACGGAGGCCACTTGCGCGAAAGCGCCCGTACCGAAAATGACTGCTCGTCTCATGCGGAAACCTCAAACGACGTGATGACATCGGTGACGTAGTTTTGCTGCTCGGCGGTCATTGACGTGAAGAACGGTAGACGGACGAGTCTATCGCTAATCCGTTCCGTAACGGGGCATTGGGCGGGGGGGGCTCCGAGGCGACGGGCCATTTCGGATTGATGCAGCGGAACGTAGTGAAAAGCAGTGTTGATGGAGCGCTCACGTAGGTATGCCATAAAGCGCTGTCGTTCGGTCAGGGATGGAAGGACGAGATAGAACATATGATACGACTGGGTCGCGTACGAGGGTATATGAGGCATTTGAACGCCTTGAAGTCGGGCCCATTGAGCTAAGCGCTCAGAATACCTCTCCCAGAGAGCGGCTCGACGCCCTTGTATATGCTCCTTAGCTTCGAGTTGTCCGAGAAGATAGGCCGCCGGCAACTCGGCCGGAAGATAGCTCGAGCCCTTTCCTACCCATGAATATTTGTCGATTTGGCCGCGATAGAATCGGCTGCGATTCGTGCCCTTTTCCCGTACGATTTCAGCGGTCTCTATCAGCGAGGCGTCGTTTAGGACGAGAGCCCCCCCCTCCCCGCAAGTAAAATTTTTCGTTTCATGAAAACTTTGAGCCGCAATGGTTCCGATGCTGCCGAGCGGGCGCCCTTTGTAGAGCCCGAAGAGCCCGTGTGCGTTGTCTTCCAGCAGATGGATGCCGTGCCGGTGCGCGATTTCCGAGATCACATCCATATCGCAGGCGACACCCGCGTAGTGGACCACGACAATCGCCTTCGTTCGCTTCGTGATTGCCGCTTCGATCAAGCGCTCGTCGATATTCATGGTATCCGGGCGTATGTCTACGAATACCGGTTTCGCGCCTTGCAGAACAAACGCGTTTGCCGTCGATACGAACGTGAAAGAGGGCATGATGACTTCGTCGCCGGCCCCGATATCGAGGATGAGCGGCATCATTTCGAGCGCATGCGTGCAGTTTGTCGTTAGCAGGACCTTGTTGACTCCCAACGCGCCCTCGAGCAGCGCCTGGCAAGCCTTCGTGTACGGGCCGTCGCCGGACAGGTGGGACCCGTCCAAGACCGCGTTCACGTACTCGCGCTCGGTGCCCACGCACGTCGCGAGATTGAAGGGTACGCGTGGGGAGATGCCGTTGCCCATGTGCTCCACAAAGAATTCGGATAGTCGTTGCATTTAGGTTATCGGTTTTCGAGGAAATGCCCCTTAGAGGTTCAAAAAACGTTATCGCGTGCGTTGGAAGAAATTTGGCCGCGTCTTCACTCCGTCCGGCGAGCAGCCGTGGATGCGTACTCACGCTGCGCTGCCCTGGGCGGTTCCCGGCTCTACCGGCGGATTTCGCGTCTTCCTCGCGGGGCGCGACGAATTCGGCCGCTCGAATATCGGGACGATCGATCTTGACGACGGGATGCGGTATGTACCCGGATCCGAGCGGTGCGTTCTCGAACCCGGTGCTCTGGGCGCCTTCGATGATTGCGGAGTGATGAATGCGTGTCTGGTCGGTGAAGAGGGGGCACGCCGGCTTTACTATGTCGGCATGACGACCGGTTGCACGGTACCATTTCGCTCCTTCACGGGGCTGGCCGTAGAGCAGGGTGACGCTTCGTTTCTCCGGTTTTCTCGCTCCCCGATCCTGGAGCGGGATCCCGTCGATCCGTTTTTGACTGCGGCAAGTTTCGTTTTGCGAATCGATGAGCGCTGGATGATGTGGTATACGTCGGGAGTGCGTTGGACGGTCGAAAACGGTGCGCCGAAGCATTATTATCACATCAAATATGCGCATTCCGTCGACGGCATCCATTGGCAGCGCGATGGGCTCGTCTGCATCGACTTTCGACCCGGCGAATATGCAATTGCGCGACCGTTCGTCTCCTATGATGGAACCCGGTTTAAAATGTGGTACTCCTTTCGGGGAGAGCGTTACCGAATCGGCTACGCAGAATCAGCTGATGGCCTGACGTGGGAACGGATGGACGAGCGAGCGGGCATTGAACCGAGTCCGGAGGGATGGGACTCCGAGATGATCTGCTATGCGAGTATTTTCGAAAGCGCGGGCGAGCAGTACATGCTGTACAATGGAAACGGATATGGGCGGACCGGCTTCGGGATTGCGGTCCGTATCGATTAAGCGCGAAGGTAGAGCGATTCGCCCCAAGCCGGGAACGTTCGGTCCCCCTCGTAAAGTTCGTGATTTATGCGCTCGATACACCGAAAGCCGCGACTTGCCAGAACTGAGTCGATTTCGTCTTCGAGGGCACAGCCTTCATACATTTCGATGATGTTCGTTTCGACCAGGATAGCATCGAATTGATGTAGCGCCTGCTCTGCGCCGCGGAGCGCCTGCCGCTCGGCTCCCTGAATGTCGATGTTGAGAAAATTGCATCCGTCGAGCCGCCCGCCGAGCAACAGCGTATCGAGCATCATCCCGGGTGCCACGATTGATCGCTTCGTCTTCAGCGTCGGGACGATTTCACCTAATCGCTTGAGCTGCAATAGCGAAGATGACTCATCATTGCCGCTCCTGCTCTCGTTGAGGAAAAGAGTGACCGGCATGTCGGCATCGGTGATTGCCGCATGGATGACGTCTACGCCGGCGTTTTGCCCGTAGGTCGCTCGTAATGATTCGCAGTGCGCCGGATTCGCCTCGATAAGAACGATCTGACTGAGCGATCGTTCGAGGTAGAGCGGGCATTCCTGTCCGAGGTGAGCGCCGACATGAACCACGCCGCGCAATTCGATCCTACTTGCCAGGACATCAAGGAAAAACCGGGTTGTTGCTTCATGGTCGTCCGGTAAAACTTGAACTCTCGGCTGCATCAGGTTCCGACCTGCTTCGGTTTTGCATCCGGGTTCATGTTGTAATCGGATTCGAGGACGAGCGGGAGAATCATGAGGCGACCATTGTCCAGATTCCAGTCGAGTTGCATGTCCGGATCGATCGGGGCGACACCGTGTCTGACCGCCGGCGTCAAGACGAACAAGTCGCCGATATCGCTGTATTCATCGAGGTGGAGTGCAGGGGAGTTCTCTCGCTCGCGCATGTAGAGGCCACCCGCGTTGAAATGCACCCCGGGCGTCGATGCTTGCACAATCGTTTGAATGAGGGCGAAATCGCTGTGAGGATCGATGTGCTCTTTCAAATATCCGCCGCCGCGAGGGTAATGCTGACTGACGACGCGGGAAATTCGCCCCGATGAGGGGAGCGCTTCGTAGTCGGCGTCTTGGTCGACACCGCGAAGGCGATTTTTGATGCGTAAAATATCGCGAAACGGCTCGCAAGCGCCCCCGTTAGAATTAAAAGGATGGAAATAAAAGCCGTGCATACGGGCTCGTACCCAAGAGCCTTCATATTCATCATTGATACGGTGATAATCAGGGACACCGTCGGTACAAGGATGCCAGGACGGACGTTCTCTCTCCGATATTTCGATCAAACGTTCGCGAAATGCCAGTATTAAATCACGCGGGTAAAAGTTTTTGACGATGTAGACATTGTTGTCGGCGATCGACTTCATGAACGCATCCTGATTTCCGTTCACGAAATCGAGAAAATCGGGTCGTTCGACGATGTGAATCATCCGGACTGCGTCTCCGCGCGATCGTAAAATGATGTGCCTCCCCTTACGCCGAGAGTGCCTATTCTAATTGCGTACTGATGTTTGTAGGCCGAGGCTACGTCATCATAGAGCACCGGGAGCTTGGCTCGAAGGCCGTAATCGTTGCGAACGTTGTGGAGCTGATGCGCGAGGGCCATCGGCTCAATGCGCAATCGGTAGATTGGCCAATCAAACGCCGTGTCGGACTCGTCCTGAAAGATCATCCAAGGTTGTTCGTTGGGAAATTCCAGCCAATGGGATACGACGGGCGCGTAGGGCAAGGCGTCATCGGTATCGCTGCGTTGCAGGATGACCGCGTAGCCGTTCGGTTTTGCCGGATTGTCGCCCCACGCTTCGACTTCGATGACGTGGGTCCCGGGAAAGAGTGTCGCCAGACCCATCGGGGTGAAGCGCCAGAAATCCCGATAGCGCGGTTCAAAATGCACGATTTGTGAGAATGGTGCGGCGACGTAAATATAGCCGCCCGGCTTGGTGATCCGGAGCATTTCTCGTGCCGCGCCCCACGGATCGGGCAGGTGCTCGAGCATTGCCGTGGACACGAGCCAGTCGTAGCGCGCATCCGGAATCATGTTCATGTCGTTAACGCTGCCGCGGTACGTTGCCGCGGTGGGGCAATCGGGCGTCTCAAGCGTGTGGTATTCGGCGGCGCCGAACATGGCTATTTGCGCGAACTCTTCACTTAGCGTTCCGCCGCCGATATTCAGCATGGCGCCCGAGACACGTGGACCGAGTATTTCTTGGTAATAGGCATTATTGATCGCGTCGCTTACGATCTGTTGCTTTCCGGCGCGTGTTACGCGAAGTTTGGTAAGCGCTCTGCGCACTCCGAATGGTGGTAGTAGCAAGGTTAGACGCCTCGTTGCCGCGCGACGAGTTGCGCGGCGCGATAGAGCGATTCGAATTGTCCCGCGTCGGTCCACCAGCCGTCGAGGATATCGTAATAGAGGTCGCCTTCTTTGATATAGGCGTTATTGACGTCGGTGATTTCGAGCTCGCCGCGCGCCGAGGGCTTGAGGTTGCGGCAGAAATCGAAGACGCGGCGGTCGTACATGTAGATGCCCGTCACCGCGTAGTTGCTCTTGGGCTGCGCGGGCTTCTCTTCGATGCGGACGATGCGTTCGCCGTCGAGCTCCGGGCAGCCGAAACGCTCGGGATCCTCGACCTCTTTGAGCAGAATGCGCGCGCCCGAATCCTGCTCCTCGAATTTGCGCACGTAGGGCGAGATATCGTCCTGAATAATGTTGTCGCCCAGGATCACCGCGATGCGCGAGCCTTCGGCGAAATGTTCGCACAGCTTGAGCGCGTCGGCGATTCCGCCTTCGCCTTCTTGATAGGTGTAATAGATGTCTTTGAGCCCGAAATCGCGACCGTTGCCCAAGAGGCGCAGAAAGTCGCCCGCGGAGTTGCCGCCGGTGACGATCATGATGTCTTTGATCCCCGCGCGCACGAGCGTCTCGATCGGGTAGTAGATCATCGGCTTGTCGTAGATGGGCAGCAGGTGCTTGTTCGTCACCTTGGTCAGCGGCCGCAGCCGCGATCCGAGTCCACCCGCGAGAATAACGCCTTTCATATGCCCCTTCGCCTTAGCGGTGCGCGTACTGCCGTTTGTAATAGTCCAGGAATTCGCCGGACTTCAGCGGTCTCCACCACGCTTCGTTCGCGCGGTACCAGGCGATCGTCTCGCGTAGGCCCGTCGCGAACTCCACGCGCGGCACCCAACCGATGGCGCGCGCTTTCGCGGTATCGATCGCGTAGCGGCGATCGTGCCCGGCGCGGTCGGCGACGTGGCGTACATGCGTGTCGAACGAGCGTCCGCAATCTTCGAGCAGCAGCCGCGTGATCTCGATATTCGTGCGCGGATTGCCGCCGCCGATGTTGTAGATCTCGCCGAGCTCGCCGTGCTCGAGCACGTGCATGATACCGCGCGCATGGTCCTCGACGTGCATCCAATCGCGAATTTGCAGGCCGTCGCCGTAGACCGGCACGCTCTGGTCGTCGAGCAGATTGGTGACGAAGAGCGGAATCAGCTTCTCCGGGTATTGGTACGGCCCGTAGGTGTTGCTCCCGCGCGTCACGAGCACCGGCGTGCCGTAGGTGGTGCGGTAGGCGAGCACCTGGAGGTCGCCGCCGGCCTTACTCGCCGAGTAGGGGCTACGCGGGCGTAGCGGGTCGCTCTCGACCGACTCGCCCTCGCTCACGTCGCCGTAGACCTCGTCGGTCGAGACCTGAAGGTATCGCGCGATGCCCCGTTCGCGAACCGCTTCCAGCAGCACGTGGGTGCCCAGGATGTCGGTCCGCAGAAATTGCTCGGGATCGAGGATCGAGCGGTCCACGTGCGTCTCGGCGGCAAAATTGACGATCGCATCCACCCCGTCGCCGATCGCGGCGGCCACGGCGTCGGGGTCGCAGATGTCGCCGTGCACGAAGCGGTAGCGCGGATCAGCTTCGACGTCGCGCAGGTTCGCGGGGTTCCCCGCAGAGGTCATCGCATCCAGGTTCACAACCCGGAGATCCGGGCGTTCGCGCAACGCCAGGCGTACGAAGTTCGAGCCGATGAAACCGAGCCCGCCGGTGACTAACCAACGCATCGTTTATCTCATCGGCCCGGGCGAGCACGAGCATTAAGAGCCGGCGCGAAGGCGGCAACACCCGGGCAACGAAGCGAGGCTATCCTGTGCCGATGAACGAGAACGATAAGCACGAGATCCTCCATGCGATCGTCGATTTGGCCCATGCGACGAACCAAGGCTTTGCCAGCCTCGAAGGTCGCATGAGCGGCCTCGAAGGCCGCATGAGCGGCCTCGAAGGTCGTATGACCGGGCTCGAAGGCCGCATGGACCGCTTGGACGGGCGTATGGACCGTCTCGAGGTCCGCGTGACCGGCCTTGAATCCGAGGTGCGAGCCGGGTTCACCCGCGTCGACGAGCGTCTCACCCGCGTCGAGCAGCGGGGCCGCCGCCGCCCATCGTAGACCGCGCCTCCGCGCCCGTGCTATACTCGCACGGTTGTTCACTACGCCCCGCACGGATGGGGGGCGATCGATGGCCTCACGACCGGGCCCGCACCGCCACGACGGCACGCGGACCGAGGCCAGCAGAAGGAGATACCTGTGTCCGTCATTACCATGCGCGAACTCCTCGAGGCCGGCGTCCACTTCGGGCATCAGACCCGTCGCTGGAACCCCAAGATGAAGCCGTTCATCTTCCAGGAGCGCAACGGCATCTACATCATCGACCTCTCGATGACCGTGCAGAAGCTGCGTGAGACCTACGAGGCCGTCAAACAGATGGCGCGCGAAAAGAAAGTCATCCTCTTCGTCGGCACCAAGAAGCAGGCGCAAGACGTGCTTCGTGAAGAGGCCGAGCGTGCCGGCACCTACTTCATCAACCAGCGTTGGCTGGGTGGCACCCTGACCAACTTCTCGACGATCCAGAAGCGCATCGCGCGCCTCCGCGAGCTCGAGAACATGAAGGCTCAGGGCGATTTCGACCGCCTGCCCAAGAAAGAAGTCGCGCTGCTTCAGGACGAGATGAATAAGCTCGAGCGCTTCCTCGGCGGCATCAAAGACATGCACCGCCTGCCGGATGCGGTCTTCATCGTCGATCCGAAGAAGGAGCGCATTGCGGTCCTCGAAGCGCGCAAGCTGAAGATTCCGATCATCGCCGTCATCGACACGAACTGCGACCCGGACGAAATCGACTACCCGATCCCGGGCAACGACGATGCGATCCGCGCGGTCAAGCTGATGGTCAGCAAGATCGCCGACGCGATCATCGAGGGCAAGACCGAGTCCGAGAGCTCGTACGATGCCGAGACCTCGTATGCGGAATACGCCGAGGAGGCGCCCCCGACGATGGCCGAAGCCGAGGCCGCGGTCTAGCGCCGCTCCCCGGACGAACGCTCCCGAGAGAGGCCCCCAACCGGCCTCTCTTTTTCAAGAATGTAACTGCGTAATTGGAGAGAACTGGTGTCCACCGCAATGTCGTATTCACCGAAAGCCGATGAGATCAAAGCGCTCCGCGACGAGACGAGCGCACCGATGATGGACTGCCGTAAGGCGCTGGTCGAGGCCGGCGGCGACATGGCGAAGGCCAAAGCGCTCCTGCTCGAGCGCGGCGCCGCACAGGCCGAGAAGAAGGCCGAGCGCTCGGCGAACGAAGGGCTCGTGGCGAGCTACATCCACGCCGGCGGCAAGATCGGCGTGCTGGTCGAGATCAACTCCGAGACCGACTTCGTCGCGCGCAACCCGAAGTTCGGCGAGCTCGCGCGCGATATCGCGATGCACGTCGCCGCGATGTCGCCGCAGTACCTCGACCGCGCGCAGGTTCCGACCGAGACGGTCGACTCGCTCAAGGCCGAGTTCCGCGCGGCGGTGCCGCCGGGCAAGCCCGCCGACGTGATCGAGAAGATCGTCGAGGGCAAGCTCAACAAATGGTTCGAGGAGCACGTGCTGCTCGATCAGCCGTTCGTCAAGGATGACTCGCTCTCGGTGAACGATCTGGTCAACGCGGCCGTCGGTTCGCTCGGCGAGAACATCAAGGTGCGCCGCTTCACGAAGTTCGCCCTCGGAGAAAACTAGTTCGCTTGGACCCCTACAGTCGACCGAAATATAAACGCGTACTCCTGAAGATCTCCGGCGAAGCGTTCGCCGGGACCGATACCGGCGTCGATGTCAACACGACGCGCGCCATGGCCGAAGAGATCGCCGAGGTCAGCCGAGCCGGCGTCTCGGTCGCCGTCGTCGTCGGCGGCGGGAACATCTGGCGCGGTAAAGTGCACGAGCAGGCCGGCATGGACCGCGCGACGGCCGACTATATGGGGATGCTCGCGACCGTCATCAACGCGCTCGCGCTGCAGGACGCGCTCGAACGGATGGGCGTGCCCTCGCGCGTGCAGACGGCGATCGCGATGCATCAAATCGCGGAGCCCTATATCCGCCGTCGCGCGATGCGTCACTTGGAAAAAGGGCGCGTCGTGATCTTCGCCGCGGGTACGGGCAACCCGTACTTCACCACCGATACGACGGCCGCGCTGCGCGCCGTCGAGATCGGTGCGGAAGCGATTCTCAAAGCAACGAAAGTGGACGGCATCTACACCGCCGACCCGAAGAAGGATCCGACGGCCACGCGTTTCGAGCGCCTCGATTACATGGAGGTGCTGCAACGCGGGCTCGAGGTGATGGACTCGACCGCGATGGCGCTCTGCATGGATAATACCCTGCCGATCGTCGTCTTCGACATGGCGACGGCGGGCAACATCCGGCGCGTCGTCTTCGGTGAGCCGATCGGAACGGTGGTGGAGCGCGATGCCAAGGTCGGTATGGAGGTTTCGAGATAGTGTCTGACTTCTTCAAAGACGCCGAGTCGAAGATGAGCAAGTGCGTCGATGCGACGCGCGCCGATTTCGCGTCGATTCGCACCGGCCGTGCGACGCCCGCGCTGCTCGATCGTCTGCACGTCGAGGCGTACGGCTCCGCGGTGCCGCTCAAGCAGGTCGCGAGCGTCTCCACGCCCGACGCGCGCACGCTCGTCATCAGCGCGTTCGACAAGAACACGGTCGGCGATATCCGCAAAGCGATCGAGAAGAGCGATCTCGGTCTCACCCCCAACATCGACGGCACGACGATCCGTCTGATCGTTCCGCCGCTCAACGAAGAGCGTCGCAAAGACCTGGTCAAGGTCGTCAAAAAGAAGGCCGAAGACGGCAAGGTCGCGGTGCGTAACGTGCGTCACAAGGCGCACGACGATCTCAAGGTGCAGTTGAAGAACCACGACATCACCGAAGACGATAACAAGCGTATGCAGGATCAGCTCCAGAAGCTGACCGATCGCTTCGTCAAAGAGATCGACACGCTCGTCGCGGCCAAAGAAAAAGACATCATGGAAGTCTGAGGCGCACGGCCGTACGCGATGTCCTCGGATCCGACGATCGATCTCACGCTGGTTCCCGAAGTGCAAGCACGGGCGGCCCTCAAGGGCCGCCGCGTGCGCTTTGTGATGCTCGCACCGGTGGGCGGCTGGCTCGGCGTCGGCACCTTGCGCGTGGTGCGCGCGACCGAGCGCGACGACGCGATCGAGCTCGTCTGCGGATACGAGCGCTACGAACGGAGCGCCGCGTGATCGCCGACGTCATCACCCCGCGCCACGTGGCGATCATCATGGACGGTAACCGTCGCTGGGCGCGCGAACGCGGCCTCCCTTCCGTCGAGGGGCATCGCCGCGGCATCATCGCGCTGCGCGAAGTGACGCGCGCGGCGAGCGATCTCGGCGTCGAGGTCGTCACCGTCTACGGATTCTCCACGGAAAATTGGCGCCGCGACGCCAAAGAGATCGCGTTTCTCTTCGATCTCTGCGTCTACTTCGCGAAGAACGAACTGATCGAACTGCAGCGCAACAACGTCCGCGTACGCGTGATCGGCGATTGGGAAGCGCTCCCGGCACGTTCGCGCGACGCGCTCGCCGATCTGCAGCGCGATACCGCCGCGAACTCGGGCTTGGTCCTCAATCTCGCGGTGAACTACAGCTCGCGCAGCGAGCTCGAGCGCGCGGTGCGCTCGATCGCGCGCGACGTCGCCGCGGGCACGATCGATCCGAACGCGATCGACGACGCGATGATCGCGCAGCGCCTCTACACCGCGGGCGTACCCGATCCCGATCTGCTGATTCGGCCCGGCGGCGAGCATCGGCTCTCCAACTTTCTGCTCTACCAGGCCGCCTACACCGAGCTTGTGATGAGCGACGTGTACTGGCCCGATTTCTCGCGCGAGCATCTCGAACGCGCGCTCGCGGAATTCTCGCAGCGGCAGCGCCGCTTCGGAGGAACGTGACCGTTCGCCGCGTGCTGGTCGGGCTGCTGGTGGCCGCGATCGGACTCTCGACGATCGTCTATTCCTGGACGTTCTTCATTCTGCTGCTCTGCATCGGCTTCGCTTCGCTCTACGAGCTCAACGGGCTCTGCGAGATCAAGGGGCAGCCGCTTGAGTATCCGGTCGCGGTCTTCGGCGTCTTCGGCTACATCGTGCTCGCGATCACGGGGCACATCCACTCGTGGGAGGGCGTGCTGCTGGCCGCGGTAACGATCGCGAGCTTCGCGATCGGGATGTACGGCGAACAGCAGGGCTACTTCGCCCGTACCGCCTACACGCTGCTCGCGGTGCTCTACATCGGCAAGCTGCTCACGTACTTCGTCTTCATCCGTCAGGTGCCCGAGACCGGGATGTGGTGGTCGTTCTACGTGGTGGTGCTGATCGCGCTGACCGATATCTTCGGCATGGTGGTCGGCACGGCGATCGGGCGACATCAACTCACCAAGATCTCCCCGAAGAAGACCGTCGAGGGCTCGCTCGGCGCGCTCGTGATCGTGGCGGCCGTGGCCGCGGGCGCGGCATCGATTCCGCAATTGCACATCACCTGGTGGCAGGGCGCGGTGCTCGGTGTCGTGACGAGCGTCGCCGCGCAGGCGGGCGACTTGGCCGAATCGGCCCTCAAACGCGACGCGGGCGTGAAGGACGCCGGAACGATGATCCAAGGCCACGGCGGCGTGCTCGACCGCTTCGATTCCTACCTCTTCGGGGGCATGGCGTTCTTCGGCGCGCTGCATCTCCTCGGCATCCTGGCGTTGCAGCGATGAGACGCAAGGTCGCGATTCTCGGGAGTACCGGGTCGATCGGCACGCAGGCGCTCGACGTCATCGCGCGCCATCCCGACCGTTTCGAGGTGACGGCGCTCGCCGCGGGGCGCAATGTCGCGCTGCTGCGCGAGCAGGCCGAGCGGTTCGGAGTTCGTATCGCGACGACCGCTGCCGACGGCCGCGCGGGACTGCACCGCGTCGCGTGCGAGAGCGGGGCGGATATCGTCCTCGCCGCGACCGACGGCGCGGTCGCGTTCGAGGCGGTCTTCGCCGCGGTCGAGCGCGGCATCGATATCGCGGTTGCCAACAAAGAACTGATCGTCGCCGCGGGCGAGCTCTTCATGGAGGCCGCCGCGCGGAGCGGTTCGCGGATTCTCCCGGTCGACAGCGAGCATTCGGCGATCTTCCAGTGTCTGGTCGGCGAGGATCCGGCGAGCATCGCCGCGGTGATCCTTACCGCCTCGGGCGGACCGTTCCGACGGGCGAGCGCAGAAGAGCTCAAGCGCGTCACCGTCGCGCAGGCGCTCGCGCATCCGACCTGGAGCATGGGCACCAAGAACACGATCGACTCCGCGACGCTGATGAACAAGGGCCTCGAGATCATCGAGGCGAGCCGCCTCTTCGGCATCCCCGGCGAGCGCCTGCACATCGTGGTGCACCCGCAGTCCATCGCCCACGGCTTCGTCGTCTTCACCGACGGCAGCGTGAAGGGCCAACTCTGCGCCCCCGACATGCGCGTACCCATCGGCTATGCGCTGAGTTACCCCAATCGACTGCCGTCGATTGGGGGCCCCGTTCGTTTAACCGGCGCTCCGCCTGCGGCTACGCGCCCCCCGGCGGCCGAGCCGCCGGGGCCCCCCGGGCGCGACAACCATGTCGGCGGGGGCTCCCACGGTGTCATTCTGAGCTTGTCGAAGGACGAGAGCTTGTCGAAGAACGTGCTTGGGATGCTTGGGGGTAAACCTCAGGATGAGGAATTACGTTATGGGTTCGAGAGGCCCGATTCGGTGCGCTTCCCGTGCGTGCGGCTTGCCTATGAGGCGCTTGCTCGCGGAGGGGTGACACCGGCGGTGCTCTCGGCGGCCAACGAGATCGCCGTTGCCGCCTTCGTCGAAGGCCGGATCGGGTTCACCCGGATTCCGGAGATCATCGAAGGCGTGATGGAACGAGTTGCGCCGCGCCCGGCCACCCTCCAGAATATACGTGAGGCCGACCGCGAGGCACGCGCCGTCGCCGCCGGTCTCGTAAAGGACATCGAACGCACGTGTTGTTAGCCGTCATCACCCTCGCCTCGCTCGGCAAGGTCGTCACGTTCCTCGTGATGCTCTCGATCTTGATCGTGCTGCACGAGTACGGACACTTCATCGTCGCGCGCCGCAACGGCGTGCAGGTGAACGAGTTCGCCGTCGGCATGGGGCCGAAGATCGTCGGCTGGACCAGCTCGCGTTCGGGCACCCTCTACTCGCTGCGTGCGCTACCGATCGGCGGCTACTGCGCGATGGAAGGCGAGGACGGCAAGACCTCGCAAGCCGAGCAGCAGCGCGAATTCCGCGAAGCCGAAGCTCTCGTTGCGGATTCCGCCACGGCAAACCGTAACTTCCAAGCCAAACATCCGCTGCGGCGCCTCGCGATCGTGCTCGCCGGGCCCGCGATGAACTTTCTCCTCGCCTATATCATCCTGCTCGTCGGGGCGCTCGCTTTCGGCGTTGCGAGCGATAAGATCGATCGCGCGATCGTCACGCAGGTGATGCCGGGAACGCCCGCCGCGCAGAACGGCATGCAGCCGGGCGATCGGATCGTCGCGCTCAATATCGACGGCGTCGCGGTCGACAACGCGTCGCAATTGATCGATCGCATTCACGCCTCGCTCGGCAAGAAAATCGACGTCACCTTCGATCGTAACGGGGTGCGCCATCTCATCACCGTCACGCCGCAGCCGTGTCCCCTCAACGCAAAGCAAGGCTGTATCGGCTTCGTACCGGCGCCCGCCTACGAACGCGTCGGCATCGGCGAGGCGATCGCGGCGAGCGGTTACAGCTTCGTCAACATCGCATCGGGTACGCTCTCGAGCATCGGCATGCTGGTCACGCATTTCACCAAGTACGCAAGCCAAGTCTCGGGTCCGATCGGGATGGGGCAAGCGGCGACCGTGATCCAGGATTTCGGCTGGGGTCCGTACTTCGCGTTCGCGGCCACGCTCTCGTTCGCGCTCGGATTCTTCAATCTGCTGCCCCTGCCGGCGCTCGACGGCGGCCGGGCCGCCTTCATTATCGCGGAGCTCGTACGCGGCAAGCCCGTCGATCCCGAAAAAGAGGCGCTCGTGCATATCGCCGGTTTTGCGGCGTTGATGGCGCTGATGCTGCTCGTCGCATATCACGATATCGCCCGCATCGTGTCGGGCAAAGGAGTGCTCTGATCCATGCTCCGCTTGCGGCGCAAATCCAAGGCGATCTTTCTGCAGAATAAGACCGGGAAGCCGGATGCGAAGAGCGTCTGGATCGGCGGCGATCATCCGATCGTCGTGCAGTCGATGACGACGACCGATACCGCCGACGCCGAGAAGACGCTCGAACAGATCTACGCGCTCGCGATGGAGGGCTGCGAGGTCGTCCGCGTGACGGTGAAAGATCCGCCCGACGCCGCGGGGCTGCCCGCGATCGTGCATCGTTCGCCGGTGCCGATCGTCGCCGACATTCACTTCGATCATCGCATGGCGCTCGCCGCGATCGAGGCGGGCGTGGCGAAGCTGCGCCTGAACCCGGGGAACATCCGCGATCCGAAGAAGGTCGCCGAGGTCGTGCTCGCGGCCAAAGAACGCGGCATTCCGATTCGCGTCGGCGTCAACATGGGCTCGCTCGCGCCCGATCTCGAAAAATCGCTCGGCCTCACGCCCGAAGCGATGGTCGAATCCGCGCTGCGCCACGTCGCGATCCTGGAAGAGCACGGTCACACCGATATCGCGATCTCGCTCAAAGCGCACGATGTGCTCACGACCGTCGCGGCCTATCGCTTGATGGACGCGCGCCTGCGCGAGCGCGAGACGCCCTATCCGCTGCATCTCGGCATCACCGAGGCCGGACTGCTGCGCGACGGCACGATCAAATCCTCGATCGGCCTCGGCATCCTGCTCTTCGAAGGCATCGGCGATACGATCCGCGTCTCGCTCGCCGCCGATCCGATCGAAGAAGTGCCGGTCTGCTGGTCGATCCTCAAATCGCTCGGACTGCGCGAGAAAGGGTTCGAGATCACCGCGTGTCCGTCGTGTGGTCGCGCGGAGATCTCCGTGCTCGAACTCGGGCGCGCGGTCGAGGCGATCGCGCGCGAATACACCGCGCCCGTCAAGGTGGCGGTCATGGGCTGTGTCGTCAACGGGCCGGGCGAATCGAAGATGGCCGATGTCGGCGTCGCGGGCGGCAAGGGCAAAGGCGCAATCTATCGCGCGGGCGAGTTGGTCGGCACCTATCCCGAAGAGCAGTTGCTCGGTATGCTGCGTCTCGAGATCGAGAAGGTGATCGCCGAGAAGTATCCCGCCTACGCGCACGAGATCACCTCGGCCGCCGTCTGATGACCTATCGAGCGCCGCGGCTGCAGACGTTGGTGCTGACCGTCGTCGTTGCCGGAATGGCATCGGCGCTCTTTGCCGTCTCGCGTCCCATCCAAATCATGGTTGACGGGCAGCACGTCGCAAGCGACGTGCCGCCCGTGCAGGGTCTCTCGGATAAGATCTACGTGCCGCTACGCACCGTCGCCGACGCGCTCGGCGCGCTCACGCTCGTGCAGGGCGATCGCATCGTCGTGGTGCGCGGACACGAATCGCTGCGTTTACGCGTCGGCGATGTGCATGCGCGCTTCAACGGCATGCCGCTCACGCTGAAACACGCGCCGTTTCGCGTGCGCGGACGCGTGATGATCGGCCTGAAGGCGATGGCGAATGCGTTCGGCATGCGAGCGACGTATAACGCCCGGACGGCTCGCGTCGATATCGTCACGCCCGGAATCGGCGCGGCGCAGAGCCGGCCGATCCCGCCGCCCGAATAGGGCTAGTTCGCACTCAGCGCCGCAATGCGCGCGCGCAGCCGCTCGTTCTCGTGCATCTCCGCAGCAATCGCGTCGGCGGTGACCTTTGCGGTCGTGTCGATTAACTCGTCGACGCGTCCGAAGAGTCGTGCGATCGTGCGGGTTGCCCAGAAGAGCACGCTGCATTCGGCGAGCACGCAGATGGCGTGCAGCGCGACGCGCGCGAGGCCTTCCTCGGGAAAGACCGCGGTGGGATCGATGAGATCGAGCAGCAGGTGATGTCCCGCCGTGAGCGCCGCAGCGACCGCGATCGGGCGCCAATCCACATAGCCGATGAGCATCGCGTAGACGGCGAAGAAGTACATATGGTAGTCGATCTGCCAACTGTCGACGCCGCCCCGGCTCGCGTAGACGAATGCGATCGGAGCCGCGGTGAGGACGATTGCGGCGAAACTACGCAGTGCGAGCCCGTCACGCAGGGTGAGCGCGGCGACGTTGAGCGCGAGCGCGCAGAGCGCGAGTGCTACGGTCGGACCGGCCCAGCCGTTGTGCGATGAGATCGCGACGAGTGCCGCCGCGGGGACGTGCAGCCAGGCGATCAGCACGTAGAGCCGCGTCGCGGAGGCGCGCACGGAGTTGAGGGTCAGCGGACCGGCCGCTCGACCGAGCATCGCTTGCATCGGTAGTGAACTCTCCCTTGGTCGTTGCGTGTGTTCGCGTGGCGAACCGGGAAGAGCAACGGGCGAGCGGTCGGCGCGGATGGGGAGCCGGCGCGTTCTTTACACGCGCCGCACGTTTAGATGCTTTCGGCGATGCCTTCGGGGTCCTCGACCGGTTCGATCTCCGCGGGTTTCGACGTGCGGAAGCCGTACGAGAAGAAGAAGATCAATCCGACCACGAGCGCACCCGCGAACCACGTCCACGTCGTACGCGAGAGTCCGAAGACCGCGAGAAACAGCGAGCAGACGATACCGAGGATCGGGAAGAGCGGCACGAACGGCACCTTGAAGCTGCGCGGCAGATCCGGTTTGCGCTTGCGCAGATAGATCACGCCCGCGCAGACGACGGTAAACGCGATCAGCGTGCCGATGTTCACGAGGTTCAGCAGTTCGTTGAGCGGTACGATGAGCGTGAGCAGCGCCACCGCGACGCCGGTCACCATCGTGGTGCGCACCGGTGTTTTGAAACGCGGGTTGATGACGGCGACCGCGGGCGGCAGCATCTTATCGCGCGCCATGACGTAGAAAATGCGCGTCTGACCGAGCAGCGAGCTCAGCGCCACGCTCGTGGTACCGGCGAGCACGCCCATCGTGATGATCCAGCTGAGCCACGGCTGATGCAGCGGGTTGAGCGCGTAGACGAGCGGATCTTTCACCGGGACCTGATTCCACGGAACCGCGCCGATCAGCACGATCGCCGTCGCGCAGTAGATCAGCGTGCCGATCGCGAGGGCACCGATTACGCCCATCGGCACGTCGCGCTGCGGGTTCTTGCACTCTTCGGCGGTCGTCGTCGCCGTGTCGAATCCGATGTAGCTGAAGAAGACGTACGCACCGATTGCCACGATGCCGTAGGGCTGCGCCGACGACGAGTAGTCGGCCATTCCGCCGAACGGCTGGAGCGCGCCCCATCCGTACGGCGCGAAGTTCGCGAAGTGCTCGGGATGAAAGAGCCAGATGCCCGCGATCACGAAGACGACGAGCGCCGAGATCTTCAGCACGACGAAGACGTTGTTGGTGGTCGCCGATTCGCGAATGCCGATCGAGAGAATCACCGAGAGGCCGATCACGAAGAGCGCGCCGACCACGTCGTACTGCGAGTGGATGAAGTCCCAGTTCCAGATCTGCCACCACGCGCCGTGCATCACGAGGTTCGACTGCTGCGCCCAGGCGGGGAGCACGATGCCGATCGATTTCAGCACGTCCTGCAGCGCCGCCGAGAACTGCTGTGCCACGGGTGCCGCGCTGATGCCGTATTCGAAGATCAGCGCAAAGCCGATGATCCAGGCGAAGAGTTTGCCCATCGTCGCGTACGCATACGTGTACGCGCTGCCCGCGACCGGTACCATCGCGCCGAGCTCCGCATAGCAGAGCGCCGCGAAGAACGAGGTGACGCCGGCGAGCAGATACGAAACGATCACCGCCGGACCCGCGCCTTTGACGCCGGTGCCGATGGTGGTGAAGATGCCGCCGCCGATCATCGTGCCCAGGCCGATTGCGACGAGGTCTTTCGCGGTCAACGCCCGCTTGAGGATGCGCTGCTGCGCGAGCGCGCGAAGCTTGTCGACGTTGGTCGTCGCAAAGAGCTCGGAGACAAAGGACATTTCGCGCAGGTTCGCAGAGAGGGGTCGCTCGTCCCTCCGACACAAGGCACAGGCAGCGATGGATCCCTACGAGCGCCGCGCGCGCAGCGAACTCTACCGCAATCCGTGGCTCGCGTTCGAAGTGCACGAGATCGTGCATCCGACCGGCGTTGCGGGCGAACACGCGCTCGTCGTCACGCCGCCCGCATCGGGCGTGCTCGTGCGTGAAGGGGATGCCTTCATTTTCGCGCGGCAACCGCGTTTCGCGGCGCGCGGCCCCATGATCGAGATCGTGAAGGGCGGCGCCGATCCGGGCGAGAGCGCGCTCGCCTGCGCGGCGCGCGAGCTGCGCGAGGAATTGGGGCTCGAGGCCGAGCGTTGGGAATCGCTCGGCCTCTGCTGGGAGATCCCGTCGATCGTTGCGCATCCGGTTGCGATCTTTCTCGCATCGGAGCTGCGCGCGGTGGCCGACGATCAGGAGGCGGTGGAGCGCGTCGATCCGCTGCGCATCGCGATCGACGACGCCTACGTCGCCGCCTGCGACGGGCGCATCGACGACGCGGTCACGCTCGCGGCGCTCCTGCGCTATCGGCTGCGCGAAACGCGTTGACGCGCGTTATTCGGGCGGCTGTGTCTTCGCGTTCCAGAGGTATTCGGGCTCGTTCAACTCCGCATTGATCCAGCGCGACCACACGAAGAGCGCGTCGGAGAGCCGGTTGAGATAGTGCTGCGTTTCGAGCGAGACGCCGTCGTCCTCTTCGCGCAGCGTGACGAGCAGCCGTTCGGCGCGACGGCAGATCGTACGTGCCAGGTGCAGATACGCGCCCGAATACGAGCCGCCGGGATGGATGAAATTGTTCAGCGGTTCGAGATCGCGCTGCGCTTCGTCGATCGCGCGTTCGAGCGCGGCCACGTCGGGCGCGGTCACGAGCGGCATGCCTTCCCACCGGTCGCCCGGGAGGGTGGCGAGGTCGCTGCCCAAGTTGAAGAGCGCGTCCTGGGTCCAGGCAAGCCAGTGATCCAGGCGCTGCGCACGGCGGTGCGTGGCGAGCAATGGGCGCAGCGTCGTGCGGGCGATTCCGATCGCGCTCGAAAGTTCGTCGACGGTGCCGTAGGTCTCGATGCGCAGCGCGTTCTTCATGACGCGCTGACCGCCGACCAGGCCCGTCGTGCCGTTGTCGCCGGTACGCGTGTAGATGCGGGTCAATTTGGGCATAGCGGTGCGTCTTCGCCGTCGGCGTCGCCCTCGCTTCCGCGCGCTAACGGAAGGCGGGCGCCGCACCGCGCGCGAACCGAGGCGGGTCATGTCTGACCCCGCCCTCCAACCCGTCGTCAAGGAGATCCCTCCGAAGGCGGCCGATCTCTCCGCGTGGTACACGGCCGTCTGCCTGAAGGCCGAACTCGCATCGTACTCGCCCGTGCGCGGCTGCGTGGTCCTGCGTCCGTACGGCTACGGCCTCTGGGAGAATCTCCAGAAGCACCTCGATCGCGCGTTCAAAGAGACGGGGCACGAGAATGCGTACTTCCCGCTCCTGATTCCCGAAAGCTTGCTGCTTAAAGAGGCCGAGCACGTGGAGGGCTTCGCGCCCGAGGTCGCGTGGGTGACGCACGGCGGACAGGAGGAGCTCACCGAGCGCCTCGCCATTCGCCCCACCTCCGAAGTGATCATCGGCGTCATGTACGCGCAGTGGGTCGAGTCGTATCGCGATCTGCCGATTCTCATCAACCAGTGGGCGAACGTGCTGCGTTGGGAAAAAGCGACGCGCCCGTTCCTGCGCACGATGGAATTTCTTTGGCAAGAGGGCCACACCGCGCATGCATCGGCGGCCGAAGCGCGCGAAGAGACGGAAAAGATGCTCGGCGTCTACCGCGAGTTCGCGGAGAACGTGGCGGCGGTTCCGGTGTATGCGGGAGTCAAGAGCGCGAGCGAACGCTTTCCGGGCGCCGTCGAGACGTTCTCGATCGAGGCGTTGATGCCCGACGGCAAAGCGCTGCAGTCGGCGACCTCGCACGATCTCGGTCAGAACTTCGCCAAGGCCTACGACATCACGTTTCTCGACGCCGATCAGCAGATCAAACACGCCTATACGACGTCGTGGGGCATGTCGTGGCGCATGCTCGGCGCGATGATCATGGTGCACGGCGACGATCGGGGACTGCGCATCCCGCCGAAGATGGCGCCGATCGAGGCGGTCTTCGTTCCGATCCTGCGCAAAGGCGACGAGCGTTCGGTTGCCGCCTGTCACGATGCGGCGAAGGCGCTGCGCGAAGCGGGCTTCCGCGTGAAGGTGGACGATCGCGATCAGCAGCCGGGTTGGAAGTACGCCGAATGGGACGTGCGCGGCGTGCCGCTGCGCATCGAGATCGGCCCGCGCGATGTCGACGCCGGGACCGCCGTGCTCGTGCGCCGCGACCGCGCCAAGGGCGATCCCGAGCAGAAGATCACCGTGCCGCTCGATCGGCTCGCGCAGAGCATACGCGAACTGCTCGATCTGATTCAGCGTTCGCTCTACGATGAGGCGAAGGCGTTTTTGGAGAGCCACACCGTGCGCGAAACCGAACGCGGCGCATTCCTGCGCGCGTGCAAAGAACGCGCCGGAATGATCGATATTCCTTGGTGCGGAAGCGCCGCGTGCGAGGCGCACGTGAAAGCCTCGACCGGCGCGACGACACGGAACACCCGTCCGCTCGAGGGCGCGGAGAGCCTCTGCGTCGCCTGCGGCGAACCTGCGACCGTGAGGGCCTATTTTGCGCAGAGTTACTAGAGTGCGCTCGCTGGTGCTTGCGGCCTGCGCGGCCGTCTTCTGCGTCGGCACCGCATCGGCGATGCCCGCGACGGTCGCGAATCTCGATGCGCATGCGCGCGCCGGCGGCAATCGCAAGGATCTTGCGCTTGCGATCGGCGAGCGCGTCTTCGCCGAGGAATGGCCCGCGCAGGTCTTCCAGGTGCTGGTCAATCAGGTCGGCACGCACGTGGTCGTCGGTATGCGCGTGAGCGGCACGCACTTTCACGAGCCGATCTCGCGCGCGCAGTTCGATGCGGAGATCGAGCAGCTCGCGAGCGACACGTTTGCGGCGGTTCCGCAGGCGGAAGAGCTCGACATCTGGACGACGGTTCCGATCCCCGTCTACAAGGGGGAGATCGTGAGCGGTGACCTCGCCAAACCGGCCTGGCGTAACGTCTTCACGATCTCGGTCATGCGCCACGAATCCACCGCGGCGGTGGCCGCGCGCCTGCATGCGGGCACCAACGTCTTCATCGATCCCACGTGGGCGCGTACGGCGTTCGTGAAGGCGCCGTAGATGTACCGCAAGACGACGCTGCCGAACGGCCTTCGCGTGCTGACCGAGACGATGTCTTCGGTGCGCTCGGCGAGTATCGGTATCTGGGCCGACGTCGGCTCATCGCTCGAAACGCCGCAGACGCGCGGCATCTCGCACCTCGTGGAGCACATGCTCTTCAAGGGCACGCAGCGCCGCAGCGCGCGCGAGATCGCCGAGGCGATGGACGGTGTCGGCGGCAACCTGAACGCGTTCACCGATAAAGAGACGACCTGCTACTACGCGAAGGTGATCGACACGCACGTGCCGCTCGCGCTCGACGTACTCTCGGATATGTTCCTGCACTCGACCTTCGACGCGGGCGAGCTTGCCAAAGAGCAAAAGGTCGTCCTCGAAGAGATCAAGATGTACGAAGACTCGCCGGACGAACTGATCCACGATCTCTTCCTGCAGACGATGTGGCGCGGTTCGCATCTCGGCGATCCGACCATCGGTTTCGTCGACACCGTCACCGCGCTTACGCCGAACGATCTGCGCGCGCACATGGCGCGTCATTACGCCCCGAACTCGGTCGTCGTTTCGGCCGCGGGCAACGTGGATCACGATCGCTTCGTCGAACTGGTCGCCGAATATTTCGCCGATTTCCGCGGGACGAGCGACGCGTTCACGCCGGACCGGCCGATCGCGACGCCCGCCACGCTGATCCGCCAGAAGGAGAGCGAGCAGGCCTACGTGGTCGTCGGCTCGCGCGGGCTCTCCGCGCGCGACGACCGCCGCTTTGCGCTCTCCGTGCTCGATACGCTGCTCGGCGGCGGTATGTCGAGTCGGCTCTTTCAAGAGATCCGCGAAAAGCGCGGGCTCGTCTACACCGTCTACTCGTTCCAGGCCGCCTACCGAGAGGCGGGGCTCTTCGGCGTGTACGCGGGCACCTCGGCGGAGAACGTCCAGGCCTGTATCGACGTGGTCGCGGAGCAGCTCGGCGCGCTGCGCGCGATGCCGGTCGCGGATGCCGAGTTGCGCCTCGCCAAGGAGCACATCAAGGGCAGCCTCACGCTTGCGCTCGAATCCACGTCGAGCCGCATGATCCGCCTCGGTCGCAACGAGTTCACGCTCGGGCGCGAAATGACGCCCGAGGAGATCGAAGCGCGCGTCGATGAGGTGAGCGCCGAGCAGATTACGGAGCTCGCGCAGGAGCTCTTTGCGCCCGAGCAGTTGGGCCTTTGCATCCTCGGGCCGGTGGACGCAGGCGCCATCGCGTGGAATCGTGACGCCGCTTAGCAGCGACCACTACATCACGATCAGCAAGACCGTCAGGACGGTCGTCGACGTAACCCCGCACCTGTGGTCCGGGCGTCTGGTCGGCGCGATGGTCATCACGTTCATCACCCAGGGCGTGACGATCGGCGCCTACGCGGCGCGTTTGGCGGGCGTGCAGACCCATCGCATCGCGACCTCGATCTCGCTCTACAATCTCTTCATGACCGTCGGACGGCTGGCGACGCTCTTCTCGGTCTTTTTCATCGCGCCGCTCTCCGACGCGGCCGGAAACGCCGCCGGGCAGCTGCAGTCCAACCCGGCCGATCTCGCGGTCTGGCAGCACGTCTTCGAATGGCAGCTGCGTCTGATCGTGCTGGCGGGAACGATCGGCATGCTCGTCTTCGCGGCGCTGCTCCCGATGTTCACGTATCTCTTTCGCCGCGGGGTGCGCTCGTTCGAGCAGCGCGGCTCGGTACCCCACGCGGTCGCGCAGCTGGCGAAAGTGCGCAACGTGATCGACGTGCTGCGCGCGGAGCACCTGCCGTCGTGGACGCAGCTGCGCTCCTTCAACTGGCGCACCGTGCCCAAGCGCCTGATGATCTCGAACATTCTGGTGACCGGGGTCTACTCCATCGGCGTGCAGGCGGCGTTTCTCGCCTCGGTGCTCGACCCGCACGTCGCCCGTACGGCGACCAGCCTCTCCGGCGTCATCAACGGCGTCGGGACGATCCTTTTCACGCTCTTCGTCGATCCCACGTCGTCGATGATCACCGATCAGGCGATCCACGGCACGCGCAGCGTCGAGGAGGTTCGCACGATGGTGTTCTACTTGAGTCTCACGGCGATCGTCGGATCGCTGCTCTCGCAGGTGATCTTCGTCCAAGCCGCATCGGTGATCGAGTATGTCGCACGTTTCGCAAACCACCTTCACTTCTAAGCTCCGCGCGTTCGGCGTGCTCGCGGCCGCCGCGGCGACGCTGCTCTCGACGAGCGGCTGCGCCGGATCGGTCGAGCATTGGATCGTCAACACGCGCGTCCATCAGGGCGACGTGGCGCTCGAACGCGGCAACGTCGCCGACGCCGAGCTCTCCTATCGGCTCGCGCTGCGGATCGATCCCAAGAACGTGCGCGCGCGCGGCGGATTCGTACTCGCCTCGGCGGATCTCGCGCAGAAGCAGTACACGCTCGGCGATTTCGACGCGGCGCTCGGGACGATCGAACAGGGACTCAAGGTCGATCCGACGAGCGTGCGCCTCGCCGCGCTCAAGACCACGCTCGAAGACGCGAAGCTCAAGCGCGAGATCGTCATCTCCAACTATCCCACCTATCACGAGGCGGGGATCGCGATCCAGCATGCCTACGAGCAGTTGGATCTCACCAACAAGACCCTGCTCAAATCGCTCAAACGCTTCTCGTACAGTTACGACACGGAAGATCTCACCAAGGCGATCAAGCAGAGCTACGAATTAGAGCTCGACGTCGCCCGCAATACGAACCGCTTGATCGCCTATCGCCAACTGGTCAGCTCGGGTGTGCCCGAGAGCACGCGCGGCACGGTCTCACCGGCGAGCGGCGCGTCGATCCTGCCGCTCCCGTAGCGCGCCCGTCAGACAGCGTCCCCGCGCGTCGAGAAAGGCGCGCCCCCGTCCGCGTCGCGCGGCGTCGCGATAGGCGTTCCAGAAGGCATTCGCGTGCGGAAGCTCGCGCGCCGGATCGGTCACGTAGACCGGCCACCGGGCGTGCGGATCGAGCAGCGGAAAGCGCTGCAGCCACGCGCAGAGATCGGCGTTTGCGTGCATGCGGTCATCCTCGATCGAGACGAAGTAGCGCGCACCCTTCCTGATCGCGCTCTCTTCGTCGAAGGGCGTCCACACCGCGGGGTCCTCTTCCCATCCGTATCGATCGATGTAGTAGAGCACGTCGGGCCCGTAGTGACCGACGACCACGAGTGCGTGCGGAGCGAGCTGCTCGGAGAGCGCGACCGCATCGCGATACGTCGCCTTGCTGTAGGCGTAGTAGGGGCGCACCGCGGCCTGCGACTGCACGAAGCAGAGTAGCGCGATCACCGGCGCGAGCGCGACGACCGCGTAGCGAGCGGGCGGCTCCGCCGTGCCCGCGAGAACCCGCCCGATCGCGTGCGCGAGCGCGCCGCCGATCGCGAGCGCGGCGAGCGGCAGCAGAAGGTACATGTAGTAGTCGACGCGTTCGACCGTGACCACGGCATAGGTGTAGAGCAAGCCGCCGACGAGCCATCCCCAAAGCACGGCGCGGCTGCGTACGTGGACCCACGGAAGCAGCACGAAGCTCCCGATCGTGAGCGCAAACGCGAGGGAACCGAGCATCGTCTCGCGGAGCATGCCGATCACGGTCGAGAATTGCGAGAGCTTCAGCAAAAAGCCGCTCTTGGTGGTGAAGGCGGCTTTGAGCGCGGGGATGACGTGCAGCGTGGTGATGCCGCTCGCCCACTGCCACTCCGCGTGCGCGCGCACGCGCTCGTCGTACAGTCCGAGGATGATCAGTGGCACGACGAGCAGCACCAGGATCGCGGTCGGCCGCATCGTGCGGCCCGCGCGCAGACGCTCGCCGAGCGCCCCGATCACGGGTACGATGCCCGCGACGGAGACGGGTTTGGCCAGGTAGGCGAAGGTGAGCAGCGCCGTCGCGCGAGCGAGCGAACGCTGGGTGAAGACCTCATCCTCGACGATCAAGCGCGTGGTGACGTAGAGTGCGGCGCTGAGGAAGAAGACCATCGCCGTATCCGGCGTGAAGGTGCGTCCGTAGTAGACCGAGCCGGGAAAGATCGCGAAGAAGAACGCGGCCACGACGCCCGCGAGCGCGCTACTGAAGAGCCAGCGCGCGAAGAGTCCGATCACCGCGACGGTGCCGACCGAAAACGCAAGCGTGATCAGGCGCCCGAAGATTTCGTGCACGCCGAAGAATTTGTAGAGCGTGGCCGCGAGGAACGGCACGATCTGCAGTTCGAGCTCCACGTAGTTGGGCGGCGGCCCGTCGTAGTTGGTCTGCGGGTAGAGCAGGTTGTACTTCAGGTGCGCGAAGTTGCGCGCGATGCTCGCGGTATCGCCCTGGCGCCACGCCGGATGGTCGAGAATCGGATTGTGGATGCCTTTGAGGCGAAGCAGCGCGGCGAACGCGACGATGAGGAGCAGCCAAAGGTTGAACGAGCGCAGCAGTTTGGTCACGCGTCGATGTGCCGAAACGTCCAGTACTTGTTCACGAAGAAATTGACGAAGATGCCCGCCACGTTCGCGATGAACCAGGTCTTGTGGCCGTGTCCGAACCACGGCGCCGCGATCGCCGAGGCGAGGAAGCCGACGAGCATCGCGATGAACGAGACGGTGAGGAACTGCGTGCCCTCGCGCACCGCGTGACCGGTGGAGCGGAACGTCCAGACGCGGTTGAGCCAGTAGTTGGAGACGCCGCCGCTCAAGAACGCCACGCCGAAGAGCACGTAGTAGTGCGCCGCTTGCGCGTGATCCGGATCGACGCGTTGGAGCAGCGTGAAGACGATCAGATTGACGATGAAGCCGGATGCGCCGACGAGTCCGAATTTCAAGAACTGACGCACGCCGCGGCGTCCGGCGAGCGAAGCGAGCGAGTTATGCAACCCAGTACCAATCTGCGAAGAGGACGGTGAAGAGGCCGAGCAGCGGCAGCGAGAAGGCGAGGATCAAATTGTTGACCCACGGTTTGTCGCCCCACCGCGCGAGGATGCCGTACATCGGAAAGAGCACGAGCGCGAAGCGCGGCATGCTCATCAGGCTCGAAGTGGACATCGGAATCAAAATCGAGAGCGCCATGTAAGCGATGAAGGACGGACGCAGCAGTTTCCAGCCGCCGATCAACACCCCGATCATCAGCGCGGTGAACGCGACTTCGAGCGATTGATTGGCGACGGTCTGTCCTTGCGTTGCGTGCGCGATCTTCGCGAAGGCGTTGATCACGCTCACCCACGGCGGCGCGAGGTGCCGGTCCCAGTGGATCTGCACGTGCGAGAAGTAGAGCGGATCGGCGCGCAGCACCCACAGGTAGGCCATGTAGACGACGAGACCGGCGGGGATCAGTCCGCCCGCGAGCAGCGAGATCGGGTTGCGCTTGAAGGCGCCACGCTGCGAGAGCCACTCGATCAGGAACGGCACCGCGAGCAGCACGCCTTCGACGCGCGTCATCGCGGCGAAGAAGCCGATTGCGCCCGCCATCCACCACCGGTGCGCGCGCATGTAGTAGAACGACGCGACCGTGAGCATGAAGAAGAGCGACTCGGTGTAGACCGCCGAGAAAAAGACCGCCGACGGAAAGATCGAGACGTAGAAGATCGCGCGCCGCGCGACCGCGCGATCGTACTCGTGTTCGAGCAGTTTGTAGAGAAAGAGCAATCCGAAAAAGAACGACGCGTTCGAGATCAGCAGTCCCGCGATCAGGTGATTGCCGACCAGGCGGCCCAGCAGGCGAATCATCATCGGAAAGAGCGGGAAGAACGCCATGTCCGTGCCCTGATAACCGTGCGTGGCGATGTCGAGGTAATGCACGGCGTCCCACCGGCCCCAGACGTTGAGCAGCAGGTGCGAGGACTCTTGAACGTGCGTGCCCGCGCGCTGCCCGATGATCACGGCGGCGAGTTCCGCGATCACGATGATCGCGGTACGCGTGGCGACGAAATCGAGCAGCACCTCGCGCACGGTCTGGTTGAAACGCGCGGCGATCAGCACCTTGCCGACACAGAAGAGCGTGGCGCAGACCACGAAGATGCGCGAGCCGCCGTGCGTGCTCGCCACCGGCAGCACGTAGGCGAGCCACAGAAAGATGAACGGTACCCAGGTGGCGGCATCGTAGCGCATCGAGCGCGCGAACGTCGCTCCGGCGCGCCGCGAGAAGTACCGGGCATAGCCGAGCCAGATGCCGAGCGCGACGGCCGCGCCCCCGAGGGTGCCGACGAGCAGGCCGAGCTCCGAGAGCAGCGCGTCGTGCAGCGGCACGACGAGCGAGATCCAGGCGAAGAAGCCGAGGCTGAAACCGGCGAGCGCGACCAGTGCGAACGGCACGGGACCTGCCGCGAGGAGATCGCCGAGCAGCGAGCCGCGCGCGGGCGCGCTCGAAGAATGAACGTGGGCGGACACGGCGCAACTTCTTAAAGGAATCGTGAAGCTTCCCTTGTAGAGGCGGTGTCCATGGTCAACTCCCTGGATTTCGTGAAAGTCACCGAGAGCGCGGCCCTGGCCGCCTCACGCTGGATGGGGCGCGGCGAGCGCGATGCCGCCGACGGCGCGGCCGTCGAGCGGATGCGCGCCTCGCTCGGAGAGATGGAGATCTCCGGCCGGATCGTCATCGGTGAGGGCGAGCGCGACGAGGCGCCGATGCTCTTCATCGGCGAGGAGCTCGGGCGCGGCGGCGTCGAGGTCGATATCGCGGTCGACCCGGTCGAGGGGACCAACCTGGTGGCGAACGGGCTCCCGAACTCGATCGCGGTCATGGCGATCGCCGAGCGCGGCGGCCTGCTCCATGCTCCCGATTCGTATATGAAGAAGCTCGCGGTGGGCCCCAAAGCGGCGCCCTACGTGCACATCGATGCCCCGGTGCGCGACAACATCGAAGCGGTCGCCAATGCCCTGGAGAAGCCGATCAACGACGTCTGCGTGGTGATCCTCGATCGCCCGCGGCACGCCGATCTGATCCGTCAGGTGCGCGAAGCGGGCGCCCGCATCAAGCTGATCTCGGACGGCGACGTGGACGCCTGCATCGCGACCACGATCGAATCGACCGGGATCCACGTCGCGATGGGAACGGGCGGCGCGCCGGAAGGCGTGCTCGCGGCGGCCGCGATCAAGTGCCTCGGCGGCAATTTCATGGGTCGTCTCGAGCCGCGCAACGAGGAAGAGGCCAAGCGCGCGATCGCGATGGGCTTCGGCAATCTGGACCGCGTGCTCATGATCGACGATCTGGTCAAGAGCGAGAACGTGATCTTCTGCGCGACCGGCATCACCGACGGCGATCTGATGCACGGCGTGCGGTTCTTCGGCAACCACGCGCGCACGCACTCGATCCTCGTGCATGCCTCCGGGACCGTGCGTTTCATCGAGTCGGTGCATCGTCTCGGCGCCCGACCCGGCAAATAACGCCCGCGCGATTCAACCGTTTTCGCGCCGAGCGCGTTGTAGGGAGTGACATGAAGACGTTCGACTACGATCTCGTCATCGTCGGCGCGGGCTCCGGCGGCTATGCGGCAGCGCGAACGGCGCGCGATCTCGGAGCGTCGGTGGCGCTCGTGGATCACGGCCCGCTCGGCGGACTCTGCATTCTGCGCGGTTGTATGCCGAGCAAGGCCTACATCGCTTCGAGCGATGCGATCGCGGACGCGCGCGGCGCGGGTGCGCTCGGCATCCGTATCGCGGGTGAGATCGCGCCGGACATGGCCTTCATCCAGCAGCGCAAACGCGCGCTGATCAAGGAGTTCGCGGACTACCGGATCGAGGGGATCGAGACCTTTCCGCTCTACACGGGACACGCACGCTTCGCCTCGGATGGCGAGCTGCTCGTCGGCGACGAGACCACGCTGCGCGCGCGGTCGTTCATCGTCGCGACCGGCAGCGTGGCGGCGACGCCGATGCTGCCGGGCCTCGCGGAGGCGGGGTACCTCGATACCGATGCCGTCCTGGAACTCGAATCGGTGCCGAGTTCGATCGTCGTGCTCGGCGGCGGCTATACCGCCTGCGAGCTCGGCCAATTTCTCTCGCGCATGGGCGCGCGCACCACGATGGTGATCCGCAGCGGCCATCTGCTCACCGAGCAGGACGACGACATCGGCGATGCGCTCACGCACTACTATCGTGAAGATGGGATCGAGGTCGTTACCCGCGCGACGCTGCACCGCGTCGAGGTGCGCGACGGCAAGAAAGTGGTGCACGTCACCGTCGAGGGAGAGCCGCGCGAGATCGTCGCGGACGAGATCTTCAATGCGCTCGGCCGCGTGCCCAACCTCGAAGGCTTGGATCTCGATAAAGCGGGCGTCAACGGCCATGCGATCAAAGGCATCGACGTCGATGCGACGATGCGGACGAACAATCCGCGCATCTTCGCCGTGGGTGACGTGACCGGCGAGTATCCGCTCGTGCACGTCGCGATCTATCAGGGTGAAATCGCCGCGCGTAATGCGATCAACGACGCGTACGAAGAGGCGGACTACCGCATCTATCCGGCGCACACGATCTTCTCCGACCCGCAGATCGCGGTCGTCGGGCGCACCGAGAAGCAATTGCGGCGCGACGGGGCGGATTACGTGAGCGGCAGATACGACTTCTCGGAGCACGGTAAGGCGATGTGTCTGAACAAGACGCACGGCTTCGTGAAGATGATGGCCGATCGCGCGACCGGCGAGATCCTGGGCGCCTCGATCATCGGGCCGCAGGCATCGGAGCTGATCCACGAGGTCATCGTCGCGATGCACTATCGCGCGACGGTCGATGAGTTCATGCGTATTCCGCATCTGCATCCGACGCTCGCGGAGATTTGGACCTATCCCGCCGAAGAGTGCGCCGCGGCGTGCGGCACGCGCGGGGCCGCCGATCAGATGATCGAGGTCGCGACGAGTGCAGCCGCGCAGTAGCGCGACCGCGGCGTTCGACGTCGCGATCCTCCAGGTCAAGCCCGCCAAAGGACGCTACCCCGAGAATCTCGCGCAGATCGGCGAGGCCTTCGCGCAGATGACGGCCGACGGTCCGGCGCCCGCGCTCGTGCTCCTGCCCGAAGCGGCGACCACCGGGTATTTTCTCGAAGGCGCCGTGTATGAACTCGCGCTCTCCGCCGAGCGCTTCGCCGCCGATCTCGCCCGCACGTGGTGCGAGGCGTGCGGTGACCGCCAGGTCGAGTTATGCTGCGGCTTCTACGAGAACGACGACGGCACGTATTACAACAGTGCGCTCTATCTGCGCGTCGGCGGCGGTTCGCACGAGATCGTCCACGTGCATCGCAAGATGTTTCTCCCGACGTACGGCGTCTTCGATGAGGAGCGCTTTCTCTCGCGCGGGCGCCGGCTGCAGACCTTCGAGAGCGTGCTCGGACGTGCCGCGGTGCTGATCTGCGAAGATATGTGGCACGCGATCATGCCCACAATCGCCGCGATCAAAGGCGCGCGCGTGATCCTCGTGCCATCGGCCGCACCGGGACGCGGCATCGACGGCGAGCGCGAGATGCGATCGGTCGCGCATTGGCGCGAGATCTTGAGCGCCTGCGCCGCGGAGCACGGCATCTACGTGCTCTATGCGGGGCTCACCGGATTCGAAGGCGGCAAAGGCATGACCGGCTCGTCGTGCATCGTGAACCCGAACGGATCGGTGCAGGTGCAGGCGCCCGAACTCGATGCGTGCATCGTGCGCGGACGCGTCGATCTGCGCGAGGCCGATCTCGCGCGCGCGTCGCTGCCGCTGCTCGGCGATCTGCACGCGGTGCTCCCCGATCTGCTCCTCGACGACGAACTTCCGCTTCCGAAGGGACGCCCGCAGTGATGCTTGCCGAGGTTCGTCCCACGCACGCGGCCGCGCTGCGTGGCCCGTCGATCAATCCGGAGCTCGCGGCGCGCTGGCTGGTCGCATTTCTGCGCGACGAACTGATCGTACGGCGCGGCATCCGCCGAGCGGTGGTGGGTCTCTCCGGCGGGGTCGATTCCGCCGTCACCGCCTATCTGTGCGCGCGCGCGCTCGGCGCGGAGAACGTGTACGCATTCCGCATGCCGTACGCGACCTCGAGTGCGGCGAGTCTGAGCGACGCGCAGTTGGTGGTCGACGATCTGGGCATCAACTGCCGCACGATCGAGATCACCGCGGCGGTCGACGGCTATCTTCAGTTCGAACCCGAGGCCGATGCGCGCCGTCGCGGCAACGTGATGGCGCGCACGCGCATGCTCGTGCTCTTCGATCAATCCGCCAAGCTCGACGCGCTGCCGGTCGGAACGGGAAACAAGACCGAACGCCTCCTCGGCTACTTCACCTGGCATGCCGACGATACGCCGCCGGTCAATCCACTCGGCGATCTGTTCAAGACGCAGGTGTGGGCGCTCGCGCGCCATCTGGGCGTTCCGGCGCCGCTCGTCGACAAGGCGCCGAGCGCCGACCTCGAAGCGAATCAGACCGACGAAGGCGATCTCGGCATCACCTATGCCCGCGCCGACGCGATCCTGGATCAACTGCTGCTCGGGTATTCCGATGCGCAACTGGTCGAACGCGGCTTCGATGCGGCCGACGTGGCGCTCGTGCGCCGACGCGTCGAGTCTACGCACTGGAAGCGGCATCTGCCGACGACCGCGATGCTGACCAATACCGCGATCAACGAATTCTATCTGCGCCCGGTGGATTTTTAGATGCCCACGCTCGATCAAGCACCTTTCTATCCGGTGAGTCTCAACCTGATGGGGCGGCGCTGCGTCGTGATCGGCGAGCGCGACGATCGCGAGGCGATCGAGAAGGCGGCGGCGCTCGCCGAGTCGGGCGCGGACCTGCTGTGGATCGACGACCCCTCGAAACTGCGCGACGAAGACGTGATCGACGCGTTCTTCGTCATTTCCACGCCGCAGGACGCCGTGCTCTCGGCGCGGCTACGCGCGCTCGCCGACGAACATCGCTTTTTGCTCTGCTGCATCGATCAGCCCGCCTTCGGGTTCGTCGCGATGACCGCGATCGCGAAGTCGGGCCCGGTGAGCATCGCGATCTCGACGACCGGGCTTGCACCGCGCGTCGGCAAGCGCCTCAAGGAGCGCCTGCAGACGGCGATGGATGCGACCTTCGCGCGCTTCGTGCAGTGTCTGGCCAACCAAAAGACGCGCATCAAACGCAGCCATCCGGGCCCCGAACACGGCGCGATGCGTCGCAAAAAGATGATCGAAGCGGCCGACGAGTTCGACGTGCAGATCGCGTTTACGTATCCGCGGTGGTTCGAAGACGAGCTGCGCGAGTTCGGCCCGCGCATCGTGCGGAAGTGATCGCATGAGCGTGCGCGTCGAGCTGGTCGCGGTGGGCACCGAGCTGTTGCTCGGGCAACTCACCGATACCAATACGGTCTACGTCGCGCAGCAGCTGGCCGCGAGCGGCATCGATGTACTCGGCACGCACGCGGTCGGCGATAATCGCGCGCGCATCGCCGCGACGATTCGCGCCGCGTTGGAGCGCGTGGACGGCGTCATTACGACGGGCGGTCTGGGGCCGACCGTCGACGATCTCACCAAGGAGGCCGTCTGCGACGCGCTCGGACTCGAGACCGAACTGCACGAGCCGTCACTGCGGCAGATGCAGGAGTTCTTCGCCGCGATGGGCCGCGAGATGCGCGAAAACAACCGCAAACAGGCGGAGATCCCGCGCGGCGCGCGCGTGCTCGAGAATCCGCGCGGCACCGCGCCGGGCTTCATCGCCTTCGATGCGGCGGGCAAATTCGTCGCATCGATGCCGGGCGTGCCGCGCGAGATGAAACCGATGCTCGCCGAACTCGTAATTCCGTACCTGCGCGAACGCTTCGCGATACGCGAAGCGATCTACACGCGCTTTCTGCACACGATCAACATCGGCGAATCCGAGATCGATCACCGGATCGACGATCTGTTTCGCGCGAGCGAAAACCCCAAGATCGCGGTGCTCGCGCACGAAGGTCAGTGCGACGTGAAGATCATGGCGAAAGCCGCGTCGCGCGAGGAAGCCGAAGCGATGATCGCGCCGCTCGAACGCGAGATCGCGGCACGCCTCGACGGCTTCGTCTATGCGCGCGACGATGAATCGATTGCGGCCGCGATCGTTCGCCTACTGGGCGAGCGCGGGAAGACGCTCGGCACGGTGGAGTCGTGCACGGGCGGGCGCCTCGCCTCCGCGCTCACCGCGGTGCCGGGCGCGTCGGCCGTCTTCATGGGCGGCGTGGTGGCCTACGACAACGCGGTGAAGATTCACGAGCTCGGTGTCGCCGAAGGCACGCTCGCGGAGCACGGTGCCGTGAGCGAGGCGACCGCGCGCGCGATGGCGCGCGGCGTGCGCGAACGGCTCGGTGTGGGCGTCGGGATCGCGACGACCGGGATCGCCGGACCGAGCGGCGGCTCGCCCGAAAAGCCGGTCGGACTCGTCTGGTTCGCGATCGACGACGGCGAGCAGGTGCAAGCTCGCTCGTTTCAGTTTCGCGGCGATCGCGATGCGGTGCAGCGGCGAGCGACCGTGATGGCGCTCGGGTTGCTCTGGCGAGCGCTCGCGCCGCGGTGAGGATCGGTCGAACCTTTCCTGGACGGATTACGTTTTCCGGGGTACGCTGCGCAGCAGACAAGGGGGCTCATTTCATGCATCGTCGTTTCCATCGCGCCATCATCTCGGTTACCGCGCTAGCCTTCGTGCTGGCCGGGTGCGGAGGCGGCGGTGGAAGCGGAAGCGGCGGTTCGGGCGGCATCATTCCGACGCCGGTTCCGATCGCGACCCCGACCCCCGGCACGAATGCCGCCGCATTCACCTGCCCATCGTCGGCGACAACCTTTGCCGCGATGTCGAGCTCGTCTGCGACGCCGTCGCGCCGTGCTCTCGTACGCCCGAGCGGCCCGATGGTCGATCGACGGCTGCTGGTCGTGACCTACGATCCGGCACGCGTCGGCGGGGAGACGATCGGTATGCGTGCGGCGACGCTCGGCGCGCACCTCGGCTCGCGGTTGCAGTTCGCGGGCGTCAGCCGGGCGGCTCGCGTGGTACAGGTGGATGCCGTGAACGCGGACGCCGTTGCGCAGCAGTTGCGGGCGCTTCCCGGCGTCGTGAGCGTGGCGCCCTCGCTGCGCGCGCGCGCGCTGACCGTCAACGGCCCCTACCTTACGAACGATCCGTACTTCCAGGGTGAGCCCGGCAGCGTCGCTCCGCTCTATCAGACCGATGCCACGGGCGGGCAGTGGGATATGCACATCGAGCGGCTGGGGTACGCGTTTGCGTACTCGCAGCCGAACAACGGCAGCCTGCGCACCAACCCGAACGCGCTCGGCTCGCAGACGGTGCGTCTTGCCATCATCGATACCGGCGAGGACGTGACGCAGCCCGATCTCGCGCAAGCACACGTGGTGCTCGCGCGCTGCTTCATCACGAACACCGCCGGCGTGCAGAGCACCGGCTCGTTCGTCACCGACCCCGACGGTCACGGCACCGACGTCGCCGGCATCGCGGGCAACGGTACGAACGACGGCTACGGCTTTGCAGGCGCGGCCGGTAACGTCTCGCTGATGCTCTATCGCGTCTTCCCCACGCCGGACGACAACTGCACGAGCGATACGACGACCGATCCGCAGTGCGGCGCCGCCGACGTGGACATCGCCTCGGCGATCGACGACGCGGTGCAGAACGGCGCGAACGTGATCAACCTGAGCCTCGGTGTCGCCTCCGGGTGCACGGGTGGCCAAGATCCCTCGACCATCGAAGGCGCGGCGATCGCGAACGCGATCGCGCACAACGTCATCGTGGTCGCGGCCTCCGGCAATGCGGGGAGCGCCCAAGTCGGGGCTCCGGCGTGCGATCCCGGCGTGATCGCCGCGGGCGCATCCGCGTATAACGACGGCAACCCCAACGGATCGAACTATACGGGCGCGAACAGCGAGTACGTCGCGAGCTACAGCCAATACGGTGCGACCAACGTTCCGCGCAGCGCGAGCTCGTGGGGAATCGTGGCACCGGGCGGCGATCCGGCCCCAAGCGAGACGACGTCGACCGGCACGGTGTATACGCTGCACTGGATCGAGAATATCTGGACCTCGACGCCGTTCGACAAAAACTTCGCCGGAGATTGCGTTACCGACATTTTCGGCGAAACGAATAACTGCCGAACCCTGATCGCCGGGACATCGATGGCCACGCCGCACGTCGCGGGCGCGGCCGCGCTCGTGCTCTCGGTGAGCGGCGTCGGCGGGCCGTACGACTCGCCTACCGCGATGAAGCAGCTGCTCTGCTCGACCGCCGACGATATCGGCGATCCGCACGAAGGCTGCGGCCGCCTCGATGTCTATCGCGCCGTCGCAACCGCCATCGGCGACCCGACGCTGCCCTAACGGGCCCGCACGTTAGCTTGCGGTCGTGAAGCCGAGGGCGGCGAGGACGCGTTGCGTTTCGAGCGCTTCGGCGAAGGTCGGCAGCGCGCTCGTTCCGGTCTCGATCTGCGCGATCCAGGCGTCGTAGAGCTCCATCAGCAGCGGCACGTTGCCGTTGATGCTTGCGAACTTGGCGTACGGTGAGGGCGCGCATTGCAGTTCGTTCGTCTCCTCGTCGTCGACGGAGAAGAGCGTCATCTCGTCGATCGAACGACCGCTCGCGACCGCGGTGCGATTCTCCGCGTGCACGGCGATCGTGAACGACTCCACCGCGGTCGTCGCATCGACCGTAAGACGCGCGATCAGTCCGTCGCCGTAGTCGAGCAGCGCGAAGCACCCGTCGTCCACGGTGCTCGTAAAGGCCCCCTGCGCGTCGTCGCGCTGCGGGTTCGCGGTGCGCAGGAAGCCCTGCACGCGTTTCGGGCTGCGGCCGAGCGTCCAGTTGGCGCTGTCGATCACGTGCGACATCAGCGCGCCCGCGATCCCGCCGCCGCGTTCGCGTTCGAACCACCAGCCGCGCGGGCGCGTGCCCTCGCGTCGCAGCCACGTGCCGAGCTGCGTGATCTCGAGTTCGCGCAGTGGTGCGAGGTGACCGTTCGCGACCAGCTCGCGGATCGCCGCGCGTTGCGGCACGAAGCGGAACTCGTGCGCGATGCCGCACGCGGTTTCGGCCGTGCGCGCGGCCGCGACGAGCTCTTCGGCCTCCTCGATGTTGAGCGTGAAGGGTTTTTCGCAGATGACGTGCTTGCCCGCATCGAGCGCCGCGAGCACGTCGTCGCGATGCGCGAAGGGCGGCGACGCGACGATCACGCCGTCGAGTTCGCAGCCCGCGATCATCTCGCGGGCGGAGGCGAAGGCGTGCGGAATCGAGCGCTCCTTCGCGATCGCCGCGGCGCGCGACGGCGACGCCAGCGCGACGACCTCGAAGCGCGGGTGTGCAAGAAGCGCCGGAAGGTGCGCGTTGACGCCGAAGCCGGCGCCGCTGATGCCGATGCGATACGTGTTCATGATTCCTTCGCTGCGATGGAGACGGCGCGTTCGAGCAGATCGATCGCGCGGGAGAGTTGCGCTTGGGTGATGACGAGCGGCGGCGTGATCGAGAGCACATCGCCCGCCGGGCCCGCCTGGAGCATGACGAGGCCTTCGGCGAGCGCGCGTTTGACGATGCGGTCGGCGAAGCGCGCGTCGCGCACTTGTACGCCCCACATCAAGCCGCGCCCGCGTACGTCGAGCACGCCGTCGTGTGCGCGCAGCGTCTGCAGGCGCGCGCCGAGTGTTTCTCCGAGCGTGCGGGCGCGCTCGGGCAGCGCGTTGCGCTCGAGTTCGTCGATGGTCGCGAGCGCGGCGGCGCACCCCATCGGGTTGCCGAGATAGGTCGAGGTGTGCAGCGCCTCGCCCGCGGAGACGGGCCAAGCATCCATGATCTCGGGACGCGCGACCGCCGCGCTGATCGGAAAGCCGGAACCCATCGCCTTACCGATGCAGATGATGTCGGGCACCACTTCTTCGTGCTGCGCCGCGAACCACGAGCCGGTGCGTCCGAAGCCGGTGTAGATCTCATCGAAGATCAGCACGATCCCGCGCTCGTTGCACAGCTCGCGTAGCCCGCGCAGGTAGCCGGGAGGGGGAACGATGCAGCCGCCGCGGCCTTGGATCGGTTCGATGATGAGCGCCGCGAGATCGTCGCGAGCGCCGATGCGGTCGCGCGCGCTTGCGAGCGCAGCTTCGGCCGTGTCGCGGCCGTCCATGGGATAGTCGAGCAGCGTCGTCACGTCGGGAACGAGCGCGGCGAACGGCTCGCGAAACTTCGGAATGCCCGAGACCGCGAGCGCACCGAGCGAGAGGCCGTGATAGGCGCCGTGATACGCGACGAAACGATGTTTGCCGGTCGCGAGCATCGCGGTTTTGAGGGCGGCTTCGACCGCCTCCGAGCCCGCGGTCGCGAGAAACGTTTTGCTCAATCCCGCGGGCAGCACGTGCGTGAGCCGCTCGAGGAGGCGCGTGCGCACCTCGGTCGGGTGCACGTCGCCCATGCCGTGCATCATGCGTGTCGCCTGATCGTGCACCGCCGCCACCACGTAGGCGTTGGCGTGTCCGACGTTCGCGACGCCGAAGGCGGAGGTGAGATCCAGGTAGCGATTGCCGTCGACGTCGCTCACCGTGGCGCCGCTCGCCGATTCCCAAAAGACCGGGAATTCGTCGCTGAGATAGGTCACGTTGCGCGATTCGTACAGCCGCAGGACCGCGGCGAGTTCCGCCGTGTGCGGGCCGGGCACCGCGCCGTGCAGCGCTTCGAACTCGTCGCTCATCGATCGCGTGTGATCCAACGAACGAACTCGGCGACGCGCGGGCGCCCGCCGTGCGCGTTCGCGAGCGGCGGACGCTGCAAGCGCCCCAAGGTGGTAAAGCGGTGGACTCCCATGCGCAGCCCCATATTCACGATCTCGTCGCGCGATCCGGCAATCGCCATCGCTTCGACCGGCAGCGCGTGGCGTTCCAGGTAGGCGGCGGCCTCGTCGGGTCCGGCGATGGTGCGGATCGCGAGGGCGCGCGGCAGAAAGGCGGGCGGCTCGCTCGCGGGCGGATCGAGCACGGCGAGATACGAGGCGCGTTCGTCGGAGAAAACGCCGCCGCTGCCCGTCGCGGCGCGAAACGCGGCCAGGTTGCGCGCGCTCGCCAGCCGCGCGTTCGCGCGCGCATCGCGCTCGCCGGGCGGAAATTCGACCGCCGCGCGCTCGATTGCCGTGGCGAAGAGTTCGGCAAAGCGCGTCGGGGCGACCGCGCCGCCGCGTTCGACGAAGAGCGCGTGCAGCGAGAGGCACCCTTCGGTTTCGTAGAGCACCAGGTCGCGCGCCGCGTCCGCCGCGAGCAGGCGGGCCTGCGTCTCATCGTCGAGCGCCTCGCGCCCGATGTAGCCCACGCTCGCCTTCGAGCCGAAGGCGATGAACGGCGCGTGCGCCGCGGTGCGTTCGCGCACGCGCGCGAGCCCCGCATCGCTGCCGAATCCCACCACCGCATCGAAGTCGCGCAGATCGACCGCGTCGCTCTCGCCGACCCACGTCTCGGCGCGTGCGGCGGTAGCCATCGGTTCGAGCTCTTCGGCGAGCGCGGAGAAGAAGGCGCGAACCAAGCCGTCTTCGCGATCTTTCACGAGGACGTCGCATTTCGCGCAGAGCGCGAAGATCGCGGGCACGATCGCGACGCCGATCGTCGTGCGGCTGGAGATCACGGCCACGCGTCCGATCGGGCGCGCATGGCCTTGCGTCGTCTCGGTGCGATCCACGAATCGATCCAGCGCCGCGAGCGAGCCGAGCTCGGCGGCGATCGTCTCTTCGAGTGCGCTCGCGGTGATCGAGAAGAAGAGCTGGTCGAGCGCGTACTCGACGACGGGCAGCGTGTAGCCGGTGCGCTCGACGATGCGATCGAGCAGGCGAACCCGCGGCGGAAAGTCCGCGTCGGCGAAGCGTTCGGCGGCGTCGGCGATCGCGCGCACGATGCGCGCCGCGGGAACGGCCGAGAGCGCCGTCATCGGCGGATCAGATCCTCGGCATCGAGCGAACAGCCGCGCAGCTCGGCGCCCGCCTCGCGCCCGATCAGCACCAGGCCGCGATCGAATTGCACGCCGAGATCCTCGGTTTGGATCGCGAGGCACGACGAGCGATTGGCGAGATCGACGTGCACGAGCGCGCCGACCGTACCGTTCGGCAGCGTCCGGCCGTCGGGACCGACGACCCGGGCGCGCAGCCACGGCGGCGCGACTTTGTAGCGTACGCCGTGCCCCGGTTCGCGCGCGATGCGCACGTCGTCGTAGTACTGCGAGGTGAGCTCGGTCATGCCGTACTCGGCGACGATCGCATCGTGCGTCATCCCGAAACGTTCGCACAGTTCGTCGTAGAGGTCGTCGCGCTCGACCACGCGCGAACGGCCTTTGAATCCGCCGGTCTCCATGATCCGCGATCCCGACGGCAACGCGACGAAGAGATCGCGCTCGCGTAGCGCGTCGAGCAGATGTACGAGTGCAAATGCGGTCGCCGCGATGCAGATCGGTGCGCCGCGTTCGATCTCGACGGAGAGATCGGCGAGGAAGGGTTCGATCAGTAACTCGTCTCCGCGCAGATACCAGCCCGCGGCACGCGCGCGCGCCGCGCAGACCTGCGCCATCATGTAGCCGAGCGAGGACTGCTTGCGCTCGGTGGGGTTCGGTACGAGATTGAAATAGCGCAGATGCGGATGATCGGGCAGCATGAAGCGATCGAAGCCCGCGAGCAGCGCCGCATCGTAGAGCGCGGCGCGCTCCATGTAGTGACGCCCGCCCACGCCCTGCGTCGTACCGCTCGTTTCGAAGGCGAGCTCCGCGTGCGCGGGATCGAACGTGGCGATCGCGGCTTCCTTGAACGCGCCGTTCGGCAGCGGCGGAATCGCGTGCCACGAACCCGGCAGGCGATCGGGGGTGATGCCCAGACTCGCGCAGTAGCGTGCGTAGGGCGCGTTGTAGCGCAGCTGATAGGTGAAGATGCGCAGCGCGAGCGACTCGAACTCGGCGTCATCCATCGGTTCGCCGCTGCGGTGCCAGCGCTCGACGATCGCGAAGAGCGACTCGTCGAGGCGCGCGGATTCCTCACGATAGGAGCGCACGATGCTCCGTCTTCATGCAGAGATCGACGACCACGTCGAGCCCGGCCGCATCGGCCTTGGCGATCGCCTCGGGGTTGACGACGCCGAGTTGGAACCAGATCGCGCGGGCTCCCGCCGCGATCGCGTCGTCGACGACCGGCAGCAGATCCTCCGGTTTGCGAAAGACGTCGACGATGTCGGGCGCACCGTGCGCGGCGGCGTAGGCGGCGATCGTCGGATAGGCGGCGACGTGCTCCACCTCCGCCACCGCGGGATTGATCGGCACGGCGTCGTAGCCGCGGGCACGCAGGTAGGTGAAGACGTCGTAGCTCGGTCGCTCCGCTTTGGGCGAGGCGCCGACGACGGCGATGCTCCTGCTGCGTTCCAAGAGCGCCTTGCGCTCGTCCGGTGTCGTCAAGATCATGCGGCGGGGATTCTCCAAACCTCGAGCGGAACCACCTCGGTATGGGGATGACACTGACCGAGAAGATTCTCGCCCGTCACGCCGGCCTCGATCGCGTCGAGCCCGGCCAAATCATCAATGCGAACGTCGATCTGGTGCTCGCGAACGAACTCTCCGCCGCGGTCGCCATCGGCGTCATGCGTGGCATCAAAGGCGCCGACAAGGTCTTCGACCGCGACAAGATCGCCCTCGTCGAGGATCACTTCGTTCCGGCCAAGGACGCGCAGTCGGCGAAGCTCGCGAAGCTGATGAAAGATTTCGCCGCCGAGCAGCAGATCACGCACTTTTTCGACGTGGGCCGCGGCGGCATCGAGCACGTGGTGCTACCCGAGGAGGGCCTGGTCGCGCCGGGCGAGCTGATCGTCGGCGGCGACTCGCATACCTGCACCTACGGCGCGCTCGGCGCGTTCGCGACCGGCATGGGATCGACCGACATCGCGGCGGCCTTCGTGCTCGGCGAAGTGTGGCTCAAAGTTCCGGCGACGATCAAGGTGGTCTATGACGGCGAACTGCAGCCGATGGTCTTCGCGAAGGATCTGATGCTGCGTACCGTCGGCGAGCTCGGTATCGACGGCGCGACCTATCGCGCGATCGAGTATCACGGCTCCACGGTCGACAATCTCTCGATCACCGGGCGCTTCACGATGGCGAACATGGCGATCGAGGCGGGCGCGAAGAACGGCATCTTCCACGCCGACGAAAAAGCGATCGCCTTCGTCAAGGAACGCACGAATCGTCCGTTCGTCGCCGAACGCGCCGATGCAGACGCCGTCTACGAGCGCGTCATCGCGATCGATGCAAGCGCCCTCGAACCGCAGGTCGCCTGCCCGCACACGCCCGATAACGTGCACCCGATCTCGCAGGTCACGCGCGAGGACGTGCACGTGGATCAAGTCTTCATCGGCTCGTGCACCAACGGATACATCGAAGATCTACGCATCGTCGCGAAGATTCTCGCGGGCAAGAAAATCTCGCCGAGCGTGCGCGTGATCGTGAATCCCGGTTCGCAGAAGGTCTGGATGCAGGCCGCGACCGAGGGGATTCTCACCACGCTCGCCGCGGCGGGCTGCGCGGTGAACACGCCGGGATGCGGCGCCTGTTTCGGCGGCCACATGGGCACGCTCGGCGACGGCGAGCGCGCGATTTCGACGACCAACCGCAACTACGTCGGACGCATGGGATCGCCCAAGGCCGAGGTCTACCTCGCCTCGCCCGCCACCTGCGCGGCCTCCGCGCTCACCGGCAAGATTACCGATCCGCGCGTTCTCGAACTGGCAGGAGTGTAACGATGGAAACGACGCTACGCGGCTTCGTCCACAAATACGGCAAAAACGTCGACACCGACGTCATCATCCCGGGCAAATACTGCAACATCATCGATCCGGTCGAGCTCGGCAAACACGCGCTCGAAGGGCTCGATCCCGACTACACCGCGAAGATGAAGAAGGGCGACGTGATCGTCGCCGACACGAACTTCGGCTGCGGCTCCAGCCGCGAAGTCGCGCCGATCGCGATCAAGGGCTCCGGCACGTCGGCGGTGATCGCGAAGAGCTTCGCGCGGATCTTCTATCGCAACGCGCTCAACATCGGCTTGCCGATCTTCGAATCACCCGAGGCGGTCGACGGCATCGAGAGCGGCGATGAGATCGAGCTCGATCCGGCGACCGGGGTCATCAAGAATATGACTAAGGGCACCAGTTTCAAGGCGGCGGAGTTCCCGCCGTTCATGCGGCAACTGATCGAGGCGGGCGGTCTCGTGCCGTACGTCGAGCAGCGACTGGCAAAACGCATATAGCTGCACGCTACATCTAGGCATTTTTGCCCACGAAACGGCATCGCTGCGCGCAGGGATGCCGTTTCTTTTTCTGAAAACCAACCATGCCGTTTCTTTACGATCTTTGGAAACGGTTGTAGTTGCATTTCAAGGAGTTTTATGAACGCGCGCTTTGCATTTTTAGGCGCCGTCGTGTGCGCAGCGGCACTCGCCGCATGCGGTGGCGGAGGAGGGGGCGGCGGCAGCGTCGTGCCGACCAGCCCGTCAACGCCAGGCACGACGCCGGCGCCGCCGGCAGCCTCCCCTTCACCGAATACGCTGCAGACGTCGGCACCGCTCTCCGTTTCGACGACGACGCCGGTCCAGTTCGCAGCGTTGAACAACGGCGTCGCCGCCTCGGTGACCTTTCCGCTCGTGAGCACCGCCGCAACGGCGAGCTTTACCTACAGCTCGGTACTGCCGCAGGGGATCGCATATCCGCAGCAGGCGCGTTCTTCACGCCTCCCGGCCATCATCGGCGGCTCGAACATCACTCCGCTCGCGTACCTTGCGGTTCAAACGAGCGCTACGACCACGCTGACCGCGTTGCCCGCGTTCACGTTTACGCTTCCCGGCGTTCCGCTCGGCAGCGCGTACATCGCGTATTATGACGAATCCACGCCGACAAAAGGCTGGAACGTGCTCGCGGGTCCCGGCTCCGAAACGACGACGACGATCAGCTTCCCGGCACAGTCCGTCATCCCGCCGTTGACCCTGCAGACCGGTGACACGTATCTGTTTGCTCTCGTGATCTCTTCGACGAGCGTCACGCAGGCGCCGACGACGTTCCAAGGCACCAAGTCCGTGAACTATACGTACGGCTTCGCCTTCGACTACCCGCAGCCGACATCGACGGCTCCGCCGACGACGCTCAACTACGCGGTGACGGAAAACGTCAGCGTCGGATCGTCGCCGTTCCCGGGCACCGCAAACGTCTCCACGATGGACGAACACGTCGCAGAGACGGATACGCAGGATCTCTCGAATGCGACCTATGCCACCGATCAGTGGGTAGGCGTCTCGCCGAACAGCGGGTCCGTCGATGCCGCGCTGTACGCCTCGCAGCAGTCCGAGACCAGTTCGGCAAACATGCCGACGTTCACGACGCTGTATTCGACGCCGCAAGTGCTCGATGAGTATCCGGAGACGGTCGGCGCATCGTGGACGAACTCGCCCGCGGCAAAGACGTCGTACAGCTACGCAAACGGCGACTCGGGCACGCGCACGACCAACGCCGACGGCACGTACAATGATGTCGAAACCCTGCTCGGTTTCGCACCGGTCACGATCAGCGACAATGCCGACGGATCGGCCTCGATCGTCGGGCCGTTCTTCAGCGGTCAGGTCGCCTCGCTGACCTTCTCGGCGCCGTCGCCGGGGCCGTCGGGTTCGGTCGTCAACATCGCGATCAACTTCCCGCCCGCCTCGCCGCAGCCCGCGCCGATCACCTTCAGCGATCAGCTCTGGTATCCTACGCCGCCCGCGTTCTATCAGGAGAAAGATGGGGTTCTCGCTGCCGCGAGCTTCCCGACCGGCTGCACGAATGCGCTCGGAACTTCGGGTAACGACGTCCAGCGCTCCGTCACGACGCTCGATACCGCGATCGGTTTCATGGAGACGACGACTTTCGACACGTATACGGTCGGAGGCGTTCCGGTCTGCATGGTGACCAACGATACGCTGAGCTACGCCTATGACATGCAGGGCAACACGCCGTTCTTCATTCTCTACGGACCGCTCGGCGTCGAAACCGTTACGACGACCGAGACGCTTGCATTGCAGGCATCCGCGGGTACGACGACGGCTGCGATGACTCGCGCTCACGCCGGCGGTTCGTCGTCGTATGCACCGGTCATTGCGGCGATCCAGGCGCATCAGCTCAATACGTTCGCGCGTACTCGTCTCTCGCGCGAGCATACGGTTATGCAACAACTCCGCGCGCATGGTATCAGTGCGCTCAAAGCCTTTGAGGGAGGCCACCGATAATGCGTTTGTCTATTCGCGCCGCCGGTGCGGTGCTGGCGGGTGCGCTGGCGCTTAGCGCGTGCGGCGGTGGGGGACACGGCTCTCCCACCGGCGGCGGAGGTGCCTCCGTCATTCCACAGCCTCCGATCTCGGCGGGTGGGGCGACGCCCTTCGCGTGGGGTCAGGACGTCGTCTCGCAACTGCCGTACCTCGGGCCCGCCAAAGGCGGTGGGCTCTCCCTCGCCGTGTACGTGCGTATGCGCGACCCGCGCGGTCTCGTCGAGTACGCGCGCAGCGCGAGCGATCCGTCGTCGCCCGACTACCGGCACTGGCTCACGCCGCAGCAGATCGCGGATACCTACGGTGCGTCGCAAGCCGATTATCAGGCAGCGGCAAACTACTTCGCGGGCTACGGCCTGAAGGTCCAGGCCTGGCCGCAGCGTGAGGCGCTGGCGGTGAGCGGCTCGCTCGATCAATTCAGCCGCGCCTTCGGAACGGCGTTCGGTATTTACCGATTCCGCGGTAAAGAGATCGTCGCGCCGACCGGCTCGCCGCATTTCTCCGCGTCCGTTCCCGTCGTGGGAGCCGTCGGCATGATGTCGGCTTCGGTCGCGCGTACGTACTTCATCAAGAACAACAACGCGCAGTTCTTCGGCTACTCGCCGCAGCAGATCTCGACCGGTCTCGATTACTCCGGTGCGGCGAATGCGGGCCTGAACGGCACCGGCATCAACGTCGGCATCATCGGCACGGGCCCGATCCTCAATGCGCAGGGCGGCGACGACGATACGACGGCGCTCTCGCAGTACTGGCATGCAGCGGTCGGCAAGGTCGTTCAGGTCAACGCCTCGCCACAGCCCGCCTCGACGCCGAACGGCGGCACCGGCACCGGTGCGGCGGACTACAACCCGTCGGGCCTGGCGGCCCCGCCGCCGGTCACGGCGCCCTGCCAGCAGACCAATCCGATGCTTCCCGACTACACGACCTGCAATCCCGAGGACGGTGAAGCGCAGCTCGACACGGAGTCGGTGGCCTCGCTCGCGCCCGGAGCGACGACGCTCTTCTATCTCGCCTTCAATCCGGTCGAAGAGTGCTTCGATCCGACGGCCGGCTTCGTGCCCCCCACCAAGGGTGCGTGCACGAGCAGCCAGCAGCCGGTTCAGGCTGAGGGTCTCAACATCGCGGACGACGAGATTCAGCAAGCGATTGCAGACAATGCCGCGGATACGCTCTCGCTCAGTTACGGATTGCCTGAAAATCTCGGCGGTTCGTACATCGGCACCCAGTCGCAACCTGGTCTCGGACCCATCGAGTTCGCCTCCTTGGCGGCCGAAGGCATCGCGGTCTTCGTCTCCTCGGGCGACAACGGCGCGTGGGAGTGCTTCGATCCCGTCACGGGGGCGCCGCTCGGCATCGCATGTCCGAGTTACCCGGCAACGGATCCGTCCGTCGTCGCGGTCGGCGGCATCAATCTCCCGGTCGACGAGAGCGGCAACCTGATCGGTGAGATCGCCGCGTGGGCGGACAACACGACCAACGGCGGCAACGGTTCCTTCGGGAACAACGTGGGCTCCGGCGGCGGCGTGTCGACGATCTTCACGGCGCCGTCCTGGCAGGCGAAGACGATCGGCGCAACGATGCGCGAGATTCCCGATATCGCTCTCGACGCTGATCCCAACACCGGCCCGAGTATCTTCCAGAATGCCGCGTACGGCTTTGCACCGTACGCGTCGGGCGGTACGAGCGCCGCGGCGCCGGAAGCTGCCGCGCAGTGGGCGGTCGTGCTGCAAGCGTGTAAGGCGAGCGCGACGTGCAATACCGGCGGTCCGACGGGATACCGTCTCGGCGATCCGGCTCCGCTGTTCTACGCGATCTACGCGACGTCGTCGCTCGCGCAAGGAAAGTATGCACCGAGCGGATTTACGCCGCACCTGACCTACTCGCAGGTCTTCGACGACGTGATCTACGGCGGCAACCAAGCGGTACCGTCGGGTCAGACGCCGGCGCCGGCGTCGACGCCGAGCGGCTATGAATCGGGCCCCGGCTACGATCAGGTCACAGGTCTCGGCGCACCGTTCACCGGGCACCTCGTGCAGGCGGTGACGGGCACGAAGGTTCCGTAACTCGAGCGCAGGTTCGCTCACCAAAAGAAAACGGGCTCCGCTTCGGCGGGGCCCGTTTTCATACGTAGCGCGCGTGGTGAACGCGAGATGCGTTCGTTACCGCGGTCCGCCCGATCCCAGACCCGGGTTGGGATTGACGTTATCGAACCACTTTTCTTTCGGGCGATACGCTGCCGTGAACGGAACGCGCTCTTTCGAGTCCGTGAGCATGCCGAGCATATCGGTCGTACCGTCGATCCGTCCTTCGAAGAGCATCGTCGATCCGTCGTTCAGCGAGACGATCAGGCGAATGTTCGTGCCGTCGAGCGATCCCGCGACCGGGTAACGCTTGTTGTTCTTGGTGAGATAGATGCCGGTGAGCGTCGTGCCGACCTGTTTGAGCTTGAAGTGCTCGTAGTCGGTGTTCGCGCCGCGCTGAATCTGGATCTCCCACACGCCGTCGAGGCCTTCTCGGGCGTCGGGGGGTGGCGTCGCCATGCGATTCGCAGGCTTCGCCGACTTGGCGCTCGGGGCGCCTTTCGGACCGCCGGGGCCGAACAGTTTATCGAGCGCGTTCGGCGTTGCCGATGCGGCGGGCGTGGGAGCGGCGGCGCTCGCGGTCGGCGGCGGCGTCGCGGGCGGAAGGGTCGGGGGCGGAGGCGGCGGGGTCGGCGCGGCTGCGATCAGCGCGACTGCCGCAAGAGCGAGACTCGGATATTTCACGTCGGCTGCACTTCTGGGGTCGCCGTCGGAATCTTGCGTATATCGTGCGGAAGCGGGATCCGACGGATGCGCGTGTCAATCGAAGCGCTCGCTTGCACGGCCGCTACGTCGGCCGCCAACTGCGAGACGGCGGGCGAGAGCGGCGCGCATTGCAGATCGACCGAGAGATAGTCGTGCCAGAGCACGGTCGTGCGCGTCCCGAACGACGCGCTTTTCATGCAGGCGCGCGGCGTGCCGGGTTCGGCGCGCGCGGCGACCACGTCGCGAAAGAAGCGCTCCGCCGTCTCGGGGGCGACGCGAAAGTAGCGTTGCTGACGGCCTTGTTCGATCAGCATGGCGGAGCCGTCGGACCAGAGTTTGATCTCGTAGGCGGCGGTGTTGGTCGAGCCGGAGTTGCGGATGATCCCGCCGTCACGGATCGGGGAGGCGGACGCCGCCGCCGTCAGGGCGGCGAGCGCGAGCAGCGGAAGGGCGGTTCGGATGGTCATCATCTCCTCGGATGGCTTGCTACCGAAGGAACGCAACTCCTGGGGCCGCGGTTCGCCTCTGTCGGGAAAGTCGCAGGTCGGCGCACGCCCCGGGGGGCTTTGACAGCCCTGCTATAATCGAGGGGCTGTGAAACAGAATATCCACCCGACTTGGCATCCGGAAGCGCGCGTTCACTGCGCGTGCGGCAACGTTTTTTCGACCGGCTCGACGATGAAAGATATCTCCGTCGAGATCTGTTCGGCGTGTCACCCGCTCTTCACCGGCCAGCAGAAGCTGGTCGACACCGCGGGTCGCGTCGATAAGTTCAACCAGCGTGCCGCCGCCGCCGAGAAGAAGAAGGCCGAAGCCGCCGCCCGTAAGGCCGCCAAGGAAGCGAAAGCGACCGCCGTCGAGGCGTAGCTTCGTAGACTCGATTCCGAGACGGGCCGCTCTGCGGCTCGTCTTTTTATTGCAATGTCCGATTTGAACGCAAGCGTCCTCACGCGACTCGACACGATGGTCCGACGTTTCGACGAGATCGAAGCGGAATTGGCCAATCCCGTCGGCGGTTTCGATCAAGCGCGTTTCACCGCGCTCGTGAAAGAACGCGCGCAGATGGAAGAGACCGTCGCCGCGTATCGCGTCTACCGCAAAACGCTCGACGATCTCGTTGCGAACGATGCGCTGCTGCGCGAGACGAGCGATCCCGAACTGCGCGAACTCGCCGAAGACGAAGGCAAGGAGCTGCGCGCACGGCGCGAGGAGTTGCAGGATCGTCTGCAGCTGCTCATGATCCCGAAGGATCCGAACGACGGAAAAGACGTCTTCATCGAGGTTCGCGCGGGCGCGGGCGGCGATGAGGCGGCGATCTTCGCGGGCGATCTCGCGCGCATGTACATGCGTTTTGCCGAGTCGCGCGGGATGCGCGTCGAGCTCGTCTCGGAGAACGAGAGCGAGGCGGGCGGCTACAAGGAGATCGTCTTCGGCGTCAAGGGCGAATCGCCGTACCGCACCTTCAAACACGAATCGGGCGTGCATCGCGTGCAGCGCGTGCCCGCGACCGAAGCGCAAGGTCGCATCCACACCTCGACCGCGACGGTCGCCGTGCTGCCCGAGGTCGACGAAGACGTCGATATCGAGATCAAGGCCGCCGACCTGCACATCGACACCTACAAAGCCTCCGGCGCGGGCGGTCAGTACGTCAACAAGACCGAATCCGCGATCCGCATCACGCACATCCCGTCGGGCATCATCGTGGCCTCGCAGCAGGAGCGTTCGCAGACGCAAAACCGCGAGAAGGCGATGCAGATGCTGCGGGCCATGCTCTACGAGCGCCAACAGCGCGAAAAAGAAGAAGCGATGGGCTCGCTGCGCCGCAGTCAGGTCGGCACGGGCGATCGTTCGGAGAAGATCCGCACCTATAACTTTCCGCAAGATCGCGTGACGGATCATCGCATCAATCGCAGCTACGGCAACATTCGCGGCATCATGGACGGCGACATCGGCTCGATCGTCGACGATCTGCTCGCCGACGAACAGGCGAAGCTGCTCGCGGGAGAGACGGTCGCCGGCTGAGATGCGCGCGGACGAGCTGCTGCAGGCGCTGCTCCGCGATGAACGCCTCGATGCGGGGGAAGCCGAGATGCTGCTCGCGCACGTGTGCGGCCGCGCGCGCTCCTGGGTGCGTGCGCACGATGATGCCGAGCTCGCTCCCGAAATCTGCATGGCAATGCGCGCGCTCGCCGCGCGTCGCGCCGCGGGTGAACCGTTTGCATACGTCGTCGGGAGTGCGGGCTTTTACGGTCGGGAGTTTCTCGTCGATGCGCGCGTGCTCGTGCCGCGTCCCGAGACCGAGCATCTGATCGACGACGCGCGCGCGTTCCTACGCGAACGTGCCGCTCCCCGTATCGCCGACATCGGCACCGGCAGCGGCGCGATCGCCTGCACGCTCGCCGCCGAGATTGCGCAGGCGCAGGTGGACGCGGTCGATCTTTCCGGCGATGCACTCGACGTGGCCCGGGAGAACGCCGCGCGCCTCGGCGTCGCCGATCGCGTGCACCTCTTCCGCGGCGATCTGCTGCAGCCGCTCGCCGGTCGCCGCTACGACGCGATCCTCGCGAATCTCCCCTACGTGCCGACCGCCGCCATCTCCGCGGCCCCCGATCCGGTCAGCTTCGAGCCGCGGCTCGCCTTGGACGGCGGACCCGACGGTCTCGCGTGTTACCGCCGCCTCCTGGTCGCGGCGCCGGATGCGCTCGCTCCGCACGGGGCGCTCTACCTCGAGGCGGCGCCGCCGCTCATGGAGGGGCTGCGCGCGCTCGTCGCGGAGCGGATGCCGGGTGCCGAGGTGCGCGTCGAGCACGATTACGGCGGCCGCGAGCGTTTCGTTCGAATCGTACCGAGGTAGGCGCGCCGCGCGGCGCGAAAAGACACATCCCGAGATGGCGAAGTATATTTTCTTTACCGGCGGTGTCGTGAGTTCGCTCGGTAAAGGCATCACGGCGGCCTCGCTCGGGCGGCTGCTCAAAGCTCGCGGCATCACCTCCTCGATCCAAAAGCTGGATCCGTACATCAACGTCGACGCCGGTACGATGAATCCGTATCAGCACGGCGAGGTGTTCGTGACCGAGGACGGCGCCGAGACCGATCTCGATCTCGGCCATTACGAGCGCTTCATCGACGAGAATCTTTTCCGCGCCAACAACGTGACGACGGGACAGATCTACAATTCGGTGATCGAAAAAGAGCGGCGCGGCGAGTATCTCGGCGCGACCGTGCAAGTGATTCCGCATATCACGAACGAGATCAAAGCGCACATCAAACGCGTCGCCGAAGCGAGCCGCGCCGACGTTTGCATCGTCGAAGTGGGCGGCACGGTCGGCGATATCGAGTCGCTGCCGTTCCTCGAAGCGATCCGTCAAATGCGCTATGACGTGGGCGAAGAGAACGTGATGTACTGCCATCTCACGCTCGTCCCGCATCTGGGCGCCGCCGAAGAGCTCAAGACGAAGCCGACCCAGCACTCCGTGCGCGAACTGCGCGGCATCGGCATCTCGCCCGACGCCATCGTCTGCCGCACGCAGTCGGCCGTGCCGATGCCGATCGAATTGAAGGAGAAGATCGCGCTCTTCTGCGATGTGCCGCCGAGCGCGGTCGTGCAGAACGGCGACGCGAAAACCATCTATCAGGTGCCGCTCAATCTCGAAGCCGAGGGTCTGGCCGACGCGGTGGTGCGCAAGCTCGGTCTGCGCACGAACGCGCCCAAACTCGAGGATTGGTCGAAGATCGTCGAGCGCATCATGCATCCGCGCCACAAGATCACGATCGCCCTGGTCGGCAAATACGTCGAGCTCAAAGACGCGTACATTTCGATCAACGAGGCGCTCTATCACGCCGGTATCCACCATCACGCCGAGGTGGAGATTCGCCGTATCGATTCGGTGACGGTGGAGAGCGAGGGTGTCGGCGTGCTCGACGGCGCGCACGGCATTCTCGTCGCGCCCGGCTTCGGAGCCCGCGGCGTCAACGGCAAACTCCTCGCGATCCGGCATGCGCGTGAGAACAAGATTCCGTTCCTCGGCATCTGCTTCGGCATGCAGCTCGCCTGCGTGGAATTCGCGCGCGACGTGTGCGGGATTCCCAAGGCGATGTCGATCGAGGTCGACGAGACGACGCCGGATCCGGTGATCGACTTCATGCCCGATCAGCGCGACCTCGAAATCTACGGCGGCACGATGCGCCTGGGCGCCTACTCGTGCACGCTCGATGCGAATTCGCTCGCGGCGAAGGCGTACGGCGCGCTCGAGATCAGCGAACGTCACCGTCATCGGTACGAGTTCAACAACACGTATCGATCCGTCTTCGAGGAGCACGGCATGCGCTTCTCGGGATACCATCAGGTCGGCAAGGCGACGCTCGTGGAGATCGTCGAGCTGCCGGGCGAACTGCATCCGTGGTTCGTCGGCACGCAGGCACATCCCGAATTCAAATCGCGTCCGAACAGCCCGTCGCCGCTCTACCGCGATTTCGTCGGCGCGGCGCTCGCGCACGCGCATATCGTTCGTCCGGATGCCGCGGACGCGGAGACGTGGACGCAAGCGAAATAACCGCCGTCGTCCTCACGCGCGACGAAGAGCGCAATCTCCCGCGCGCGCTCACGAGCCTTCCGCACGGCTGCGCGATCCTCGTGCTGGATGCGTGCTCCGACGATCGCACCGCGGAGCACGCACGCGGGGCGGGGGCGCGCGTGATCGAGCGTCCCTGGACCGACTTCGTGGATGCCCGCCGCTACGCGCTCGCGCAGGTGACGACGCCGTGGACGCTGATGCTTGACGCCGACGAGGCGCTCGACGACGTGCTGCGCGGCGCGATCGCGGCGGCCGACGGCGTGGCGGATGCCTACGTGATTCGGCGCACCACCTACTATCGCGGCAAGCCGATGCGCATGTGGAGCGGTGAGCCGCTCGTGCGTCTCGTGCGAACCGGAGCCGCGCGGGTGGAGGCGCGCCCCGCGAGCGGCGGCAATGCGGCGTTGCACGAACGGCTCGTCTGCACGGGCACGAACGCGGAACTCGACGGCACGCTGCTTCATTTTTCGTATCCCGACGCCGCTTCGTACCGTTCGAAATTCGCGCGATACACCCGCATCGAGGCGGAGGGGCGCCCCCGGTCGCTCGCCGCGCTCCTGCGGGAGGGCGTGCTGCTCGTGCCGCGCTTCGCGAACTACCTGCTGCGACGCGGTGCGTTGCTCGACGGTCCGCGCGGGTGGACGATCGCGTGGTACTCCGCCCTCTATCCGCTCGCGGTTGCATGGCGATGCCGCGGATAGGGCTCGACGCGCGGTGCGGTCGCCGTATCTCGGTCGGCATGGCGACCTACGTGCGCGAGGTGGTGAAACGCTTGCCGGTGCTCGCGCCGGAGTACGAGTATCGCGTCTACACGCAGGGTCAGAACCTCGGCCTCGCCGAGCAAGTGCTGCTGCCGCTCGAACTCGTGCGCGACCGCATCGAGCTCACGCACTACATGACGCATTACGTGCCCGCCTTCGCGGGCGGACGTTTCGTCTTTACGATTCACGATCTGATCCATCTGCGCTTCAAACAGTTCTTTCGCGCGTACATCGGCCCGTATTACATGACGGTGGTCCGGCGTGCGTGCCGACAGGCCCGGCGGATCATCACTTCGGATCGCCGCACGATCGCCGATCTCGTGCACTATTTCGACGTCGATCCGGCGAAGATACGCGTGATTCCGCTCGCGCCGCGCGCGCGCTTCTTCGAACCGGTCGCGCCGTTTCGAGCCGAGCGGCCGTACCTGCTCAACGTCGGCAATCACCGCGACCACAAGGATATTCCCACGCTCGTGCGCGCGTGGGCCGCGCTGCCGGAGCGTTACGAGGTCGATCTCTACCTGACCGGGCACGACGATCTCGACGGATTGCTTCAGCGCTGCTCGACGCCGCGTCGCCGAGCGGTCGTGCTCGGCGACGTGAGCGACGACGAACTCGCGGCCTACTACGCCGGCGCGCGCGCGCTCGTGCACCCCGCGCTGCTCGAAGGCTTCGGGCTGCCGTTCGTCGAGGCGATCGCGGCGGGCTGTCCGGTGATCGCGACGACCGAGTCGATCCCGGAGCCGATCGCGGACGCGAGCCTGTTGTTCGAGCCGAAGAACGTGGAACAAGCTCGCGCGCAGATCGAGCGCCTGCTCGACGACGAGGCCTTACGCACGCAACTCGTTGAACGTGGCCGAACCGCCGTGCGCGACCTGACGTGGGAGCGGACCACGCGCGCGACCGCCGACGTCTACGCGGAGATCTTGCAAGAGTGAACCTGAATCGCATCCTCGCGGCCCTGCTGCTCGTCGGCGCGCTCGGCCTCGCGCCGCGTCCGGTGCCGAGCGGCCCTCCGCCGATCGCAATCGTCATCAACGGCGTCGTGCTGCCGCTGCAGCCGCCGCCCGTGGTGCGCCGCGATCTGCTCTACGTGCCCGTCCGGCGAACGATCGAGGCGCTCGGGCTCGCCTTCGAACGCCGAGGACGCCTGATCTCGACCGAGGTCGGCGCGCAGACCGTCTCGCTCACGATGGGCAGCCGCGTCGCGCATGTAGACGGACGACCGGTGCTGCTCGACGCCGCTCCGTTCGAAATTCACGACGTGCTCTACGCACCGCTGCGCTTCTTTACCGACGTGCTCGGGGCGCAGGCGCGATTCGATCGCAAGACACGCACGGTCACGATCGTCGCGCAACTGGTCGGGCGCGCGTCGAGCGGTATCGCGCAGGACGGAAGCGGCGTCGAACGATTCGGCACCGTCACCGCGGTCGATGTCGATTCCGATCCGCCCACGCTCACGCTCTCGGTGAACGCCTCGGTGCGCACGATCTCGATCTCGCGCAACGCGCTCGTCGAGATGCACGACGTCGATGCGAACGTCACCGTCCCGGGCGAACTCGCGGATATCCGTCCGGGCGATTTCGCCCGCGTATTCACGAGCAAAGCGGGGCACGTCACGCGCGTCGTCGATGCGTTCGGTTCGCACAACGGTGCGATCGCGGCGGTGGCGGGCGATCGTTTCGTCCTCGCCGACGGCCATGTGATCGTGCCTTCGCGCACCACGCAGATCTCGCTCAACGGCGTGCCCGCGCAGATCGGCGATCTGCAGGTCGGCGATCGCGTCACGGTTCGCTACAACGTGGAGACGAACGAGGTGCGCTCGATCCTCGTGAGCCGCTCGGTCGCGCAGGCGAGCCCGAGCGACGGCGGACCGCGCATCGCGAGCGTCACGCTCGGCGCGGATCATCCGCTGCGTGCGCGCGATCGCGTGCGCGTGACGCTGCGCGGTACGCCGGGCGGCGCCGCGACCTTCGATATCGGACCCTACGTCCGGAATATCGCGATGAGCGGCGGCGCCGACGGCGTGTACGCGGGCAGCTACACGCTGCCGAACGGCGTAAACTTCACCGACGTCCCGATCATCGGCCATCTGCGGGTCGGCGCCGCCGATGCGCCCGATGCGCAGGCGCCGACCATGCTCTCCGCCGCGAGCTCGCCGCCCGGCATCGCCGACTTCGCGCCGAGCGCGGGCGCGGTCGTCAACTCCGATCGTCCGGCCATCTATGCGACGTTCGTCGCCGACGCGGTGCCGGTGAACCCGTCGAGCATCATGCTGCGCGTCAACGGACACGATGTGACCGCGGAATGCGTGCGGACCGCTTCGTACATCCAATATATGCCCGCGCATGCCTACCGCAACGGGCCCGTGAAGGTCGTCGTGCGCGTCGCCGATCGCGCGGGCAACGTCACCACCCGCTCGTGGAGCTTCACGATCCGCACCCGCTAAACGCACGACAGGGAGAACGCACGCCATGGACTGCATCTTTTGCCGTATCGCCGGGGGCGAGATTCCGGCGACGCCGCTCTATCGCGACGACGACGTGCTCGCCATCGCGGATATCAATCCGCAGGCGCCGACGCATCTGCTCGTGATGCCGATCGCGCATCATGCAAACATCGGCGCGCTCTCCGACGCCGCGGACGCCGCGCTCACGGCCAAGCTCTTCGCGGTCGCCTCGCAACTCGGCCGCGAACGCGGGGCGAACGGCTATCGCCTGGTGATGAATACCGGCGCCGACGGCGGCCAAACCGTGGACCATCTGCACGTGCACGTTCTCGCCGGACGGCCGCTGGGCTGGCCGCCGGGCTGATGCTGCGGCGCGCCGCCGCTCCGACTCAGGCGGTTTGACGCCCCTGCTCCCCTGTGCTAGAGTACTTCGGTCGGGGTTCGCTTTGCACTCCGACCGATATTTTGCGCCGTTCGCGGCGCCTCGAAAGGGGGGTCAATCAACAATGGAAGTTCGCGTAGCTCCGGGTGAATCGATTGAGAGCGCGCTGCGCCGTTTCAAGAAGGCCACCCAGAAGGCGGGGATTCTCGCCGAGGCGCGCAAGCACGAGCACTACGAAAAGCCGAGCGTCCGCCGCAAGAAGAAGTCGGCTGCCGCTCGCAAGCGCCGCTCGTAATTCGCAATGGGTAGCTTGAAGGACCGCATCTCCTCCGATCTCAAGGAGGCGATGAAAGCGCGCGATCAAGTGCGCCTGCTCACCCTTCGATCGGCACTCTCCGGCTTCACGTACAAACGGACCGAAGCCGGCGCCGATCTGAACGATGCCGACGAACTCGCGGTGCTCCAGAAGCTCGTCAAGCAGCGGAACGATTCGCTGGGCGAGTTCGAGAAGGCCGGGCGCCAAGATCTGGCCGACAAGGAACGCGCCGAGCGCGACATTCTGATGGCCTATCTGCCCGCTCAGAAGTCGCCGGACGAGGTTCGGGCGATCGTCCGCGAGATCATCGCCGGACTGCCCGCCGAGGGCCGCAATCAGGGCGGCGTGATGAAAGCCGTGATGCCACGTCTGAAGGGCGAGGCGGACGGCAACCTGATCCGACAGATCGTCACCGAAGAGCTCGGCTAACCGCCGGGCTCTTTCGTTGGTGCACCGCGTAACTTCCGGCAAGCAACCCCGGTAGCATCGGGCATGAAACGCCTCCGCGCGCTGCTCCGTCTGGTTCCGCTGCTCGCCTTTGCGCTCGGCTTCGCCGGATTCGCGCAGGCCGCACCGTCCGCGCCGCCGGTGCTCGTGGTGCCGATTCACGGCACCGTGGACGACGGGATGGCGCATCTGGTCGAACGCGCGGTGCAACAGGCGAGCGATCTGCACGCACGAGCGATCGTCCTCGATGTCGACAGCCCGGGCGGGCTGGTCGAAGCGGCGTTCCGCATTCGCGATGCGGTCTTTGCGGCGAAGGTGCCGGTGATCGCCTACGTGAGCGAGCGGGCCTACTCGGCCGCCGCGCTCATTACGCTTTCGGCGGGACGCATTATCATGGCGCCCGGTTCCTCGATCGGTGCCGCCGAGCCCATTCCGGCCACGCCGAAGATGATTTCGGCACTGCGCGCGGAGTTCGAATCGACGGCGCTGCGCAATCATCGCGATCCGACGATCGCGGGCGCGATGGTCGATAAGCACGTCGATCTGCCCGCCTACAAAGCGACCGGTGCGATCCTCACGCTCAACACGCGCGAAGCGCTGCGCGCGCACATCGCCGACGCGATCGCGCCGAATCTCGCGAGCGCGCTCGGCTCCGAAGGGCTCGCCGACGCGCCGCGCGTGACCGTGGACTATTCGTGGGGTGAAGAAGTAGCCCGCATCGCGACGACGCCGGAGTTCAGCGGCGTGCTGCTCACGCTCGGCGTGCTCGGTCTCATCCTCGAGATGCAGACGCTGCACGGCGTGGCGGGCACGATCGGCGTCGCCGCGCTCGCGCTCTTTTTCGGAACGCACATCTACGCGGGCTTTTCGAACGGGCTCGTGCTCGCGCTCGCGGTGATGGGTCTGCTCGGAATCCTGTGGGAGCTCCATGTCGTGCCCGGACACGGAGCGCCGGGCATCCTCGGCGGCATCGCGCTGCTGCTCGCGGTGCTCCTGGCCTTCGGCGTACCGTTTTTCTTCATCGCGATCGAGACGGTTTCGACCGCGATCATCGCGGCGGTGCTGCTCTTCGCCCTCTCCACGCGCGTCTTTCCCGAGAACGCATGGATGCGACGGCTCGCCTTCGCCGGCACGCAGGGAGCCGATTATGTCACGAGTGCCGATTTCTCGTCGCTGCGCGGTGCGATCGGCACGGCCGCATCGTACCTGCGCCCCTCGGGTATCGCGACGATCGGCGGCGAGCGTATCGACGTGCTCACCGAGGGAGAGTTCATCCAGGCGGGAACGCCTATACGCGTCACGCGCGTCGAAGGCGCGCGTATCTTCGTCGAACCCGTTACACTTCCGGACTACACCTAGTCCACTAAGGAGCAGGCTCGTACCGTGATTGCAGGCAGCGCGGCGCTCATCGCAGCGGTCATCTTTTTCGTCGCGGTCATCGCGTTCTTCACGATCATCTATTACGTCCCGGTCGGGCTTTGGATCCGCACCGTGGCGGCGGGTGTGCCGCTCGGCATCATCACGCTCGTGCGAATGCGATTGATCGGCATACCGCCCGGGGTCATCGTCACCAACTACGTGCGCGCGCGTAAAGCGGGCCTCTCGCTCACGATCGATCAGATGCAGTCGCACTTTCTCGCAGGCGGTAACGTGGAGAACGTGACGCTCGCGATGATCGCGGCGCAACGCGCGCAGATTCCGCTCGAGTGGCAGCGTGCCGCGGCGATCGATCTCGCCGGCCGCAACGTCGTCGAGGCGCTGCAAACCTCGGTCAATCCGAAGGTGATCGAGACGCCGACCTTTCAGGGTGTGGCGCAGAACGGCATCCAGCTCAACGTGAAGGCACGCGTTACCGTGCGCAGCAATCTCGATCGCTACGTCGGCGGCGCGGGCGAACAGACGATCATCGCGCGCGTCGGCGAGGGTGTCGTCGCCGCGGTCGGCGCCGCGGTGGATCACAAGGAAGTGCTCGAGTATCCCGATCGCATCTCGAAGACGGTGCTCGGCAAGGGGCTCGATTCGGGGACGGCGTTCGAGATCGTCTCGATCGATATCGCCGACGTCGACGTCGGCAAGAACATCGGCGCCGAATTGCAGACGAGTCAGGCCGAAGCCGACCGCCGCATCGCGCAGGCGAAAGCCTCGGAGCGGCAGTACGCCGCGATGGCGTCGGAGCAGGAGCAGAAGGCGCAGACGCAAGCGATGCGCGCCAAGGTGGTCGAGGCCGAAGCGGCGATTCCGCTCGCGATCTCGGAGGCGTTTCGCAGCGGCAATTTGGGCGTGATGGATTACTACCGCCTCAAGAACCTCCAGGCCGACACGACGATGCGCGATGCGATCGGCGGCGTCCCCGATCAGGGAGCCGGACCGGACGGCCCGCAGCCGCCCGCTCCGCCGAAGTAACGCGTGCACCTCGAGAACCTGGGCACGCTGGTCTGGATCGTTCTGGTTGCGATCGGCGTCGTCTCGAGCATGGCGAAGAGCGCCCGCAAGGCGCGCGGTCCGGGGCAGCCCGCGCCGCGCGCCGCGGCGCCGCATCCGCAGGGGGTCGTCGCCCAGTTCGGATCGCTGCCGGTGATGCCCGGGCCGCAGACGCCACCGCCGCCGCCGCCCGTGCTCGCCGCCGTACCGCCCCCGATCATCGTCCGTCGCGCGGAGCCGCCGCGCCCCGCGGCGGTCGGTACTTCGGGCGCGGCGCTCGCCGCCGGGCATGGAACCGCTCCCGCGCGTGGTATGTTCGGACGGAGAGCCGACCTCGTGCGCGCGGTCATCGCGGCACAGGTGCTCGGCCCGCCCAAAGCACTGCAGGAGCATACGTTCTGGAGTCCACGACACGACGAAGCGTCGATCTGACCGAGCTCGGCGACCGCGTCCGCCTCTTCGGAGAGTTCGATCAAAACCTCTCGGCGCTGGAGCGCCGCCTCGACGTCAGCGTGCGTGCCGACGGCGATCATCTCGTCCTCGCGGGCGGCGAGGAGAACGTGGAGCGTGCCGAGCACGCCCTGCGTCGCATGCTCGAGGCGGCCGTGGGCGGCGCGCAGATCACGCCCGATGACGTCACGCTCGCCGTCGCCGAGGCGCGCGAGGAGCCCGGCGGCAAGGCGCTTCCCGGCACGCTGCTGCGCACGCAGCGCGGCAAAGAGGTGCGTCCCAAGACGACGGGTCAGCGCGCGTTCGTGCACTCGATCGAGCGCAATACGCTCACCTTCGGCATCGGCCCGGCCGGAACGGGGAAAACGTTTCTCGCCGTCGTGATGGCGGTACGCGCGCTCAAAGACCGCGAGGTCTCGCGCCTGATTCTGTCGCGACCCGCGGTCGAGGCGGGCGAGAAGCTCGGCTTTCTTCCCGGCGATCTGCGCGAGAAGGTCGATCCGTATCTGCGTCCGCTCTACGATGCGCTCGAAGACTTGCTCGACGGATCGATCGTCGCGAAGTATCTCGAACGCGGAACGATCGAGGTCGCGCCGCTCGCCTACATGCGCGGGCGTACGCTGAGCGACGCGTTCGTCATTTTGGACGAAGCGCAGAACGCGACGCGCGATCAGCTCAAGATGTTCCTCACGCGCCTGGGCTCGGGTTCGAAGATGGTCGTCAACGGCGACGTGACGCAGATCGATCTGCCGAACGGCGTGCGCAGCGGCCTGCGCGATGCGGCGATGCGCCTGCGCGATCTCGACGACATCGGCGTGGTCGAACTCAGCGAGACCGACGTCGTACGTCATCCGCTCGTCGCGCAGATCATTCGCGCCTACGGCAGCGGCAGCGCGTCGTGAGCGCGATTCACTACCGAAACGAGGTGCGCGGCAGCGGCGTCGACGCGGCCGCGCTCAAACGCACGCTGCGCGCGCTGCTCGCGGCGGTCGATGAGCCCGACGCGACGATCTCGCTCACGCTCGTCAACGACGCGGCGATTCGCGAGATCAATCGCGAGCACCGCGGCAAAGACACACCGACCGACGTGCTGAGCTTTCCGCTCGAACCCGAGCCGTTCGCGCACGAGCGCCTGCTCGGCGATATCGTGATCTCGATCGATACCGCCCGCCGCCAGGCGGCCGACTACGACGCGCCGCTGCAAAACGAACTCTATCGGCTCTCGATTCACGGCCTGCTGCATATCCTCGGTCACGATCACGAAGAGCCCGCCGAGCGCGCCGTGATGGAGGCCGAAGAACGACGGCTCGCCGCGGCGATCGGCATGCCCTGGCCGTACGACGACTAGCATGCGCTTCTGGCGGTCGTTCAACCACGCATTCGACGGCATCATGTATGCGGCGCGCACGCAGCCGAACATGCGCGCGCATCTGGTGATCTCGCTGCTCGTCGTCCTCGCGGCGCTACTGCTGCGCCTCGATCGCGACTACGTCGTCGGCCTGATCGTGCTCATCGCGCTCGTGCTCGCGCTCGAACTCGTGAACACGGCGGTCGAGGCGGTGGTCGATCTGCTCACCGCCACGCACCATCCGCTCGCCAAGACCGCCAAGGACGCGGCGGCGGGGGCGGTGCTGGTGGCCTCGCTCGCGGCGATCGTCGTGGGCTATCTGGTCTTCTATCAGGGCATCATCAACGGCGGCCAGCGCGTCTACGCCGCGGTCGCGAGCGTGCCGAGCAACGTCGCCTTCGTCGTGCTCTTCGCGGTCGCGATCATCACGATCTTCGCAAAAGCCTGGGTGGGGCGCGGCTCGGCGCTCCAGGGCGGCGCGATCTCCGGGCATGCCGGGCTCGCCTTCGCGGCGGCCACGCTGCTCGCGTTTCTCTACCAGCGGCCGCTCGCGGCGCTGCTCGCCTACTTCATCGCCTTTCTGGTGGCCCAGAGCCGGGTCGAGGCGAAGATCCATCGCACGAGCGAAGCAGTCGCGGGCGCCGTGCTCGGCACGGTCGTCGCGCTCGCGATCTACCTGCTCGCGCGCGGGCATCTGCCGGTCTAGCGCCGTGTGCTATAATGTCGCCGTTTTGAATATCGATCTCCCCCGAAGTAGCGGGCCGCTCGGCCTGGGCCGCGAAGAAGGCGCCCACGCATGACGACGGCCCATCCCAACTGGCTGGAAATCGCTACCCTTGCCGTCCTGGTCCTCTTCGCCGCGCTCTTTTCGGCCTCGGAGACGGCCCTGGTCTCGGTCTCGCGCCTGCGCGCGCGTGCCCTTTCGGAGCGCAAGGTCCACGGCTCGCATGACGTGCTGCGCCTGGTCGACGACAAGAGCCACGTGCTCACCGCGATCCTGATCGGCAATACGATCGCGCTCCTCGCCGCGGATTCGCTCGCGACCACGATCGCGGTCGATCTGGGCATACCGCAGCCCGCGGTCTGGTCCACGGTCGCGATGTCGATCGTGCTGCTGCTCTTCGGCGAGATCATCCCGAAGACGCTCGCATCGGGGAACGGCGAACGCTGGATGCTCGCGCTCGCGCGTCTCATACGCGTGATCTCGATGATCGTGAGCCCGATCGCGAACGTCTTCATCGCGATCGCGAACCTGATCCTGCGCGTCTTCGGCGTGAAGCACGTTCATCAGATCTACGTGACCGAAGAGGATATTCGCGCGCTCGTCAACGTGGGCGCGGAACAACGCGTGATCGAAGAAGAAGAGCGCGAGATGATCCATTCGGTCATCGAGTTCGGCGATACGATCGTTCGCGAGGTGATGACGCCCCGTCCGGAGATCGTCGCCGTCTCGATCGACGATTCACCGCGCCGCGCGCTCGACGTGGTGATCGCGGAGGGCTACTCCAAGCTCCCGGTTTTTCAGGAATCGAAAGACGACATCATCGGCGTCGTGCACGATCGCGAACTGCTGATCGCGCTCGCCAACGGCACGCTCGCCCAGTCGAGCCTGCGTACGCTGATGCGACCCGTCTCGCACGTTCCGGAGACCAAAAAGATCGCCGAACTGCTGCGCGAGATGCAGCGCGACAAGTTCTCGATGGCGATCGTGGTCGATGAGTACGGCGGGACCGCCGGCCTCGTGACGATGGAGGATCTGCTCGAAGAGATCGTCGGCGAGATTCGCGACGAGCACGATACCGACGAGCAAGAGCCGATCCACGTGATCTCCGATGAAGAAGCGGTGGTGGAGGCGGGCACGAACATCGAGGACGTGAATGCGAAGCTCGGCACCGAGATCCCGACCGAGGATTTCGAGACGATCGGCGGCTACACGGTCGGCCTCTTCGGGCGTCTGCCCAAAGAAGGCGAAGAGATCGAGGCCGACGAGCACACGCGCCTGCGCGTGGATCGCACGCGCGGACGGCGCATCCTCGCGGTACGCGTCTTCATCGCGCGCGATCACACCGACGAAGCCCGTGCCGAGAGCGAGTCCTCCGATGTCGTCGGCTGAGCTCGACGATCTGCTCTCGGCCGCGCACGACGCGCGTGCCCGCGCCTATGCGCCGTACTCGAACTTTCGCGTCGGTGCGGCGCTCGACGTCGGCGACGGGCACGTGATCCTCGGTACGAACGTGGAGAACGCGAGCTACGGGCTCGGCATCTGCGCCGAGCGTGCGGCGATCGCGGCGGCGATAACGGCGGGATTTCGCACCTTTCACGCGATCGCCGTCGCGGGCAACGAGGGTGCGCTCACAAGCCCGTGCGGTGCCTGTCGTCAGGTGCTCGCCGAATTCAATCCCGAGATGATCGTCGTCTACACGACGCCCGACGGCGTCGCCCGGACGACGGTGGCGGAGCTGCTTCCCCATCACTTCGGCCCGTTCGTATAAGACCCGAGCGATCGTGTTGCGCGCGCGTCCGCTCGGCGAAGCCGATCGCATCTTCACCCTGCTCTCCACCGAGCGCGGCAAGCTCGATGCGGTGGGCAAAGGCGTGCGTCGCGCGAAGAGCCAGCTCGCGGGTCGCCTGGAGTTCGGCAACGAGTGCGAACTGCAGATGCATCGCGGCCGATCGCTCGACGTCATCGTCTCGGCCGACATCGTACGCTCGTCGTGGGAGCGCCTGGTCGCTCCCGAACGCTTCGCCGCGGCGCAGCTCGTCGCCGAACTGATCGATGCTTTCTGCGAGCCCGACCTCGCACTGCCGGAGGTGTACGCGCTCGTGGACGGGATGCTGCGCGCCATCGCCGCGAGCGACGAGCCGCGCGCGCTCGTGCCGCGCTTTTCGCTCCGCCTGCTCGCGGCGCTCGGCCTGGAGCCTCCGGTCGATACCTGCGTGCGTTGCGGTAACGGATTCGTCGAAGCGCATGCCTTTCTCGATGCCGATGCGGGCGGATTCATCTGCGGCTCGTGTCGCGAACGCTGGCGCGATCTGCCCGAACTCGACGCCGACGATCTGCGCAACCTCGCGGCGATCGCGGCGGCGCGCGGCAGCGGTCGCGCATCGGTGCGCGCGCGCCCGCGCGTTGCCGCTGCCGTGGAGGCGTTGATCGCGCATCATCTCGGGCGTAAGCCGAAGACGGTGCTGTCGTGAGCATTCTCGCACTCGACGTCGGCAGCAAGCGCATCGGCGTGGCGGTGGCGGATCCCACCGGCACCTTCGCGCTCCCGGTGGGCACGATCGAACGCACGAATCTGCGCGCGGATCTCGCCAAGATCGCCGACTACTGCGAGTCGTATCTCGTGCGCGAACTGGTGGTCGGCTATCCGCTCGCGCTCTCGGGCGAAGCCGGGATCGCGGCGCAGAAGATGGATGCGTTCATCGACCAGGTACGCACCGTTTTTCCGGGTACGATCCATCGCGTGGACGAACGCATGACCACCGCACAAGTCACCAAGACCCTCATCGGTGCCGACGTCTCGCGCAAGCGCCGCAAAGAGGTCGTCGATCGGATGGCCGCGGCGCTGATCCTCGAAACCTTTCTCGCCCGCCGCCGCAACGAGGCGCGCTGAGATGCTGCGCGCGCTCGTCCGCGGGGTGACGGTGATCGTCCTCGGTTGCGCGATCGCGGTGGCCGCGTTCGCCTATCTCGTCTACGGCGACCGCTCGCATCCGGCGCAGCGCACCAACGTGATCGTGCGCCGCGGCTCTACCTTCGACGACATCGCGCGAAAGCTCGCGGAGTCGGGCGTGATCGGCAATGCGTTCGCGTTTCGCGCGCTCGCGCGGCTGCGCCATGCCGACGTCGACGTACGCGCGGGGGCCTACGCGTTCGCGCCGCACCAAAGCGCCGACGCCGTGCTCCGTGCGTTGCAGAGCGGCGGCGCGCAGGTGGCGGCGTGGCTCACGATCCCCGAGGGCTTCACCGCCGCGCAGATCGGGGCGCGGCTTCAGGCCGAAGGGCTCGGCAGCGCGGAAGCGTTCGATCGTCTCGCGATGCACACGTCGCTCGTCGTCGACGGCGCGCGGACCGCGAACCTGGAAGGCTTTCTCTTTCCGAGCACCTACCTGATTCCGCTCGATGCAAGCCCGGCGCAGGTGGCACGGGAGCTGACCGATCAGTTCTTCAAGGAGCTGCCGCCCGATGCGAAGGCGCGCGCGGCCGCCCTGCACGTCACGGTTCCGCAAGCGGTCACGGTCGCGTCGCTCGTGGAGCGCGAGGCGAAGGCCGACATCGATCGCCCGATGATCGCGGCGGTCATCTACAACCGCCTGCGGCTCGGCATGCCGCTGCAGGTGGATGCGACGATCGAGTACGCGCTGCCCGAACACAAGACCGAACTCTCGTTTGCCGACTTGAAGATCGACTCGCCGTACAACACCTATCTGCACCTCGGGCTGCCGCCGACGCCGATCGCGAACCCGGGCGAACCGTCGCTCGAAGCGGCATTTCACCCGGCCGAGACGAAAGCTCTCTACTACGTCTACTGCGGCAACGGACGCCACGTCTTCGCCGATACCCTCGCCCAGCATCAGCGCAACGTCGCCCGATGCCTGCACTAAAGGAGCACCCATGACGACCAACAACGGTGAAACGAAGAGCGGCCCGCTCGAATTGAGCGAGATTCTCTATATCGAGACCAAGGACGGCGGCGAGCTGCCGTTCGAGGTGGTGGGCATTCTCGAGGATCCCGACGACGGTTCTTCGTACGCCGTGTTGATGCACGAGCCGCAGGACGAAGAGGCGGAGAGCGAGTTCATCGTGACCGACCTCGAAGGCAACCTGCTCGAAGACGATCAACTCGCGCAGGAAATCCTCGACGAGTTCCTCGTGTTCGCGGAAGAAGCGGGCGACGAAGGCGAGGCCTAGATCCGCGTTCTCTTTCTCTCGGCGAGTGTCGGCGCCGGGCATCTCGCCGCGGCGAACGCGGTGTGCGTGGCGCTGCGCGAGATCGATTCGGACGCGCGCACGCAGGTCGTCGATTCGTACAAGTACGCCGCGAAGGTAATGTCGCGCGTCGTCTCCGACGGCTATCTGCAGATGGTCAAAACCATTCCGCAGATGTACCGGTATATTTACGACCGGGCGGAGCGCGCGACCGAGGTGGGACCGTTCCGCACCTGGGCGCATCAATTCACCGCGCAGAATCTCCGCCCGCTCATGGAACGCGAGGGTCCGGACGTCGTCGTCTGTACGCACGCGTTCCCGAGCGGCGCGATGGCCGAATACAAACGCATCTTCGCCGACGCGCCGCCGGTCGTCGGCATCGTGACCGATTATGCGGTGCACGCTTTTTGGATTCACGACAACATCGACGGCTATTGCGTCGCGACCGATGCGATTCGCGAGGTGATGATCGCACGCGGCGTCGCGCCCGAACGCATCATCGTGAGCGGGATTCCGGTCGACCCGCGTTTCGCGCCCAATGACGAACCGCGCGCCGCGCTGCGCGAACGGCTCGAGCTGCCGAGCGATCGCCAGATCGCGCTGATGATGGCGGGGGGCCTCGGATTCGGACCGCTCGAACGCCTGCTGCGCGCGCTCGACGAAGTGGAGTCGCCCATTGCGGCGGTGGTGATCGCGGGGCGCAACGCGCGCATGGAGCGGCGCGTGCTCGATGCGGCGCAGAGCGTGCACTATCCCGTGCGCGTGCTGCGCTTCGTGGAGAACGTGTACGACTACATGCACGCGGCCGACGTACTCCTTACCAAACCCGGGGGGCTCAGCACGGCCGAGGCGCTCGCGGCTCAGGTGCCGATGGTGCTCTACAAGCCGCTGCCGGGCCAGGAAGAGCGCAACGTGCGCGTGCTCACGGAATGGGGCGCGGCGGTGCGGGCGCGTCCGCTCGCGCGCGTGCCCGCGGTATTGCGCGATGTGCTGACGGATTCGGCCGCTCGCGAGCGAATGATCGCATCGGCACGGCGTTCGGGACGACCCGATGCCGCCCGAGAGGCCGCACGGCTGATTGCGCAGCTCGCTCTCGCTCGAACCGAGGTTCACGCATGAAACTTCCATCGAACACCGTCTACGCGTCGTGGCTCGCCCTCTTCCGGCTTTATGCGGGCGCGTTCTGGTTGCTGCACGGCATCCCGAAGTTTACCCAGAGTCAGGATTTCATGCCGCCGACCGGCTTTATGCCGGATTTCGTCAACAACGCGATCGCGCACACGAGCGGCTGGTACCACGGATTTCTGCTCGACACGGTGCTCCCGAACGTGAGCCTGTTCGCCGAGTTGGTACGCTTGGGTGAAGTCGTCACCGGCGCGCTACTCGTGCTCGGGGCGTTTACGCGCTTGGGCGGGCTCATCGGCGTGCTGCTCGCGCTGAACTATATCACCGCGAAAGGCGGGCTCGCGCACGCGAGCATGTGGTCGGGCCTCGACGCGGCAGCGCTCGTGCTCTCCGCATTGAACGTGGTCCTCCCGACGGGTCGCATTCTCGGCATCGATGCACTGCTTGCACGCTCGCGCGCCGCACGTAAGCCCGAAGCGGTTCCGGCGACGCCGGCGGAGCCCGCCGTATTCGTGGACGAGCCGCCGATGACGGGGCCGACCGCGCCGACGTCGTAAGCGGTATCCGACCAAAGCGGTAGCACGCGGCACCGTTCGTGCGCGATTCTACGGCCTGACCCGTCCGTCGCAGGCGCCGCAGGCGCGCGAGGCGAACGGACGGCGCTGACCCGCCCGCAACGTGCGGCGGCGATTGACAACTGGAGAGATGGCCGAGCGGCTGAAGGCGGCGGTTTGCTAAACCGTTATACGATGTAAAGTCGTATCGAGGGTTCGAATCCCTCTCTCTCCGCCATGTTCTTTCCAACGTGAGAAGGGAAAGAAAAAACCACCGCGTATCTACGGTGGTCGCCGTTTGGCCGCGCCGCGCGGTCGCGGCGAAGATCTTGCGGTCGTAGCTCAATTGGATAGAGCAACAGGCTACGAACTTGTAGGTTGGGGGTTCGAGTCCCTCCGACCGCAGATTCACGGAAGGACCCCGCAGCGATGCGGGGTCCTTCGCATTCTTCGACCGCCACGGTTGCGCGCGGCGGCGGGTTTTGGTAGAGTCAGGTGTCGAAAACGGTCTCATCGCCGTGGCTCGGTAGCTCAGTGGTAGAGCAGGGGACTCATAAGCCCTTGGTCGTAGGTTCAAATCCTACCCGAGTCAGATGTGATGGGCAGCGGCCGCCCCGTGGCGGCCGTTCCCGTTTTCAAGGTAGGGTATTCAATGTCCACGATTCCGTGCGATTTCTGTCCTCATCCGGTCGATCGCAATCAGATGGAAGAGATCGAGATCTCGCACTATGTGCCCGACAGTTCGGGCGACGATCTTGCGTACGCCCGGACGTACTTCTTCGGGCATCCGGACTGCGTCCGCAAGTTCTACCGCGGCTTGGTGGATCACAAGCTGGATCTCTTCAAGCACATTCCCAGCGCCGGGAAGTCTCCGGAATAGTCCCGGCACCTCGCGCGCCCGTAGCTCAGCTGGATAGAGCGCTGCCCTCCGAAGGCAGAGGTCGGGGGTTCGAATCCCTCCGGGCGCGATTTTGGGCTTGTTTGAGCCCGCTCGCGGCGTTGCGAGATGGCTTGTGGACCACAGTCCACGGCGCCCTCTCGCGCCTTGCGATCGGACCCAAACAAGCCCAAAATCTTGTTCGGGTCTCGTGTGGTCGATTGTTGAATGGATGAGGACGAGGCGTTTATTCGGCGGGCTATGGAGCTGGCCGATGCGGCGGCGGCGGAAGGGGACGTTCCCATCGGCGCGGTGCTGGTGAGCGGCGAGCTCGTGCTCGAGGCAAAGAACGAGAAGGAGCTTCGCCCCGATGCGACCGCGCACGCGGAGATGCTGCTGCTGCACGAAGCGGCTCGGCGGCTCGGGGTGTGGCGTCTTTCCGACGCGACGATCTACGTAACGAAAGAGCCGTGCGTGATGTGTGCGGGCGCGATGATCGCCGCGCGGGTAAAGCGTGTGGTCTACGGCGCTCGCGATCCGAAAGGCGGCGCCGACGGCGGCGCGTTCGATATCCTGCGCTCACCGAAGACGAATCACCGCTTGGAGGTGACGGCAGGCGTCCTGGAAGCGGAGACGGCCGCTCAACTCCAACGTTTCTTTCGACAAAAGCGGCAAGCGCCGCCGCAAGAAGGTTTCGCGGACGAAATGCGGTAGTTACGTCCGCTCGCAAATCACGGAGAGGTGGTCGAGTGGTTGAAGGCACCCGCCTCGAAAGCGGGCGTACCTGATGAGGGTACCGTGAGTTCGAATCTCACCCTCTCCGCCATAAAGCAAAGAGCCCGGCAACGCCGGGCTCTTTGCTTTATGCGACGTCGCGTGTGCCTCGAACTCACGGTACCCTCATCAGCGGAGTGCGCAACGCGCACGCAGCGGTTTTGCGCGTGTCATCCTGAGCTTGTCGAAGGGCGCATGCGTTCGTTGTTCCGCGGCCCTTCGACACGCTCAGGGTGACATGGGGGAGCGTGCGTTCGAGTCTGATCGCCGTCATGAACAGCACGTAGCCCGGCAGTACTATCGCACCTTTGCTTTTCATACGCGTGTGTCACCCTGAGCCTCTCGAAGGGCGCATGCATTCGTTGTTCCGCGGCCCGT
>DAHUZB010000029.1 GCA_027306785.1 Vulcanimicrobiota bacterium
GAGGCGACCGCACGTGCGGTCGCCTCTCTTCTATTTCACATCGTGCTCCGGGTTTCGCAGCACGCTAGCCGCGCGCCGCGGCTAGCGGCGCACGACGACGACGATGGAATGGCCTTGGTGATCGTTTAGGAATTCGAGGCCGTCCATCATCCACGTGTCGAGGCCGCCGCTCGAGTGCTTTGCCACCTCGCGGGCCACGTGGGCACGATCGCGCAGCCACGAGAGCTCGGTGCGCGTCGTTGCGAGGAAGATCGCCGTTTCGCAATCCTCGCATTTATATCCATGCTGCATCGCGCGTGAGCTTCGCGCTCGAGATGCAAGAAGGCCTCCGCTTTCGCGGAGGCCTTCTCGTTCGCACGATGCGAGGTAGGCGTTATCGACTTAGATCTTGATCTTGAAGTCGAGGTACGCGTTGAACGGCAGCGCCGAGATGCTCGGAACGTACGACTGCTGCTGGAACGGTTGCACGTTGCTCAGCGGCGGGTTGTAGCCGTTGGCGACGGGCGGAACCGCGAACGAGTAGCCGCCGCCGTAGCCGCAGACCTTGCTCGAGGCAACGCCCTGCGGATTCGTCCACGAACCCTTCGTACCGCCGAAGCAGGTGTCGAAGATGTTCGCGAGGGTCAGCACGGCGCTGACGCGCGGGCTGACATCATACGAGAGCTGCATCGACATCGTCAGACGGTTCGGCTGCTTGAAGCCGCCGACCGCGTCGAACGCACCCGTCCCCGGGTTCGGGATCGCGACCGCCTGCTGGGCGCAGTCCGCCGCGTTGTACGAGCTGCCGTAGCCGCCGTACGGATAGCGCGGATCGCCCGAGACCGCTCCGAGCGTCGCCGTACAGGACGACGGATCGATGCCCATTTGAGCGATCGGGTAGCCGTACTTGTTTCCGCTCGAGAACTGGAGCGCCGGGGTCACCGCGAACTTGTCGTGCTTGTAGTTCAGCACGAGCGTCGCGACGTTCGGCGCCACGAACGAGCCGTAGCCGCCGGCACCCGGAGCCGGACCCGCGAACAGGTCGTACGGAGCGTACTTACCGTGTTCGTCGAAGTGCGCCTGTTCCGGAGCGTTGTAGTACGGGTTCGCCACGTCGGCAGCCGTACAGTTCGCAGAATTGGTCTGCGCGACACCGGCCGTCGTGTAGCAGGGAGCACCGCCGCCGGCCTTCGTGAAGGCGTTGTACTTGTCGATCGCCTGATTGATGGTGGTGATCGGCGTGGCACCGTTCGGCGCCGGCGAGTAGGTGACGTACGCGTTGGTGTACGCGTAGCTGAAGAGCGCCGCGAAGCCGTTCTTCGAGAAGTCGCCCTTCTGGAACTGGAACTCGAGGCCTTCCGAGGTCTGCGAACCGACGTTCAGACCCGACACGAAGTTCGTGCGGATATCCAGATAGAACTGCTGGATCTGATCCTTCGTCTTACGATAGAAGGGGGTCAGCTTGAACGACATGTCCGTGCCCTTGATCTGATGCTCCCACGAGAAGTCGGTGTTATACGACGTCTCGGGACGAATCGGATGCGTCGGGGCGGTGAAGCCGAGCGAGTAGAAGTTCTTGGTCGCGAGCGGCAGATTCTGCTGCAGGTAGTTGTACTGCTGGAACGCCGTGTTCGGCGCCTGGTCGTACTTACCGTAGCTGAAACGCAGCACGTTGAGCGGGTTGAGCGTGTACGTCGCGGAGATACGCGGCTGGAAGACCGTGTACGTCTGCGTCGAGCTCACGTCGGTCACGGTCGCCGGCACGTATCCCGCACCGAAGGCCGCCGAACACGACTGCGTCGGGTCCGTTTTTTCGACCGCGTTCGCGCCGACCTGCGTCGAGTTCACGCAGTACGACTGGTTCCACACGTTGGTCCAGAAGGGACGCGCACCGGTGTCGCTCGCCTGCGGGATGTACTGGAACGAGTCGAAGCGCACACCGAGGTTCAAGTGGAGGCGATCCGTGGGATCCCACTCGTCGGTGAGCGAGCCGGAGTAGAAGCGCGGCGTTACGCGGTTGGCCGGGCCGTTGAAGCCGTTGTCGGCCACGTACCAGGCGCAGGGGCCGCCGCCGCAGGTGGTTCCGGGGGCGAAGGTATCGGTCGGACCGCCGAAGGCGCCGGTACCGGTTCCCTGGAGGCCGCCGACCGTGATGTAGCCGGGCCACGGGCTGCTGGGCTGCTTGATCGCATTACCCTGAGCATCCGTGTACGGATTGCCCGTAACCGGATTGATCTGCGTCGACGTCGAGTACTTGCCGTCGCACGGGATCGGCGTTCCGGCCGGCGTGATCCCCGTGACATTGTTGTGGCCGTCGTACAACGTCTCCGCCGCGGGCGTATAGCAGATGCCGCTCATCGGGTTAGCCCCGTTGACGAGCACCGCCATATGCGTACCGCCGCCGGCGAACATCGTGTTGTTGTTGATGCGGTTCGAGTTCGCATCGGTGTACGAACCCTGCACCTGCAGAAGGTTCTTCGAGTTGAGCTGATCCGCGAACGTGGCGCTCAGACCGCGCGAGTGCGTGTAGACTTCATAGTCCACCGGCACGCCGGCGCAGCAGAGGTTCGCCGAGTTCGGGCCCCAGTTGAACCAGTTCGAGTACACGGTGTAGCCGTACACACGGAGGTATGCGCTCGAACCGAAGTTCTTCTGGTACTGGAGCTTCACGATGCCGACCGCGTTGTCGACCGAGTCGTTCAGCGTGTAGGGGATCGGGCCGCCGCTACACGCGGCAGCGCTGTTAACCGACGGGAAGCAGTACGTCTGCGGAGTCGCAAACGACGCACCGGTCGCGCCCGCCGCCGGGATCACCTGATTGAGCGGACCCGGATAGGTGACCGACGTGGGGAAGGAATAGCCGCCGAGCTGGTTCACGAAAGCTTGGCTTCCGAGACCCGACTGCGAGCCGTCGTAGAAGGTCTTGAGATCCGACCCCTGCCACAGCAGCTGGAGGTCGTCGCGTCCGCCGTCCTTCTTGTGCGGAATCGCGAAGTGGAAGTTCACCACGTTCTCGCGGTCGGTGATCAGCTGCGTGCTGTAGTAGCTGAACGGTCCGAGGATGTACCACGGGTTGACCGCGTTGCTCGGCGCATACGTGCCGTCAGCCGCGTAGCAACCCGGATAGAGACCGCCGGCGGCCGGAGCCGCGGGGCAGGTCGCGCCGGTCACGTAGCCCCAGTTGTTCTGGTACGACGCGCCGTTCTGCTGATCGACCGAACGGAAGGCCTGGTTGTAGCCGCCGAAGCCCGCATAGTACGAGAAACGACGGTCCGGCGTTGCGCCGCCGACTTCGATGTTGGCCTTGTGGTAGAAGATCGGTCCGCCGATGCCGAGATCGCTATCCGCGAAGCCCGGGTACGTGCCGGTCTTGATGACCTGGTTGATGAAGCCCGAGAGGCCCTGGCCTTCGGCGTTGGACGGAGCCGCGCCGGTGTAGACCTGGACTTCCTGCTGACCGAGCGCCGAAGCCGTGTTCGTCGGATAATTATCGAACGCACGGTTGACCGGCACGCCGTCGACTTCATAGCCGACCTGGTCGTAGTCGCCGCCGCGGATGTAGACCGACTGATACCAGCCGGCCTGACCGACCGGGACGTAGGCGCCCGGCATGGTCGCGATCGCCGAATAGGCGCTATCGAGACCGCCGCCGCCGCCGAGACCGGTGACCTTCGCGGCGGTCGCCGCGTTCACCGAGTACACGTCCGAGGTGGTACCCGCTTTCACCAGAGCGCCCGGAGCGGTCGCCGTGGTACGGGCGATCGTGCTGAGCTCCTTCTGGAGGCGGAACGAGAGCGTCTGATTTTGGTCTGCGAAGACCGTGACGCCCGCGAACGAGATCGGGTTAAATCCGCTCTTCTCGATCGACACCGTATACGTATCCGGCGTCAGGGAGAGGAACGTAAAGTGACCCGTTGCGTCCGTCGTGGTGGAACCGGACTGCGAGGCGGCGACGACCTTGACGGACGCGCCGGCCACGGGGGCCCCGTTCGGATCCGTGACAACACCGCTCAGTGATCCCGTCGTACCTGCCAGTGCCCATGTTCCCTGGAACAGGAAGGCGACGAGGAGGAGCAGCGCCACGGCCACCTGACGGAGGGTTCGTTTACTATTCAATTGATAGCCCTCAGTAGATGTGAGTGACAGTCGTATCGACACCTTGTCGACACGCACGCCAACATGCGAAATGCCGAGCGCCGCCGTGCGGCTCTCAGCAATTTCCCATGTGACGTTGATGTGCGAATTCTCTCGACAAAGGTCTGCTCCTTTATCGTTACTTAAAAAATGATAGGCCGCTGAATCGTCAGCGGCCTATTAGTTTTAGTAACGGTTACGAGTGAAAGTGTTATACGGTGGCAGCCATGCGTTCGGCAAGCATTTTCGGAATCTCCGACGGCCGATCCGCGACGGGTACTCCCGCTGCCCGGAATGCATTGATCTTGCTCTCCGGCGTGCCGAAGCCGCCCGAGATGATCGCGCCCGCATGACCGAGCGACTTGCCCGGCGGTGCGTTGCGGCCGCCGATGAACGCGACGATCGGCGTGCCGGCGAGATGCTCTTTGATGAACGCCGCGGCGTCTTCTTCATCGGAGCCGCCGATCTCGCCGCACACCACGATCGCCTTTGTCTGCGGATCGTTCTTGAACTCGCGCAGGCAATCGACGAACGTGGTTCCGATGATCGGGTCGCCGCCGATGCCGACGCACGTCGACTGACCGAGGCCCGCGCGCGTGAGTCCGTCGACGACTTCGTACGTCAACGTTCCGGAGCGCGAGATCAGGCCGACGTTGCCCTCTTTGAAAATGTGTCCCGGCATGATGCCGATCGACGATTTGCCCGGCGAGATAAGGCCGGGGCAGTTGGGGCCGATGATGCGCATACCGGGCGTCGCACCCACGACGCGCAGCATATCGTGCACCGGCACGCCTTCGGTGATGCAGACCGAGAAACGCACGCCCGCTTCATACGCCTCGAAGAGCGCGTCGGCGGCGCCGGCGGGCGGAACGAAGATGCACTGGTGCGTCGCGCCGGTCGCGGCGACGCACTCTTCGACGGTGTTGAACACGGGCAATCCGTGTTCGGTCTTCTGGCCGCCCTTGCCGGGGGTCACGCCGCCGACGATGTTGGTACCGTACGCGAGCATGCGTCCGGTGTGGTACGAGCCTTCCGCGCCGGTAATGCCCTGCACGAAGACCTTGCTGTTCTTATCCAAGAAAATCGACATTGATGTAGTCCTTCGACGAGCTCAGGATGACACGGTTGTTGTCAGGATGACACGGTTGTTGTCAGGATGACACGGTTGTTGTCAGGATGACACGGATTAGGCGGAGGCCGCGGCGAGTTCGACGGCGCGTTTGGCGCCTTCGTCCATCGTTTCGACCGGCGTCATGCCCGCATCGGCGAGAATGCGACGGCCTTCTTCTTCGTTCGTTCCGGTGAGACGGATCACGAGCGGAATCTTGCGCGACTTCGTCGTGTTGAGCGCTTCGACGATGCCCTTCGCGACTTCGTCGCCGCGCGTGATACCGCCGAAGATGTTGATGAAGAACACCTTGGCATTGGTGTGATTCACCACGAGCTCGTAGCATTTACGCACGCGCTCGGCGTTGGCGCCGCCGCCCACATCGAGGAAGTTCGCGATCTCGCCGCCCGCGTTTTTCACCGCGTCCATCGTGCCCATCGCCAGGCCCGCGCCGTTTGCCATCGTGCCGACCGTGCCGCCGAAGCGGCGGAAATTGCGAATGCCGAGACCCGCATCGGTCGCAAGCGACTCGTCTTCGTCGAGCGGCAGCACCGTCTGCCATTCTTTGAATTCCGGATGACGGAAGAGCGCGTCGTCGTCGAGTTCGACCTTCGCGTCGGCCGCGATCACGCGCCCGTCCTTGGTGAGGATCAGCGGATTGATCTCGACGAGCTTGGCGCCGTATTTGAAGAAGAGATCGTACATGCCCGCGACGATCGCCGGGAACTGCTTACGATAGCCGGCATCGAGATCGGTCGAGAAGGCGAGCTTACGCCCGATGAAGGGTGAGTAGCCGATCGCGGTATCGACGAAGAACGTGCTGAACGATTCCGGATGCTTCTCGTGCACTTCTTCGACGTCCATGCCGCCGAATTTGGTGACGATGATCGCGGGCTTCTTCGTGGTGCGATCGACGCTGATCGCGCAGTAGGCTTCGAGCGCGACGTCGAGCGTCTCTTCGACGAGCAGCGACTTGATCGGCTCGCCGTTCGGATTCTGACGGTTCGGCGGCATCGGCGTCGCCATGATCTCCTGTGCGACCTTGCGGCCTTCGTCCGCGCTCGACGCGAACTTGATCTTCCCGGCCTTGCCGCGGCCGCCCATCAGCACTTGAGCCTTCACGACCCACTTGCCGGGATTCTTTTCGATGAACGCCGCGACATCGTCGGGCGTCGTGCAGTGCTGCGAGCGCGGAACCGGAATGCCGCTGCGGCGGAACAGTTCCTTACCCTGATACTCCATGAGATTCATGGCGTGCTCTTGTTACTCTCCTGTTCTCGAGTGTTGTGCCCTTCGATCGGGCGATTCGATGGTTCGACCGTCCTTCGACAAGCTCAGGATGACACGCGCCCGCGCCAACCCGACACATTTGCGCCACCGACACATTCGTGTCGAACTGACACACCTGTGTCCGAGCCGACACATCCGTGTCTGAGCCGACACATCCGTGTCTGAGCCGACACATCCGTGTCCGAGCCGACACATCCGTGTCTGAGCCGACACATCCGTGTCGAGCTGACACATCCGTGTCGAGCTGACACATCCGTGTCGAGCCGACACATCCGCGTCGAGCCGACACATCCGTGTCTGAGCCGACACATCCGTGTCGAGCTGACATACATGTGTCACCCTGAGCTTGTCGAAGGGCGCTACCGCGTGTCTAGTCCAATTTTCCCAGCAGCGATCGTGCGATGATGATCTGCTGGATCTCCGAGGTTCCCTCGTAGATTTCCGTGATCTTCGCGTCGCGGTAGAAACGCTCGATCGCGAATTCCGTCGTGTAGCCGTAGCCGCCGTGGATCTGCAGCGCCTCCGCCGCGTGCTTGCGCGCCGCGGTCGAGGCGAAGAGCTTCGCCTTGCTCGCCTCGATCACGAACGGCTTTTCGGCATCGGCGAGTCCCGCGGCGCGATAGACGAGCAGCCGCGCGGCGTCGAGATCCATCGCCATCTGCGCGATCTTGAACGAGACGCCCTCGAACGCGCCGATCGCGCGGCCGAACGCGACGCGATACTTGGCGAACGCCACCGACTGGTCGAGGCATCCGGCGAGGATGCCGGTCGCCTGCGCCGCGATACCGATGCGTCCGCCCGCAAGCGCCGTCATCGCCGATCCGAATCCGTCGCCCTCGTTGCCGAGCAGCGCGCTTTCGGGAACGAACACGTCATCGAAGGCGAGATCGCAGGTGTTGCTCGTGTGGATGCCGAGTTTTTCGGTCACCTTTTCCACGGTGATTCCGGGCGACGCGTTGTCCACGAGAAACGCGCTCACGCCCTTCGCACCCGCACCGCCCGTGCGGAACATCCCCATCGTTACGCCCGCGTAACTGCCGTTCGTGCACCACTGCTTGCGTCCGTTGAGCAAAAAGCCGCCGTCCACGCGCTTCGCGCTCGCGCGCAGCGCCGCCGCATCCGAACCGCAGTCGGGTTCGGTGAGCGCAAATCCGGCGATGGTATCGCCGCCGGCGAGTTCGGGGAGCCACTGCCGCTTCTGCGCCTCGTTGCCCAGGCGCAGGATCGCGGAGCAGATCATCGAGTGCACCGAAACGGTCACGGCCGTACCCGCGTCGATGCGCGCGAGCTCTTCGATCGCGAGCGAGTACGACACGTAGTCCGCGCCGACGCCGCCGTAGGCTTCGGGCACGAGGATGCCCATGATGCCCGCACCGTCGAGTTTGGTATAGAGCGCGCGGGGAAACGTATGCTCGCGATCCCACTGCGCGATGTGCGGAGCGATCTCGCGCTGTGCGATCTCCGCCGCGAGCCCGGCGATCTGCCGCTGCTCTTCGGTGAGATCGAATTGCGCGCGCACGCCGGAATCGAGCATCAGTTGTACGTGTAGAAGCCGCGGCCGCTCTTACGGCCGAGCCACCCTGCGGCGACATATTGTTTGAGCAGCGGACACGGACGGTACTTGGAATCCGCGAAGCCGTCGTAGAGCACGTTCATGATCGCAAGACACGTGTCGAGTCCGATGAAATCCGCAAGCGTGAGCGGTCCCATCGGATGGTTCATGCCGAGCTTCATCACGGTGTCGATCGCCTCGACCGAGCCGACGCCCTCGTACAGGGCATAGATCGCTTCGTTGATCATCGGCATCAGCACGCGATTCGAGACGAAGCCGGGAAAGTCGCGTACTTCGACCGGCGTCTTCCCCATCTGCGTCGCCAGCGCTTCGGTGAATGCATAGGTTTCCTGCGAGGTCGCGATGCCGCGAATGATCTCGACGAGTTGCATCACCGGCACCGGATTCATGAAATGCATGCCGATCACGCGCTCCGCGCGCTTCGTCGCGCCGCCGAGCAGCGTGATCGAGATCGATGAGGTATTGCTCGCGAGGATCGCGTTCGGCGGAAGCTCCGCATCGAGTTTGCGGAAGAGCTCGAGCTTGGTTTCGAGGTGCTCGGTCGCCGCCTCGATCGCGATCTCCGTGCCGTCGAGGCGTTCGAGCGCCGGATGCGGCACGATGCGCGCGAGAATCGCATCGCGCGCCGCGGCATCGAGCTTTCCTTTCTCGACGCTGCGATTGAGATTCTTCGTAATGACGGCGAGACCGCGCTCGATAAACTCGGGAGCGCGGTCGTTGAGCAGAACGTCGTGGCCGCTTTGCGCGGCCACCTGCGCGATGCCGGAGCCCATCTGTCCGGCACCGATGACGAGTACCTTCACGCGTTAGTCCACCTTCACCAGCAGCGCATCGCCCTGACCGCCGCCCGAGCAAATCGCCGCGATGCCGTAGCCGCCGCCGCGCTTGCGAAGCTGATTGATCAGCGTGCCGGTGATGCGGGCGCCCGACGCACCGATCGGATGTCCCATCGCGACCGCGCCGCCGAATTGGTTGATCGTGCCTTCGGCGAGGCCGAGGTTGCGCGACGAGGTGAGCGCGACCGCCGAGAACGCCTCGTTGATCTCCCAAACCGCGATATCGCTCGCCTTGAGACCGTGCTTCTCCATCAGCTTCTGCGCCGCCATCGCGGGCGTGAGGCAGATGTACGGCGAGTCCCAGCCCACGGTCGCGTGATCGACGATCGTCGCGAGCGCGGAGAGCCCGCGCTCCTTCGCGTAGGCGGCGTCGGCGAGAATCAGTGCCGCGGCGCCGTCGTTCACGCCGGGCGCGTTGGCCGCGGTAATCGTGCCGTCTTTCTCGAGCGGCTTGAGCTTCGCCATCGTTTCCATGCTCGCGTCGGCGCGCACCGCTTCGTCGCGATCGACGAGCGTGTGAGGAACGTCGCCCGTGACGAACGGCGCCCACTTCGCGTAGTCGAGCGTAAATTGCGCGGAGGGTTCGTGGCTCCACACGCGGTCGCTGCCGCCGACGGCGGCGGGAACGCGCGCTTGTGCAACCTGCGGCAGTTCGTCCATCACGACCTTGCCCTTGGCTTTGTTCGCGACTTTGACGGCGACGATCTCGTCGGCGAAGTTGCCCGCTTCATGCGCGGCGTGCGCGCGGCGATGGCTCTCGTAGGCGAAGCGATCCTGTTCTTCGCGCGTCATGCCGAATTCGTTCGCGACGATGCTGCCCTGCGTGGACATCGTCATCGGGAAGTACGCGTCCCACAGGCCGTCGTTGATCATCGCGTCGATCAGCTTGCCGTCGCCGAAGCGGTAGCCGCTACGCGCATCTTTGAGCAGGTAGGGCGCGTTGGACATCGACTCCATGCCGCCCGCCGCGACGACGCGATTCGCGCCGCCGTCGATCAGACGCATCGCGTTCGCGACCGCGAGCATACCCGAGGCGCAGACCTTGTTGATCGTCTCGGCCGTCGTCGTCTTCGCGAGACCCGATTTGAAGAGCACCTGGCGCGCCGGATTCTGCCCGACGCCCGCCTGCAGCACCTCGCCGAAAATCACGTGTTCGATCTCCGCGGGGTCGAGGCCGGCGCGGCGCAGCGCGCCGATCAGGGCCACGGCACCGAGCGTGGTGGCGTCGAGCGAAGAGAGGGCGCCGCCGAGCTTACCGAAGGGCGTGCGGGCGGTTGCGAGGACAACGGTGGAAGCGTTCATAGAGGCCATAACCTGCCCCGCCTTCGGGACGTATGCATTTTTTACTTGCAGGGCGACTCTTCTCGCACCCCGGCAGCGGCTAGGGATCCGGGCGGCAGATCACGATGCCGCCCGGATCGCAGTGCTCCGCCTCCACCTGCACCGTCACGTGGCCGATGCCGAATCGGTCGCGCAGCAGCGCGCGCAGCGCGTCGAGCACGAGCCCGCCGCGCGCGACGCCCGCGTCGTCGAGCAGCACATGCGCCGACATCGCATACGAACCGCTGCCGATCGTCCACACGTGTAGATCGTGCACGCTCACCACGCCCGCGATCTCGCGCATGCGTGCCTCCACGTCGTGCGCATCGATACCCGGCGGCGTGCCTTCGAGCAGCACGTCGCTCGCGTCGCGCAGCACGCGCACCACGCCCGCAATGATGATCGCGGCGACGAAGAGCGAGAGCAGCGGATCGATCCAGGCCGCGTGCGTGAAGAGAATCAGCACGCCGCCCACGATCACCGCGAGCGCACCGAGCGCGTCGCCCGCCACGTGGAAGAGCGCGGCGCGTACGTTCAAATTCCGGTCGTGATCGTGACCGTGCGAGAGCGTGAGCCCGATCGTCACGTTCGCGACGAAGCCGATCGCCGCGATCGCGGTCATCGTGGCGCCGTGCGGTTCGACGGGCGATCCGAAGCGGCGAACCGCTTCGTACACGAGCAGGATGGTGGCGCCGAGCAGCAGCGTGCCGTTGAAGAGCGCGCCGAGCACCTCGATGCGCCCGTAGCCGAAGCTCTTGCGGCGATTCGCTCGGCGAGCCGCGGCGATCGAGGCGAGCACCGCGACCGCGAGCGCGAAGACGTCCATGCAGACGTGCACCGCGTCGGTGAGCAGCGCGATGCTGTGCGACGCGAACCCGCCCCAGAACTCGAGGGCCGCGACGGCCGCCGCGAGCACCAAGGCGAGTCCCAAACGAGCGCGCGTGCTCATCGCACGAGGATCAGGCTTTCAGCGTTTTGAGCAGCAGCACCGCGAACATCGCGCCGAAGGTCGCGAACGTGCGCGTCTCCGCTTCCTTGATGACGCTCGGTTCCCACGAGCCCTGCTGCTCCGCGGCGGGTTCGGCCTGCGGCACGAGCGCGGGCACGCGCTCGCAATACCGATCGAACGTCTCACCGAACTGCGAGCGCAAAAACTGTTCTTCGTGCGGGATGATCGTCGCATAGACGGCGGCCATGGTGCCGAGCGACGAGCCCAGGAGCGCGTGCTTCTCGCCGAACGTATTCTTGCCGGTGAACGCGATGCCGAAGCCGAGCGCGGTGATGAAGTTTCCGACATAGAGCGGATTGCGCACGTGCGCGTAGGGGCCCGCGGTCACGAGCTTCGGCGCTTCGACGTGATCGCCGCGCGTGGTGACGCCGGAGTAGCCGACGGCCCAGCAACGCACGAGCTCGCCCGCGATTGCGAGCGGGAGGCCGACCGCCACGCTCGTCGCGCTCGGCTTGCCGAACGCCGCGAGGACTGCCGCGGGAATCGCAAGGAGCGTACCGCGGTTCTTGAAGACGAACGCCTGGAATTCTTCGGATCGTGGATCGGTCATGAGGCTGTTGTAGTTACCGCCGCTGCGTAGATATCCTGGATCGAGCGCCGGAAGGGGATCTCCGGCTGCCAGCCCGTCGCCGCGCGCAGCTTGCCGTTATCGCCGACGAAGAGGGGCACGTCGGAGGGACGCATGCGCGCCGGATCGTCGCGCACCTCCACCGGCACGTGCGCCGCGATGATCAGTTCGCGCAGCACCTCGCGAATCGGCCGCGCGGCCCCGCTCGCGACGTTGTAGATCTCACCGCTCGCACCGTGCTCGGCGAGCGCGACGTAGGCGCGCACCACGTCGCGCACGTCGAGAAAATCGCGCTTCGCATCGAGATTGCCGACGTAGAGCACGGGCTCGGCGCCCGCGGCGATGCGCGCGAGTTGCAGCGCGAAATTCGCGACCGCGAAACGATCGCTCTGCCCCGGGCCGATGTGATTGAACGCGCGCGCGATCACCACGTCCATGCCGTAGGCGCGCGCCTCGCCGAGCAGCAGCATCTCGGCCGCCGCCTTGCTCGCCGCATACGGATTGGCCGGATTCGGCGCGGTTTGCTCGATCAGCGGGATGCGATCCGGCGGCTGCACACCGTACACCTCCGCCGAACTCGTGAAGAGCAGACGCGGCAGACGCGCACCGCCTCCGGCGTATTCGCGCATCGCCTGCGTGAGATTGGCGCAGCCGAGCACGTTTGCCCGATAGGTCGCAAGCGGCGCCGCGAGCGAGTCGGGCACGAAGGTCTGCGCCGCCAAATGAAAGACGATATCGGGACGCGCCACGTCGAGTGCGGCGCGCAGCGTGCTCGGATCGTCGAGATCGATCGGGAACGCGTCGAGATCGCCCGGGCCGCCGCAGGCGAGTACCTCGCTGCCCGCCTGCCCGAGCGCCTCCACGAGATAGCGACCGACGAAGCCGGTGGCGCCGGTGACGAGCGCGCGCATCGGCTACGCCCCGGCGCGGGCGCTCAAACGATCGATATCGGCGCGCACCATCATCTCGACCAATTGTTCGAACGAGACGTCGGGCTTCCAGCCGAGTTGCTCGTGCGCTTTGGTCGGATCGCCGATCAACAAATCCACCTCGGCGGGGCGCATGAAGCGCGGATCCTGCACGACGTATTTTTCGAACGAACCGAGTCCCGCCGCTTCGAAGGCGATGCGCACGAAATCGCGCACGCGATGCGTGCGTCCGGTCGCGACCACGTAATCGTCGGGCACATCTTGCTGGAGCATCAGCCACATCGCGCGCACGTAGTCTCCCGCGAATCCCCAATCGCGCTGCGCGTCGAGATTGCCGAGCGCCAAACGGTTTGCGAGACCGAGTTTGATCCGCGCGACGCCGTCGGAGATCTTGCGCGTGACGAACTCTTTGCCGCGACGCGGAGATTCGTGATTGAACAGGATGCCGCTCACCGCGAACATATCGTAGGACTCGCGATAATTGACCGTGATCCAATGACCGTAGACTTTAGCCACGCCGTACGGGCTGCGCGGATAGAACGGCGTGGACTCGCGCTGCGGCACTTCGGTCACTTTGCCGAACATCTCGCTGCTCGAAGCCTGATAGAAACGAATCTTCGGATTGGTCGCACGCACCGCTTCGAGCACGCGCGTGACGCCGAGCGCGGTGAATTCGCCGGTGAGCACGGGCTGCTGCCAGGAGGTCGGTACGAACGACTGCGCCGCGAGATTGTAGATTTCGTCGGGCATCACGTCGGCGACGATCGAGGTCATCGAGGTTTGATCGAGCAGGTCGCCCGAGACGAATTCGATGTCGTCGACGATGTGCTGAATGCGTTCGTGCACGTCGGTCGAGGTACGGCGCGTCATACCGACGACGCGATACCCCTGCGCGAGCAGCAGCTCCGCGAGATAGGAACCATCCTGACCGGTGATCCCGGTGATGAGCGCGGTCTTCTTCACGTTAATTGAGCACTTGGACGTTGTGGCCCTGATCGTCGAACACGAAGCGCGTTTCGTAGATCTCGGCGCCTTCGGGACCGACGACTTTGGACTGGATCGTGAGCCGATGCACGAGCGTGTTGTTGTGGCGCGCGACGCCCGAATAGAAATACTGCACGAGCGGGGTCACGTTCTCTTGCAGCGGCGCGAGGCGGCGGCGCTCGACGAGCATTTTTAGTACCCGTTGCTGCAGCGCGACCGGAAGGAGGCGATTGGCATCGTCGGGGGTCATGCGGACCGTGACGAGCTCTTCCTGCGCCTTGTTTACCTCGGCGACCGCCTTGTCGGTGGTGTAGCGGATGATCGCGTCCCAATCGTCGGCCGAGATGCCGGTGAAGCGCATGCCGTAGCGCCACACGGCCTTGCCCTGGTGCGCGACGGTGTCTTGCCACACGGCCTTCGCGCGCATGCGAACGACGCGCGTGTCGATCGTCGCGCGCACCTCGAATTCATCGCGGCCGACCGGTTCTTGGGTCAGGATGCAGCACCCGCCGCCGCTGACATCGAGCCCGATCGCCGGCTTCTGCGAGAGCCCGCCGTCGACGGAGACCGTCGCGCGGTACGGCTTGCGCTTGCGCGGGTACTTGCGTCGGTTCGCGTCTTTGCCCGTGAACCAGCCGAGAAGATCGCTGAGCACTGCCGGGGTATTAGCTACCGCGCCGAGGGAACCATGCAGGCGTCAGCGCGCGGCCGCGAGGCGCGCGACGAGCGTGGTCGCGATAAAGGCCGCCACCTCGCTCGGCAGCGTACCGCGCCCGAATCCGGCGTCGTAGCCGAGTTCGCTCGCCATCAGGTTCGTGACGCGCGGACCGCCGCAGATCAGCACCACGCGATCGCGCAGACCTTCGGCTTCGAGCAGCTCCACGAGCGCCGTGAAGTTCTTGATATCGCTGCCCTTCTGCGTCACCACCTGCGAGGCGAGCAGCGCGTCGATGCGATGCTCCTTCGCGTAGCGCACGAAATCTTCGACGGCGATCTGGCTGCCCAGATTGAAGGCCTCGAAGCCCTGATAGCGCTCGAGCCCGTAATCGCCCTTGTAGCCCTTCATGTTCAGGATCGCATCGATTCCGACCGTGTGCGCATCGGTGCCGATACAGGCGCCCGCCACGCGAATCTTGCGGCCGAGGTGCTCCTGCACGTAGGCATCGATCTCTTCCATCGACATCGAAGCCGTCTTCGCCGAAGGGGCCTTGATCGTGGAGATATCGATGCTCTGCGGCGTGCTCGCGTAGACCACGAAGAGTGAAAAGCCGGCACCGATGCGTCGCCCTTCCACCACCTGCACGTCGGTGAAGCCCATCTTGGTGACGAGCTGACGCGCCGCTTCGTCGGCCGCCTCGCTCCATTCCACCGGCAGCGTGAACGAGAGCTGCACCTTCCCGTCGTTCATCGTATCGCCATACGGCTTGATCATCGAGCTCATTTCAGACCATCCTTCGACAAGCTCAGGATGACACGACTACTCCCCGTCCCCACTGCGTCACCCCGAGCGCCCGCTGTGTCACCCTGAGCTTGTGCTGTGTCACCCTGAGCTTGTCGAAGGGCGGCTTCAAAGGGGTTCCAGTACTCGGGGGCGCGGGCGAAGACGCCGTCGAAGCCGCGGCCGCCGTCGGGCGAGCGCGAGACGTCGGCGAAGACCGCCGCTTCGATCGCGTTCATCAACCCCATCTCGGCGACGCGTTCGAGCAGCGCCGATGCGTCGGCGAGCACGTTCTGCGCCCGCTTTTCGATCACGCCGTCGGGCTTGAAGGTGATCTCGTCGCCGAAATGACGCGCCGTATTCATCACGTACCGCGCGTTTTCGATCGAGAGCGCGCGATCGCCGAGGAACGGCGTGTGAATCGCTTCGGTCAACATGCCGACGAGATGGATCGATTGCTTCGTCATCACCGAGGTGAGATTGAACATCGCGTCCATCAGGTGACCTTTGAAGATGTCGCCCGTCATGTGTTTGGTCGGCGGCATGTACTTCAGCGGCGCCTTCGGGAAGATTTGACGCGTCAGCTGCGCCTGCGCCACCTGGTAAAGAAACCCGTCCTGCAGATCGGGATTGATCTCGTAGGCGTCGCCGAGGCCGATCTGCTCGTCGGGCATGCCCGCGCGATGCGCGAATTCTTCGTTGATGAACTGCGATGCGAGCACCGCGGGTGCTTGCTCCACCGCGTCGGCGGTGGTGAGGTAATTATCCTCGCCCGTGTTGATGATGATGCCCGCGTACGCGTTGAGCATGCGGCTGAAATGCTGATCGACGAAGGTACGCTTCATGTTGATGTCGCGGAACAGGATGCCGTACATCGAATCGTTGAGCAGCATGTCGAGCCGTTCGAGCGCCGCCATCGACGCGATCTCGGGCATGCAGAGGCCGCTTGCATAGTTGGTGAGCATCACGTAGCGGCCTTCGCGCTCCGAGACCTCGTCGAGCGCCTCGCGCATGATCGAAAAATTCGCCTGCGTGGCGTAGGTGCCGCCGAAGCCTTCGGTCGTGGGGCCGTACGGCACGAAATCGAGCAGCGACTGCCCCGTGGAGCGGATGACGGCAATGATCTGCGCGCCCGACTCCACCGCCGCGACCGCCGCGGTGCGGTCTTCGTAGATGTTGCCGCTCGCGACGATCACGTAGAGCAGCGGCGGCGGCAGCTGTGGCAGACGACGCAGGCGCTCTTCGCGCTCCGCGCGGCGCGCGCGAATGCGCGCGAGCGACGCCTCGACGTGCGGGGCGATCGCGCCGCGCGCCGCTTCATCGGGCACGTGCGCGAAGTCGGCGAGCGCGTAGGTGCCCGCGGCGATCGCCTCGCCCAACGCGCGCGGTTCGAGCCCGGTCTCGGCGAGCGCCTTGCCGAAGGCGAGCGCCGCGCCGCGCGAGCGTTCCTGCGGGGAGAGCGCGTCGACCAGCATGTTCGGAATGGGGATCTCGTCGGCACCGACGCCGTCGACGCCGAGCAGGCGCAGCACCGAACGCTCGACCGCGACGGTGGAATGAGCCTCGATGAACGCACTGACCGGCTCCGCAATGGCCGAAGCCAATGCGCGGCACCGGTCGACGGTATTCTGGTCGATCCGCAATTCCATAGCCCGCCTATCTTACGGACGCGGGTCGCTTTTTCCTTAAAGACCTTTGTCTCGAACGTAGGCGGCGACACCCTCGTCCCAGGCGGGCAGCGCGATGCCGAGTCGCGCGAGCCCCGCGTTGGCGAGCGCCGAGTAGGCCGGGCGGCGAGCCGCCGCCTTCCACTCGCCCGCCGAGATCGCGTCGATGGGATACCTGACGCCGGCGACGTCGAGCGCCTTCGCCGCGAAGTCGTACCAGCTGACCGGCCCCACGTTCACCGCATGATAGAGACCGTAGGCGCGGGTCGCCACGAGCGCGCGCAGCGCCTCGGCGAGATGCCCGGCATAGGTCGGAGAGGCGACGACGTCGTTGACGACGCGGATCGCTTCGCCGGCCCGCGCCTGCGCGATCACCCGATCCACGAACGTGCCTTTACTGCGCGAGGCGTGCAGACCGTAGACACCGCAGGTGCGCACCACGTACGCATTCATCCGGCGTCGCAGCACGAGCAGTTCGCCCGCGAGCTTCGAGACGCCGTACGCGGAGATCGGGCGCGGACAATCGTCCTCCGTGTACGGCCGCGTGGCCGAGCCGTCGAAGACGTAGTCGGTACTGATTGTCAGAAAATCGATCCCGCGCTGCTGCGCGGCATCCGCGAGCGCATCGACCGCGACCGCGTTGATCGCGAGCGCCTGCGCGGGCTCCACTTCGCAGACGTCCACGTTGTGAAACGCCGCGCAATTCACGAGGAGATCGGGCCGCACGCGATCGAGCACGGCCGCCCACGTCGTACGATCTTCCAGCGGGAAATCCGCGTGCGTCGGCGCGACGATCTCGTCGTCACGCCACGCTACGGCAATCGCGCGGCCGAGCTGCCCCGAGCCGCCGACGAGCAGGATCTTCATACGGAATGAGCGCGACGCAAGCCTTGCACGGCGAGCGCAAGAGATACTACGGCGAAGATGACGGCGTTTCCGGCGATAAGTTCGTCAACGACGATCTGAAGCGTGGGATGGTAAAGGACGAATGTGAGTATGGTGCCGACCGTGGCGAGCACGAGCGGCCACACGAATGACAGGCGATGCGTCGCGATGCCATAGGACGCAAGGGCGTTGGTGCCTGCGAGAAGTGCCATGACGGCACCATATCCCGGGAGCAGGCCGAGAGCCGCGTCGAAATCCCGCCCATACAATGCATGCAGCAGCAACAATCCGCCGAAGCGATACGCGAGCACGCCGAACACACCGACGACTGCGATAAACGCGAGTCCGAGCCCGAGGGCGTAACGCGTGCGTTCTCCGCGCGCATGACGCGCGGTCGCCTGCGGGATCAGCACGGCAGGAATGAATCCGACGAAGTAGAGCAGGATCTTTCCACCGAGCGCCGCCGCCGAATACAGACCCGCATCGTGTGCCCCGAAAGCATGTTTTACTACCAGTACGTCGACCGTTCCGATCGTACCGGTGGTAAACGCAATCGCACCCGCTCCAATCGTGGTCGCCAGGATACGGCGCCAGTCCCACACGATCTCACGTTTCGAAACGCGAATATAGTGACGCGCGAGAGGTAGCGCGATGAGCGCGAGGCCACCCGCGACACCGACCAAGAAACTGCCGATAGCGCCGAAAACCGTTAGTCCGATGAAGCCGAGCGCACCGACGGCGACCAGCTTGAGGACACCCTCGGCCACCGCGGAGACCGCAAAACTTTCGTACTTGTGCGCACCCTGGGCGATGGCGCGCAGCATCGTCGAGAGGATGCTGGCCGCGGCGACGACGCCGACCACCGGGACCTCCCAAGACGGGATTTGCAGATAGCGGGCCAGCGGAACCGCGAATACCAGCCCCGCGGCAATAAAACCGAGCCCGATGTATCCGAAGAGACGCACCACGAAAGCGATCAGCCCCCGGACGTGCGAGTCGTCCTGTACCGCCCCGAACTCCGCTGCATAGCGGGCCGCAACGGGAGCGAGGACCGTAGCGGGCATGATCACGAGCGTCACGAGTGAAATCAGGGCGTATAGCGACCCGTAGTCGGCAACTCCGAGTCGACGGCTTGCGATCGCGTGAAAGACGAACCCGCACAGGTTCATCGCCATCGTCCCGATGAGCACGAGCGCCCCGGCGCTGACGAAGGCACGCGGCCCCGAGGGCGCGGATACTCGTTTCGAGTCGAGGGCGTTCACGACGCGAGAGCTACGACATCCGGGGTGCCGCTTCCCCGGCCGGCTCTCATCCGACTATCAGAAAACTGTCACGCTTATATCGTAGAATGAGACGATGCCCGCTTTTGCCATAGCCGTCCCGGCTAAACTCGCACGCATGCTCGTCGTTTTCGGACTCGTTTTTCTGGCGACGGCGTCGGCGCCCGATTATCGAACGCCGTCATCATGGACGAACTACCAAGCGACCGACGCGAACAACGCCGTGTTCCCAGGGACGCTTGCCGCATCGTGGTCGTTCGATACGGGAGGAAAAATCAACGGCAGCCTCGCGGTCGTCGGTCATACGGTCTATGTCGACAGCTTCAGCAAAAGCGTCTTCGCCATCGACCTTACGAACGGGCATCAACTCTGGCGCGCGAGCGTTCCGAATATCGTTATGTCAACCCCGATCGTCACGAACGGCCTCGTGATCGTCGGGACCGGAACGAATGCCGTGATCGAGGATCAGGGTGATACGACGATTTGGGGACGGAAGGAGGGCGACGACATTATCGCGCTCCGCCAGAGCAACGGATCGGTGGCCTGGAAATTTCATACGGTCGGCGAGGACATGCCGACTCCCGCCGTGGTGAATGGCGTCCTCGTCTTTTCCAACGGCGACATGCATGCGTATGGCTTAGAGCCGGCAACCGGCAAGCTGCTCTGGACCACGCCGATTCCCGGAATCACGACGATGTCGGCGACCGCCTCGCTCGGAGGACACGCATTCGTGATTGCCACTCGAGGCGTGGACTATTTCCTACGCCCGAAGGACGAGACGCATGTGCTCTCGCTCGATGTGAAGACGGGTCATGTTGTTTGGAGCGCGCCGTACGGTAACTCCGATTGCTCCCCGACGGTTTACGAACATTTGGTCATGTGCGAAGGCTCGACGTTCTCGAACTACGGCCCGAGCGGATTCGGCTGGATGGGCGCAAACGATGTCGATGCCTACGACGTAGCGACCGGTGCACTAAAATGGCGATGGATCAGCGGAAACGGCTATTTTACAAGCGTCGCCTCAAATGAGCGCGGCATCGCGGGGATGGTGCATAACGGAGTCCTCTATCAGGCCGTTCCGGCGACCGACGAAGTCGTCGCGATCAACGCCGATACCGGTCGGCTTATCTGGAGCGTAAAAACGGCCGGTCCGGTCAAGATGAGTCCGGTACTCGCATACGGGAAGCTCTTCTTCGGTGACACGTCGGGCCTGCTCTACTGCATCGACGCGAAGAACGGGAGCGTGAATAACCTGGCGTCGTACAAGGCTCCGTTTTCGACTTCGTCACCCATCGTCGTCGGAAAGACCCTCCTAATTGCGAACGGAAAATCGCTGCTCGCGATCCCTCTCTCTTCGATCGTGCTGTAACTCCTCTCGTCAAGGCGAGATGCGCCACCCGAGATCAGGGCGAAGATAGCACGCAATGCACGTCACCGAGCTTTCGATCGACAACGCGCGACTACTGATACCCCGCACCTTCGCCGACGATCGCGGGTACTTCAAAGAAACCTATCGCGCTTCTCGCTATGCCGAGGTCGGTATCACCGAGACGTTCGTGCAAGATAACGTCTCGCTGTCGAAGCGGATGACGCTGCGCGGGCTGCACGCCGATCCGCGCATGGCCAAGCTCGTGCAAGTGTTGCGCGGAGCCGCCTACGACGTGCTCGTGGATCTGCGTCCCGAAAGCCCCACCTTCCGCCGCTGGCACGCGGTGACGCTGCGGGCCGACGAGCATACCCAGCTCTACATTCCGGCGGGCTGCCTGCACGGGTTTCTCGCCCTCGAAGATGAGACCGTGCTCTCGTACAAGCAGAGCGCCGAGTACGACCCCGCGACCGAGTTCGGCGTGGCCTGGAACGACCCCGATCTCGCGATCGAATGGCCGCTCGGCGACGCGACGCCGCGGCTTAGCCCCAAGGACGCCGCCAACCCCACCTTGCGAGATCTCGGGCGCCTGTAACAAACGGCCCATGCCGGCGGTAGCAGCGCGCAGAGGGACATAAGAAGAGAGGGATGGCCATCGAGGCGCAGAGCGACGAAGCTCTGGTCCGGCGCATCCGCGACGGTGAGACCGAGTGTTTCGCCGAGCTGGTGGACCGGTACAAGCGCGGAATCGCAAACTTCATCGGGGCGAGCGTGCGCAGCTCCTCGGATGTTGCCGACCTCTCGCAGGAGACGTTCTTGCGAGCATACGCCCATTTGGGCACGTTCAATCCGCAACTCGGCCGGTTCTCGACCTGGATCTACCAGATCGCCCGGAACGTGGTCCGCACGCACCTGGGCAAATCGCTCAAGCGGCCGCAGACGCAGGAGCTGCCCGAGGAACAGACGCTCGAGAACGCCCTCCCCGACATCTCTCTGGAATCGGATCCCGCGGGCGGGATCCTCCGCGCGGAAGCCGAGCGCGAGCTGCGAGCTGCACTCGCGGAGCTTCCGGAACGAACGAGGACGGTCTTGGCGCTGCGTTACTTCGACAACATGGAATACCACACGATCGCGAGCACGCTCGGGCTCTCGCTCGGCAACGTGAAGACGCTGATTCATCGCGGCAAGATCGCGCTCGCCAAAAAGATGCAGGAGCGTGAGGCGAACGCCCGCGCCTCCGCTCGACCGAAAGGAGCCGGACGTGCGCTGCTCCTCGTGTGAGATCGTGCTCGATCGGTACGTGGAAGGCACGCTGTCGCCGCGCCGGATGGCGGCCGTAACCGCGCACCTGCAAACGTGCGATGCCTGCGCGTTTCTGCTGGGTGAGCTGCGCGTGGTCGATGCGCTCCTCGCCACCACCAAGGCGGCCGAGCTGGCTCCGAACTTCACCTTTGCGGTGATGGCCGAGGTGCGCGGCGCGGCCGTACCGCAGGCACGCTCGCTCTCGCTCTGGGCGGTGCTGAGCTTCTACGTGGTCGCCGCCTGGATCGGCCTGACCGGCCTCGTGCTCGCCTCGGGTGGGCACCCGGCGTGGCTCGGCACCGCCTTCGGATCGCTGCGCGCCGGGTTCGCCAACACGACCGCCGCACTCGCGGGCGCGGCACAGGGCGTCGGCCCGGCGGCGCCGTTCGTGGTGGGCATCGTGGCGGGCGTGCTCGCGCTCGACGTGCTGCTCGCGGCGCTCTTCATCGTGCTCTATCGCACCGTACGCCCCCGTCTCGCCGCGCGGCTCGCGCGCTCGGAGTCGCCATGATCGCTCGTCTCGTCACCCTCTTCGCACTCGTCGGCGCCTTTGCGGCGGCCGTCGCGCTCTCGACCGCAACGGCGCAAGCCGCGCCGCGTAGCGTGTACCACGGCGGCACCTACTTCGGCTCGGTGGTCGTGGAGCCCGGACAGGTGGTCGACGGCGACCTGAACGTGATCTTCGGGAACGCCGAGATCATGGGCGCGGTCAACGGCGACGTCAACGTGGTGGGCGGCAACATCGACGTGCGGGGCGGCACGATCTCGGGCCAGACGCACGCGATCGGCGGCGCCGTCACCCAGAGCATCGTTCCGTGGGCCCCGAACGAAAACTTCAGCACGCCGTACGCCCAAGATCAGCGCCTCTGGTGGCGGATCGCCTGGGACGTGGTCGCGCTCGTGGTCTTCCTCATCTTTCCGGTGCGCACGCGCATGGCGCTCGATCGCCTGGAGCAGCACCCCGGCATCTCCACCGCGGCGGGCCTGGTGGGCTGGATCGCGGTCATCCCGCTGATGGTGCTGCTGGCCGTGACCGTGCTGCTGATCCCGCTGATCCCGCTTGAGTTCGTGCTGCTGGCCGTGGCGCTCTTCATCGGGCACGCGGCGCTCGCGCTCTTGATCGGGCGGCGCTTCTACGAGCTGATCCAGCCGAACACCACCCCGTCGCCGCTCGTCGCGCTCGTGCTCGGCCTCGTGCTCCTCACGGCATCCGAGCTGGTGCCGGTGGTCGGGGTGCTCGTGATGCTGCTGGTGGCGCTCGTGGGCCTGGGGGCCGTGATCCTCACCTTCGTACCCGATGGGGCGCAGAGCGCGGGATTCCCCCCACCGCGCCGGGATGTGGGCGGACCACCGATGCCGGTCGGCTAATATCGGAGGCATGACCACCCACGTTTCGCGCGCGGCGAAATTCGCCGAACGCACGTCCCGCCTGCGGGCATCGACCATCCGCGAGATGCTCAAAGTCACGCAACAGCCCGACGTGATCTCGTTCGGCGGCGGGCTGCCCGCGCCGGAGCTCTTTCCCACGCGCGAGATCGCGCACTGCACCGCCGAGGTGATGGACGAGTACGGCGCAGCCGCCTTGCAGTACGGCGTGACCGAAGGCATTCCGGAGATGCGCGCGTGGGTGGCGGAGCGGCTTTCGAGCCGCCTGAATACGCTTTTCGATCCCGCCGAGATTCTGATCGTGAACGGCTCGCAGCAGGGGCTCGATCTGATCGGCAAGATCTTTTTGGATCCGGGCGACCACGTGGTGCTGGAGAACCCGTCGTACCTCGGTGCGATTCAGGCGTTCGATGCTTACCAGGCGCGCTATCTCACGGTGGAGACCGACGAAGACGGCATCGTGCCCGCCTCGCTCGAGCGCGTGCTCGAGCACGCCGACCCGTTCCCGAAGTTCTTGTACATCGTTCCGAACTTTCAGAATCCCACGGGGCGCACGCTCGCGGCGGATCGGCGCGAGGCGATCGTGCGCATCTGCGAGCGCTTCGATCTGCCGATCGTGGAAGACGACCCCTACGGCGAACTGCGCTTCGAAGGCGAGGAGCTGCCCTCGCTCGCATCGCTCGCGACGAACGGCGGCGTGATCTACTCGGGCACGGGCAGCAAGATCATGGCACCCGGCCTGCGCGTGGCCTGGCTTGCGATTCCCGATCACGAGGTGCGCGAAAAGATCGCGCTTGCGAAGCAGGGGACCGACTTGCAGACGGGTTCGCTCGCACAATACGTGTTCCACCGCTACGCGAGTAAGCGCGACGACTTCGAGGCGCACGTGGAGCGCATCGTGGAGACCTATGCCCACCGCCGCGACGTGATGCTCGCCGCGCTCGCCGCGACCATGCCCGCCGGCGTGCGCTACAACCGCCCGGCCGGCGGCATGTTTCTGTGGGCGACGATCGACGGCGTGGACACGAGCGAGCTGCTGAAGCTCAGCGCGCAGCAGAAAGTGGTCTTCGTGCCCGGCGTGAGCTTCTTCCCCGCGCGCGACGTAACCGACGGCATGCGCCTGAACTTCTCGAACGCGGGCGAGGAGAAAATCCAAGAAGGCATCTCCCGCCTAGCCGCCGCAGTACGGGCCTTCAAGAACTAACCCAGCGTCACCCCGAGCCCCTCGAAGGGCGTGTCACCCTGAGCCCCTCGAAGGGCTCGCTATCTAAGGAGACCAGCAGTTCGTGGCTTCTTGCTTCGTAACCGGAATCGCCCCGACTCAAGACATCGCGCAATTGGAGGCGATGCTCGGCGGCATCAGCGGCATCGACAAATCGAAACTGACCGTAATCACGAAGGCCGATCGTTCGTACGAGCACGACAGCTCGTTCCTGAACTTCTTCCACGCCGGCGGCCCGACGATCGACGGCGACGCATCGGGACAGATGATCGACGGTACCGCGATCATGACGAGCGGCGGCGGAACGGGCGTGCCCGGCATCGGCGCATCGGCCGCGAGCATGAGCCATATGGCAAAGGCCAAGGCCGCGCAGCACGTCGGGAATCTGCCGATCCCCGAGGATGAGGCCGACAACTACAACGACGCGATCGAAGAGGGTCGCTGCGTGGTCGCCTACGAGTGCGACGGCACGCAGGGCGCGACGCTGGAAGAGGCCTTCCGCGCCGCCGGCCTACGCAAGGTCAAGAGCTTCGTATAACGCTCAGCGCGGCCCGTTCCCGCGAACCGCGGCGATAGCGGCGAGCAAGAAGCTGCACGAAGCGATCATGGCCGATTGTTCTGCAGCGCCTCTGGCGGCAAAGATCAACGCGATCGACGCCGCCAGCAGCGCTGCAAGAAATAAAAGGATGAAGGGTGCCGCAACGTTCGTGCGCCACGAGGGAACGTAGCGTCTCAAGAGCGGACGGATCACATAATGCCCGACCGCGGCGCAAAGCGCGAGCACGACGAGGCCGACCCACGGTATCCCAGCCCAGAATTCGGCGAGTAACGACACGAGCACGTCGTTTCTCATTCTACACCGTTGAGCCCTATGGAATCAGATTACTACTTTTTCATCGGCACCGTTGCCGAACTTATTAAAATCATGCCGGTCATGCATCGCCTGGCGGAGCGCGGTATTCCGTTCAAGGTCATCTCGAGCGGGCAGAATCCGCTCGATGGCGAGCCGCTCTTCGATGTAGCGGGACTTCCGCACGTATCGCTCTACCTGACACGCAAACCGATCAAGAAATCGGTTACGGGACTTCTCGCCTGGTTCGTGCGGACGCTCGCGAGCGGAGTCTTCACCATCGGTCGTGAATTTCGCGGCTTGCGCGGGCGCGGAACCGTGATCGTACACGGCGACACGTTGAGCACGGTGATGGGGGCGCTGCTGGGCAAACTATACGGCCTCCGTGTCGCGCACGTCGAGGCCGGACTACGTTCGCATAACTTCCTTCAGCCTTTTCCCGAAGAGCTCGACCGATACGTCGCTGCGTATTTTGCGGATGTGCATTTCGCGCCGTCCGAAACGGCCGTCTACAACCTGCGGCACCGCCGCGGCATCAAAGTCAACACGGGCTTCAACACGAACATCGATAGTCTCGCGTTCGCAAAATCGCTACATGCGAGCCCGAGACTCGACGGGCTCGGAGACGGCGAACCGTTCTGGATCTTCATCATGCACCGTCAAGAAAATCTCTTGAACCGGCCGCTTCTCGAATCGATGGTCTCGCTTGTCGAGGAAGCCGCGCGCGGCATGAAGTGCGTCTTCGTAGCGCACGCCCCGACGCGCGCCGCACTCGAATCCGCGCAACTTTACGACCGCCTTGCATCCCACGACCGGATCGTCATTACGCATCGCTTGCCCTATGTCGAATTCATGAATTTATTGCAGGCGAGTCGTTTTATTATCACCGACGGCGGCGGAAATCAGCAAGAATGCTATTATCTCGGGAAGCCGTGCTTGCTGCTGAGAAGCGTAACCGAGGGCGATGAGGGGTTGGGCCGCAACGTCTTGCTGAGCGCAAACGACCCTGACGAAATCCGTCGTTTCATCCGCGAGTACGAACGCTACGAGTTCCCGGAGATTTCGCCGGAGGTTCCGCCGAGCGAGATCGTCGTGCGTACGTTGACCGGACGCTGACGTGATCGGGCGCGGAGTAACCGCACGACGGCATGAGCGATTGGCGCTCATCGCGTGCACGCTCGGCGTCGCTTTCGCATTCGTCTTCGCCGGAGCGCATGCCGGTATGCCCGCGCTCCGACATGACTGGGGCCTTCCGATTTCGCGCGATGGCTGGAGAGCATTCGCAGTCTCGATGCCGAGCGGCTGGTCGAGTACCGGCATCGGTGAACCCCGACCGTATCCGACGCTTTTTGTGCTCGGCCCGCTTCTGTCGCTCGTCGGTATCACGCTCGGGTCAAGCGCGGCACTCGTAACATTCTTAGCCGCTATCGCCGGATTTGCGTTGCGAGGTACGCATAGAATCGGCGTACTCCTCGCCGGTACCGCGTGGGCGGGCCCGGGCCTGGGCCTCATTGCGCTCTTCAACCCCTGGATGTATGAAAAGCTCGTCGCCGGTCATCTGACGATGATGCTCTCCGTCAGCATGCTCGTATGGGTGACCGGTGAGCTCTGCTCGCCGCAGCCGCGATGGGCGGTTCTGTTCCTGGGCACGTATGTTGCGGCATTTCAGATACAATACGCACTTCTCGCGGTCCCGTTGGCGCTCGCCGTTCGCCCGGCGGCACGCTGCATGCTCGCGATCCTGGCCGGATCGCTATGCAGCCTCCTTCCGTCCATCGTCGGAATCGCACTCGCGCGTTCGTACCTCGCGGGCGTACCCACCACGACGGCTTGGCAGATCAACAACTCCGTTCCGCTCAGCGGCGGTACGCTGCTTGACGGCTACTCGTCGGCATATACGAGCGGTAGCGGCCCGTGGCTTGCCCTGGCATCAATCCTTCTGTTTGCACTCACCATAACGGGGCTGGTGCGGGGGTTTGTCGATCCCGAGCGCCGCACGTTCGTTACGCGGATCGCCGTCCTTGCGGTGGCAACGCTCCTGTTTTGCAGCGGACTACGGGGACCGATCGCTCCGATATATGCCGCGCTTCTGCACGTTCGACCGATTCTCGTATTCCGTGAGCTCTACGATCTCATCGGTATCGTGCTCATCTGCTACCTCGCGCTGGCCGCCACCGCGCTACGCGGATTCGCACCCGCGGGCACCCTGCTCATCCTCGCAGGTGCGCTTGCGATTACCGCATGGATCGTCGCTCCGCCCTCGCGATGGTGGGTACCCTCGCATACGCTCCCGCGTCTCGTGCTGCACGACACACTCGCAAATCAACGGTTCGCGCTCATGCCTTGGCTTCAGCCGCTCGAATATCGCGGACGCGGATCCGGTGCCGATCCCGATATCTTCTGCCGTACCGGCAACCGATGCCCCGTCAATCAATACGAAGACAGTTTCCCCGTCGGTCCGGCGCTAGCCGAGTACACGCGCTACGGTCGCCCGGAAATGTTGGAGGCGCTCGGCGTCGGTCATATCTACACCCGCCCGAACGTACGCACAAACCTGGCGACGCTCGAGACGGCGTACCCGGCCGACGCCCGCATCATCGCCGACGGTCCGGAGCGGCGCCTTCATCCACGCCCGGAATTAGCACTCACCGCCGAGCCGCCTCGCTCATCGACGCCGGATCGCATCACGAAGGATTATCTGCTCTTCAATGGCGATCCGGCCGATCTCGCGCACACCGTCATCCCCGCGTATCCGAGCACGTCTTCGCTCGACCCAAGCTCGGCCTGGGTTTCCGTCGCTGGGATCGAAGACGGCTATCCCCGCTTCGCTAATTCCATAGGCGGCGCGTTCACGACGTGCGCGGCCTGCGAGCTTCGGTTGCCGACTCCGCATCCGCGAGAAGCGCTCGTTATGGTTCAGGGCGCATTGTACGCCGGTCAGCACCGAATCCCGGTCACTCAGCTGCGATGGCAGTGGGCCGCACTCTCGGCTGCCGCCGCGTTGCGCTGCCGAGGAGCGTGTGCAGTGGCGGCTTGGAGCTATCGTCGGGTCTCGATCCCGGCACATGCGGCAAGACGCCTCGACGAACGCACCGTGCCGTTTCATGCTTGGCTTCCGTTCGTTTTAAGCGCCACGCTGCCGGCGTCGCATCGCAAGTTTCTCGTGTTTCGCACCCGCTACGATCCATCGTGGCATGCGATCGGACTCACCTCGCTGCGGCACGTTGCGGTCGACGGGATCTGGAACGGCTACGACCTGGAGCACAGCGAAGGCCAGCACTTTCTTTTGGTGGAAACCACGGCACTGTTCCAGTTCCTCGCAATGGCGGTGTCGCTGGCTCTAGCAGCCGCCGTCGGCGGGACCCTCCTCTTTCAAAACCATGAATAGCGCATCAACTCCGCTCATCAGCATCGTTATGCCCACGTTGAATTCCGAGCGCACGCTCCCGACGGCGCTCGGTTCTCTCGCCGCGCAAGACATCGACGCAGAGATGATCGAGATCCTCGTCGTGGACGGGGGCTCCACGGACACGACGCGCGAGATCGCCGTCGACTGCGGCGCGCGCGTCTTGGAAAATCCGCGTACGCTACCGGAGTTCGGTAAGCTGGAGGGTCTCAAGGCAGCAAGGGGACGCTATATCATGTTTCTCGATTCGGACGAATCGCTCGCCCGAACCGACGCACTGCGCGCAAAACTACGCGCTCTGCAGGAGCATCCGAACGTCAGGAACGTCGTAACGGCGGGAAGCAAGCTCGCCGGAGACCGCGATGGCCTGAGCGACTATGCCAACCGGTTCGGCGACCCGTTTTCGTTCTTTATGTACGGGATGGACGGCGGCGATTATATCGGGGCGATGCGCGAGCGCTACCGGGTCACATGCGACGATGAGGTCGTCGTCGCACACTTCTCCGATTCCGACATCGTTCCGATCTGCGATGCCGGCGCACACCTCTTTGATCGCGCGTTTTTGACCGAGCTCGCCGATATTTCCGATGTCGGCACGATCCCGATCATTTTTCCGCTTATGGCGTCCAAGACCCGCGCACTGATCGCGATCGAAGGTGACCATACGATCCATCATGCGCATCAACGCTGGTCGAGCTTCCGCCGAAAGCTACGCTGGCGAGTCATCGCGAATATGCACCGGTCGACCGGCGGCGAAGGCTTCGCATCGCGCGAGCATCTGCATCCTCGATGGTTTGCCGCAAAGAAAATCCTATTCGTGCTATACGCGGCCTCAATCGTCTTTCCGTTGCTGGACGCCATAAGTCTCGCGCTCGAACACGGCGACGCCGGGTACTTCGTCCACTTTCGCGCGACGCTCTACACCTTCGGCGCGATGAGCAAGCAATATGCCCGTAAGCTGCTAGGTCGTCCGCAAGCGCTACCGGAGTACGGCTAGCGTTTTAGTTCGCGGCCAACGGGCGGACGACAATGTCGAGCACGGCCGAACGATCATCGTCGCCGTACTCATCGCCGATCACGACCGAACAATGCCCCGGAGCCACGGGATGTACGTCGATTTTTGCGCCCGCTGTTCCGTTTACTAAAGTCCCGGGCTCGATATAAATCCCCGCGACGGTAGCGCAACTGCTGTTGATCAGACCGAGGCGTAACGGTTCGAAAGCCGACCGCTTTTGCAGTTCAAGAAGCCGGTCCGGAGCGTTCGGTCCCCGGAACATTACCGTCCCACCGGCCGGTGCGTGCACGAACGACAGACTGCCTGCGACCCTGATCGCGAGATAGACATCTCCGTCGCGCTCGTGGACATCGAGCATACACGATCCCGAACGAAGCGCGCGTATCGTAACCATCGAGGTGATCGGAGCCAGGCTGCCCTGCGGGCGCGGCGTCAGAGCTGCATTCGCTATCCCATTGCATCCCCGGGTCGACAACCAATCACCGTAGCGACCTTGATACAACGGCACCCCGACCGGCTTCGCATCTGTCGACGCAAAATCCAATGCCTCGCGCGTCTGTGCGATTTGAGGGTTCAGCGATAACGGCAAATAGCTGACGACATCGAGGAATATGCGCGCCCGCGGTGTTCCGGAGCCCACATCGTGGAGCGACAGAGTCAACGCGCAGTCGCCGGGGACGTGCGCCGTCAGCTCGGCAACGAGAATCCCGGAGCGCACATGTGCCTTGACATCGGGCGCAGCGTCGCCATTTTCGCAAGGCGAGACTCCGACGGCGAGATTCCCGCGCACGGGTACTGCGAACGAGACTCGCAACGGATGGCCGCCGATTCTCGCATGCACGCGGCGCCCGAGCGATACGCCTCGCGGACCGCCGCTGTCCCGCGGATTTTCGGAGCGCGCTACGGCGTCGAGGGAGCCCACTGCTACGGCACATACAAGCAGCGCCGCCGCGGTAACCGTCAAGCGGCGTAGCCGGGATTCATCGCGATCCGTCAGCGCCATCACGATCGCAAGCGCAAGCGCAATGGCCCCGAGCGCGAGCGATACGATCAGTCCGAGATAGGTGATCGCCTGAGGCCGGAAGAGTAATTCCACGCGAAGCGCAAGTGAACCATCGGCATTAACTCTGTAAAATGCGCGCGGTAGAGTTCGGCGCAGTGTTGCGGCATCAAGGCTCCAGGCGTTCTCCCCATCGGGCGTCTGCACGTGATCGCCGAGAACCCGGGCGCTTCGGTCGAAGAACGCCCGGAGTTCCTCCGCTACGGAGCCCCCCGTCGGCGAAGGAGCGCACTCATCGTACTCGTACCCGTGCGCCGCGCGTTGCCGAACCGAAATGCGGCATGGTGATTCGGCGAACGGAAGTATTCGAGCTTCCCAGCCCGCATGAAACGGCTGGTGGAACACGAGGGTCGTGCGATCCGTCACATGTGCGAAATCCAGATCGTAACGAAGCGCGTTTACGCGGCGGAGGCGAACCGCGGTCCCGGTTATCGTAGGCACGCGATACGCCGGGTTAAAATAGATTTCAACCGGGCCGTACTCGGCGACCCTGCGATACCCCGCCACGCGAAGCCACGCCTCCACGTCCGCCATGTGTTGATATTCGGAGACCATGTCGTGGGAAACGACGACATAATCAAGATGGTATTTACGTACGAGCCCGGTGAGTGCTACGTACGAAGTATCGAGCTTGCGAATCGATCGATTACTCGGTAGGAACGTTGCGTTGGCATCGAACTGATATTGAGCGGGGCCGACGAGACGCTCGCTCAATCGGAATACGTCGGAGGTCAAGAGAATATCGAGGATATCTCCTTGGATCGCCGTTCTCTTCCCTTGCCAATCGTACGTCTCGTAGATGTACGTCGCCGGCACGGCAAGCGCCTGATCGTAGGGGCGCATCCGGGAGCGCAAGAAAGCGCCGGCGGCACGCCAATACGAAGGCACGTGTCGGACGGTGCGAAGATCGAGCGTTTTCGCTCCGACGGCCCAATACGGAATATTATACAGAAGGCCGCACGCGGCTATCGCAAGCGCGGCAACGACGACTCCGCGAACCCGTATGCGCTCGCGAATTAATACAAATGCGCCGACCAGAAGGAGCAGATACAGAAGCGGCGCGAGTTTCGTGATATTGCGGAAAATCTGAAACGGGACAAAGTGTACGTACAGAAGGTGGTACACGATGTTATCGTTCCCGAACATCGTGAGAATAAGAAGGGCGGCAAGTAAGGCGAACGGTGCGGCGATGCGCCAGGCCGAATGACGACCTCCGGCGGCAAGCGCACCGAAGCCGAACAGAAAGAACGGGGCGAATCCGAAGGGCCACAGCTGGACAATTCGATAAAACCACGCGAACGAGTAGTACGGATTGCCGTTCCAGTTATCGAACAGCCCCCAATCGGTTTGCTGAAGTAATATGTTGAGGAACGCCGCGTTGTTGCTATACATCCCCTCCGCGGACACCTTCGTAAAATCACTCAGGGGCCCGAGGTAGGTAATGTGACCGATGGTAGCCGTCAGAAGCCAGATCAGTCCCGGAAGCAACAGTGCGTTTAAAAGCGCGAGTCTCGGCAGCCAACGCCCGGCCGGAACCGCGCGCGTGCGCGAATACACCGCGACAAACACGTTGATTGCCGCAAAAACGATGACGTCATGGAAAATATTAAGGTCCGACGTCGTGAAGCCGACGAGAACGAACGGAACGAGAGCCGACCGGTCACCGCAAAACGCGTAGCGAAGACTCCAAAGGAGCAACAACGGTAACACGAGGTACGGGAGCGCGAAAAAGATGTTGTTCTGGATGAAGTTGAACATCGCGAGCGACGATAGATACAACACTCCGAACAGACAGGCTATCGCCCAAGCGGCGATTCCGTCGTCATCGTCGGGGCCGAACTGCAGCAGGAGTCGAACCAGGCCGTACTGTGCGAATCCGAAGCAGATGCCGACGAGGGTGACGTACGCGGTCGCGTCGGGGAGAAACGAACTCAGCGCGTTCTCGGCGGCGTACCACCATGCATATTGCAGCACCCACGGCGCGTGCTGCCCTTCCTCGAAGAAGGAGCGAAGGTGCAGCAGATCCCAGAAGAAGGCCGTACGATTGAAGCCGTAGATCGAAGATTCGGGGATGATTCCGGACTTGAACGCGCTTAGCGACCATGCTCCTACGATCCACGGCCATAGAATGGCGAGGATCGAGGCGGCTAAGATGAGGCCCTTTGCCCACCGTACACGAACGGCGGTAGCGGGCACGGTCGCTTCGCGCATCGGCCGTAGGCGGAGCTAAGCGCGGAGCGGGTGGTCGGCCGGAAGCTCGCCGCACTTCGGGCAATGAGCCTCCTCGAGTTTCGCGCCGCACGGGCAAAGCCACGCTGCATGGCGCGCAGGCGAGCCTATCACGAGGGAGTACGGCGCAACGTCGCGTGTCACGGTCGATCCCGCCGCAACCATCGCCCACTTGCCGATACGCACGTTAGGAAGGATCGTGCTGTTCGCGCCGATCGCAACGCCGTCGCCGACGATCGTCTCACCGACTGCCCAGTCACCGTCGCGTAGCGGCTCGAACGTAGGCGTCGTAGCCCGCGGCCGCATGTCGTTCGTAAATACCGCGTGCGGGCCGACGAATACGCCGCGCCCGAGGGTCACGCCGTGATACACGCACGCGTAGTTCTGAAATTTGCAATCATCGCCGATCTCGACGTCGAAATCGATGAAGACGCCCTTACCGACGATGCAGCGGTCGCCGATCGTCGCGCGGGTTCGCACCTGCGCCTGGTGCCAAATCTTCGTGTCGGCGCCGATCGATGCCCCGTTTTCGACGACGGCGGTATCATGCACGAAGGCTCGTTCTGAAATGCTCACTTTTCCGTCCTTTAGGCTCGCATGCGCTGTTCGATGATCTGCGTCGCTTCCTCGGCGATCTGCAGAGAGACCAACGATATCTCCGGGTCGGGAAGCAATCCGCTCCGAATGCCGTTCGCGAAAGCCTGAAGCTCCAGGCGTAACGGTTCCTGACGATCCACCGGTAGATTCGAAAACTCGCCCATTTTGTAATAATCGACGCTTCCCTCGAAGGTCGGCATCACGGGAAATTCACGTGCTGCGGCAAAGCGCGCGGTCTGCGTGATGTAATCCACATGACAGACCCCGTGCTCACCGGTTACGAGCACCTCGCGAAACTTCACCGGCGTAATCCAATTCGTTTCGAGATGCACGGGAACGCCGGCTCCCTCGAGCGCGAGGAACGCAAAATCGATGCGATCCTCCAACACCGCGCGTCCTCCCTGCGCGGCCTTGAGCTCGAGTTTCGCTCCGAGCACGAATGCCGCCATATCGATATCGTGCACGCCGATGTCAATCAGAACGTTCGCATCCTTGATACGTGCCGGCATCGTTCCCAGTCGGCGGGCGCTGATGCCGTGTACCTTGCCGAGACTACCGCTCTGCATAAAGTTCCGCAGGGCGATAACGGCGGGGTTGTAACGCTCGACATATCCGACCATCAGCGGAACGGACTTGCGCCGAGCCGCCTCGATGATCTCGATGCCCTCCGAGACTTTGAGCGCGATCGGCTTTTCTACCAGTAGTGCACAGCCGGCGTCGATGCAGCGCAACGCGTACTCACGATGGAGGTTGGTCGGCACGCTCAGGATGACGCCGTCGAGTCTCTCGCCGAGGATCGCATCGAGAGACTCGAAGGTTCGGAAGCCGGCCTCCTCGGCCTGTGCCCGCGCATCGAGCCCGAGATCGGCAACGCCGATCATTTCGATTTCCGGCATAGCCGCGAGATTACGGGCATGGTGACGGCCGATCGCCCCATATCCGACAACGCCGATGCGAAGACGACTCACGCTATGCTCCAACGATGTCGCGGATCGTCGATGACACCGTCTCGACCTCCGCCTCCGTAAGCAGCGGGTGAATCGGGAGCGCGGCGACCTGACTGGCCGCTCGTTCCGAGTTCGGGAGATCTCCGAGTTTGTAGCCCAGCGACGCGAAGAGCGGGTTCAGGTGGAGCGGCGTCGGGTAGTAGATACCCGTTGCAACGCCCCGCTCGCTCAGCTTCGCGCGCAGAGCGTCGCGGTCGGTGCCGTTCGGCGTCTCTTCGGCGACGACGCGAATCGTAAACTGGTGGTACGCGTGCTCCACCCCCTCGGGGACAAACGGAAGGACGATGCCGGGAACGTCCGCGAGAAAGCGTCTATAGAGGTGGGCGTTCTTTCTACGCGCCGCGTTGATCGACTCCAGGCGCCCGAGCTGCACTCGGCCGATCGCCGCCGACATATCGGTCATGCGGTAGTTGTAGCCGAGCGACAGATACTCGTAGCGCTCGCCTTGACCGTGTTGCCGGAAACGGCGAGCGGCAGTAGCGATCGCATCGTTATCCGTCGTGAGGACCCCGCCTTCGCCCGTCATCAAATTCTTCGTAGCGTACAGCGAGAAACATCCGACATCGAGCAAAGCGCCTGCCGCCACGCCGTGACGCCGTGCACCGATTGCCTGGCAAGCATCTTCGACCGCCATGATGCCGCGTCGACGCAGTTCATCGAGGCCCTGCGGATCGACGGGCAAGCCGAAGAGATCGACGGCAACAACCGCCTTCGTCTTCGGTGTCAACGCGGCGAGCATGCGCTCCGGGTCGGCATTGTACGTCTGCTCGTCGATGTCGACGAAGCGGGGGGTTGCGCGCTGCATCAGAATCGGTGTTGCCGTCGCGGCAAAGGTGAACGGCGTCGTGATGACTTCGTCGTCGGGACCCACGCCCGCCGCTTCGAGCGCACAGTGAATCGCCGCCGTGCCCGAGTTCACCGCGACCGCGTGCTTGACGCCGCATGCCGACGCAAAGGCCTCCTCGAACGCTTTGACTTCCGGGCCCGAAGCCAACTGGCCGGACCGCATGACGCGAACGACCGCTTCGACTTCTTCTTCACCCACGATGGGACGAACCAGCGAGATCAACACACACAACCTTTCAAGAACGACATGTCGTTTGCGCCCGGAAAACGAGCCGCGACGCGCCGGACGCACACGAAAAAAGCTCAGGCCTTGCAACCCTGGCGCAGCTTCTTATTTTTTTCAAGGACTTTTGTTCGACCTAGACCGGCTCCGAGGGAATCTCCGCGAGGGTGACCTCGCGCCCCCGCTCCGCGCCCACCCCGAAGCTCCCGTGCTTCCTATCGTAGTAGCGCCGAAGACGGAGGCGATAGAAGATCGCGAGCGTATCCAGCGCAAGCACCCAAACCTGGCGCATCGTGATTCGCCCCATCGGGCGTTGGAATTCGAGGCGAACCGGAGCGTCGACGATGCGATAGCCCAGGCTGTGCGCTATCGAGAGGAGCTCGATATCGAACGCAAAGCGCTTCGCGAGGACGCGCGGGAAGACATCGTCGAGCAATTCGCGACGGAACAACTTGAGCCCGGTTTGGGTATCCCGCAGCGGGAGCCCGAAGAGAAGCCGCACGAGCGCGTAGTACCCGACGCTATAGATTTGTCGATGCCATGGATAATTGACGTTCGATTCCGGATGGCGCTTCGAACCGATGACCGCGTGCGCCCCGGAACTCCGCATAATATGGAAAAAGCGAGGTAGCTGCGACGGATGGAGATCCATGTCGGCATCGAGGAAGACGAGATAGTCGCCCTTTGCATGCGAGCAACCGGCCATAAGCGCGTTGCCCTTGCCTTGATTCACGTCATAGCGAACGATGCGGACGAACTCGGGATGATCAACCAGGATTTTCGCCGCCTGAAGGTAGGTGTTGTCGCTGGAGCCGTCGTCCACGAGAATGACTTCATAGTCGCAGCCGAATGTCCCGAGCGTCGCGACGACCTCTTTCAGGTTACCGAGGATATGAGCCGATTCATTGAAGGCCGGCATAATGACCGACACCATACCGTCTAGTGCGTACGGCAAAACGTTGTGGCGTGTCATGCGATCGGGGCCTCCCGGTTCTCCGATGGGGTGATCAAGTGCTTCTCGAACTTCGCGATGATGGCTTTCCAAGCGAGATCCAGCTCTTCCACTCCGAGCGCGCGCGCGACGGAAAGGAAAACGGCTGCACCGATCGCGATCTGACCGGCGAGGTACCAGGCGCGCGCGGCGAACGATGCGTCGGGATGGACGCCGAGCGAAGCGATCCAATGTAACGCGGCGTACATCGCGCCCGATGCGATGCCGACCTTCACCAGCGACACGATGAGCGCCGACCACTCGATGCCGCGCACGAGGCGCGCCACCAGTAAGAGCAGCAGCACCGCCTGGAACATCTGACTGAGACTGTTGGCAAGCAAGAGTCCGCGCGCGCCGAGCGAGGGGAGCCACAGCACCGAAAGCAACACATTCAGCAGCACGGTCATCACCGAGATCGCCACGGTCGCCGCGGTTTCCTTACAGGCAAAGCAACAGCGCGTCAGCACCACGTTCGCCGCCAGCGCGACGAGCCCGAGCGCCGAGAACGGCAGCAGCGATGCGGTCAGCGTGGTCGCCGACGGACCGAACGTCCCGCGTTCGAAGAGCGTCTGAATCATGGGGTATGCAAGCACGACGAGCGCACACGTCGATGGAATCGTGATGAAGTTCACCAGCCGCAGGCCGGTAACCACGCTGCGCGCCACGCCGCGGCGATTGTCTTTCGCGAATTGTGCCGCGAGCAGCGGAAAGATGACGGTCGCGATCGCGGCCGCGAAAATCTGCTGCGGAAAGTTGACGAGCTTCGTCACGTAGTTCATGCCCGCGATATAGCCCGGGGCGAGCGTCGATGCGAAGAAGCGATCGAAGAACAACGCGAGTTGCCCCGCCGCACTGCCGATCACGATCGGACCGAGCAGCGTCCACATCTGCTTGAGGCCCGGGTGCTTCAGATCGATCATGAAGCGATAGCGACCGAGCCGCAAGAACGAAGGCAACTGCACCGCGAACTGCGCGATGAGCCCCCACGTGGTCCCGAAGACGAGCGCGAAAATGCCGTAGCGATGGTTGAGCACCATAACGCAGCCGATCGTCACCAGGTTGATCGCGATGCCCGTCAGAGCCGCCGCGCGGAAGCGATGGTAGGCGTTGAGCATCGCCGTCAGCACGCCGCTCAGGCTCACCGCCACGATACTCGGCATCAACGTGCGCGTCATATGGATCGCAACACCCATCTGCGGCGGCGGAAACCCGTGCGCGATCAACGGCACGTACCACGGCGCGAGGAAGTAGCCGAGCACCGCGCAGAGCGTCAGCACGACCGCCAGCAGGTTGAGAATCGTATTGCCGAGCGTCCAGGCGTCGTCTTCGCGGCGATGCGCGATGTAATCCGAAAAGACCGGAACGAGCGCGCTCAGCAGCGCGCCGTTGAAGACGCCGAAGAGAATCGTCGGAATCGTCGCCGCGGCGAGGAACGTGTCCATCTCCCAATGCGTGCCGTAGTACTTCGCATTGATGACCTCGCGCATGAAGCCGAGCAGCGTGGACGCAAAGGTGGCCGCCACGACGAACAGCGTCGAGGCCGCAACCGACATGCGCCTACGCGGCGCCGCGGGAACGACGCGGAGTTGCGGTTTAATGCGCGCCGTCCTTTCGCAGAACGGCGGGGATCGTCTTGATCACGATCTCCAAATCGCCGAGCGGCGTCCATTCGTCCACGTAGCGGTTGTCGAGTTCCATCCAGTGATCGAACGAAACTTCGCTGCGCCCGTTGATCTGCCAGAGACAGGTGATGCCCTGCGGCACGAGCAGACGACGGCGCGCAAACGTATCGTAGTGCGCCACCTCGCACGGCAATGCCGGCCGCGGCCCGACGAGCGACATCTCGCCGCGCACTACATTGAGCAGATTGGGCAGTTCGTCGATGCTGGTGCGGCGCAGCAGGCCGCCGAGCGGATGCAGACGGGGATCGTTGCGAATCTTGAAGACCGGGCCGTCGGCCTCGTTGAGATGCATCAGCTCGTCACGCAGTTCGTGCGCGTTCTCCACCATCGTGCGCAGCTTGAACATCTTGAAGCGGCGGCCGTACTGCCCCACGCGCTCCTGCGCGTAAAACGGCGCGCCTCCGGTCACGATCACGACGCCGAGCGCAGCGAGCGCGATCACGGGCAGCGCGCAAAGCAGCAACGCGGAACCGAGCGTCACGTCGATGACGCGCTTGATCGTCCACCACGAAGCCGGAACCGCGCGTTCCGCCACCTGCACCGCCGCCTGCATGCGCTAGAGTCCGAACGCCTCCATCACCGTGCGTCCCACGTTATCCAGCCCCTCCAGCTCGCCGATGGCGGCACCGGGGCGATCGCTCAGATGAATGAACGGCACGAATTCGCGCGTGTGGTCGCTGCCGGGCGCCGTCGGATCGCAGCCGTGGTCGGCGGTAAAGATCACCTGATCCTCCGGGCGCAGCAATGATTCCAAGCGCGGCACGAGCGCGTCGAGCGCTTCGAGCGCATCCGCGTAGCCGCGCACGTTGCGACGATGCCCGTATTTCGAATCGAAGTCGTTGAGGTTCGTGAAGATGAAGCCATGATCGACCCGTTCCAAAAGCTCGAACGTCTTCTCCATGGCATCGCGGTTGTCCGTAACCCGCACCGACGAGGCGATGCCGTGCCCGCAGTAGATATCGCAAATCTTCCCGACGGCGTGGACACCTACACCACGATCCGCCAGCCGGTCGAGGACGCTCTGTGGCGGCTCGATGGCATAGTCCCGACGATTCGGCGTCCGCACGAAGGCCCCCGGTTGCCCCACGAAGGGCCGCGCGATCACGCGGTTGACGTTGTGCGGCTCGACCAGCATCGCTCGCACCCGTTCGCACCAATCGTACAAAACGGCAAGAGGAACAACCTCTTCATGCGCGGCGACCTGGAAGACCGAGTCGGCCGAGGTATAGAGGATCGGGCGCCCCGTCGCGATGTGCTCGGCGCCGAGCTCTTCGATGATCTCGGTCCCCGAAGCCGGCTTGTTCCCGAGCGGCGCCTTGCCGGTAATCCGCGTAAACTGCTCCACGAGCTCCTCGGGGAAGCCCTCCGGATAGGTCGGGAACGGCACGGCGGTGATGATGCCGGCCATCTCCCAATGCCCGGTGATCGTGTCCTTGCCGCGGCTACGTTCGCGCAGACGGCCGACCCGAGCGCGCGGCTCGGCTACCGGCGCCACACCCTCGATCGCGGTCAGGTGCCCCAGGCCCAGGCGCTCGAAAGCGGGCAGGCGCAGGCCGCCGACGCGCCTGGCTACGTTGCCGATCGTGTTGGCGCCGCTCGCATCGCCGTACTGGATGAAATCGGGGAGCGCGCCGATGCCGCCGGAGTCCAAAACAATCGTAACAACACGCATGATGACGCGATTCCGTTTCGGCCTTTCCGAATCTCAGTCTTGCCCCGGACTCTAGGAGAAAATAACTAAACGATTAAATCACGAGCCCTCTGCCTCATGCGTCTTCTTTTGCACGTGCGACAAAGATCGATCCTCATCGCGCTCATGCTCGCGTCGGTGCTGTTCGCGCCCGTCGTTGCGCGCGCCGATGCGGTCGCGCCCTCGCTCGTGGTGCATCTGCGCGCGGATCACATCGAATTCTATTACGATCGCTACTTGATCGAAGCCGACGGTCACGTGCGAGTGCGGATGAGCGACGGCACCACGGTCACGGGCGACGCGTTCTCGATGGATTTGAAACTTAATCGGTTCTTAATCGCGAGCCACGTGCATCTGCAGAGTAGCGGGGGCAACCTCGACGGCGCGGCGATCGCCGATTTTCTGGATTTCCGGCGTATCTACTTCGTGCCGGTGCTCGCGAAGCCGGATCGTTGGACCTACGAAAACGGCGATTATCGCCGGCCGATCAAAGGCCGCGAGATGCCCGGCGATACGTTCTACTTTCCGGATCTCTCGCACGCGACGCCGCAACTGAGCGCTAAATCGGCCACCATCGGCGCCAAGTCGTACGTTCGCTTCGGCGACGTCACGTCGTACGTCTTTCACGTGCCGGTGCCGCTGCCGTCGTACTACGTGTACTTCGGCACCAATCAGGATCTCGCGCAGAACTCGCTCTCGGGCGCTAACCTCGATCTCACCTGGAACGCGACCGGCAGCAACAACACGATCTCCGCCGTGCACCTTCGCCACGACACGCAGAACGGAAATTACCTCGCGTTCGAACAGCATTTCGCGGGCGCCCACGAATATGCGGTGGTCTCGGTCAACCCGGCGACGCGTCTCGGCAAGTTCTGGAATATGAACGCGGGCGATCGCATCGGGAATCGGCTACAGCTCAACGTGTTCGAGCAGTATTACACCGAGCAGCACCTGTTCGGCCGTCAGCACGCGGCGGCGAGCTACACCTTTCTCGATCTCAACCAGGCGTTGCCGCACTCGTACCTCCAGGCCGTCATCCAGCAAACCTACTACAACCTGATCGGCAAGGGGTCGCCCGCGATTCCGAACCACCCGATCCAGCTCCACATCTACGGCTCGAGCTTCAACAACCGCATTTTCAAGACGCCGTTTTACGAACAGATTCACTGGGGCATCGGGTTCAATCACGACACCTCGACCGGCTACCACAACGTCACCGGTCTGCAGACGTACGGCGGCTACACCTACACGACGATCTGGGATCATCTGCTCGGGTACACGGTCTATCTGCCGAACTTCAAATTCGGCAATCGCGACAACCCGTACAAGACGTTCTACTTCAACGCGACGCTGAGCGCGCAGCGCCAGTGGTTCAGCGTGCCGCATCACACGAACTCCGCAACGACCAACCTCTCGGTCAGCCGCCAATTTTCGCGTGACATTTCGGCGTACGTCGCGTACAACGTGACGAACACCGGCGATTACTACAATCACGGCGGCTACACACCGTACGCGCCCACCGACGCGAGCGGCAATCCCGACTACGGATTCCTCGCGTTTCGCGGCGCGGCCACGCTACGCACGGCGACGCTCGGCATCAACTACAGCGCGAACCCCGACTTCACGGCGTCGCTCACCTTCGATCGCCATAAGGATTTCCCGGCGGCGGTGCCCGGCGTCTTTCCGCTGCCGCCGACCAACAATATCGGGCAGTACCTCTACACGAACTATCTCGGCCAGCCGCCCTACGACATCACCGGCAACGTGCGCGCGCGCCTCCTACCGCATCTCATGATCGACGTGCAGCGCACCTACTTCTTCAACTTCGGGACCGAAAAGTGGAGCCCGCAGTTTCTGGTGCAATGCACGCAATGATTCCGCGTCCCGTTCGCGCCGTCTGCGCCGCGCTCGCCGTCATCCTGCTCGCGGTGAACGCCCCGATCTCGATCACCGGGCAACTGCTTGCGTACCAGCAGGGCTACGTGTTTTTCACCACCGGTGACGGCTTCCGCGTGGCCCCGACGGTGCGCATTCTCGACGACCGCACGAAGCAGCCGGCGAAGGAAGCGCCCGCGCCGCGGATCTACGCGCGTGCCACCTTCGATGCGAGCGGCACGGTGGTCGAACTCGATCTCTCGCACAGGCCGCTGCCCGTCGAACCGCTGCCGGCGGACGTGCAGCAGTTTGCGGTGGTCGCATCCACGCCGTTCCCGAACCCCGAACTGATCCCGAAGGCCTCGGATAACGCGGCTCCGAGCGGCATGGATGTCGGCGTCTCGGGCAAGATCGTGCTCGTCACGATCACCGTGCAGGTGCCGCCGTCGACGCCGTTCGGTTCGCAAATCTTCATCACCACCGACGCGAGCGGCTGGAATCCGCAGGCGATCGCTATGGATCGCATCGATGCGCTGCACTTCCGCATCACGCGCCACATCGCGTCGGGAACGATTCTCCACTATCTCTACACGCGCGGATCGTTGCAAACCGAGGAGCGCGCGGAGAACGGCCTCGATCGCAAGCCGCGCCTGCTGCGCGTGAGCGATGCCGACGTGCGCTTGGTCGACGACGTCGTCTACGCGTGGGCGGATCAGAGCGGCGGAACGCAGTTGCCGCAACCGAACACGCTTCCCACACCGTACAATCCGGCGCCGTTCCCGAATCTGCCGCCGGGCCTGCCGACCCCGAATCCGCGCTAGCGGATCTGCAGCGAGACCGAGCGACGCACCGCCGCGCCCTCGGTGTTGCGGGCGATCACGTCGAGTTGATAGCGTCCATGTAGAAAGAACGGCACGTTCGGCACGGTGTACGAGAGTGCGAAATGCCCCTCGCTCACTTTGGGCAGCGCGACCGAGAAGTTTGCGAGGCGAGCCACCACGCTCGCAACGTTCGACGAGGTGACGACCACGCCCGACACGGTGTCGCCCGCATGCAGCAGCGTACGGGTGATCTCCACGCTGACGATTCGCGGCGGCGCATCGGCGGGCAGCACCGGCACATCCGGCGCCGGTGTCGTCGTGGGCGCAGCCGTCGGGATCGGCGTGGGCTTCGGCGTCGATGTCGGCTCCGGTGAAGGCGTGGGCGTCGGCGCGGCCGTTGCGTGAACCGCCTCGGGCGCCGCCGCCGCTGACGGCCGCGCGGCGGGCGTCGGAGCGAGCGTAGGGGTGGCGCTTGCCGTCACGCTCGGAGCGGCGGTCGGAACGACGGTCGCCGACGGCGTCGGCGACGGCGTTGAGTCGGGTGAGGGCTTCTCGGCGGGCGCGCACGATGCGAGAAGCGTCAGGAGGAGCAGAACGGCGGATATCCGGAGAGGCATCGCCGATCGAACGTTCGCCGTCGACCGAATCGTTCCGCGCGAGGATGCGCCCGCACGCCGCACGTCGAAGGGCGGGCCGCCATGACGAACTCCACCGCGGCTCCCCCGAGCTTGAGCATCGTCGTCCCGCTCTATAACGAAGAGGGGAACGTCGCGCCGCTGCTCGCTCGCATCGCCGGCATCCTCGAGCGCTTGCCAAACCTGCCGTCGCACGAGATCGTGCTCGTGAACGACGGCAGCAAAGACGGTACGCTCGCGGCGATCCGCGCGGAGATGCGCGCGCGTCCGAACGTGGTGCTGGTGAACCTCTCGCGCAATTTCGGTCACCAGCTTGCGGCTTCGGCGGGCATCGAGATCGCACAGGGCGACGCGGTCGTGCTCATGGACGGGGATCTGCAAGATCCCCCCGAGCTCATCGCCGAGTTCGTCGCGAAGTGGCGCGAAGGCTTCGACGTCGTGTACGCGGTGCGCCGCACGCGCAAGGGCGAGAGCGCCTTCAAGCTCTTCACCGCGCGACTCTTCTACCGCACGATCAAGCGTCTAACCAAAGTCTCGATCCCGGTCGATACCGGCGATTTTCGTCTGATGAGCCGACGCGTGGTCAACGCGCTCAAGCAATCGCCCGAGCGCCATCGCTTTCTCCGCGGCCTGGTGAGCTGGGTCGGGTACAACCAAATCGGCGTCGAGTACGATCGCGACGAACGCTTGAGCGGCGAGACGAAGTATCCGCTACCGAAGATGCTGCGCTTCGCGATCGACGGCATCACCTCGTTCTCCGACGTGCCGCTACGCTTCGCGTCGTACCTGGGCTTTGTCGCTTCGGTCGTCGCGTTCGTCTACGCGTTGGTGGTCGTCGGATTCAAGCTCTTCAGCCTGCATCCGCCGGGGTACACGCGCGGCTGGGCGTCGACCATCGTCGCCGTGCTCTTCCTGGGCGGCGTGCAGTTGATCAGTCTGGGAATCCTCGGTGAGTACATCGGGCGCATTTACGACGAAGTCAAAGGTCGGCCGCTCTATCTCATCAGCGAGATCGAGCGCAGCTAGGCGTCAGATCGTCGCGTAGGCGAGCGGCCGCGCGGCGGGCGCTTCGCCGCCGAGCATGAAGGCCTCGGCCACGCGCTTGGCGCTCGCGTGCGCGCCGTAGGCGACCGCGAGCAGATCCCCCTTGGCCACACGCGCACCGACGCGCATCGCGACGCGAATGCCGCCGGTCGGCTCGTTCGTGCTCCATTCGCGCGCCGCATGACCGAGCGCGACCGCGTCGATCGCGGTGACGAAGCCGTCGTGCGATGCTTTCACCTCGTGAGCGCGCGCGGTCACGCGCATCGCCTCGAGCGCGGCGCGCGAGCCCCCCTGCGCTTCGATCATCTCGATGAATTTTTCGTAGGCGGCGCCGCTGCGCAGCGCGCCGAGCGCGGTCGCGCGCGGATCGCTCACGCCCGCGAGCGCGAGCATCTCGGTCGCGATCTGCAGACAGCCGTCGCGAACGCGCGCGTCGGCATCTTCACCGCGCAGAAAGTCGCGCGCCTCGATCACCTCGATCCCGGTGCCGATCGAACGCCCCAGCGGTTCGCTCATATCGCTCACCACGGCGCGCGCACGCCGACCGAACTGCTGCGAGACCGCGACGAGCGTCTGCGCGAGCTCCGTCGCCTGCCGAACGTCGCGCATGAAGGCCGCCGTCCCGCACTTCACGTCGAAGACGAACGCGTGCGCGCCGCCCGCCACCTTCTTCGAGACGATCGACGCCGCGATCAGACCGATGCTCGGTACCGTCGCCGTGTGATCGCGTAGACGGTAGAGACGCTTGTCGGCGGGCACGAATGCCTCGCTCTGCGCCGCGATCGCACAGCCCACCCGCTCCACCTGCGCGGTGAATGCATCCATCGCGAGCGTGGTGCGCAGCCCCGCGATCGTCTCGAGCTTGTCGATCGTACCGCCGGTGTGACCGAGCGCGCGACCCGAGAGTTTGGCCACCTTCACGCCGCACGCGGCGACCAGCGGCACCGCCACGAGCGAGACGATATCGCTCACGCCGCCGCTCGAATGCTTGTCGACCACGAAGAGCTCGCGTGGATACTGCAGCGACGCGCCGCTCGCGACCATCGCGCGGGTGAGCGCGGCGGCTTCGGATCGATCGAGTCCGCGCCACACGCAAGCCATCGCAAGCGCCGCCATCTGCGCGTCGTCCACGGTGCCGTCCATGTAGGCGGCGATCGTCGCCTCCCACGTCGCGTCGTCGAGCGCGTCGCCTTCGCGCTTGCGCTCGATCGCGCGCCGCATCATCGATCCGTCCATCGCCGCAGTGTTCGCCGCCGAACGGCGCGAATCGTGCCGTCGTGCACTACGCGCCGGTCATCGACCGCTTTCCGATCACGCCCGCGCTCGGTCCGGCCTCGCTTGCGATCTTTGCCGGAGCCTTCGTCGCAACCGCCCTCGCCGCGCTGCGGCGCCCGGCCTTCGGCATCGCGGCGCTCGCCTTCGTCACGCCCTTCGCGTTCGCGCACGCGATCGCGGGCACCACGCTCACGCTCCCGAAGGCGGTACTGCTCGGCGTCGCCTGTGCGCTGCCCTATCGCACCCTCGGCGCGCAACTGCGCACGGCGCCGCTGCGCGGCGTTCTCGCCGCGTTCGGCGTGCTGATCGCCGCGATCGCGCTCACGCTGCTCGCGGCCGAACATCGCGCCGATACGCTGCGCGAGACGGCGAAGTGGATCGAGTACGCCGCGTTCGTGCTTGTCGCGGCACTCGGCTATCGTGCCGATCCCGACGCGCCGCTCGTGCGCCGCGCCTTCTGCGCGAGCATCGCAATCGTCTGCGCGAGCGCGCTCGTGCAAGAAGCGATCGGCGCGCCGTGGGGCATCGTCTTCGGCCACGGCGTCGCACCGCGCATCGCGGGCGCGCTCGGCGGCCCCAATCAGCTCGCCGGGTACCTCGAGATCGCAGCCGCGCTGCTCGCCGCGTGGAATGCGAAAACGCCGTCGCGTGCACGGGCACTGCTGCTCGGCGTCGTCGCGGTCACGCTGCTGCTCACGTTTTCGAAGGCGGGGATCGCCGCTTCGGCCGTCGCGGTCGCGGTCGTCGCCTGGTGCGAACGGGCGAGCGCACTACGCGCGGCCGCGCCGTATCTCGCGGGCGCCGCGCTCGGACTCGCCGCCGACGGCGGGTGGATCCTCGCCGCCAAAACGCTGCCCGCCTTGCGCGCGACCGACGTGCACGGCGACTACGCGGGCGGCGTGGGCCATCGCGCGGAACTCTGGCGCGCGGCGTGGTTCTTCTTCAGCCGACATCCGCTGCTCGGCATCGGCGCCGGCAACTACGAATTCGAACTCGCCGATGCGGGGCTGGTCGGCGTGCGCACGCACGCGAACAGCTGGTACCTGCAGGCGCTTGCCGAGGGCGGCATCGTGCTCTTCGGCGCGACGCTCGCGCTCATCGCCGCGATCGTCGCCGCTCTGCGCACGCGGTTGCAGCGTTCGCCGTGGGCGCTCGCCGCGTTCGCCGCGACGATCGCGCTCGTGTTGCACCAGACCGTCGACTATCTGGTCTTCTATCCGAAAGTGGCCGAGCCGTGGATGCTGCTGATCGCTCTCGGCATCGCGGCCTAATCCTCGCGCTCGGCCCGCTCGCGCTCGCGACGGGCGCATGCGCCGCGCGCGCGCTGCTCGCACATGCTCCCGCGCGCTTTGCAATCGACCGCGCGCAGGCGCTCGCCGTCGCGACGAATTGGGGCGGCTACGGCACGGCGCAGTGGCTGCTGCTCGCCGCCGCGCTCGCATGCGCGGCGATCCCGTCTGCCGTCGTCCTTCGCGGCCGGGGCGCGCCGCCGCTCGCGATGACGCTCGGATATGCCGCCGCGTCCATGCTCGCGGGATTCGCCTGGCTGCCGCTCTTCTCGAGCGACGTCTACGCGTACGCCGCCTACGGCGAGATGGCCCGACTCGGCCTCGATCCCTATCTGCACGCATCGGCTTCAACCCATGCCGCGGCGATCGACGCGGCTCGTTGGCAGTGGAGCGGGTCGCTGCCGATCTGCGTCTACGGTAGCGCCTTCGTCGCGCTCGCCCGCGCGGTGATGACGCTCTGCGCGCACGCGCCGCTCGTCGCCGCGCTCGACACGCTGCGCGCGCTCTCGTGCGCGGCGGCGCTCGTCAGCGCGGCGCTGCTCTACGCGGTGCGCGGCGGCGACACGCGGAGCAAGCGGCGCACGGCGTTCGTCTTTGCCGCTAATCCGGTCGTGCTGTGGAGTGCGATCGAGGGCCACAACGATACGCTGATGCTCGCGATCGTGCTCGCGGGCGCATGGCTCGCGCGTCGGCGTCTCGCCGCGGGCATCGCGCTCGTCGCCTTGGGCGCGCTCGTGAAGCTGCCCGCACTCGCGGCGGCGAGCGCGATGAGCGCGCAGCGCATCCTCGCGCGCCGCGACGCACTGCAGGCCGCGGGCGGGTGGATCGTCGGCACGCTCGCGGTCGTCGCGGGATCGCTCGCGCTGCTTCACGGGGTGCGCAGCGATCTCGCGCCGCACGGCCACTACGCGCCGCAAGGCTCGGTGCAGGCGCTCTCGCCGATCCTCGCCGGGCTGCTCGCGCTCGCGGTGCTCCTGCGCCTGCGCGCGTTCGAGCACGGATTCGATCGCTGGACGATCGCGGCACTGGCGCTCTGGCTCGCGATTCCCAACCCGTACCCGTGGTACGGGCTCTGGATCGTGCCGCTCGGCGCGCTCGCTCGCGACGGGCGCATCCGGGCCGCCGCCTGCACGATCGCCGCGGTGGCGCTGCTTCGCTACCTCCCCGACGCAGCCGGTACGCCCGATCCGCTCGCGAGCGCCGGGCTCGCGGCACTTGCGCTTGCGGCCTACGCCCCGCTCTTCTCCCGTGCTATAATCAGCCGCTCGTAATCATGCATACCGATGTTCCCACCGCGCCCGCGCCTTCGGCGCGCGGCCTGCACGATGCCCTGCTGCGCGCCCTACCCGCCGCAAGCCGCCCGCTCGCCGAGCTGATCGAGGCGCTGCGGACGGGGCGCGGCGCACACGCATGCCACGAAACCGTGGCGGCCGCGCGCCCGGCGCTGCTGGCCGCGCTCTACCGCACGCTCTCCGTGCCGATGCTCGTGATCGTGCCGACCGCCGACGTGGCCGAGCGCGCCTTCGCCGATCTCCTCTACTACCTCGGCGAGAGCGAGCCCACGCAAGTCGCCCTGCTGCGCTCGCGCGATGAAGCGATCGGCGCGATCGAATCGCCGTCGGAGCGCAGCGCGCGCATGACGTTGCTCGCCGATCTCGCGAACGACGCGCATCGCCTGGTGCTCGCGCCGGTGAGCGCGCTGCGTCAGTATCTGATGCCGCGCGCGCTCTTCGACGATCTGCGCTTCACGCTGCGCGTCGGGGACGAAGCGGGTTGGGATACGCTGCAGTCCAAGCTCTTCTCGCTCGGCTACGCGCGCACCGACGTGGTGAGCGCGGTCGGCGAGTACGCGGTGCGCGGCGGAATCATCGACATCTTCGCCGCCACGGCCGACGCACCGACGCGCATCGAATTCTTCGGCGACGAGATCGAAAGCATTCGCCCCTTCGATCTCGTGACGCAGCGCAGCGAAGGCACGCTCGATGCGCTGCCGATCGTGCCGTGGAGCGAGATCCCGCGCGATCCGCAGTACCGCGAGCGCATCCTCGCGCGTTTCGACGGCCCCGAGCGCGTGCGCGACGTACTCGCCTCGTTCGTGGAGAGCGGCAGCGAGCTGCCCGCATCGTGGCTTCCGCTCGCGCACGACGAACGCGCGACGATTCTCGACTATCTCGCGCCGCGCACCGCGATCGTGCTCGACGAACCGTCGATGCTCGCCACCATCGAACGCGCGCTCGAAGAGGAGCGCTCGCGCGAACAGAGCGTGCTGCTCGCGGGCGTCGAGTCGGGCGAGTTTTCGGTCAACACCACCGAGGTGGACGAAGCGCTGCTCGCCGAGGTGGCGACTCCGCATCCGCGCCTGGCCGAGATGGCGACGGCGTTTGCGGCGCACCCGGTCGCCGTCTTTCCCGGCGCGATCGACTCGCCCGATACGCTTGCGTGGGTGCCGCCGATTCGTTCCACGCACGTGATCGAATGTCGTCCGGCCGAGCACTTCAACCGACAGATCGATCTCTTCTCGCAGAGCGTGCGCGAATGGGTCGCTCAGGGCGAGACGCTCTTCATCGCGAGCGGCTCCGTCTCGCGCACGAGCGATCTGCTGCGCGCGGTCGGCGTGCAGGTCGAACGCAACCTCACCCACCTCCACCTGCGGCCTCTGCGAGCGCTCCTTCGACAAGCTCAGGATGACACGGGGAGCTCGGGTGACACGGGGAGCTCGGGTGACACGGGGCGGGTGATCATCGATCACGGCAGCATCGAGGCGGGCTTCGTGATTCCCGATCTGCGCCTGCGGGTGCTCGGCGATCGCGAAATCTTCGGCCAGCCGCCCAAACGCGTCAAACTGCGCGCGGTGAAAGAAGGCGTGCCCGTCACGCTCGCCGATCTGAAGGTCGGCGATTACGTCGTGCACGCCGTGCACGGCATCGGGCAATACCTCGGCTTGCGCACGGAGACGATTCTCGGCGCCACGCAAGACTATCTCGATCTGCAGTACGCGGGATCGGATCGCATGCTCGTCCCGGTGACGCAGATGCATCAGGTCACCAAGTACTCCGCGGCCGAAGGGCAGTCGCCGCGCCTCTCCAAGATGGGCGGCGCCGACTGGGCGCGCGCGAAGACGCGCGTCTCCGAATCGCTCGCGAAGATCGCCGACGGCCTCGTCGCGCTCTACGCCGAGCGCGAGCTCGCGCGCGGCTACGCCTTCTGCGAAGACACGGCCTGGCAGACCGAGATGGAAGAGGCCTTCCCCTACGAGCCGACCGCCGATCAGAAAAAAGCGATCGAATCGACCAAACGCGACATGGAGAGCGCACGCCCGATGGACCGCCTGGTCTGCGGCGACGTGGGCTACGGCAAGACCGAAGTCGCGATGCGCGCCGCATTCAAGGCGATCGCGGATCAGAAGCAAGTGGCGGTGCTCGTGCCGACCACGCTGCTCGCCGATCAGCACTACCGCAACTTCTCGTCGCGTTTCGCGGGCTATCCGGTGCGTATCGAAGAGGTTTCGCGCTTCAAGACCAAGGCCGAATCGAAAGCGATCCTGAGCGACCTCGCGCTCGGCAAAGTCGACGTGATCATCGGCACGCATCGATTGCTGCAAAAAGACGTCGCCTTCGCCGATCTCGGGCTCATCATCATCGATGAGGAGCAGCGCTTCGGCGTGATGCACAAGGAGCGCCTCAAAGAGTACAAGACGTCGGTCGACGTGCTCACCCTCTCGGCGACGCCGATTCCGCGCACGCTGCACATGTCGCTGATGGGCGTGCGCGATCTCTCGCTCATCCAGACCGCGCCGAAGAACCGCATGTCGGTCAAGACCGTCGTGGTTCCCACGAGCGACGCGATCGTGCAGCGCGCGATCACCGCCGAACTCGATCGCGGGGGACAGGTGTACTACCTGCACAATCGCGTCGAATCGATCTACGCGGTCAAGAACGCGCTCGAGCGGCTGGTGCCGCGCGCGCGCATCGCGGTCGGACACGGGCAGATGCACGAGCACGAACTCGAACCGGTCATGCAGGATTTCATCGAGGGCAAGACCGACGTGCTCGTCGCGACCACGATCATCGAGAACGGTATCGATATTCCGAACGTCAATACGATGATCGTCAACGACGCCGACAAATTCGGCCTCGCGCAGCTCTATCAGTTGCGCGGACGCGTCGGGCGTTCGAACCATCAGGCCTACTGCTACCTGCTCTATCAGGGGCACAAGGCGCTTACCGAGGATGCCAAGGCGCGTCTCGAAGCGATTCGCGAATTCACGCACCTCGGGTCGGGACTGCAGATCGCGATGCGCGATCTCGAGATTCGCGGCGCGGGCAATCTGCTCGGCGCGGCACAGTCGGGTTTCATCGGCTCGGTCGGTTTCGATACCTACTGCCAGTTGCTCGCCGACGCGATCGCGGAGCGTCGCGGTATGACGTCTACGCTCGAGGAGCAGCGCGAAGCGGTCATCGACGTGAAGATCTCCGCCTTCATTCCGAACGACTACATTCCCCAAGTCTCACAGAAAATCGCGGTCTACCAACAGCTGGCGAAAGCGCGCAGTCTGAGCGAGGTCGAGGAGATTGCCGCGGGCGTGCGCGACCGCTTCGGGCCGTTCCCGGTGCCGCTCGACCGCTTGGTCGAACTGACGAAGCTGCGCACGGTCGCATTGCAGAAGCACGTCACGCGCGTGGTCGTCGACGAGAAGCGCCTCACCCTCGGTGTCGGTTCCTCGTTCACCTTGGATGCGAGTACGATTCCCAAGTTTCAGTCGCTCACGAAGAATCGCTTCCGATTCGGCGAAGGCAAGATTCTCGTGGATCTCCCGCCGCTGCCGAAGGGGCGTTCAGCCGAAGAGGTGTGGATGCCGCTTCTGCGGCAGTTGCTCGAAGCGATGTGAACAAACACAAGGATTTTGCGCCGAAGACGGCCGCCGTACTCGCCATCCTGATCGTGGCCGTCATCGCGACGAGCCTGTTCGCGACGACGCGCGCAACCAACCGGGCTCTCGTCCGCTACGCGCAGATTCGCCTGGTCACGCTGGCCGCCGATCGACTCGCCTTCTCCGGCGACGGCGACATCGGCTCCGAGATCGCGAACCTGCGTGCCGATATCCAGAGCGCGCACGAGACCGATCTGCTGCCCGATCTCGATCTCGTCGCCGCCGATCCCATCGCACCGGGCGCACACCTGCTCGAACTCAAGATCCGCGATCGCGCGGCACGGCGGCTGGGCAACATCGTCGTCGAGCTCAACGGGCAATTTCGCACGATCGAATTGATCTCGTCGATCGCGATCGCCATGATCGCGATCGCGATCATCGTCTTCGCGAGCTACCGCAACGCCTCGCTCGTCGCGATCGAACACGAGCACCGCCGCCAAGCACTCGCGGAGCAGCGCGTGCGTAACCTGCGCGCGCTGATCGCGGCGATTCCGCAGATCGTTTGGATCTGCGATGCCGACGGCCGCGTACGCTTCTTCAACGAACGCTGGTACGACTACACGGGACAGCGCGAGGACGAGGCGGTCGGCGACGGCTGGATCGACGTGCTCCATCCCGACGATCGCGAACGCGCGCTCGCGGCGTGGGAAAGCAGCGTGCGCAGCGGTCAACCGTACGAGATCGAGTATCGTCTGCGCGCCGAAGACGGTTCCTATCGCTGGTTCGTGGGGCGCGGGCTGCCCGAACGCAACGCCGACGGCGAGATCGCGCAGTGGTTCGGCACCTGCACCGACGTCAATGCGCAGCACGGCGAGATGGAGAACGCGCGGCGCGTCGCCGACGGCTTCGCCCAAGCACAGCTGCCCGATCGCCTTCCCTCCACGCCGCTCGTGCACTTCGACGCCACCTATCTCGCCGCCGAAGACGTAGCGCAGGTGGGCGGCGACTGGTACGACGCGTTTCAGATTCGCGATCACCGCTATGTCTTTTCACTCGGCGACGTGACCGGCCACGGGCTCGAAGCCGCAATCGTGATGAGCCGCGTGCGGCAGGCGATCGTCGCGCTCGCCTCGGTCGAGCACGATCCCGCGGTCATTTTGGAAAAAGCGAATCGCGTGCTGCGCGTGCAGGGCGAGAACATGGTTACCGCGCTCTGCGGCATCATCGACGCGACGACCGGCCGCATCATCTACGCCTCGGCCGGGCATCCGCCGTCGCTGATCCTCACCCGCGACGGCGCGATCCGCGAACTCACCGGCGACTCGCCGCCGCTCGGGATCGCCGACCACATCGGGGTGACCACCGTCACCGAGCAGCTCCACGTGGGCGATCGCTTGATCTGCTACACCGACGGCATCATCGAGAACGACCGCAACCTGCTCGAAGGCGAGCGGCGCCTGCGCGAGGTGCTGCGCAGGCTCACGCCGTTCGAGGCGCAAGAGAGTGCGACCGCGGTGCGCGAACGTATTCTCGGCGGCAAACGCGGCCGAGACGACGTGGCGATCCTCGTGATCACGCGGCTCGGCCTCGTGAACAGCGTCGCCGACGAGATCACCATGCCTCCCATCGCCGGAAACGCATGAAGTGGAGCTTTGAATCGACCGACGCGAGCGGCGCGTACCACGTGCGGGACGACCTGCTCGCCTATCTCGAGGTCTACGCGACCCCCGACTCGGATCTCGAGTCGGCCGTCCTGATCTTCGGCGAACTCGTCGGCAACGTGGTGCGGCACGCGCCCGGGGCGATCGCGGTTCGGCTCTACTGGGAGGACGGCGCCGCGGTGCTGATCGTGCGCGACGCAGGCCCCGGCTTCGACTGGGACTGCGCCTCGCTGCCCGATCCGCTCGCCGAGTGCGGGCGCGGCCTCTTCATCGTGCAGGCGATGGCCCGCTCCATCGAGATCCGACGCTTGGCCCCGTGCGGCACGGAAGCGATCGCGCGATTGCCGGTGGCGCTGCGCCCCACGGCCTGAGAACCCGCTGAAAAGGGACTCCCCGGTCCCGAACGAACCTCGCCCCATCAGCGGAACCCATCGGTTCCGCTTTTACTACGCACTGTTTTCTCTACATAGACCTGGAGTCGACCAATGCCGAAAGTCCTACGCCTGACGGCGGGTCTCGCGACCGCGCTCCTCGCCGCATCGCTCACCGCGTGCGCGAGCAGCGGTGCGGTTGCGACCGTCAACGGCACGCCGATCAGCAAGGCCGCGTTCGACAGCAAGCTCGAATCGAGCCCCGC
>DAHUZB010000005.1 GCA_027306785.1 Vulcanimicrobiota bacterium
AACGCCCGCTGTTCGTCTCGCTGCTTGCGAATACCGACCCGCATCAGTACGATAAGTTCCGCGTAAACGAGACCCTATCCAACATGCCGCAATTCGCGGCGGCGTGGGGATGCAAGATTCCCGAACCGATGGTTCGTCCGGCGAAGGATCGCTGCCAGATCTGGTAGCCCCCTCCGATCGGAATGCCGAGAATGAGATGTGCCGCACGCGGAATCCGCGTGCGGCACATCTTCTTTGCTGCAGGACGCTCGGACGCGTTACTTCGCGTCGAAGATCCCGAGTGCTCCGGCGTCGGCATCACCGAACGCATGCGTGACGAACGGGTATTTCCCGGCCTGCAGCACGGTGAATTCCGCGACCGCACCGCCGCCCGGCGGGATCGCGAGCGTCTGCAATCCGACCAGCAGGTTCTTCGGATTCCCGTCCACATAGGCGCGTTGGAAGAGCGTGCCCACCACGTGGAACGCCGAGAAGTGCGACGGCCCCGCGTCGATGACGAAGACGCGAACGGGTCGCCCCACGGCGATGTGCAGCGGCTTCGTCATGTAGCGGAACGCGTCGCCGTTGAAGGTCACCACCTGCGCCGTACCCGAGATCATCTTCGCGAGATCGCCCTCGTATTCGTCGCTGTCGGCCGCGCGCTTGGGATAGAACTCGCTCTGCACGAAGACGAACGACTGCGCGTGGCGCCCCCAACCCGCCCGCGGATCGATGACGATCGCACCGTACATACCGTTGCTGATGTGCGCGAGCACCGGCGGCGTTCCGCAGTGGTAGAGAAACGCGCCGGGCGAGGTCGCCACCCAGCGAAAGTGCAGGGTCGTTCCCGGCTCGATCGTTTGATAGGCGATGTTCGGCGGGGCGAGCGCGGCATGAAAATCGATCGAATGCCCCATCGAAGCGGTGTTGGTGAGCGTGACGTCGATCGTATCGCCGACGCGCGCGTGGATCACGGGTCCGGGAACGGCCCCGTTGAAGGTCCAGGCACGGTAGCGAATACCCGGCGCGATCTCGACGACCTTATCGACGAGCGCCAGTCGCACGTAGACGATATGCCCGCGCGGCAGCGGCGGCAGCCGATCGAGTGTCGCCGGATCGGTCGGCGGCACCGCCACGGTGCCCTTGCTCACCTGAGCCGTCACCGGCGCGAGCGTCTGCGCCGACGTCGCGACGACCGCGAACGACGCGAGTGCGACGAGCGCGGCGAGGGTGGGAAGCGTACGCATGAGATTTCGCGATCCTTTCGAATTGACAGGAGTCAACGGACACATTTAGTCTATTGATATCCCCCGTCGTTTCGGAGAAGAACGCGTGAAGCTCTCGAAGGAATGTCGCTACGGCCTCGACGCCCTCACCCTGCTCGCGCGGGCGCCGAAGGGGAGCGTGATCGGCTCGGCCGAGATCGCAAAGGGCCTCGCGATCTCGCCCGTCTTTCTCTCCAAGATTCTCCAACGTTTGGCGCGCGCCGGGATCGTGAGCGGACACCGCGGCGCGATACGCGGCTATGCGCTCGCGCGCGACGCGCGCGCGATCAGCGTTCGCGACGTCGCGGAGGCACTCGACGGCGACGATCTCTTCACGCGCTGCATCTTCTGGTCGGAGCGCTGTTCGGAGATCCGTCCGTGTCCGCTCCACCCCGAATGGGGGCACGTGCGGCCGCGCATCGAGCGTGAACTCGCGCAGCTGAGCCTTCGCGACCTCGCCGGTCGCGCGGCTACTCCGCCGGCGGCAGCTCGGCGTTCAGCGCGGTCTCGAGCGTAAGCACCGAATCGACCGGTTCGCGCACGTCGTCCGCGGGCTTCGTTACGCGCGCCGCGATCGCCATCGAAGCCAAGAGCAGCACGCCGCCGACCGCCCAGGCGGCGCTCGGAGCTTTCCACGTATGCGCGGGTGCGATCGTGTAGGCGAAGACGCCCGTGAAGAGCAGAGGTCCGATCAACATGCCGACGCTGCGCAGCATCGTGATCGCTCCCTGGAGTTCACCTTGTTCGTGCGCGCCGACGCGGCGCGTCATGATCGCCTGCGAAGCCGAAGATGCGATCATCCAAAGCATATTCACCGCGATCGCGATCCAGAAGAAGACCTGATTCAGCCCGTAGAGCATGAAGCCGAGTGCGCCGAAGAAGAGTCCGATCAGGAGCGCCTTGCGTTCGCCGAAGCGATCGACGACGCGCTGAATGACGAAGGCCGAGACGACGATCGTGAGCACGCCGACGAGCGCGAGCGAGAGGCCGATCGTCTTCATCGTCCACCCGAACGCGAACATCGTGTAGAGCACGAAGAGCTGCGGCAGCGCCTCGTGCGCCACATAGCCGATCAGGTTCACGCCCGCGAGACCGGCGAGTTCGGGATGTCGGCGCAGCATGCGAATCGACCCGAGCGGATTCGCGCGCGACCATGCGAACGCGTTGCGTTTCTGCGTCGGCAGCGATTCCGGCAGCACGACTAGACCGTAGAGAAAGTTCACCAGACTCAAGGCGCCCGCCACCCAAAACGGAAGGCGCGGATCGTGCGCTCCGAGGAGCCCGCCGATCGCCGGTCCGATCACGAAGCCGATGCCGAAGGCCGCGCTGATCATCCCGTAGGCACCGGCGCGCTTCTCCGGCGGCGTGACGTCGGCGACGTAGGCGCTCGCGACGGTAATGCTCGCGGTGGTCGCTCCGGAGAGCACCCGCCCGATGAAGAGCCAGCCGACGTTCGGCGCGAGCGCGAGAATCGCGTAGTCGAGGCTCGTGCCGAGATTCGAGAGCAGCACGATCGGGCGACGCCCGACGCGATCGGAGAGCGTGCCGAGCACCGGCGATGCGAAGAACTGCACGATCGCAAAGATCGTCGCAAAGGCGCCGCTCAAGAGCGATGCGTCGGCGTAGTTGCCGCCCTCGAAATGCAGCAGCAGCGGCTGAAAGACCGGGATGATGATTCCGAGCGCGAGCATATCGAGCAGCACGGTGACGAAGATGAACGTCATCGCGGCATCGCGGCGATTCAACATGATTCCGATTCTCCGTTCTCAAGCTCGCAGCGGTGCAGGGCGTCGGCCCAGCGATCGATGGCGCGCTCGATCCTCGCGCGATCGCCGGTCGCCGCGAAATCGAGCATGAAGCCGCGATAGCCCGCGAGGACGGCGGTCGCGTGCGCGCGGGCCGCGTCGCGCTGCATGCCGCGTGCCAGGAGCGGGGCTGTCAGAAACGCGAGCCAATCCTCGATCGTATCGTGAAGAAACGAGGCATAACGCACCGGGTCGCCCAGCGCGAGCGCGAAGGTCTCGAAGAACAGCCGCACGATCGCGGCGCCGTCGGACGACGATGACATGGCGCGCCAGGCGGCGCGACAGAGCCCGACCGACGAGGATGCCGCCTCGGAGCGCAGCGCCGCGAATGCCGCGCGCTGCCCCTCCCGAATGCGCCCGAGGACGGCGACGATGAGATCGTCGCGCGAGCCGAAGTGGTAGAGCAACGTGCGTGGACTCAACCCGACCGCCGCCGCCAGCGGACGAAGCGCAAGGTCGGCGAGCCCGTGCTCCATGACAAAGGCGACGATGCGATCCAACACCTCGGCGCGATGGGCGAGATCGACGGTGCGCGTCATGCCTCGCAGCCTACCATACTTGAAACGCTTGTTTCAAGTATGGCAGCAAGGCGCTCCTAGCCGGTCGCCTCGGGAAGCGCGTGATCGAGCGCCTCGTATTTGCGATAGACCGTGAGATAGGTGACGGCGATGATCGCGATCGCGAAGGCGAGCAGCCCGTCGCCGATCACGGCGCCGAGCGGGCTCGTCGCGGGCATCAACATGCGGACAACGCCGCGCAACACGAAGGCGCCGAGGTAGATACCAGCGGTCGCCCAGGATGCGCCGAGCTCCATCACGCCGTGACGATCGGTCGCCGAGACTCGGGTGTGGTGCCCGCGCAACATGCCGATCGGAATTCCCGCTCCCGCACCGACCGCGAGCGCGAGCGCGATCTCCCACGCCGGTGCTGAAAAGCGCATCTCGCCCGCGACGATCGCGAAGACCGCGAGCAGCATCAAGATCCCGGCGCTGATCCACATTCGCGTCACGCTCGTTCGCTGCGGGCGCGAAGCGCGAAAGAGCACGATCGCCGCGATGATGATCCACGAAACAATGCCGGCACCGAATTGGGTTGACTGGTCGCCCACGAGTCCTCCGATCTTTCCGACGGCAAAAAGAAAACGAGCGGTGCCGCAATGCGGCCCCGCTCGTCTCTTCGGTTCGATCCGGTACCGAAACCTCGGTTACTTGATCTCGACCTTGGCGCCGGCTTCTTCGAGCTTCTTCTTGATGCTCTCGGCTTCGTCTTTGTTGATGCCTTCTTTGACGGCCTTGGGCGCGCTCTCGACGAACGCCTTCGCCTCGGTGAGGCCCAGGCTCGTGATCTCGCGAACGGCCTTGATGACCTTGATCTTCTCGGCGCCCGCATCGGCGAGGACGACGTCGAATTCGGTCTTCTCGGCGGCGGGGGCGGCGCCGGCGGCGGGCGCAGCCATCATCATCGCGGGCGCGGCCGCGCTGACGCCGTACTTCTCTTCGAGCTGCTTGACGAGGTCCGCGAGCTCGAGCACGGTGAGCTTATCGATCTGTTCGATGAGTTCGGCAACTGCCATGATACTACTGATTCTCCTTTAAGCGTTCGAACCCGCGGCTTCTTTTTGCTCGCGGATGGCGGTGAGCACACGGACGAGTCCGCTCTGATTGCCCGAGAGCACGGTGACGAGACCGCGCAGCGGGCCGGCGAGCGTACCGACGAGTTTGGCGATGAGTTCCGGCTTCGGCGGAAGCGCTGCGAGCGCTTCGACCTGCTTGGCATCGACGAGTTGGCCGTCGATGTAGGCAGCCTTGATGCCCAGCTTTTTGCTGTCATCCGCGAACTGTTTGATCGCCTTCGCGGGTGCAACGGGATCGTTGCCCGCGAACACGATGCCGGTGGGACCGTGAAGGAACGATTCGAGCTTGCCGGCGATATCATCGCCTGCGGCAATCTTGAAGAGCGTGTTCTTCACGACGGCGTACGTGTTGCCGTCTTTGCGCAGCTCGCCGCGGAATTTCGTGATCTCTTCCACGGTGAGGCCGGCGAAGTCGGTCAAAAACACGTTCGGCGTTTCGGCCAGCCGATCGCGTATCTCTTGAACCGCGGCTTCTTTACGTGCGGTTGGCATTGACGTTGTGTCGCTTTCTTAGCATGAAAAAAGCGCTCCATCCGTCCGGAGGGCGCTTCACAACGACACCGTCAAGCAACACATCGTGTCTTCCGACACGCGTCGTGTCTTCCGACACGCGTTATGTCATCCTGAGCTTGTCGAAGGACGAACGCACCTCGGTAGTCCCCTTGCGGGATTAAGGCCTTGCGGCCGGCTACGGTCTTCGGAGCCGTTGGTCAGAGTACCACACGCGGCGCGCGAGCGCAAGCCGAAAGGCCGCCCCTTCACCCGAGCAGAACAGGCAGCCATGCAGTACGGTCGCCGTCGCTTCATCGCCTCCGCGGGCGCCGGGCTCGCGGGTCTGCTCACCGCATCCGCGGGCGCAGCCGAGATGCCCGCCCCCGCCGCCCACTCGCTCAGAGCCCTCCTCGAGGGCAATGCGCGCTTCGTTGCCGACGCGGCGACGTGCCCGCCGATGACGGCGCGCCGCCTCGAGCTCGCCGAGGGGCAGCAGCCGTTCGCGATCGTCGTGAGCTGCTCCGACTCGCGCGTGCCGGTCGAGACGATCTTCGATCAGCCGCCGGGCACTATCTTCGGTATCCGCGTCGCCGGGAATTTCGTCGACGAACACGGCCTCGGCTCGATCGAATACGCCGTGAAGGCGCTACATTCGGGTCTGATCCTGGTGCTCGGCCATACGGGATGCGGCGCGATCAAAGCCGCCGTCGAGTACGTGCAAGAGGGCACGACGCAGCCCGGCCGCATTCAGAGTCTCGTCACGACGCTCGCCCCGGCCGCACGCGAGAGCCGCACGGGCGACGGCGATTGGATAACGCGCGCGACGCACCGCAACGTGCACGACACGATTGCGTCGCTACGCACCCGATCGGCGATCGTCGCGAGCGCGATGCGCGGCGGCGAGCTCGCCGTAGCGGGCGGCATTTACGATCTCCACACCGGACGCGTCACGATCGTCACCTAAACGGCGCGCGCGCGTTCGGGTCTAGCGCGGAGCATGCTGATGCTGCTCCCATGCCGCCCGACTGAAGAGATACGCGGGCTCGTCACGAGCCCACATGACATCGGTGAACTTCACGACGCCGAGGATGTCGAGCGGTCCGTCGATCGTGAGAACGTGCGTGTGCGTGACCGCGTCGGTAATGAGTCCGCGGGAGTCGAGTACGACTTCCACGCGCATCGGATAGGGTGAGGGCGGCTGCGAGGCTTCGCGAAAGAAGCGCGACTCGAAGACGGCTTTGCAGATGCGAAAATCGCTCGCGCGCACCCAGAGCTCGCGCACGTTGTACCGGTCGGGTTCGCGCAGCGCATCGAGCACGAGATGCACCGCATCGCCGCATCCCGGAATGCGATCGACGCCCTCTTCTCGTACGCGATAGCTGATCGCCGAGCGAATCGTTGCAATCGTACGCAGCGGCGACGGCGCCGCGCTCGCGGCGGGCACCGGGCGTTCCAGCAGCGGTAACGCGCCGTCTGGAAGCGCGACGTTCTCGTAGGGAATGAACGCGTCGGGTACGAGATAGTGCCGACCGATCAGAATGCCGCCCGACGGCGCATCGCCGCCCACAAAGCGATTCCACGACACGCGGTCGGCGCGCCGCTCGATCACCGCTTGCGCGATGGTAAAGTTGATCGCACCGTGCGTCGACGAGGTCTGCGTCATCACGTAAGCGAGATAGGGCTGCTGCGGGAGTGCGAGCAGATGTGCGATCGCTCCGCGGTAAAGCGCATCGGGCGAGGGGGTCGCGGGCGACTCGGCAATCACGGGCCCGGATGATGCCGCCAACGCGAGGAGCAGCGAGCAGAGCGCGGCTACATACGTCATCATCACGCTCGAACGCACGCTCGACGTAGATCGTGATCTGCTTGGCACACCCACCGTTCGCTGCTTCTCCATAAGTGCTTTTCGCCTCTTCCGGTAGTGCCACCACCCGGAGTAGACTTTCGTCTAAGCTCTCATGTGAGGCTTCGTTCGCAGAACTTGATGTGGAGGTCTTTCTTGCGATCACTTACCACGCGTCTTCTTCCCACGATGGTCGCGGCATCGCTGCTCGCGGCATGTAGCGGCGGCAATTCCTCGATCCCGAGCGTCGCTCAACCCCAGGCGCATCCGCTGAGCCAGGGCGGCTTCCGCGCGACGAGCCAATTCGTCGCAGTCGATGACGCTCCGCAGGCAATCCATTTTATGCCGATCTCCGGTGCCGGCGGCCGCGCGACCGCGATGGCTCACGGCAGCGGTACGAGCGCCGGCAACCTGCTCTACGGCAACGGCCCCATTCAAACCGCACCGAAGCTCTACGTCGTCTACTGGGGTTCGGCATGGAACGGCAGCGGCGACCCTGACGGCGTAAAGGCGCAGCTGAACAACTTCCTGAGCCACGTCGGAGGCACGACGTGGAACAGCACGGTCACCCAGTATTATCAGACGAATCCGTCGGCGAACGCCGGCAATCCGGCGAACAACTTCGCAGGCTATTACGTCGATACGTCGAGCTCGCCGCCCAAGTCGCCGTCGCAGAGCCAGATGGCCGCTGAAGCCGCGAAGGCCGCCGCGCACTTCGGCGATTACAGCGTGAACGCACAGTATGTGGTCGCGATGCCGCACGGCGTCTCGCCGTCGGGCTTCAAACGCAGCTACTGCGCCTATCACTCGACGACGACGGCCGGCGGATCGACGATCTCCTGGACGAATCTTCCGTATCTCCCCGACGCGGGCTCCGGTTGCGGTGCGGGCTCCGTGACGGGCAGCGTCCTCGACGGCGTCTCGATCGTCGAAGGGCACGAGATGGCCGAAGCCGAGACCGATCCGCAACCGAGCACCGGCTGGACGGATTCGTCGGGCGCCGAGATCGGCGATAAGTGCGCGTGGGTGAATCTGCAGAACACCGATCTCAACGGCACCTACTTCCCCACCCAACCGCTGTGGAGCAACGCCGTCTCCGGCTGCGTCCAGTAAGACTCCCGCCTTCGTCATCGATGGCAACGAGCCGCCGGCCTTACGACCGGCGGCTCGCTTATCGAATCACACGATTCGCAGAGACGCTTGACGCACTACCCGAGCGCTGCATCGCCCTATGTGCTTTCCGCATCTTCCTGTGTTCCGATTCCCCGCGCTACGCTCGTCCCAGGGGTGGGCTGCACCCCGTACTTCCCAATGAAGTGGAGGTCTCTCAGGTGCGTTATTCATTTCTCCGATTGATCCCGGCCGTCATTGCGGCGTCGCTGCTTGCGGCCTGCGCGGGCGGCGGTACGACGCCCACGGTGCCGAGCGTCGTCCAGCCGCCGGTACAGCAATCCGGCGACTTCCGAGCGACCGGGCAGTTCACCGCAATCGGCGACGCGCAAGAAGCGATTCGCTTCATGCCCACGGTCGATGTCTTCCAAGCCTACGGCGAGCGCGTGACGCCGCTTGCGCGCGGCGCGGCCGGATCGAACAACCTGCTCTACAACGGCGGCGTGATTCAGACGTCGCCGAAGCTGTACGTCGTCTATTGGGGCTCCGCCTGGAACGGCAGCGGCGACCCCGACCACATGAAGGCCTATCTGAACAACTTCCTCTCGCACGTCGGCGGCACGTCGTGGAATTCCACGGTCACGCAGTATTACCAAACGAATCCGTCGGCACACGCCGGAAATCCGGCAAACAACTTCGGCGGTTCGTACGTCGACACGTCGAGTTCACCGCCGAAGCGTCCGACGCAATCGCAGATGGCCAACGAGGCAAAGAAAGCCGAGGCGCATTTCGGCAATCATTCCGCGAGCGCGGAATATATCGTCGCCATGCCGCACGGCATCGTGCCGTCCGGTTTCAAGACGCAGTACTGTGCCTACCACAGCACGACGTCGGCCGGCGGCGGCACGATCTCGTGGACGAACTTACCCTACCTTCCGGATGCGGGCTCGGGCTGCGGCGCGAACTCGGTCTCGGGCGTGCTCGACGGCGTCTCGATCGTCGAAGGTCACGAGATGGCCGAATCCGAGACGGATCCGCAACTGGATGCCTGGTACGATGCGAGCGGTTCGGAGATCGGCGATAAGTGCGCGTGGGTGAACCTTCGCAATACCGATCTCAACGGCACCTACTTCCCCACCCAACCGCTGTGGAGCAACTCCGCGGGCGGCTGCGTGCAGTAAAGCCTCCGACGCCGCCTTCGAACGGCAAACGAGCCGCCGGTCATACGACCGGCGGCTCGTTCATTCGATCTATGCGAGTCGAGGAGCTACGCGTTGACGCGCGCGCGGCTCGGATCGACCTTCACGCCCGGGCCCATCGTGCTCGTGAGCGTGATGCTCTTGATGTACGTGCCCTTGGCGGCCGCCGGCTTCGCGCGGACGATCGCATCGAGCAGCGTGTTGACGTTCTCGAGCAGCTGGTTCGCTTCGAACTTCGCTTTGCCGACGATCGTGTGAATAATCGCGGTCTTGTCGAGACGGAACTCCACCTTACCGGCCTTGATGTCGCGGATCGCGCCCGCGATGTTCGCCGAAACGGTGCCGGCCTTCGGGTTCGGCATCTTCTGCGCGAGAATACGGCCGAGCTCCTTACCGACGAGCGCCATCATATCCGGCGTCGCGACGGCGACGTCGAACTCGGTGAAGCCCGCTTTGAGCTTGTCGATCAGATCTTGATCGCCGACGAGGTCGGCGCCCGCTTCCTGCGCGGCCTTGGCATTGTCGCCCTTGGCGAACGCGATCACGCGCACCGAACGGCCCGTGCCGTGCGGCAGCAGCACCGTGCCGCGCACGTTCTGATCGCTCTTCTTCGGATCGACGCCGAGGCGGATGTGAATCTCGACCGTCTCGTTGAACTTCGCACTCGCGTTCTTCTGCACGAGCTCGATCGCTTCGGCCGGCGCGAAGAGCGCCTTCTTGTCGTAATTCGCTGCGAGCGCCTTGTAACGCTTACCGTGATGCTGCGGCATTATTCGACCTCCACGCCCATCGAGCGCGCCGTACCGGCGATGATCTTCTTCGCGGCGTCGATATCGTTCGCGTTGATGTCGGGCATCTTCACTTTCGCAATATCTTCGAGCTGCGCGTTCGTCAGCTTACCGACCTTGTTGCGGTTCGGCTCTTTGGATCCCGAGTCGATCTTCAGCGCCTGTTTGATCAGGAACGACGCCGGCGGCGTCTTCGTGATGAACGTGAACGTACGGTCTTCGAAGACCGTGATCTCGACCGGGATGATCATGCCTGCCTGCGAAGCGGTACGTTCGTTGTACTGCTTGCAGAAGTCCATGATGTTGAGAGAATACGGTCCGAGTGCGGGACCGATCGGCGGCGCGGGGGTCGCTTTGCCTGCCGGGATCTGTAGGCCGATCTTGCCTACGACCTTCTTTGCCATGGGTTGTTGTCTCCGTTGCACCGAATCGGTTTGATCCGATTCGAATTTTGGAGACGCCCGCGTTTTCGCATCGTGCGAAAACGCTACTGCCGGACTTTTCGCTCCCGCGCATCCTGCGCTCCGCGAAAAGCTCCGAGCCTCCCAAATTCGAATCGGATCAAACCGATTCTCCCCCCGTATACAGGCTGTTCAGGTGTGGGGGTGTCCACCTGGCCAAACTCTGGTAGTCTACGGCAAGCCGAGCCCGCTTGTAAAGTGCATGGCTCGCATCCTGGGAACCGGGGTCGCATCCCGGGCTATCCACCCATCACGCAAGCCGGGCTTTGGAGGTGTGGGATTCCTTCGGTGGACGGGGCTCTGAGAAATTCGCGAAGCCGGGACGGCGAGAGCGGATTTTCAGGCAGCAGCGTTTTTCCAAGGATGGAAAAACGCGGGCGTCCCGTCCGACGAAGGGAGCCCGCGCCTCCAAAGCCCGGCTTACGCCCCTAAACTTTTTCGACTTGGAAGAATTCGAGCTCGACCGGGGTTTCTCGGCCGAAGATCGAGATGAGGGCGCGCAGGCGCTCCTTCTCGGGCTGGATCTCGTCGACGACGCCGGTGAAGTCGAAGAACGGTCCGCTCGTAACCTTGACGCGATCGCCCTTGGCGAAATCGATCTTCAGCTTGGGCGCCTCGATGCCCATCTGCTTGAGGATCGTTTTGACTTCTTTCTCTTGCAGCGGTACCGGCTTTTCGCCGGGGCCGGGGCTGCCGACGAATCCGGTAACACCCTGCGTGTTACGCACGACGTACCACGACTGGTCGTCCATGATCATCTCGACGAGCACGTACCCCGGAAAGACTTTCTTCGGGGTAATCTTGCGCTTGCCGTCCTTGAACTCGACTTCGTCCTCCATCGGGACGAGCACGCGGAAGATCTTATCCTGCATGCCCATCGAATGGATGCGGCGCTCGAGGTTGGCCTTGACTTTGTTCTCGTACCCGGAGTACGTGTGAATCACGAACCAGGTGCGGTCGTCTTTTTTCGCGGCGGCGGGGCGCTCGCGCGTCTCGCTCGGAGCGGACGCCGCTGCGTCATCCTCGACATCGTAGGCCGCGGCAAAGGGTCCGTCGTGGGTCGCCTGAGCGCTCTCGGTCGCGTCGGTCGCGTCGTTCCCGTCGTACTCGCGTTCGAATTCGGTCATCGTGTTGACGTACGGCCCTAGAAACCGGCCGGATGGAGCAGGTTGAAGAGGAACCCGAAGAGCTGATCGAGCGCAAAGGTGAAGAGACCGATACCGACCACGAGCGCGATCGTAAGGACGGTCGCGGAGACCCACTCGTCGCGCGTCGGCCACGTCACGCGGCGCAGTTCGGCGATCACACCGGCAACGAAATCGTTGCGGGCTGCCGTCTGTGCACTCTTCTTCTGCTCGTTCACCACTCGTTAACTCCCGGAGATACTTTGGCAGGGCGGACAGGACTCGAACCTGCAACCGGCGATTTTGGAGACCGCTACTCTACCAATTGAGCTACCGCCCTCTGTGTGCCGCGCTTTTCCGACCCTGAATTTCGATGCGAACGACCCCGCCAGGACCGGAAATCACGGCAAACCTTCCTGGCGGTGAAGCGCTACGCCCGTCGCCGGGCGATTGCGTTACTTGGTCTCGCGATGGGAACGGTGGCAGCGGCAGAACCGGCAATACTTGCTCAGTTCGAGCCGATCCGTCGTCTTCTGCTTGTTTTTCTGCGTATTGTAATTCCGGCGCTTGCACTCCGTGCACGCCATCACGACCATCACGCGATTCTCTTTTTTCGCCATCTCTCAGCCTACCACGAACATAAAGAAAACGGACTCCCGGTCCGTTCAGCCGAGAAAGAGTATCACACCCCAACGCCCCAAGCAAGGCCCTCTCCCACAATCATCCGCCCCCTTCGACACGCTCAGAGTGACACGGGCCCTTCGAGGAGCTGAGGGTGACACGCATCCCATCACTGCAGGCATCCCTTGACGGCAGGGTTCGGGCGACCCGAAGCGAGGCCCGCCCTTCGAGGAGCTCAGGGTGACACCGGGGAGCCTTGCGGGTAGACAATTTGCGCTCGGGCGGAATCGAACCGCCAACCTCGGCCTTAGGAGTGCCTTGCTCTATCCTATTGAGCTACGAGCGCCTACGAGCGTCCCGTTACGCGCTGCGACGGAGGTCTGCCTCCCGCGGCTGCGAAGGAGCCCGACCATGCGTCTTCTTGCCCTTGCCTCCTGCCTCGCGATCGTAACCGTGGTTATCGCCTCACCCGTGCTCGCCCAGCGTTCGGCGCCGGTCACGCTGAACTCGTGCACGCTCGAATACGACAACAGCGGGAGTCTCGCCGCGCAGGTCTCGGGCCTGCGCGCGCAGTTCACGAACGATGCGCCGAAGACCGCGCACGTCGTGAACATCGCGGCCGACATCAACGGAACGAAGCAGATCATCCGCGACGAGGGCACGTTCTCGACGGGCATCGAGATCAACCATCGCTATCGCGTCGGCGGCGGCCAATTCGCCCTACCGGTCGTGCTCGCTTCGATCTTCGGCAGCAAGCCGACGGTCGCGTGTTCGATCGCATCGGTCGAGTTCACCGACGGAAGCGTTTGGAGCGCCGATGCGAGCCGAGCCGCCGCTTCGGCCGGGCAGAGTTCGGCCGCCATCACGGTCGCCCCGAGCGCGTTGATGCTCGGCGGGATCGGAGCGGCGCACGCGCGCATCGCCTATGCGAGCGGCGGCGGACCGCTTGCGCTCTCGAGCGACTGCGGCCGTATCGCCGATGTCCAACTCCTCGGATCGACGCACACCGATCTCGCGCTGCGCGTCACGCCGAAGGCGGCCGGGAGTTGCACGATCTCGCTGCACGATCTCAACGAGAATCTCGCGACGATCCCCGTAACCGTCTCGCCCTAGGCAAGCGGAGGCGGCGCACCCTCGACGCGCCACGTTACGAATCGCTCGACGAGGTCGGGATCGAACTGCGAACCGGCGCAGCGCTGCAATTCGGCGAGCGCGGCGTCCTCGCTGATGCCGCGATGATACGGACGATCCTGCACCATCGCCGAGAACGCGTCGAGGATCGCGACCGCCCGCGCCAAGACGTGAATCTCGTCGCCCGCGAGGCCGTGCGGATAGCCGGCGCCGTCGAAACGTTCGTGATGCTCGCCGACGATGCGCGCGACGTCTTCGTACCCGGCGTGCGCGCTCAGGAGATTGCGACCGTAGCGTGCGTGCTGCTGCGCGGCGGCGTATTCGGCATTCGATAGACGTCCCGGTTTTACGAGGATGCGGTCGGAGACGAGCAGCTTTCCCACGTCGTGCAGCAAGCTCGCCTGCAGCAGCCGCCCGAGCGCGAGATGATCGAGTTCCAGATTATACTCGCACCACAACTTGGCCATCGTATTGACCTGAAGCAGATGCACGCGCGTGAACGGATCGCGATCGAGCAGCGCTTCGACGATCGTCTCGATACCCGCGAACGATCCGTGGATCGTATACGAATCGACATCGTCTTCGCCGACCGGCCGACATCCCTGCTTGCGCGAGAGACGCGTTCGATGCACGCAGAGCGCGACGAGTTCGGCGCGCGTTCCCGCGTCGAACGGCGCCAGCACATAGCCGCATGCGAGCGAGACCGGGAGCGTTTGATCGCGCGTCACGTACGCGAGCTCGCCGAGGCGCGCGCTCAAACGCTCGACCGCATGCGCCACCAGGTCCGGCGAGCGATCGCGCAAGATCGCGAGGAAGACGTCGCCGCCGAATCGTCCCACCGAGATCGACTCGTCGGCTTCCTCGAAATCGCGAAGTGCGCCCGCGATGCTGCGCAAGACGCCGTCGCCCTCCTCGTGTCCGTACGTCTCGTTGAACATGCCGAAGTTGACGATGTTGAGCATGACCGCCGCCACGGGTTTGGTGGAGGTGGCCGACGCGAGCGCGGCATCGAGCTCGCGCGACATGCGCGAGTGATTGGCAAGCGCGGTGAGCGGATCGTATTCGGCCGCGCGCTGCAACGCCTGATACATGCGTTGATTCTGCACCGCGACGCCGAGGTAGTGACCGATCGCCGCAACGATCTCGACATCGTCCTCGGTGTAGGCGCCCCCGCGCGTGGTTTGAACGGAGAGCGCGCCGATCGTATCGCCGCTCGCGCGCATCGGCACGAAGATCGCCGACACCGTGTCGTTGGTCCACGGGCGATCGATGTTGAGCGGCGCGCTGCCCATCGGCGCCCAAATCTCGGGCGAGTTGCCCCAAATCGTCTCACCGCTCGCGATCACGGCGCGCGCCCGCGACGCCGCGGGCAGCGGAATATGCGGGTAGCGCCGGATCTCGCCGTGGTCGTAACAGTACTCGATCGAGTGGTGCCCGTCGGGGCGCGCGAGCGCGATGAAGACCACCGAGGAGTCGATGTACTCCGCAAGCATCCGCGTCAGGCGCTCGAAGAGTTCGCCGAGCGAGAGATCGGTCGCCAACAGCGAAGCGACCTGGCGCATAAGCGGCCGGTCATCGGTGCGCGGCGGTCGGGAACCGACCAGGTAATCCGTCACGAAGGCTCCCCGCAGTGAGGTGAGACTTTAGTCCCACACTTCCGCGGCGATGTCGGCGCCCCCCGCTCGCCGGAACGGACATTCGCTTCGCCGAACTCCGCCGGCAGATGGATTACGATACGCTCGTCGCCGCGCTCGAGGGCTTGCTCTCCGGCGAACCCGATTTTCTCGCCAATGCCGCCAACTTCGCGGCCTTTCTGTATCAGGAACTGCCCGAGGTGAATTGGGCGGGCTTCTACTTCGCAAACGCCGCGGGCGACCTCGTTCTCGGTCCGTTCAACGGGCGTCCCGCCTGTACGCGGCTTCCGCACGGGCGCGGGGTCTGCGGCGCGGCCGCCGCCGAGCGGCGGACCGTGGTGGTGGACGACGTGCACGCCTTCGCCGACCACATCGTCTGCGACAGCGCCTCCGCTTCGGAGATCGTAGTGCCGCTGATCGCGGACGGCCGCGCGTACGGCGTCGTCGATATCGACAGTCCGCGCGCCGCGCGGTTCACCGCGGCGGATCGCGACGGCATCGAGCGCCTCGTCGGGGCGTTCGAACGTGCCGTCGATGCTCGCCGCGCTCCCGTGCCGATCTAGCGCGCCGCGGGTAGAATCGCGATATGCAGATACCACGCCGATGGATCACCGCCGGGGCAGGCCTCGGCGTCGGCCTCGCCGCCGCGCTCGCGTGGCGCGGCCGACGCCGCGCCCTCCGCGCACCGCTGCAGACGGTCGCGCAGGTCGACCTCGAACGATATGCCGGGCGGTGGTTCGAAATCGCGCGCTACCCGACGCCGTTTCAGCGCCGCTGCGCGAAGAACGTCACCGCCGAATACGCCACGACTCGCGACGGACGCGTTCGTGCGGAGAACCGTTGCACCGACGCGAACGGCAACTCGATCGCGGCGCGAGCACGCGCGCGCGTCGTCGATCCCACGACCAATGCGAAACTCAAGGTACGCTTCGCACCGATCGTGCCGGAGGGCGACTACTGGATCATCGCGCTCGACGATGCCTATCGCTACGCGATCGTCGGCGAACCGAGCCGCCGCTTCGTCTGGATGCTCGCGCGCACGCCGCACCTCGACGAGCAGACGTTCGCCGATCTCTGCGCGCAGCTGCGCGCGCAAGGCTACGATCCCGCGCGCCTCATCCGCACCCCGCAGGACTAGCGGCTAGGCGCGCTTCTCGAAATCGAGCGAGAGCGAGTTGATGCAGTAGCGCGTTCCGAGCGGCCCCGGACCGTCGTCGAACACGTGCCCGAGATGCGAATCGCAACGCGCGCAGCGCACCTCGGTGCGGTGCATGCCGTGACTGAAATCATCGAGCAAGCGCACATTCTTCTGCTGTTCGGGGCGGGTGAACGACGGCCAGCCGCAGTGTGAATCGAATTTGGCGTCGGCTTGGAAGAGTTCGTTGCCGCAGGCGCCGCAGCGGTAGATGCCGTCGTCTTTGACGTCGAGGAGGGAGCCCGTAAAGGGGCGCTCGGTTCCGGCTTGACGGAGGATCGCATAGCGCTCGGGACCGAGCTGCGCGCGCCACTCGTCGTCGGTCTTGCGGACGTCGGGTTCGATATCGTGCTTCATCACAACGATAGAACGCCGGAAGCCGGCGGGACGGATGCGTGGGGAGCAATGGAGCCGTTGACGGGGATTGAACCCGTGACCTCTTCCTTACCAAGGAAGTGCTCTACCACTGAGCTACAACGGCGCGTCATCGCCGGGACGTTGGAGCGGGCGGCGGGAATCGAACCCGCGCTGTCTGCTTGGAAGGCAGAAGCACTACCACTATGCAACGCCCGCGAACCGGGTCCCGCGGCCTTGCGGCCGCGGGAGTTAGAAACCTGGGCAGGGCTGGATTCGAACCAGCGTAGCGCTTTCGCGCGCCGAATTTACAGTCCGGTGCCTTTAACCACTCGACCACCTACCCATGGACCCCGGCACGGCTAACCACGGTACGATACCACGGGTCCCAAGTCCTCGCAACTCCCGAAATCCGTCACTCGGGTGCGTTGTACTTCACGAAGACCCGCTCGCGCTGCCAGCCCGCGCGCTCGTACACGCGCCGCGCGACAGCGTTATCGGCCGCCGTTTCGAGAAACATGCCGACCGCCCCGATCTCGCGCGCATAGGCGCACGCCGCGGCCAGCAACGCCGACGCGACGCCGCCTCCGCGCGCGCCGGGCTCGACGAAGAGATCTTCGAGGATCAGCGAGGTCCCCAGACGCACGGTCGAGTGCGCGTGAAAGAGCTGCGCGAAACCGATCGCCGCGCCCGCGCGGCGCGCGAGAAAGATCGCCCCCGTCGCATCGCGCAGCATGCGAGCGATGAAGGCGCGCTCCTCATCGGCGTCGTGAGCCTGCTCGTAGAAGGCGCGGTACCCGTGCACGAGCGGCAACAGCTCGTCGAGATCGGCGAGCACGGCACGGCGAATCTCGGTCTCCATCTACAGGTCCCTTCGTCTCACGAAGCGTAGCCGTCGCGCATGGCGACGACGTACGATGCAATCATCATCGGCGGCGGGCACAACGGGCTCGTCACCGCGTGTTATCTGGCGAAGGCGCGCCGGAAAGTCCTGGTGCTCGAACGGCGCTATATCGTCGGCGGCGCGTGCGTGAGCGAGGAGACGTTTCCGGGATTCAAGGTCTCGACCGCCGCGTACGTCAACAGCCTCTTTCGTCCCGAGATCGTGCGCGACCTCAACCTACGCGCCTACGGATTCGAAGCGGTCGAGCGGAACCCGGCCTCGTTCTCGCCCTTTCTCGACGGACGTTACCTGATGCTCGGGCGCGATCGCGCGAGCGATCTCGCGGAGATCGCGAAGTTCAGCCGCAGCGATGCGCAAGCCTATCCGCGCTACGAAGCGATGCTCGAACGCGTGGCGTCCGTGATCGAGCCGACGCTCACGCAGATTCCGCCCAATCTGATCAAGCCGGGCCTCGGCGATCTGCCGCCCGCGCTCGCGCTCGGGCGCGCGCTGCAAAAGATGGGTCCGAACATGAACGAGGCGATCGAGATGCTCACCGGCGCGGCGCGCCCGATTCTCGATCGCTGGTTCGAGAGCGAGCAGTTGAAGGCGACGCTCGCGACCGATGCGATCATCGGCGCGTTCATGGCGCCGTCGATGCCCGGAACCGCGTACGTGCTCTTCCATCACGTCATGGGCGAGACCAACGGCAACAAGGGCGTGTGGGCGTATATGCGCGGCGGCATGGGCGGGCTAACGCAAGCCCTCGCCGAGGCGGCGATCGATCTGGGCGTCGAGATTCGTACCGAGGCCGAGGTCGCGAAGATTCTCACGAAGGACGGCGCCGTGACCGGCGTCGCCCTGAGCAACGGCGACGAATTTCGCGCACGCGCGGTCGCAAGCGGCGTCGACATGCATCTGACGTTCGATCGTTTTCTCGCGGGCGAGCCGCTGCCCGACGACTTCCGCGCGGCGCTCACGCGTATCTCGTACGACAGCGCCTCGGTGAAGATCAACGTCGCGCTCGATCGTCTGCCGAGTTTCTCCGCGCTACCGGGTCACGACGCGGGCCCGCAGCATCACGGTACCGTGCATCTCTGCGAGACGCAGGATTTCATCGAACGCGCCTACGACGATGCGAAATACGGCGAACCGTCGCGCGAACCGGTGGTCGAATGTTGCCTGCCCTCATCGGTCGATCCGACGGTCGCGCCCGAAGGCAAACACCTGATGTCGATGTTCGTGCAATATGCGCCCTATCAACTCAAGCACGGTCCTTGGACGCAGGCGATCAAAGACGATTTCGCCGACCGCTGCTTCGCGATCGTCGAACGCTACGCGCCGGGCTTCACGGGTTCGGTAATCGATCGACAGATCTTGAGTCCGGTCGATATCGAGGAGACCTTCGGCTTGACCGGCGGGAACATTTTTCAAGGAGCGATGCCGCTGCACTCCCTCTACGCATTCCGCCCCGTGCCCGGCTACGCGAACTATCGCACGCCGATCAAGAACCTGTTCATGTGCGGCTCGGCCGCGCATCCGGGCGGCGGTGTGATGGGCGCGCCGGGCTGGAACGCCGCACGGGAGATGCTCCGCACGCGATGACCGACTCGACCACGATCACCGTCACCCTCGACGACGGCACGTCGACCGCCGTCGAACGCTGGGGCGAACGCGGCCCCGTCCTGCTCTGCGTGCACGGCATGGGCGGCTCGCGCCGCTCGTGGCTGCGGCTCGCGCATCGGTACGGCGATCGCTTCCGCATCGTCGCATACGATCAGCGCGGCCACGGAGAGAGCGCGCACGTGAACGGCCCGATGTCGCTCGAACGCGGCGTACGCGATCTCGAAAACGTGTTCGCGGCGATCGGCGGCGCCGATGTGCTGCTCGGTCATTCGTGGGGCGGCGCGGTCGTCGTGCGCGGCGGCCTGCGCGTCCCGGCGACGCGCGTCGCCGCCATCGACCCGATGATCGTGCAGGTCGACGACGCATGGTATGACGAGTACGTCGCGGAGCTCGACGATGCGTTCCGCCTTACGGGCGATGCACGCGACGCGGCAACGCGCGCGGAGTACGCCGCCTGGCATCCCGACGATCGAGCGGGCAAAGTCCATGCCGTGCACGCGATGACGAGTGCGCCGATCCGCGGCCTGCGCGACGAAAACCGCGACGGCGCCTGGGATCTCTGCGCGGAGATCGCGCGTTACGACAAACCGCTGCTCCTGATGATGGCCGGGCGCGCGGAGAGCATCGTTCCGGGCGAGGTGCTCGATCGCATCGAACGCGAGCACGCGCCGACGGTACGGATCGTCACCTTCGCCGATCAGGGGCACAGCCTGCATCGCAGCGACTTCGACGGCTTCGCGGCGGTGCTCGATCGCTTTCTCGCGTAACGAGGATGCGCGGCGGCCCCGTGGAAGCCCGGCTAGCCGCCGTGCCGACGTGGCTGAGTGGTTGAAGGCACCGCACTTGTAATGCGGTCCGAAAGGCATCGCCGGTTCGAATCCGGCCGTCGGCTCACTTCCTGTTCGAGGTCATCGTGCAACCCGTCACCCCCAAATGGCTCAAGAGCGGACTCGTGCTCGTCTGCGAGCGTTGCTTCAAAGAGCGCATTCCCGAAGAGACGCCCGAGATTGCCGAGCGCATCGGTGATTTCAACCTGCGCGATTGGCTGAAGGCCGAGCTCAAGGAGCACGGCGAGTGGGGGCCGATCCGCGCCATCTCCACGAGCTGCATGGACGTCTGCGCCAAGGGCCGCGTGACGGTCTGCATCGATCCGCAAACCGGCGATCCCGCCGAGGTCATGGTGGTCGACCCGCTCGAGGAACGCCGGGCCGTCTACGACCGTATCGTCGAGCGCCTCGGGTAACGCCCGCCGCGACGCGGGCTTGCCAATCCGTAACCAATCAGTTACGATATCTGTAACCCATCGGTTACGGAAGGACGGCCATGCCCGCGACCCTGCAGCCATCGACAGACGATATCTTCAAGGCCCTGGCCGATCCGACGCGGCGCGAGATCCTCGCGCTGCTGCGCGGAGGCCGTCGCTCGGTGGGCGATCTCGCGACCAATTTTCACGTTAGCCGCCCCGCGATCTCGAAGCATCTGCGCGTTCTGCGCGAGGCCAACCTCGTCACCGATCGGCCGGAAGGGACCTCGCGGATGTGCGAGCTCAATCCCGAGCCGCTTCGGCGAATCGACGATTGGCTCGAGGAGTACAAGGCCTTCTGGGATCGCAGTCTGATGCGCCTGAAAGCGCACGTGGAGAGTCAAGCATGAGCACGACCGCCGATACGAGCACCATCGTCAAAGAGATCACGATCCACGCCCCCGCCGCAAAGGTCTTCGCCGCGCTCACCGATCCCGCGCAGCTCCCGCAATGGTGGGGCGCGGAGGGCGCCTATCACGTCGATCGGATGATCTCCGATCTACGCGTGGGCGGACGTTGGCGTAGCGAAGGCATCTCCGCCGACGGCGGCACGTTTTCCGTCGAAGGCATCTACCGCGTCGTCGAGCCGCCGCACGCGCTCGAGATGACGTGGACGCATGATTGGGAAGAGCACGCGGACGAAACCGTCGTGCGTTACGATCTCGCCGAGCGCGACGGCAGCACGCATCTGCGCGTCACGCACTCCGGTTTCACGAACGCCGCTTCGCGCGAGGCGCACAGCAGCGGCTGGGATCAGGTCCTCCCGTGGATGGTCGCGTACGTCACGAACGCGCAACGCTGATGCACGCGATCAAACATCGCCTCTTCATCCGCACGTCGTGCGAGCGCCTCTACGACGCAATCGCGTGTGCCGACGGCATTCGCAACTGGTGGACGACCGAGGTCGCGATGGACGAGCGCATCGGGGGCAGCGCGACGTTTTCGTTCTATGACGGCACGCAGCACAACGGTGTCCGCATCGACGAACGTACGCCGCACCGACGCGTCGCCTGGACGATGACCTCGTCATCGATTCCGGATCTCGTCGGAAGTGCGATCGGGTTCGAGATCGCGCCCGCCGGCGACGATGCGATGCTCGATTTCACCCAATCGGGTCTCCCGCGCGCAGACGAGGTCTTCGCGATCTTCAACTCCGGCTGGTATCTCTATCTCTCGAGCCTGCGCCAGTACCTCGAGACCGGGCACGGCCATCCCCACCCCTATCTCGATTTCGCGCACCCGCGTCTGTGGTTCGAAGCGAGCGATACGCGCAGCGCAAAACCCGGTATCGCGTACGGCGTCGCGCAATCCTGACAGCAGTTGTCAGGTAGGTTCGGGTAGGATCGCCGTATGAGCACGGATACGTCCATTCCCTTGCCGACGAGCGGCATTGACTTCGTCATGTTCCAGGTCTCCGATATGGCGCGCGCCCGCGCGTTCTGGGAGCAGTTGCTGGCGCTGACGCCCGGAACGTTCGACTCCGAATACTACGTGGAGTACGATCTGCCCGACGGCAAGGCGTTCGCCCTCGGCAAACACCCGAGCGAGCCGCCGGTCGCGATGGGCGGCGTGATGTTCGGTGTCTCGGATGCGAAGGCGGGGGCCGAGCGGGTCGAAGCACTCGGCGGTCGCTTTCACGCGAACTTCGGCGGCAAGATCTGCAGCACGGCCTGGTGCACCGACCCGGACGGCAACTACTTCGGCCTGCACCAGCGCTTCTGAGGATTCCGAAAAGCAACGAGGACGGGATCGCACTCCGCGCTCCCGTCCTCGTTGTTCAGCCTCGCGAGGCGCTTATTGGAATTCGAATTCCGCGAGGTTCTTTTCGATCTTCCGCTTCACGCGCTGCAGTGCGTTGTCGATCGACTTCACGTGGCGGCCGAGATCGCGCGCCATCTCCTGGTAGCTCTTGCCCTCGAGATACGATTCGAGGACCTGCGACTCGAGCTCCGAGAGATTCTGGCGAATGCGCTGGCGGATGTCGTCGGAGACTTCTTGCGTGACCACGAGCTCTTCGGGGTCCGAGGTCTTCTGCGACGCCATCACGTCGAGCAGCGTGCGTTCGCTGTCTTCGTCGTAGATCGGCTTGTTCAGCGAGATGTACTGATTGAGCGGGATGTGCTTCTGACGCGTCGCGGTCTTGATCGCGGTGATGATTTGACGCGTGATGCACAATTCGGCGAATGCACGGAAGCTCGAGAGCTTGTCGGCCTTGAAGTCGCGCACGGCCTTGTAGAGGCCGATCATACCCTCTTGGATGATGTCCTCGCGATCCGCGCCGATCAAGAAGTAGCTCTTCGCTTTGATGCGGACGAAGTTCTTATACTTGTTGAGCAGATACTCCATCGCCAGGTTGTCGCCCGACTTTGCGATGGCCACGAGATCCTCGTCCACTCTCTCGTGGTATTCCAAACCATCCGACACGGGATGGGTCATAGCCATAGTCACTTGTCGCCTCGTGGGGTCGATGTGCCGCAAAACGCGGCCGGGGCCGATCGAGCGCGGACACATCCGCCTGATTATAGGAGGGGGTCCTCCTCCCGTCAAGGACGATACAAGCGGGAGCACTTCTTCCTCGCTCCTGGAGGTCCGCGCGTAACGCTCCGAGGGGAGGTACGGTAACCATGAAACGACTTTTCCTCGCGCTCGCGGCGGCCGGCGCCCTGCTGAGCGCTCCCTCGCAAGCGGCGGGTACCACGGTGACGGGCACGATCGTGAGTGTGGCCGCCTATCTGACCGGAGATACCGCGGCCGTCACCTACGGGATGGGCGCCATGATGGGCTCGGGCGGCCCGCGCGGCTCGATGATGGGCGGCGCGAACGGCGGCTACGGCATGGGCGCGGGCACGGGGTGGATGCACTCCTGCGCCGGCAGCCTCGGGCTGCTCACCGCGGACGGGACGCTCTACCTGCTGGTCGTCACGCCGGGCTCGACCGGTGGCTACGGCGGCTACGGGCTCTGCTCGCGCATCGGATCGGCGGCAACGATAGAGGGTCGGGAGTTCTCGCGCGGCGGTATGCACGCGATCGAGGTGGAGAGCGTTCGCTAATCAGCCTCGCCGCTGACGCAGCACTTCGTACATCAGCACGCCGGCGGCGACCGAGGCGTTGAGCGACTCGGTGACGCCGGGCATCGGGACGCGCACGCGATAGTCGCACTCCTTGGCGACCAACTGCGCGAGCCCGGCTCCCTCGGCGCCGATGACGAGTGCGAGATCGCGGTCGAAATCCGCCTCGTACATCGTCACCGAGCCGTCGCCCGCGTCGGCGCCGGCGACCCAGATGCCCGCCTTCTTCAGCGTTCGAATCGTCTCGTTGACGTTGCCGACGCGCACGATCGGCAGATGCTCCGCGGCCCCCGCGGCGGCCTTGCGCACGGTGGCGTTCACGCCCGCCGAACGGCGCTCCGGCAGGATGACCGCGTCGGCCCCGGCACATTCGGCGGTCCGGATGATCGCGCCGACGTTGTGCGGATCGGTGAGGTGATCCAAGATGACGAGAAAGGCATGCGTGCCGCGGCGCGACGCGAGCGCGTCGTGCAGCGACGCATACGCAAACGGCGGCGCGACCGCGATGATGCCTTGGTGCACCTTGAAGGGCAGGCGCGCGAAGAACGCGCGGTCCTCGAAGCGCACCGGGATCTCGCGCTCCTTGGCGGTCGCGATCACCGCACGCAGGTGCGGATCGCGCTTGCGATCGTCGGCGACGTGAATCGAGCGCAGCGCCTCGCCCGCGACGAGCGCTTCCTCGACCACGTGGATGCCGTACATCACATCGTCGAAATCGAGTTTGCGCTCCGGTGCATCGCGACGCGGCGCGGGTTTGCCGCGGCCTACCCGGCGACGGTCCACTGCGTGCCGTCCTTCGAGTCCTTGATCGTGATCCCGCAACGCGCGAGCGCGTCGCGGAGGCGATCGGAGGCCGCCCAATCCTTGCGCGCGCGCGCCTCCGCGCGATGCGCGATCACGCGCTGCAGCGCTTCTTCCGCGGATTCGCCGTCGAACGCGATCTCGCCGGAGAACTCGGCCCGCAGCCGTTCCGCAAGATCGGCCGGGAGCATCACCTGCGGCGCTTCGAGCCACGCGGCACCCGGTTCGATGCCGAGCAGCCACAACGCGCGTTCGAATTCGGAGCGGGCTTCGGGCGTGGCCTCCGGCGACCACTGCAGCAGCTCGGCGAGCGCGACCGAGGTGTTCATATCCTCGCAGAGCGCGGCCTCGATCTTCGGCAGGAGCATGCATGCCTCGCGTTGCGGTTCCCGCGCGTCGACCGCGGCGAGTCGTCGATAGGTACGCTTCAAACGTTCGAGCGTCGCGTTCGCCGATGCGATCGACTCGTCGGTGAAGTTCATGACCTTGCTGTAGCCGGTCGTGAGAAAGGTCAGGCGAATCGCCTGCGGATCGTGTCGTTCGAGCAGATCGGCGAGCGGTTCGAAGTTGCCGAGCGACTTCGACATCTTGCGTCCGTCGAAATTCAGCAGACCGCCGTGCAGCCACACGTTCGCCATCGGCGGATGCGCCATGAGCGGCTCGCTCTGGGCGATCTCGTTCTCGTGATGCGGGAAGATCAGATCGGCCCCGCCGCCGTGAATGTCGAAGCCGCGGCCCTCCGGATCGAGGAGCGCGTGCGACATCGCCGAGCACTCGATGTGCCACCCCGGGCGGCCGTCGCCGTAGGGGTCGAACGCCCATTTCGGCTCGCCCGGCTTCGCGAATTTCCAGAGCGCGAAATCGAGCGGGTCCTGCTTGTGCTCGTCGACCTCGATGCGCGCGCCCGCCTGCAGCTCGTCGATGTTGCGATTGGAGAGCTTGCCGTAGCGCGGAAAGCTGCTCACGCGGTAGTAGATGCCGTCATCCACCGCGTAGGCGAACCCGCGCTCGACGAGCGCCCGGATCATCGCTTGAATCTCGGGAATGTACTTGGTGGCGTAGGGCTCGGCGTCGGGCTCCATAACCCCGAGGCGGCGCATCGACGCTTTGAAATCCGCGTAATAGCCCGAGACGATCGCATACCAATCCTCGCCGGTCTCGCGCGCTCGATTGATGCTGCGATCGTCGATGTCGGTGACGTTCTGCACGTACGTGACGCGATATCCCAGATGCGAGAGCAGCCGCCGCAGCAAATCGAAGAAGAGAAACGAGCGCGCGTGGCCGAGATGCGCCTGCGCCGAGGGCGTGAGGCCGCACACGTAGATGCGCACCTCGTCATCGCGAAGCGGGACGAAGCGTTCGAGCGCACGCGTGCGCGTATTGTAGAGTTTCAGATCACCCACGACCACGTCTCTTCGCGGTCTTGCTCTTCGATACTCTCGAGCCGTTCTTCGAGCCGCGCGATCCGACGCTGCAACTGTTTGATCGCATCGGCGTTCGGATCGGGCATCTCCACCTGCTGGCGATCGGGCACCGCACGCACGGGCTTTCCGTCCTGCGCCACGATGTGCGCGGGAATACCGACCACCGTCGCGTTCGCCGGGACGTCGCGCACCACGACCGAACCGCTGCCGATGCGCGCGCCATCGCCGATCCGAATCGCGCCGAGCACGCTCGCATTCGCGCCCACGGTCACGTTCGCGCCGAGGGTCGGGTGGCGCTTCTTGCGCGCGAGCGAGGTGCCGCCCAGCGTCACGCCCTGATAGATCGTACAGCCGTCACCGACCTCGGCGGTCTCTCCGATCACGACGCCCATGCCGTGATCGATGAAGACGCGCGCGCCGAGCGTCGCTCCCGGATGGATCTCGATGCCCGTGAAAAAGCGCGTCACGTGCGAGAGCCAACGCGGCACGAGCGGTACGCCGCGTCGATGCAGCCAGTGAAAGAACCGATACGACGCGATCGCATGGAACCCCGGATACGAGAGCACGACATCGAGCGGCCCGCGCGCGGCGGGATCGCGTTCGAGCGGGGCTCGGAGATCGTCGAGAAATGTCTGAAGGGGGTTCGGCATGTTCGTCTAGTGTAACGCTCGCGGTCAAGGCGAGGTTACGACGCGGGCGAGCGCGCCTACTCCGCCTCGTCGGGGCGCTGCGAACGAATCGGCTCGAACGGCTTGCCGTCCGGACCGTAGGCGATCGGCTCGAGACCGCGTCCGTGCAGGAGACGCGAATTGACCGCACCGATGCGGATCAGCATCCGATCGTGGCCGAGCAAGGGGAAGAGCAGTTCCAGCGGCGGGCCGACGCGTTCGCCCGTGAGCGCCATCCGTACCGCGGCCAGCGCGTCGTCGGGCGCGATGCCGAACTCCGCGGCGATCGCGGGAAGATCGTGCGCGAGCGGCAGACCGCGCAACTCCGCTTGATGGTCGATGTACTGCCCCACCGAATCGAGGAAGAACAACACGTTGCGGGTGCGAAGCCGCTCGAGTTCGAGCGCCGGAATCACGCACGCCTCGGCACGCAGCCCGGCGATCCGCGAGAACGCGTCGTCGGCGCTCGCGAGCTCGCCGCCGTACGCATCGAGAAAGGTATCGATCCAGCGCAGCGCCGCATCGGGCGCCGGAGATTCGAGGAATCCCCACCGCTGCATCGCCGTCATCAGCTGCGCCGCGCTCACGCTCATCGCTCCCGCTTCTCCTCTCGTTCGATCGCGCAGACGGCATGGGCCGCGATCCCGCTGCCGTCTCCGGTATATCCCATACCCTCGCTCGTCTTCGCCTTCACGCTCACGAACTCCGAGTCGAGCTCCAGCACCTCGGCGATGCGCGCGCGCATCTGCGGGATGAAGCGCGCGAGTTTCGGGCGGTCGACGACGATCGTGCCGTCCACGTTGTTGATCGCGTACCCGCGTTCGCGCACGAGCTGCGCGCAGGCCGCGAGCAGCCGCATCGAATCGGCGTCCTTCCAGCGTGGATCGCTATCCGGGAAATGCCCGCCCAGATCGCCGAGCGCGGCCGCGCCGAGGAGCGCATCGCAGAGCGCGTGCGCGAGTACGTCGGCATCGGAGTGCCCGAGCGCGCCGCGTTCGAACGGAATCTCCACGCCGCCGAGCACGAGCCGGCGTCCCTCGACGAGTCGATGCGCATCGAAGCCGTGACCGACCCGCGTCATGCGCGCGCTCCCGTTTCGCCGCGGCCCGCATGATGCGAGAAGCGCGCGGTCAGCACCGCGCTTCCGTCGGCGAAGGCTTCGAAGCGCTCGCTGAACCCGCGCAGCGCTTCGGCGCGCACGTAGGCCCGCACGACGATACCGCGCGGGAGATCGCGTTCGACCGCGTCGATGCGCGCACCGCGGGCTTCGAGTTCGCGCCCGATCGCATCCGAGAGCGCATCGTCGGCGAAGACTTCCACGAGTAAGATCTCCTCATCGTTCGGAGCGTGATCGGCGCGCTCGCGCAGTAGCAGCTCCGCGTGCGCGAGATCGTGCGGATGCGTCACTTTGAAATTCTCGCCGCTCGCGGGCACGATCGCGACCTCGACGCCGATCGCTTCCAATAAGGCGACATCGTCGGTCGCCTCGATACCCGCGCGGACCGCTTCCGCGTGCGCGCGTTCGAGATCGCGACGCAGGGCGAATTGCGGCGTCTGCGCCGCCCACAACGTCTCGCGCTCCAACGTGCGGCGCACGGTCATCGTCGCCGGATCGACGAGCTTGACCGTGTCGACGAGCGGCGCGGCGAGCACCGCACCGCGACCCGGACGTACCTCACGCATCCCCGCGCGTACGTCCTCGGCGCGAACGAGCGGCCGGGCACCGTCGTGCACGAAGACGGCGCCGCAGGATGCACCGAGTGCGCGCAGGCCGCACGATACGCTCGCCTGCCGCGTCGCGCCGCCCGCGACCACGCGTACGCGCTGCTGCGGCACGCACTGCGCGACGAGTTCGCGCATCGCCTCGAGCCAGGCTTCCTCGGTTACCACCGCGAGCTCGACGATCTCGGGCATGCGCGCGAAGGTGCGCAGCGACCAACCGACCATCGGGCAGCCCGCGATCTCGACGAACTGTTTGGGGCGTCCGAAGCGCGTTCCGCGTCCGGCGGCAACCACGACCGCTCCCCACCTCATCGCGCCGCGTAGCTCCCCTTGGGACGCGCGAAGATCATGCGACCGGCGGCGGTTTGCAGCACGCTCGTGACGACCACGTCCGTCCGCTCGCCGATCAAACGGCGACCATGCTCGATCACGATCATCGTGCCGTCGTCGAGATAGGCGACCCCTTGATGCGCCTCTTTGCCTTCGCGCAGCACCTGCACGTGCAGCTCCTCGCCGGGCAGCACGACCGGCTTGAGCGCATTGGAGAGTTCGTTGATGTTGAGTACGTCCACGCCTTCGACGTGCGCGACGCGATTGAGATTGTAATCGTTGGTGAGCAGTTTGCCGCCGCGCTCCTGCGCGAGGCGCACCAGTTTCGCATCCACGCTTCCCGGCGGAAGATCGTCGTAATCGCGTTCGTCGATGTCGAGCAGGCGCAACTCCTGGAGGCGACTCAACACCTCGAGCCCGCGCCGCCCGCGCGTGCGTTTGATCGGATCGATGGAGTCCGCGATCGTGTGGAGTTCGCGCAGCACGAAGCGGGGCACGACGAGCGTGCCTTCGAGAAAACCGCTCTCGACGATCTCGATGATGCGTCCGTCCACGATCACCGACGTGTCGACGATCTTCGTCACGCTCGAACGCTCCTCGGCGCGCGCGTCGCCGATCGGCAGAAAGCGGGTCTTCGCGCCGACGCGTGCGCCCAAATACGCACAGAAGATCGCGACGATCAGGTAGACGACGATCGCGACGTAGCTGCCCGCGCGCCCGGTAAGCGAGACGAACTCGAACAGGATACTCTTGATCAGCAGCGCGACGCCGAGTCCGACGGTCAGCCCGATCGCGCCGCCCGCGATCTCGCCCGGAGCGAGGCGTTCGAGGGCTCCCTCGGCGAGCTGCACTTCGTCTTCGAAAATCGTCTGCGCGAGCGGAGCGAGTAGCACGCCGATCAGCGCGCCGAGCACCGGCGACGCGATCAGAAAGACCCACTGCAGGGCCTCGCTTGCAAAGTGCAGCGAGAACACGTTGAGGTACGCTTCGCGGCCGAGCAGGAAGCCCGTGACCGCAAAGACGATCGCGAAGAGCGCGCGCAGCACCGCACCGGGAAAGTTCGTATTCACGAGAAGACCACGAAAGCTCCACAGACGTCGTTCGCGACGAAACGTCCTCGCCGCGTCAAGCGTACGTACCCGTCCGTCGCCTCCAACACGCCCGCCTCGCGATAGGTCGCAATCACGGGCGCGTAGCGTTCGAGCACATCGACGCCGTAGCGCTCTTTGAACCCCGCGAGCTCGACACCTTGCGCGGTGCGCAGCGCGAGCATGATCGCCTCGCCGACGGCGGCGATTCCTTCGAGCCGCTCGCGTTCGCTCGGAATCGGCCGGCCGCCGCGTGCCGCGTCGAGATAGGTCGCAAGCTCGCGCGTGTGGACGCTGCGCTCGCCGCCGCGATACGACGCCGCCCCCACGCCGAGCCCGACGTACTCGCCGTTGGCCCAATAGTTGGCATTGTGACGGCTCCGGTGCCCCGGTCGCGCGAAGTTGCTGATCTCGTAATGCTCGAAGCCCGCGTCTTCGAGCATCTCGATCGCGATCGCATAGAGCTCCGCTTCGCGTTCTTCGTCGAGAAACGCGCGCGGCTCGCGCTCGCGCCAGCGCTCGTACGGCGTGCCTTCCTCGACGGTCAGGCCGTAGGTCGAACAGTGATCGACATCGAGCGCGAGCGCCGTCTCGAGCGAGCGGCGCCAACTCGCCGCGTCCTGCCCCGGCACCGCGAAGATCAGATCGAGCGAGACGCTGCGGATACCGGCCTCGCGCGCGGCCGCCACGGCGCGTTCCACCTGCGCGGGGGTATGTTTTCGCCCGAGCGTCGCGATCTCGCTCGCAACGAAGCTCTGCACGCCGATCGAGATGCGGTCGATGCCGGCGCGGGCGTAGCGCTCGAAATCGCCCGCGCGTACCAATTCGGGATTCACCTCGATCGAGATCTCCTGCGCCTCGCCCGCGGGCGCGGGAAAGCGTTCGCGGAGTTCGCCGACGAGCTCACCGATCGTCGCGGCATCGTAGGCGTTCGGCGTCCCGCCTCCGAGGAAGATCGTCTGCGCCGGAAGGCTGCGCTCGTTCGCGAGTTCGGCGCGCAGCGCCGCGAGATAGGCCTCGGATGCGCTCCGTCGCATCGGCCACTTCGCGAAATCGCAATAGGGACAAATGTACGGACAGAACGGGAGATGGACGTAGACGCCGAGGCCCATGATACGCGGTGCCTTACGGCACGATGGCGAAGATTCCGACCGCGCCCGGTCCCATGTTCGCCGCGATCGTCGGCGTGGTCTCGCTCACACGCTCCTGCACCGGCGGATGGCCGAGCTTCTCCGCGATGCGTTTCGAGAGGAGATCGGCGGTCTCTTGATTCTGCGCGTGGCTGATCGCAAGGCGCAGTTGCGGTGCGTGATCGACGGCGCGCAGCAGCGAATCGATCAGCAAATCGGTCGTCTTGTCGAACGAGCGACTCTGTCCCGCAAGTCCGATCTCACCGACGTCGTTGAACTTCAGCACGAGGCTGACGCCGAGCATCGATCCGAGCGCCACGAGCGCCTTGGGCAAGCGTCCCGTACGCCCGAGATGATTGACGTCCCATACCGCAAAGAACGATGCGCGTTTGAGCGTCGAGGGCGCGAGCTTGCGCGCGATCTCGGCCGCGCTCTCGCCCTGCTTCGCCAAGTCGGCGGCGTGGTAGGCGACGAGCGATTCGCCGCCGGAGGCGCCGAGCGAATCGACCACGTGGACGGCACCGCCGAACGTCGCCGCCGCCGCGACGGCATGTTCGTAGGATTTCGAGATCTTCGATGAGACCGTGATCGCGACCACGTCGCCGCCGCGCTTGAGCGCGCGCTCGAAGGCCGCGCGGTACTCGTCGATCGAGGCGGGCTCCGTCGTGGCGAGTTCGCCCGCGGCGCTGCGCCTCGCGAAGGCGGCTCGATCGATGTCGATGCCGTCGCGCAGACGCTCGTTCCCGAAGATGATGGTGATCGGAACGATCTCGATACCGGCGCGCGCCGCCTCTTCACGCGTGATGTCGCAGGCGCTGTCGACCATGATCGTGACGCTCAAAACTCTCCCCTCTCCGCTCGGGCGCGAAGCGCCCGTGCTTACGGATCCTGCGCGACGAAGATGCCCACCGCTCCCGGACCGCCGTGCGTTGCGATCGCGGGCCCGGCCTCCAAGACGTCGAGCAGTCGCGGCACCACCCCGTTCAGACGCGTTCGCAATTTCTCGAGCGCAGCCTGCGCGACGTCGGGCGCGTTGGTGTGCATGACGAGAAAACGCGCCTTCGCCGGATCGGTGACCGCCTTGAATGCGAGATCGAGCATGGTCTCCTGCGCGCGCGCGAAGGTACGCACCTGCGCCTCCGCGGCAACCTCGCCGTCCTTGAGCACGAGAACGGGCACGATCTTCATCAGCGTCCCGAGCACCGCTTGCGCCTTTCCGATGCGACCGGTGCGCTGCAGATGCGAAAGATCGGCGATGCAGGCGTAGAGGCGCTGCGTCTCGCGCTCGTGGTCGAGCGCGGCCAGGATCTCATCACGGCTCTTCCCCTGCCGCGCAAGCTCGTCGGCCCGAAGCACCATCATGCCGAGGCCGCCCGCCGCAGTCTGCGAGTCGTAGATGTCGATGCGCGCGTCGGGAAACTGCTGCGCCGCGGCGCGCGCCGCATTGATCGTACCGGACAGTTTCGACGAGATCGTAATGCAGAGAATCTCGTGACCGGCGGCGACGAGCGGTGCGAACGCCTCCTCGAACATCCGTGCGGTCGGCTGCGAGGTGATCGGCAGCGTCTTTTCCGTCGCGAGCTTTTCGAAAAACTCGGCGCGCGTGAGATCGACGTAATCCTTATAGCTGCGCTCGCCGAAGACGACGAAGAGCGGAACGACGGTGATACCGAGCGCGCGCGCGCGCTCCGGCTCGATATCCGACGTGCTGTCGGTGACGATGACGATAGACAACGAACTTCCTCGCGAGTCGGTTAGGAACGTTCCGCGAAATGCGGTTTGACGAGCTCGGTGATCTTTCCGATGACGTCGTGTTCGACTTCGGCGATCGCGGCACCGACGGCGTAGCGAATCGCGTTGCGGCTCGCGCGCCCGTGCGTCACGATGCAGTTGCCGCGTAAACCGAGCAGCGGCGCGCCGCCGTACCGCTCCCAATCGAACCTGCGGCGCAATCCGCGCAGCGCCGGTGCGAGCATCGCCGCGCCGAGCTTGGTGAGGAGATTTCCGCCGAGCAGCGTCTCCTTCATCACCGCGCCGATCGCGGCACTCAAGCCTTCGGCGGTCTTGAGGACGACGTTGCCGACGAACCCGTCGGCCACCACGACGTCGGCGCCGCTCTGAAAGACGTCGCGCCCTTCGACGTTTCCGATGAAGTTGACCGGCGCGCGTTCGAGCAACGCGGCGGCCTCGAGCACCTGCGCGTTCCCTTTGGTGCGTTCTTCGCCGACCGAGAGCGTCGCCACGCGCGGACGTTCGACCCCGAGCACCGTCGTCGCATAGGCCGAGCCCATGATGCCGAATTGCTCGAGCCACTCCGGACGGCAATCGACGTTGGCCCCCGAGTCGAGCAGAATCGTCGGCCCTTTGAGGCCGGGGAGGATCGTCGCGATCGCGGGACGCGCGATCCCTTCGATGGTGCGTAGCTTGATGAGCGCGATTGCGAGAAATGCGCCGCTGTTGCCCGCCGAGACCACGGCATCTGCCGCGCCTTGCTTCACGAGGTTGACCGCGACGCCGAGCGAGGTGCGATCGGCCGCACGCAGCGCCTGCGAGGCATGTTGATCCATCGGCACCGCTTCGGCGGCGTGCACGAGCGCGATGCGCTCCGCGCCGGGACCGCGCAAGAGCGGACGCACCTTCGCCTCGTCGCCCACGAGCGTGAGTTCGACCTCGGGAAAGGCTTGCGCTGCGAGCAGCGCGCCCGCGACGATCTCTTCGGGTGCATGATCGCCGCCCATGGCGTCGATTGCGATTCGAGGCTTACTCATCGAGAGAAATCCAATACTCCGCGTTCTTCATGCCGCCGTAGTAATACTCGACCTCGGCGGCGGGAAAGGCCGACGAAAGCTCTTCGCTCAGACGCTGCGCATCCTTCTCCTTTTGCGCACCGCCGTAGTACAGCGTCACCAGGCCGCCGCCTTCGACGCCCATCTCTCGAAGGACCGCGGTCGCCGTTTCGAGCACGCTTGCGCCTCCGACGAGCGCCCCGTCGAAGGCCGCGGCGGGTTTGCCCTTGCTGACCGAGACGCCGCCGAGCGTCGCGTCTTTACCGGCGATGAAGAGTTGAGCGCTGCGCACCCGCGCCGCCGCCGCGAGCAGTTCATCACCGTTCGGCGTCGCAGATTCACCCGCGGCTTGCAACGCGAAGAGGCCCGCGATTCCTCCGACGATATCGACGGTCGGAACGACATGCAGCGTCCGGTCGGTCAGCCGCGCGACCTCCTTGGCCGCAAGCGCCACGTTCTTATCGTTCACGAAGAGATAGATCTCGCGCCCGAGCGTCTTATTGACCGCGAGCAGCAGATCGCGCACGCTCGGATTCTTGTCGCCGGCGACGGTCACTTCGGCGCCGAGCTCGCGCACGATGCGTTCGAAGCCCGGTCCGGGCACGACCGCGATCGAGGAGCGCGCGACCTGCGGCGCATCGACGACCAGCACGTTGTGCTGCTGCTCCATGTTATCGACCTTCACGCGCGTGAGGCGCCCGTGCCTGCCCGCGATCGCCTGCACCCGATCGGGATCGTCGGTGTGGATGTGCACCTTGATCGTCGGCGGCGCGCCGATCACGAGCAGCGATTCGCCGCGCGGCTCGAGCAGTTCGCGCAGATCGATCACGCCGGTCGATGCATCTTCCAAGATGAACTCGGTGCAGAACTTGTTCTCGCCGACCACCTGCGAGGGCGTGAAGACCTTTTGACGCGCGGGACGACGCGGAAACGCGGTCGCACGCACCTTCACGTCGGGCAGAAAGCGCAGGATGCCTTCGAGAAAGTAGACGAAGCCCGCGCCGCCCGAGTCGACGACGCCCGCTTCTTTGAGCACCGGGAGCTGCTCCGGCGTGCGCTCGAGCGCTTCGTTGGCGGCGCGAAGCACGCCGTTGGCGAGGCGATAAAAATCACGCTCGTGGAGCGCCTGATGGTAGGCCGCGTCGGCGGCCGCCTGGGCGACCGAAATGATCGTGCCTTCGACCGGACGGAGCAGCGCCTGACGCGCCGCCGCAACCGATTCGCGCATCGCGGTCGCGAGCATGAAGGTGTCGATCTCGCGGCGGTGGCGCACGTGGTGCGCGAAACCGCGCAGCATCTGCGAGATGATGACGCCGGAGTTCCCGCGCGCGCCCATCAGGCTGCCCTGCGCCGCGGCCGCCGCGACCTCGGAGAGCGGCGCATCGCCGTGGAGCTTGCTCGCTTCCAGCATCGCCGAGCGCACCGTCAGGTACATATTCGTTCCGGTGTCCCCGTCGGGGACCGGAAAGACGTTGAGATCGTTGAGGACCTGACGGTACTTCCTGAGAAAATAGCTGCCGGCGGTAAGAAACTTCGCGTACGCTCGGCCATCCAGTGCGATGACGTCCACGGGAGACCCGTTTGCCCCGAGGCTCGCGCGGAATCCTTGTCAGCGCCCCGGCCCTCGTGGTATTATCTGCGGGTTGTGCGCACCGGCCCCACGGTCGATGCGATTTTTGTCTCAATACCGTTCGAGAAAAGGGAACTCATTCGATGGCGAAGCGCTGTGAAGTTTGTGGCAAGGGCCCCAAGGCCGGCAACAATGTCAGCCACGCGATGAACAAGACGAAGCGCCGCTGGCTGCCGAACCTGCAGTCGGTCAAGGTCGACGTTCGCGGCACGCACCGCACCGCTCGCGTCTGCACCCAGTGCCTGCGCTCGAAGCGCGTCACCCGCGCCGTCTAGCTCAGGCCCCGCTCAAAAGCACGAAGAACCGCCCGTTCGGGCGGTTCTTCGCTTTTCTCGAACGCCGATGCCGCGACGGCGCTCAGCCGATCGCCTCGATCTCCCGTAGCGCCCGCGTGATCGTCTCGGGTTCGAGCGTGACGAGGTATTCGAGCCGCAGGTGCGTCGCGTCGATGCTCTTGATCTGCACCGCGCAGAGGATCGGACCGCGGCGGCTCGGCGCGAACGAGAGGGTGAAGAGCCCGCCCGCGAGCGCGAAGCTCCCCGAGGGCCCGTTGCCGGAATTGATCGAGGCGAGATAGTCACGGAGCTCTTCGAGCTCTTCGACGCGGATCGCGATCGGAAAGACGGCCGCGACCGGCGGTGCCGCGGCGTGCACGCGGCAGGCGAGCAGATCCATGCCGTCCGGCTCGGCGACCTCGGGATGCGCGAAGCCTTGCACTTCGATGCGTACGTGCGCGCTCGGCTCGTCGCCGAGGCGAATCGAACCGGCGAGCATCAGCCGTAGATGATCTTGTGCTTGGGCGGGGCGAACTTCAGACGCGCGCCGTCTTCCGAGGTGGGCTTGAGCTGCTGCGTCTCGACGCTCGTGCGTTCGCAGAAGCGCATCGTGCGATCGTCGTCGACCTGATAGCCCAGAGGATTCCACTTCGAGAGCGCGGCGATCGGATCGGCGGTAGCGCCGCCGTAGGGCGTCGTGCTCGCGACCGCGCGCGACGCAAGCGCCGTCGCGAGCAAGGATGCCGCGAACGGCGAGCCGCCGAGGCCGATGAACGCGCTCATGCCGGCGGCAAAGACGTCGCCGACACCGTGTGCCGGATAGCGCGGAAAGTACGGACCCGTGATGCGATAGTAGCTGTAGCCGTTGGTGAAGAGCGAGGTCATGCGATGCTTCTCGGGATCGCGCGCGAACGAGGTGATCACCACCGCCTGCGGACCGAGATCGAAGACGCCGTTGAGATACTTGTACTCCGACATCGCATCGTCGCCGTGGCCGATCAGCACCTCGGCTTCGAAGCGATTCGGCGTGATGATCTGCGCGAGCGGTACCAGCCGCTCGCGAATCGCCCGCGCCGTCTCCTCGCTCACGAACAGGCCTTTTTTGTAATCGCCGATCACCGGATCGAGCAGCACGATGCCTTTATAGTCGACCAGCGCCTCGGCGACGACGTCCACGTGCATCGGCTTGGGAAGATAGCCGACGTGCAGGATGCCCGGACGCTGTGCGACGACGAAATTGACGTCGCGACGGAACTGCGCGACATCGGCGATCACGCTCGTGCGTCCGGCGACGCCGCCGTGCGCATTCGCAAACTGCGACTGCGCGTGCACGACGCGCGCTCCGAGGGCGTTCGCGATCGCCATCGTCGCCTGATTGCCGAGAAACCCCATGCCGACGCTGTTCTGAATGCTGCCGATCAGCGGAAACGCGGTTACGTCGTCGTCGAACACGCTCGTCGTTCGTCCTTCGAAAGCATCATGCAAAGTGGTCCCATCCGCTGCTGCGCAGCGGCTGTGTCTCCCCCTGGTTCACCACGACGAGAGCCGCGTCCGCCTGCACGACGCCGACCCGGTGAAGCAGGCGCCCGATATGCGCGTGAAAGCGCGCGGCAAGGTGGGAGAACGCCCGTGGATCGATTGCGGCGAGGAGTTCGAAATCCTCGCCGCCCGCGAGCGCGAACGCGCGTGCATCCTCGCCCAGCGCTCGCGCCGCGGCCGCCGCCGATGCCGCGACCGGCACCTCGTCGATCGCCGCGCCGACGCCGCTCTTCGCGCAAAGACGCGCGAGGTCGGTCGAGAGCCCGTCGGAGCAATCCATCATCGCATGCACGTGGCGACTCGCGCCGAGGAATCGCCCTTCGCGCACCCGCGCGCGCGGACGCGCGTGCGCCTCGAGGGCTTCGGCCGCGAGCGCGGGTTCGAGCTCGCACGCGCCGCGCAGGATCGCGAGGCCCGCACGGCTCGCGCCCAAGGCGCCGGTCACCGCGAGAATATCCCCCGGGCGCGCGCCGCTGCGCAGCTTCAGGTTGCTCGGACGCACCTCTCCGACGAGCGTGATCGCGATCGTCATGACGGGCGCGCGCGAAAGGTCGCCGCCCGCGATCGCAAGACCGAACGGCTGCGCGCACGCCTGCATCCCGGCATAGAGTTCGAGCACGTCGGTCGGCGTCGTGCCCTCGGCGATTCCGAGTGCGACGGTGGCGAGCACCGGGCGCGCCGCCATCGCGGCGGCGTCGCTTGCGTTCGCCGCCATCGCGCGAAAGCCGATGTCGCGCAGCGACATCCACCCGCGCGAAAAATGCACGTTTTCGATCAAGACATCGGTCGTGATGATGCTGCGATGCGAACGCGACGGCTGCCAGACCGCGGCGTCGTCACCGATGCCGACCAGAACGCGCGTGCTCGTGCCGCGCACGAGCGCGTCGATCCCGGCGATGAGATCTTCTTCGCGCATCGCCTACGCGAGCAGCGCGCGCATCTCGCGCAGCGTCGCCGACGGGTCGGGTGTGCCGAACACGCTCGATCCCATGACGATCGCGCGCGCACCGGCATCGACCACCGCGCGCAGGTTCTCCTTGCCGACGCCGCCGTCGACCTCGAGGATGCACGAGGGATTGCGCTCGTCGATCAGCGCGCGCGCCTCGCGCAGTTTCTCGAACGCACGCGGGATGAAGCGCTGGCCTCCGAAGCCCGGATTCACGCTCATCACGAGCACCAGATCGCAGTCCTCGATCACGTCCTGCAGCATCGAGACCGGCGTCTGCGGGCAGATCGAGATGCCCGCCTTCGCGCCGAGCGATCGGATGTGGGTGAGGAGGCGCTGCGCGTGCGGCGTCGCTTCGTAGTGAAAGGTGATGATATCGGCGCCCGCCTTGCGGAACTCATCCACGTAGCGCTCCGGTTCGACGATCATCAGGTGGCAGTCGAAGGTGCGCGCGGAGAGACGACGCAGATCGCCGATGATCTTCGGTCCCCAGGTGAGATTGGGGACGAAGCGCCCGTCCATCACGTCGAGATGCAGGTAATCGGCACCGCCCGCTTCGACCTGCGCGATCTGCTCGGCGATGCGCGCAAAGTCCGCCGAGAGCAGCGACGGGGCGAGTGCGACGGTCATGGCGTGGCTCCCGGAGCGGGCGATGTGCGGGCGCGTTCGTCGTAGACGCGCGCGGGCTCGTTACCCAGACGCGTCTCGCCGACGAGGACGTCGTTGACGAAGAAATCCACGACCGACGTTCCGAGCGCCGCGACGGTGAAATCGAGCTTCTGCCCCGGCTGCGCGTAGGCGCGGTACAGATCGTAGGATCCCGTCGCGTCGCGCATGCGCAAGACGACCTTCACCGATTGACCGGGTGCGATGCCCTGCGGGACCGGAACCGAGGCGAGCAGGTGCACCTGACGCAGCAGATAGCCCGATTCGTTCGGACCCGCGCTCACCTGAAGCGAGACCGGTTCGTACGAAGCCACCTTCGTGCCGGGCCGTAGCGACTGACGGGCGACGACGCCGTGCGCGGGGCCCTTGGGTCCGAGCGGCGTCCATACCAGTTGACCGAGCTGCACGCCCAGCCGTTTAGCAAGCGCACGCGCGTCGTCGATCTTCATCCCCGTGAAGTTCGGCAGCACGATCTCCGCCGCTCCGCCTTTGCTCACGGTGAGATTCACCTTCTCACCCTCGATGACGTTGGCAAGCGGCTGCGGATCTTGGGCGATCACGTGACCGTCGGGCACGACGTCGCTCTTCTCGTAGCTCACTTTGCCGAGCATGAGGCGCGTGCGCGTGAGGTCGAGGCCCACCTCGCGCATCGACTGATAACGCAGATCGGGCATGAGCTGCGAGATCATGCCGTCACTCACGACGAAGCTCACCTGCCGGCCCTCGCGCACCTTCGTGCCCGACTCCGGCCGCTGCGCGATCACCACGCCCTTCGGGTACCGATCGCTGGTCGTGTGATCGATCTCGACGGCGGTCAGATGCATGTGCTTGGAGAGATTCGCGGCATCGGCGAAGCTCTGCCCGACGAACGACGGGATCGTTACCGTATCGCTCGGCGGCGAGAGAAAATCGCGGATCTGATGGCCGAACCACACGACCGTGCCGACGAAACAGGCCAACACGATCGGGAAGACCCAATCGCGCGGCAGATACTCGTGGACGATCTCACGCCAATCCCGCGACGAGTTCAGGCGAGCGCCTCCATCGCGGCGTCGCTGACATCGAGGTTGCTGAAGACGCGCGCCGCGTCTTCGTGATCCTCGAGCGCTTCGAGGAACGCGAGCACCTCGCGCAACGCTTCGCCCTCGGGCGCGGACTTCTGCTTGGCGCGCACGCCCAGGTACGCATCCTTGACCGTGAGCCCGGCGGCCCGTAGCGCGTCGCGCGCCGCGGCGAGTTGCGCGGGCTCGGTGTAGACGAATGAGATCGGCTCTTCGTACTCGAGATCGATCACGCCGTCGACGAGCGCGGCCTCGGTCAGCGCGTCTTCGTCGCGACCGGCCGAGTCGATCTCGACGATGCCGACGGGATCGAACATCCATCCGACCGACCCGGTCTCGCCGAGCGTGCCGCCGTGCTTCGAGAAGAGAAAGCGGAACTCGCCCGCGGTGCGATTGCGGTTGTCGGTTGCCGAGTCGACGATCACCGCGACGCCGTGCGGACCGTAGCCCTCGTAGCGCAGTTCCTCGATCTCGCGCTCGCCCGCGCCGCCCGCGGCACGGCCGATCGCGCGCTTGATGTTGTCCTGGGGCATGTTGTGCTCGCGGGCCTTCTCGATCGCCGTTTTCAGGCGATGATTGGACTCGGGATCGGGCGAGCCGCCCTTCGCCGCGAGCGTGATCTCTTTACTCAGTCGGGTAAAGAGCGCGCCGCGCTGCGCGTCGGACTTGCCTTTGTCGAGCTTGATGTTCTGCCACTTACGACCCATAGTCTGATCCTATTCCTCGAAACGAGCCTTCGCTATCCGGGCCCGACGATCCACTTCTCGATCCACATGCGGTTGTGCCACGCATTCCACGTAATCGGCTGCGCCGAGAGGATCGGATAGAAGTACACGAAGCAGAGCCCGATCGCAAGCACGATCCCCCCGACCGTCGCAAGCCCCGCCCAACGCCCGTTCGGGCCGCGTGCGGCCGCCCACTTCCATATTCGCTGCAGCAGGACGGCATTGCACAGACAGATGAGCGGGATATCGACGTAAAAGTGATAGGCGAAGGTGATGCGCGGCGACCACATCCACGGAATCCACTGCAAGAGGTACGTCAAAACGATGAGCGCGTAGCCTTTATTGCGCTCCTTCCACGCGAGCAGACCGACGAACGGCACCGCGAGTAGGCCCAGCCACATATTGAACGGGTTGGGCATCGAGGTGATCTCTTCCACGCAACAGCCGTTCGCGTCGTTCTTATTCGCCCGTTGATCCTGGTAGTAGTATGCGATCGGCACGTAGTCGAGCGGCCACTCCCACCATTTCGAGGAGTACGGATGCGTCGCATTGAGCTGGTCGTGATATTCGAACATCGACGCCTGGCGATAGACGACGTCGTTGAAGTTGTGAATCTCGCCGGGGTCGGGCGATTGGCGCAGGAGATCCGGCACCCACACGAGCGCGTAGACCGTGGCGCTGATGAAGAGAATCGTCGCGAGCGCGCCGTCCAAACGGAAGCCGCGCGGATTCCCCCAAAACGTGAAGCGCCCGCGCTTGAACACGTGCACGAGCGCGTAGGTGACGAGCGCGAGCACCGCGACGACGAGCAATCCCTTCGGAATGAAGGATGTATCGAAGCCCTTCGCGCTGTCGCCGTGCTTGCTCACGAACAGCCCGACCGCGACGGCGAGCAAGCCGACGAGCGCGGGCGCCACGGTGAGGAGGATGCGACGCAGCGACGCCTGCTGGAGCGAGATGAATCCGAGCGCGGCGAAGCTCACGCCGAATCCCATGACCCCGTACCACTTCGTGCTCACGAGGAGCCCGAGTGCGACCGTGAAGAGCACGAGCCAGAGCGTCGCCGAAGCGCCGCGTTCGCACTCGTTCGCGGTGCGGATCTCGTCGTTCGCGTAGGTTGCGCTTCCGGCGGGCGTTTCGTAGGTGACCGTCGCGTCGGGAGCATAGGTCAGGGTAACATCGTCCGCGGCGTAGACGAGCGCGCCGCCGCGACTCTGCGAGATCTCGCCCGCCGTGATCTTGGCCTTGCCGCCGTTCGACGTTTCGAGCACGCCGCCGTCCGCGGCGTAGAGGGCGAGCGCGTTCGGCGAGACGAGCGCGTAGGATCCGTCCGGGAACGTCATCTCGCGCGAGCCGTCGGCGAAAAGACGCGGGAAGACCGCGTAGCGCGCGACCAGATACGCTCCCACGGCAACGTAGCAGCCGACGATCACCGCGGCCGCCGGATGCAGCGGCGGCCAGATCAGCTTGTAGAGTCCGCCCGCGAACGCTCCCGCGACGAGCGAGCCCGCAACGGCGGCGACGAACGCCCGCGGCGGCACGGTAACGTGCAGGCGCGTCTGCACCTGCGAGGCGATGAGAAAGCGGTAGAACGCATAGACGGCCGCGAGCGAGAAGAGCACCACGAAGCCCTCGGGCGTCGCGATGCGCGACTGCACGAAGTGCATCCCGTCGAGCACCAGCAGTCCCGATGCGATCGCGGCGAATGCCGTCGAGCCGGTGATGCGCTTGGCGAACGCATAGAGCAGCATCACGACGAGCGCGCCGAAGAGCACGTCGAGGAAGCGCCATCCGTAGGCGTTGTCGCCGTGCTGCAGACCGCCGAAGAGGATCACCGAGAGCGTCACCAGCAGCTTCGAGAGCGGGGGGTGCGTGTTCTCGTAGATGCGCATGTTGCGCAGATACTCTTCCGCCGCGCGCGCGAAGTAAATCTCGTCGAAGATCTTCGTGCCCGGATACCAATACCTCACGTACGAGAGCACGAAGCTCGCAAGCCCGAGCGCGCCCATGACGAGGTAATCGATCGGCGCACGCAGGCGAGCGAGACCTTCACCGGGATCGAACCACGAGCGCGCGCGAGCGGTGAGTTCCGCAAAGATCGGCGCGGCGTCGATCGCGCGCGGCGCGGGCGGGGCGACGACCGTCGCTTCGTCCGCTTCGGCTCCGAGAAAGAGATAGCCGAGCACGAAGAACGTCGCGACCGCGAGCAACGCGAAGAACGTGGTGCCGAGTCCCCACAAATTCTGCGGATTCGCGCCGGGCATACCGCCGGAGACCGCGTTCAAATACTGCAGCGAGTAGATCAGATTCGCATAGAGCACGATCGAGAGCACGATCGCGCCCCACAGGTAGCGCCGGGCGAGCGGGACGCAGGCGATCGCGAACATCACCGCATCGAAGGAGTAGCGTTCGTGCATGCGCGTCGCGAGCACGAAGAAGGCCAGCAGCCCGAGCGTGCAGCCTTCCAGCAGCGAGGCCGCGGTGCGCGTCTGGAGATAGCGCCACACGATGAGCGCGAGCGCCGCGAGCACGAGCCCCACGCCCCACACCGATTGCGGCGCGTGAAGGAAGCCGAGCCCGATCGACACGCTGTCCTTCTGCCACATCGGGCCCTTGATCGCCCACAGGTTGAAGGCATTGACCGAGTTGAACGGATAGACGCTCGATCCGAATTCATAGCGTCCGAGCAGCCATTTGAGCGCCGCGATCGGCCCGCTCGGATGGAACGGCTCGGTGAGCAGCACGGTGAACGCGAACGCGCCGACGATGCCGAGCGCGGTCGCGATCAGCCGCGCGCGACGGCGACGTGCGTCGACGAACGCGAAGGCGAGAAAGAGCGGAATCACCGCGGCGGCTTGCGGCTTGATGAGCAGCGAGTAAGCGAGCGAGATCCAGGCGACCGGAATCTGCCAGGAGATCGCATCCTCGGGCAGATCCTCGGAGCGCAGCAGCAGATAGGCGGAGAGCAGCACGAAGACGCCCGCGAACGCATCGACCTGGCCCCAATTCGCGGAGATGTAGATCGTCGCCGGATTGAGCACGTAGAGCGCCGCCGCGCCGAGGGCCACGACCGGCCGCGCGAACCGACGGCCGATCGCATAGATCAGCGCGCCGATGGCGAGATCGGCGAAGATCGCGGGCAGCTTCGTGAGCCACATCAGAATCGCCAGGCCGCCGTCGTGCGCGCGCAGCGGCGCCCACAGATGCCCGATCAGCGCGAGCACGTAAAAGTAGCCCGGCGGATAGTCGGCAAAGCCCGTCTGTCCGTAAAAATTCGCGAACCCGTGGTCGAGTAGGGAGATCGACCAGGCCTCGAAGGTCTGCACGTCGTTGCGAAACCCTTGATCGCCGATGAAGACCAGGCGAACCAGGAAGCCGATGACGAGCAAAGCGGGCATGCCCCATGGAAGCATGCGCTCCCAGACGGACGTGCGGACGTTCGTCCTCGCGTTCACGAAGCGGTGATCCTCCTCTTTAGCCGAGGGTGCCGAGCAGATAGGTGCGAAGCGCCGCGTCGGGGTGACGCCTCACGACCGCCATAGGTTCTGCGATGGCACGCTCCGCGGCCTGTTGCGCGCCGAGCGAGATCAGCGCATCGACGACGCGGGTCACCGTCGGCGCATCGAGCGCCTCGCCCGCCGCGTACGCATCGGCGACCGTGCTCCGCGCCGCCGAAGGCTGCTGCGCGAGCGCCCAGACCACCGGAAACGTCCACTTGCGCCGCGCGAGATCGTTCCCCGTCACCTTCCCCGTCGCATCGGTCGAGGCCCAGATGCCGAGCACGTCGTCGCGAATCTGGAAGGCGCGCCCGTAGGCACGGCCGAGCTCGGCGTACCGTGCGACGTCGTCGGGCGACGTGCTCGCCGCGAGCGCGCCGAGCACGAACGCGGCTTCGAAGAGCTTTCCGGTCTTGCATGCGATCATGTGATGGTAGGCGGCGAGATCGACCTGTGTCGCGCGCTCGAACTGCAGGTCGAGCGCCTGCCCCTCGCACATCACGCGATGCGCTTCGTGCAGCACGCGGACCATCTCGAGCACGCGCGCACCCTCGAGCCGTTCGCTCGCGCGCATGAGGGTCAGAAAGCTGATCGCGCACATCGCGTCGCCCGCGTTGATCGCTTGCGCGACGCCGTAGATATTCCAGAGCGTGCGGCGCCCGTGGCGAAGCTCGTCGCGATCTTCGATATCGTCGTGCACGAGCGAATAGTTATGCAGCATCTCGACCGCCGCCGCGGCGTCGAGCACGCGCTCGAGCGGCGCTCCTTCGGCGAGTGCGGTGCGCATCGCGATCTGCGGGCGCAGACGCTTGCCGCGCCGGATCGTCGCGCGATCCTCGCCGTACCCGAAGTGGTAGGTGAGCATCTCGGCGATCGGCGAGGATCCCCGGTATTCGGCTACGCGTTCTTCCAAATGCGCCTCGAAGCGCTCAATCGGCTCGACGATCGTTCTCCTCGTTCAGTGCATCGACGGCGGCCATGATGGCCTCCGTATAGGCGACCAGCGCCGCCTTGCCGGCTTTTCCGCCCGGCGGCGGCGGGATCGGTTTCCCGTACGCCACCTTGATTTGCGTGCGAAAGAGCTTCGCACCCCGACTTCCGTAAATCGCAGCGGGGACGACGGGCACCTGCGCGAGTTGAGCGACCCACGCCATACCGAGCCGCGCATCGCGCTCGCCATCCGGATTTCGCGTTCCCTGCGGAAAGATCCCGACGCAACGCCCGGCGCGTAAGAGCGCGAGCGAATCCATCAGCGGAGCTCGCGCGCTCCCTTCTCGATTGACCGGAAAGGCATTGATTCTCGGCAAGAGCCAACGCAGGATCGGCTTCGTGAAGAGGTCGTCTTTGGCCATGAAGTGGATTTCCCGCGGATGCGCAAACGAACCGAGAATCGGCGGGTCGAGGTTCGAGACGTGATTGCCGGCCAGGATGAACGGACCGGTCTTCGGGATGTTCTCTCGTCCGCGCACGCGCACGCGATACAAGACGATCGCCCCGACGCGTACCCAAAAGGTGATGAACGGATAGACGAGGTTCACGGCGTTTCGCGCAACGCCGCGATGGCCGCCATGACCTCGTCGGTGAATCGCACGAGATCTTCGCGTGTCGCCTTGCGATCGGTCGGAAGCGAGAGCGGTGTCCCGTAGATGACCCGGACGGGCGGGCGCGGGCGCTCCTTGGCGCGCTCGCTGTTGATGATCGCGGCCGGAACCACCGGCGCACCGCTCATCGCGGCGAGCATCGCAACCCCGATCTGCGCCTGCTTGTCGCCTTCGACGTTGCGTCCGCCCTCGGGAAAGATCCCGACGCAGCCGCCGCCCTTCAAAATCTCGACCGCGTGCTTGATCGCCGCGCGCGCGCTGCCCTCGCGGTCGACCGGGAAGGCCCCCATCGTCGCGATCAGCGGGCCGAGGACCCGAATCTCGAAGAGCTCCTTCTTCGCCATGTACGCGATGCGTCGCGGAAAATAGGCGCCGACGAGCGGCGGATCGAGCCACGACAGATGGTTGGCGGCGAGGATCACCGGCCCGCTGCGCGGCACGTTCTCGATGCCGTAGGTATGGAGGCCGTAGTCTTTCCACGCGACGAAACGCGTGACGAGACGCCAAAAATAGAACGACGGGACGACGACGAAGTCGGGGAGCTTGGCGATCTTCACGCGAGCGCGAGCCTCGCGATCGCCTCGATCTCGTCGACGACGGCGCGGGCGTCGATCGCACTCGAATCGATGATATGCGCATCGGGCGCGGCGACGAGCGGCGAGACCGCACGTTCGCGATCCAGCCGATCGCGTTCTTCGATCTCGCGCGCGAGTTGGTGGAGGCTTACGTCGATGCCCGCCGTCTGCAATTGCGCGGCGCGCCGCTCGACCCGCGCGTTCACCGAGGCCGTGAGAAAGATCTTCACCGGCGCGAACGGCAGAACGACGGTGCCGATATCCCGTCCCGCCATCACCACGGGCCCGTTCTCCGCGATGCGACGCTGGCTCGTCACCATCGCCTCGCGCACGCGCGGGTGCGCCGCGATCGTGGACACGACCGCGGTCACGTGTTTGGACTGCAGGGTTGCTTCGTCGAGTTCGCCCCCGTCCGCGACGATGCGAAAACCGAGCGGAGCGGACTCGTCGAGCGCGATCGAAACCTGCGCGTGCTCCCAGAGGCGCACGAGCGCATCTTCGTTATCCGCATCCGTCCCCGACTGCAGCGCGAGATGCGCGAGCGTGCGATACATCGCTCCCGTGTCGAGGTAGAGAATCTTCAATCGCTGCGCGAGCAGGTGCGCGACCGTGGTCTTTCCCGACGCGGCGGGACCGTCGATTGCGATCTGCAGATGGGATGGAACGCTCATGACCGCCCGCTCGATTCGCCGACCGAAACCGTTCTACCCCGCCAGCGGACCGCGCCGCGCATCCCCTCCCATGCGGCGAGGATCGCGGCCGCCGATGCGGCGAGCGCACCGACCGGCGCGAGCACGACCGAGAGCGACTTTTCGCGCAGACGTCGCGCGGTCAACGCGCGTGCAGCCCAGAGCGGGAGCGGCGCGAGCGCGAGGAGCAACTGCCAGAGCGCGAAGAGCACGCAGCCGACCGCGCCCGCGCCGTAATAGAGCGAGCGTCCGAGCCCGCGTGCGTTGTCGAGAAACGACGCATAGCCGCGCACGCTCGCAAGATCCGCACCCGACGCGAGCGCGACGCGGTATCCGGCGCGCTTGAGCGCGCGCGCGAGCGCGACGTCTTCGACGACGGATGCGAGCCCGGCGTGCCCGCCGCAGGCCGCGTACGCATCCGCGCGCACGAGAAAGCACTGTCCGTTGCCCGCCGCGTAACGCGGATCCGTGCCCCGCGCGGCGCGCATCGGCAACACCTGCAACAGAAAGAGCGTGACGATCGGCGCGAGCAAGAGCGATGCGAACGAGGGCGTCTCGACGCGCAGCCACGCCGTCGCCGCCGCGGCGGCCTCGCTGCGCGCGTACGCGACGAGCGTGGCGGCGGCATCCGCGCTCAAGCGAACGTCCGCATCCGTAAAGAGCATCCAACGCGATCGCGGCGGAACCGCCGCGACGGCCGCCGCGAGGGCGGCGCGCTTTCCGTGCGCCGCGGCCGCCACGATGCGGAGCCGCGCGTCGCGCGCGGCGTAGCGCGCGAGGATCGCCGCCGTCCCATCGGTCGACGCATCGTCGGCGACGACGATCCGGGCGACGCCGCGCATCGCGAGCGCCGCGTCGAGAAACGCGGACGCATTGTCGGCTTCGTCCCGCATCGCGACGTAGAGATCGACCGCTTCTTCTTCCGCGGCGATCGGCCGCAGACGCGGAAAGACGCCGAGGTTCGCGATCTCGACGATCAAGCCCGCGCACGCGACCGCGTTAGCGAGGAGCCACGGCCACACGATCGTCGATCCCAGCACGCCCGGACAGTGCGAGTTCGAATGCCTCCTGCGGGCGCCCCGATTCGACGGCACGATCGATCTCGACGAGCATCCGCGTCACGGCATCCTGCGCGCGCACTCGTGCGCCGCGCGTCGGCTCGAGCGGGTCGCCGAAACGGAGAAACGCCTCGGGCCGCTGGCGGTCGCGAAAGACGAAGCGCATCGCAGCCGGCACGATCGGAACCTCGGCCTCGCGCGCGGCGTGCTCGAATCCGCTCGTAAAGGCAAGCGGGGCGCTCGGCGCGCGGAGTTCGCCTTCGGGAAAGATCCATACCGCCGCGCCCGCGCGCGCTTCGCCCGCCGCGTAGAGCACCGCCTCGCGCGCGGCACGTACCGAACGCGCGTCGACCGAAAAGACGCCGAGATATCGAAAGTACGGAAAGCGGCGCAACTCCGCATCGCTCATCATGAGCGCGAAGGGACGCTGCGCCTCGCGCTCGCGGTGCACGACGTACGGAATCAGTCCGTCCCACCAGGAGTGGTGATTGGCAACCGCGACATAGCCGCCGCGCGGCGGATGCTGCGGCGAACGGGCGAGCCAGAGGCGCGCGAAATCCGCGCGTACCAGGCGGCGCGCATACCACGCGAAGACGTGATCGAATCCCTCGAAGCGCCGGGCGGGCTGCCAGCCGCTCACGAGAGCAGTGCGTCGACCGCGAGGCGGCCGGAGATCACGACCATCGGCACGCCCGAGCCCGGGCGCGTGCCGCTCCCGGCGAAGACCACGTTACGCAGGTGCGGATGGCGGATCGCGGGGCGGAACGGCCCCATCTGATCGAGCGTGTGATCGGGACCGAACGCGGCGCCGTGCATGAGGCCCAATTCGCGCTCGAACTCCTGCGGTCCGCGTCGCCGCTCCACCACGATATGCTCGCGGATCGGACCGACGCGGGCTTCGATCGCCGCGATCGCCCGTTCGCGCAGCGCGTCGAGGTCGAGCTGCGGTGCGAGCGCGCGATTGGGGACCGGCGCGAGCACCAGCAGCGCGCTTCCGCCCGGCGGCGCGACGCTCGGATCGGTCGCGCTCGGATTGCAGAGGTAGAGCATCGATTCGTCGGGCAGACGCCCCGCGTCGAGGTGCGCGTACGCGCCCCACGGATCGTTCGGAAGCAGGACGGTGTGGTGATCGAGCGCGACCGGACGATCGAGTCCGAGGTACCACACGCACGCCGAATGGCCGTACCGCGGCGACCGTCCCCGGCGCGTACCGCCGTCGAAGAGCGCAAGCGACGGCTCGCGATCGGCGGCGACGACGAGCGCGTCGGCCTCGAATCTGCCGGACCCCGCGAGCACGCGGACGCCGCCGTCCGCGCGCGTCTCGACGCGCTCCGCGCGCGTCTCGAGGTGAACGTCCACGCCGCGCCGCTGCGCTTCGCGCACGAACGCATCGACGATCGCTCCGGTGCCGCCGCGCGCATACCACACGCCGCCGACCATCTCTTCAACCGGCAGCAGCGCGTACATCGCGGGCGCGCGCAGCGGCGACGTGCCGAGGTAGAGCGGCTGAAAGGTGAGTGCCTGCACGACGCGCGGATCCGCGAAGTAGCGCTCGGTGAACGCACGCAGCGAGCCCGCGATCCACGGCCGGATGCGCCCGGGTGAGAGAATCGTCCGCGCGAACGACGCAAGCGTATGATCGCGTTCGAGGATGCGCGCGCGTGCATCGACGTGGGCCCCGTGCACGTCGGCGAGATAGCGCAGCGCTCGACTCGCGCGGCCGGGCTCGAACCGCGCGAACTCCGCGAGCGCAAGCGCGATATCGGAGTGCATCGCGAACGACGCGCCGTCGGGAAAACAGACGCGGTAGCCGGGCTCCAGGCGTTCGAGCGCGAGCGCATCGAACGCGGCGTCGCCGAGCGCCGTGCGGAGCAGGTCGGTCATCACGAGCAGGGTCGGCCCGAGATCGAAGCGATAGCCTCGCTCGTTCCACTGCTGCGCGCGTCCGCCCGGGCGATCGGCCGCTTCGAGAACGCGCACCGCGACGCCGCGACGGCTCAATTCGAGCGCGGCGGAGAGACCCGCGAAACCGGCCCCGATGACGACGGCGGAACGCACGCTCATCGCTGCGAAGCCCCCCGCATGCTCATCGTGAAGACGCTGCACATCATCTGCGCGGTGCTCTGGCTCGGGAACTTCGTCGTCACCGGCGTCTGGAGTCTGCGCGCCTTCGCGACGCGCGACGCGCTGCTCGCCCGATTCGCGACGCGCGAGATTCTCTTCACCGATCTGCTCTTTACCTTCGTCGGCGGCTCCGCCGTCATCATGAGCGGTCTCGGGCTCGCGGCGCTGCAAGGACTCTCGCCGCTCGCGCTCGCCTGGACGCGCGACGCACTGATCGTCGCCGTCGCAAGCGGCGTGCTCTGGCTCGCGCTCCTACTCCCGATCGAGGTGCGCATGCGGCGGCTCGCGCGGTCGAGCGACGGCGCGGCGCTGCGGCGCACCTTCGTCTGGTGGAACGTGGTCGGTTGGTCGATCACCGTCGCGCTCTTCTCCGTCATCTATCTGATGGTTGCGAAGCCCGTATAGGCTTCGACGACGCAGCGCAGCGCGCGCCGCAGCTTCTCGCCGGTCGAAACGTACGCACGCCCGCGCGAGGCATCGAAGTCGCGCGCTTCCAACCGATCCACGATGCCGCCGTAGATCTCACTCGTCATCAGTAGCGCCGCACGCGAGCCGTCGTTCGGCACCCGTGCCGCAAGCACGCGTCCCTCACGGTAGTAGGTGCGCGCGGCCGCGGCGATCTCGCGCATCACCGCGCGCTCGTCGGCGCGGGCGAGCATCTCGCTCGGAAGATAGCTGCGTCCGAGCGCGCGATCCTCGTCGACGTCGCGCAGCACGTTCGTGTACTGCATCGCGATCCCCAGGCGCTCGCCGCGCTCGAGCGAATCGGCATCGCTCGCGCCGAGGATCGGCATCGAGCAGCGTCCGACGGTCCCGGCCACCGCCGCCGAGTACGCGTACAGATCCGCGAGCGTGCGGATCGGCGCGGGATCGAGATCGCTGCGACAGCCCTCGATCAGTCGGCGCGCGTCGGCCGGGTCGATCGGAAAGCGTTCGAAAGCCCGACGTACCGCCGGATACCACGGTTCGCTCCCGTGCGCCCCCGACACGCGCACCGTCGCAAGCTCATCGAGGATGCGCGCCAAGCCGCGCTCGCGCTCCTCGCGCGTGAAGCCCGGCTCGTCGGCCAGATCGTCGGCGCTGCGAAAGAGCCCGTAGAGCGCCTCCACGGCCTCGCGCTTGCGGCGCGGCAGAATGCGCGTCGAAAAGTAGAAGCTCTTCGCGTGGGCGCGCATCACGCGCGCGCACCAAAGCTGCGAGGACTCGAGGTCGATCACGCGGGCATCTCCTCGCAGATGCGCTCGACCGTCTGCATCGCGCTCATCGTCACGAGCGGGACGCCGGTCGCCGGGCGCGTCGACGCACCCGCGAAGTAGCAGTTCGCGATCCGCGCGTGGCGGTTATCGGGACGCATCGGACCGATCTGCAGCACGTCGTGCGAAAGCCCGAACGCCGCGCCGATATTCAAGTTGAGGTCGTCGTGAAAATCGAGCGGCGTGCGCGTCTTGTAGAAACGAATGCGCCCGCGCAGGCCGGGCAGGCGACGCGCTTCGATCGTCTCCAAGATGCGCTCGGCGAGGGCGGTCGTCTGTGCGGCCCAATCGGTGATCCCGCTCAGATTCGGCGCGGGAACGAGCACGTAGAGCGACTCGCCGCCGGGCGGTGCGATCGACGGATCGGTACCGCTCGGCGCGCAGAGATAGATCGCGGGATCGTCGGGAATCGCGCCGCGATCGAAGATATCCGCGCAGGTCGCGCGGAGATCCGCGGGCATCAGAAACTCGTGATGCAGCAGATCCTCGTAGCGGCGATCGAGCGCCGCATAGATGAGCAGCGCCGACGGCGTATGGCGCATGCGCAGCGAGCGGTGCGACGGCTCGCCCAAGAGTTTGTCGTAGACGTACGGCAGATCCGCGTTCATCACCACGAGGTCGGCGGGGTAGCGGCGCTGCTCGCTGTGCACGGCGACGATGCGATCCCCCTCGCGTTCCACGCTCGTCACCGACTCGTTATACCGAATCTCCCCGCCCTGCGCGCGCACGGCACGGTCGAGCGCGCGACCGAGCGCACCGATGCCGCCGATCGGATAATGAATGCCCTCGCCGATCTCGGTGAAGAGCAGTAGACGGTAGAGCAGCGGGCTCGAGAACGGCGACATGCCGAGGTACATCGATTGGAACGAGAAGGCGCCCGCGATACGCGGTGAGCGAAACGCCTGCTGCGCGCGGCGCGCGAGCGTCTTGAAGGCGCCCGTCTCGAAGAGTCCCTTGATGCGGCCGGGCGTGAGGAAGTGCCCGAACGAGCGGATGCGTTCGCCGACGAACTCGCGCCGCGAGACCTCATACGCCTCGGCCGCCTCGGCGAAGTAGGCGAGGAAGCCGCGGCTCGATCCCGGACTCATGCGTTCGAGCGAGGCGAGCGTCTCGGAGAGCACCGGCGAGACCAGCAGCGAGGAGCCGTCGGGATAGTGCAGCCGATAGTTCGGGCGCAGACGCACGGTGGGCACCTCGGCGTCGAAATCGCCGCCCCACGATGCGAAGGCCGTGCGATAGACATCGAGCATGAAGAGCAGCGTCGGGCCGAGATCGAAACTGAAGCCGTCCCACGTCGCCTGCGCCGCGCGCCCGCCGGGCATCGCCTGACGTTCGAGTACCGTCACGCCGTACCCGCGATGCGCGAGTTGCGCGGCGGTCACGAGACCCGCCACGCCCGCACCGACGACAACCGCCTCACGCCGCGCCTTCATCGCGGCTACCAACACGCGGTCGAGGCGAAGGGTTGAGGGGATAGGCGCGAACCGACGATGCGGCTAATCCCGTGCCCGTGGCCAAAGCGCGCTCCGTCTACTCCTGTAATGCCTGCGGATTCGAGTCGCCGCGCTGGCTCGGCCGCTGCCCGCAATGCGAGGCGTGGAACTCCTTCGACGAGCGTCCGTTCGCGGTCAATCCCAAGAGCGCGAAGGCCGCGACCGCACGCGCGACGCCGCTCGGCGGCGGTCCCGTCGCGCTGCGCGAGATCGACGGCGGGCGCATCGCCCGCGTGCGTACCGCGATGCCCGAGTTCGACGCGCTGCTCGGCGGCGGCATCGTGCCCGGCAGCCTGACGCTCGTCGGCGGACCGCCCGGCGCGGGCAAATCGACGCTGCTGCTGCAGATTGCGGCGCGTCTGGCCGAGATCGGACCGACGCTCTACGTCTGCGGAGAAGAGTCCGCCGCACAGGTGAAGCTGCGCGCGCAACGTCTGCGCGTCGACGCGCCGCTACTCGTGCATGCCGAGACGAATCTGCGCGCGGTGCTCGACGAACTCGAGCGATCGCGGCCGATCGCCCTGATCGTCGATTCGATCCAAACCGTGTGGCTGCCGGAATCGGAGTCCTACGCGGGCTCGGTCACGCAGATTCGCGATTGCACGCAGGCGTTGATGGAGTTCGCCAAGCGCACCGGTTGCGCGACCTTCATCGTCGGCCACGTCACCAAAGACGGCGCGATCGCGGGCCCGCGCCTGCTGGAACATCTGGTCGATACCGTCCTCTATTTCGAAGGCGAATCGAACGGCGAGTATCGCATCCTGCGCGCGTACAAGAACCGCTTCGGATCGATCGACGAGATCTGCGTCTTTGCGATGCACGACACCGGCCTCGAAGAGGTGGAGAACCCCTCCGAACTCTTTCTCGCCGGACGCGACGAACGCCCGAGCGGCAGTTGCGTGGTCGCCTCGATCGTGGGCTCGCGGCCGGTGCTCATCGAGGTGCAGGCACTCGTCGGCGAGACCAGTTACGGCACGCCGCGGCGCCTGGCGAACAATCTCGATCAAGCGCGCCTAGCCATGATCCTCGCCGTGCTCGAACGCCGCGTCGGTCTGCACCTCGGCACCCACGACGTCTATGCTTCCGTTGCGGGCGGCTTGCGCGTGAACGAACCCGCCGCCGATCTCGGCGTCGCGCTCGCGATCGCGTCGTCGTTCCGCAACGTGCCGCTGCCGCACGACGCGGTCGCATTCGGCGAACTCGGACTCTCCGGCGAATTGCGCGCGGTCGGCGCGGCACAGCGCCGCGAATCCGAGGCGCGCCGGCTCGGCTACCGCGACGTCTTTTCGCCCGATCGTTTCCGCGACGTGGCGGCCGCGATCCGCGCGGCACTCGGCTAAACGCGATGGCGCTCTTCGAGATCGTTCCGAACCTCTCCGAGGGCCGCTCGGCCGAGACGATCGCCGCGGCGGAACGCGCCGTCTCCGCGACGGGCGCCGCGGTGCTGCATCGCACCAGCGATGCCGTACATCATCGCAGCGTGCTCACGATCGCGGGCGATGCGCGGGCGGTCGTCGATGCGGCGGTTGCGCTCGCGGGGATCGCCGCCGCGCGCATCGATCTGCGCGCGCATCGCGGCGTCCATCCCCGTATCGGTGCGCTCGACGTGCTGCCGTTCGTGCCGCTGCGCGATGCCGGGCTCGATGACGCCGCCGAGCTCGCGCGGCGCGCGGCGGCGCAGATCTGGGAGCGCTACCGCATCCCGAGCTTCTTCTACGGCGCCGCGGCGACGCGGCCCGAGCGCCGGCTGCTCGCCGACGTGCGCAGCGGCGAATTCGAGGGACTCGAGGCGCGATTCGCCGACCCGGCTTGGCGACCCGACGTGGGCGACGTGGCGCGCCATCCGAGCGCGGGCGCGATCGCGATCGGCGCGCGCGCGATTCTCGTTGCCTTCAACGTGGAACTCGCGACCGGCGATCTTCGCATCGCGCGCGCGATCGCGAGGATGCTGCGCGAGAAGCACGGCGGCCTCACCGGCCTGCGCGCGCTCGGGCTGCGCCTGAGCGACGAGGTGGTGCAGGTCTCGCTCAACGTCACGGACGTCGACGCGACGCCGCTCTACCGCATCGTGGAACTCATTCGCCTCCTCGCCGCCCGACACGGCGTGGGCGTGCTGCGCAGCGAGCTCATCGGCTGCCTCCCGCGCGCCGCGGTCGAGGCGAGCGCGCGCTACTATCTCGGACTCTCAGCGAACTCCTAACCGCCCAAGGATATGCTCAGCATCGTGAAACGATTCGTCTACCTCGTACTCTGCGCCGCCTTCGTCTTCGGCGCCGCGGGAAGCGCTCGCGCCGTGGAGATCGGCGGACCCGGTGACCAAGGGATCTACGCGACGCACCTGAGCAACGGGCTGCAGGTCGTCGTCGTCGAGGATCACGCCGCACCGGTCGTCGAGACCGCGATGTGGTATCACTTCGGCTCGCTCGACGAGACGCCGGGGAAGACCGGTCTCGCGCACGCGCTCGAACACATGGCCTTCCGCGGCACCTCGAACATCAGCGCGGGCGGGCTGGACGACATCGTGGCACGGTTGGGCGCGCAGATGAACGGGCAGACCTCCTACGATTACACGCAGTTCTATTTCGTGATGCCCGCCGATAAAGTGGACGTCGGGCTCTATATCGCGGCCGACCGCATGCAGCATTTGCTGATCCGCCAAGCCGACTGGAATATCGAGCGCGGCGCGGTGCTCAACGAGCTCGACGGCGACGAGAGCTCGCCCTTCTTCTCGCTGCTCTCGCGCGTGCGCGCGGCGGCCTATCCCGATCAGCCCGAAGGACGCTCGCCGATCGGCAAGCGCGCCGACGTGGCGCGCGCGACCGCGGCCGACATCGCGCACTACTACCACGAGTGGTACGCGCCGAACAACGCGACCCTCGTCGTCGCGGGCGACGTCGATCATCGTACGATCTTCGCCAAGGCCGAACACTACTTCGGCGCGATCAAACCCAAGAAGCTTCCGCCGGGACCGCCGACGCATCCGGTACCCGTCTCGCACACGGTGACCGTCACCTCGAATCTGCCCTTTCCCTTCGAGATTCTCGACCTCGCCTATGCGGTACCGGGTGACACCGAGAAGGGTGAGCCCGAGATCAACACGCTCGCGACGCTGATTCAAAACCAGCTCTCGCCCTTCTATCAGGCGCTCGTGCAGACCAACGTCGCGCTCGCGATCCAAGCGCAGGAAGACACGCAGTTGCACGGCGGCCTGCTCAACGTCTTCATCGTGCTCAATCCCGGACACACCGCCGACGAGGCGCGGACGATCTTCCAGAATACGATGGATCAGATTCTGAAGAACGGCTACGCGCCCGATCTCGTCACCGCGGCCAAACGCCTCACGATCGCCGATCGCCTCTACAGCGCGGATTCGGTTCAAGGCTTCGGCGATCTCGCGGGCTACACGTACGGGATCGTCGGCGAGCGCATCTCCGACGAAGACGCGCGCCTCGCGGCGATCACGCCCGCCTCGATGCTGGCGGTGACCAAGCAGTACCTCGCCCAACCCACCGTCGTCGGACACCTCCGCACGAGCACCGGCGGTGCGCCGAGCGGCTCGACCAAGAGCAGCGCCGCGATCACCGACGATTTTTCGAAACGCGTGCCGAGCGGTCCGATCGTCGAACCGCCCGCGATTCGCGAGCTCGTGCGCACGCCGACGACGGAGCACAGCAAACTCGAACCGACCGCCTTCACGCTCCCGAACGGCATCAAGGTGCTCGTCGAGCAGAAGAGCGATCGTTCGACCTTCGTGCTCACCGGCGAGATCGCGTCGTCGCCCGCGTTCGTACCGCCGGGCGAAGAGGGCATCGCCGGCCTCGCCTCGTCGGTCGCGGATTACGGCAGTAAGAACTATCCCTTTGCCGCCCGCCGCCGCGCGATCGACATGCTCGGCGCATCGGTGCAAAACGGCGAGAACTTCGGCGCGCGCGGTCTCGCCCGCGACTTTCCGACGATCGTCCGCATTCTCGCCGACGGCGAGGAGCATCCGACCTTCGCCGAACCGTGGTTCTCGCTCGAACGCGGACAACTCGCCAACAGCCTGCAGTCCGAAGGTTCGATCTCGGGCGTGATGATGGACCGCGCCTATGCAAACCTGCTCTCGCAGCCGAACGATCCGTCGCTGCGTCGTCCGACGCCGGAGACGGTGAACGCGCTCACCCGCGACGAGGTCCTGCGCTACGTGCAGACCTATTGGCGACCCGATCTCACGACGATCGCGGTCGTCGGCGATCTCTCGCCCGAGCGAGTGAAGACCGAGCTCGAAGCGGCGTTCGCCGACTGGCACGCAAGCGGGCCGACGCCCGACGCGCACGTGATGCCCTACGCGCCGCCGCACCCCGGACACGACTACGTCGAGACGCAGGCCCAACAGGTCTTCGTTCGGCTCGGAGAGCCGGCCGTGGCGCGCAACAGCAGCGACTACGATACGTTCCTCGTGCTCAATCAGATCCTCGGCGCGGGCGGTGCGTTCGAATCGCGCCTGTGGCAAGAGCTCCGTCAGAAGCGCGGATTGGTCTACAGCGTCGATAGTTCGCTGCACGCGGGACCCGATCGCGGCGACTTCCGCATCGAACTCGCCGCGCGGCCCGACCGCGTCGAAGAGGCGGTGCGCTTCGTTCGCAGCGAGCTGCGCCGCTTGCAGACGCAGCCGGTGAGCGCGACCGAACTCGCCGAGGCGAAGCTGCGCCTGGTGAGCGACGCGCTGCTCGACGAAGGGTCGGCCGACGGTCAAGCGGATCAACTGCTCGATATCGGCACGAGTTCGCTCCCGCTCGACTACTATCGCACGCTCAACGAGCACTTCGCGAACATCACCGCCGCCGACGTCGAACGCGTCGCGAAGGAGTATCTCGCGCCGAATCGTCTCGTGCAGATCTATGCCGGTCCCGTCGGCCCGTGGTCGTACCACTCGCTGTGACCGCGAACGCGGGCAGCGGCCGCGGCGTTAGGCGCCCGAGCCGCCGCCCGCGTGAAAGACGTATTTGACGATCAGTCGATGCAGCGTCTGCGCCGCGGCCGGCGTACCGAACTCGACGTAGAGTAGATCGCTGTTGGCGAACCGCTGCTGATAGAGCATCGAGAGATCGGTGCCGGGCTGCGCGAAGCCGCCGCGACCGCTGATCGCGCGCACGGCGAGGCCGATCGACGCATCCTTGCCGAAGGCGCGCGAGAGCGCGGCGCGGCGCAGCCACTGCGAATCGAAGATCGGGGCTCCGGGCGTGCGGCGCTCGATATTGCCGTCGACCTCGAGGCTCACGCCGTAGCGCCCGAAGACGCGCGAGGCGACGGCCTGCGTCTGCTGCACGTAGTACCCCGCAAAGGGTCCCCAGGTGTACGAGACCTGAATCGGATTCGGCGTGCCGTCGGCGTAGCCGAGCTGAATCTGCCGCCGATTGAACCACGCGATCGTCCCCGGCGCCGTTTGCAGTTCGCTCGGTCCGAAGAAGCCCTGCAGCGAGAAGAGATGCTTGAACTGCACGTGATAGAACGCGTTGATGTCGGCTTGGCGAACGCTGCCGTCGCGTGCGAGAAAACGATCCGACGTGAGATTGACGCTGTAGGCGAGGATCGCGCTGCGCGGCGATCCGGTGCCGCGATAGCCCGCGACGAGCGCCGAACCGCGCGCATCGTTGACCGCGGTATACCCGTCCAGCGGCGCGTAGCCCGCGCTCGTATCGCGATAGAAACCTTCGAGCGTGAAGTGCTCGTTCTGCAAGCCTTCGGTCAGATTGAAATCGTGCGCCGCGATCCCGCGCGCGCGATCCTCTTCGGCCGCGAACGCAATCTGCGTACCCTCGCCCGAACGCCGGTTCGAGCGCGTGAGACCGAGGCCCGCGGTCGCGTCGTGCACGCCCGCGTGGTCGGCGATCACACTCTGAGCGCTGAGCGAGAACGCGCCGCCGGGCGTCGTGTAGGCATAGCCGGCCGCGTCGTCGTTCACGCTCGGTCCGATCACGTTGAGTGCGCCGATCGCACTCCGACCCGCGGTCCCCTCGACCTTCAATCCGCGATCGAAGATACCGATCGCGGGCGTGTAGAACATCGAGTTGCCGCCGAAGTCGCCGATGCGCGGCATCGCGTCGATGTACTGCGCGCCCTCCGCGAAGAACGGACGGTACTCGTTGTACGCGCGCGCGAACTCCTGAGGCGCAATCGTCGTTTGATCTTCCTCGACGTTCGAGAAATCCGGCGCGAGCGTCCCGACGAAGGCGAGCGTATTGGTGAACGGCACCGTGAGATCCATGCCGACGCTACGCGGCGCGGTGCGCTCGAACTCGCCGATTCCGTTCTGAAAGAGATCTCGATCCGCGCCCATGCTCGTTAGCGCATAGAGATCCGCCTGTGGGCGCGGACGCGCCGCGCGCGAACGCAGTCGAAGATCGGCGAGGATCGGCCAGTACTGCACGCTGCCGATACTCTGCATGGCGGGTGCGTAGGCCCAGGTCGTGTCGGCGTCGCGTGCGGCGACGAAGCGCTCGAAATTGAACCGCCACGATTGGAGCGGCGCCGACTGCGCGCGGATGTCGTCGAGCGGAATGACCATCAGCACCTCGTAGCCCTCGCCCGGCACGATGCGCGCGAGCGACCGCCACGACGGCGCGTAGCGGGCGTTCTCGCTCGAGGACTCGTCGTGCACGCCGAGCGGGTTCACCCGAAAGCCGTAGGTTCTCGATCCGTTGCCGACCGTGTCGATGCCGAACGCGACGTAATCGTCGCTGCCGACCCCGGCATGGTCGACGTGCTGCGTCGCCGTGATCGGTGCGCCGCGCTGCTCGCAGCGAAACGCGACGTAGAGATTCCGATCGTCGTAGAGCAGATAGACGGTCGTCGCATAGCGCGACGGCCGCCGCGCGGTGAAATCGACGAAATGACGCGCGATCACGGCGCCGCGCCATGCGGACGGCACGATCGGCAACGCGAACGGCGGAGGCGACGCGGCTTTCGCCGCGACGATGCGCGTACCCGCGGAAACCGACGCGGCGACGGGCGACGACGCGCATGCGATCGCGAGCGCGAGCGCCGCGCACGCCGCGGCGAAGCGCCGCATCCGCTAGCGCACCGGAGCGTGCGCGGTTCGACTCTCGATGTAGCGTGCGATGCGGTCGATGCCCTCGCGCACGCGCTCGATCGGCGCGACCCAACTCAAGCGCAGCCACGCGTCGAACGAGGCGCCGAACGCACCGCCGGGAATCGCGAGCACGTCGTGCCGTTCGATCAGTTCGAGCGCGGCGTCGAGCGATTTCACGCCGTCGGGCAGACGCATGCACGCATAAAAGCTGCCCTCGGGCCGAATGAAGCGCACACCGCCGCGTTCGAGAGCGTCGACGACGCCCGCGCGCTGCTCGCGATACCACGAGACCTGTTCGCCCACTCCGCCGAGCGTGGTGAATACGTGCAGCGCGACCTGTTGCGCGAAGGTATCGGCGCACGAGGTGACCCAGGCGTGCGCCTTGATCGCTTCTCGGATAAACTCCGCGGGGCCGATGATCCAGCCGAGGCGCAGGCCGGTGAGCGCATTGGATTTGCTCACGGAGTTGGTGACGATCGTGTGCGGGTAGAGCTCGGCGAGATAGGCCTCATCCTCGATGAAACTCTGCTCGCGGTAGATCTCGTCGTGAATGAGTCGAATCGGCTCGCCGCCGCGCGCTTCGAGCGCGCGCACGAGCTTCTCGGCCTCGCCGCGGCGGATCACGCGGCCGGTCGGATTGTTCGGCGAGCAGATGACGATCGCGCGCGTGCGCTCGCCGATCGCGGCGATGATGCGCTCCGCGTCGATCGCGAAGTCGTCGGCCTCGCTCATCGTGACGCCGCGCACCGCGACGCCTTCGAGCTTCGCCATCTTCACGTACGACGGAAAGGTGGGTTCGACCACGAGCAGTTCGTCGGTCGCCGGATCGAGCAGTGTTTTGAGCGTCACGTACATCGCTTCTTGCGAGCCGGTGGTCACGCAGACGTTCTCGGCGTCGTGCATGCCGGGATAGTCGTAATGGCGCGCGATCGCCTCGCGCAACGCCGGATCGCCCGCGTTCTGCGTATATTTGACACCGTGCTGCGCCACGTAGCGCATCGCGTGTTCGAAGTGCGCCGGGTTCGGCAAGAGCGAGGGTTCGCCCAGGCCGAGATCGATCGCGGTCGGCGTCTTCTTCGCCGCGACCTCGCGGATCAGCGAGCCCGGAATTGCGAGCACGTGCGGGTTCATACGGCCACCTCGTAGTCGCGCAGCGCCGCGTTGAGCGAGGTTTTGCGATCGGTCGCCTCGGTGCGCGTACCGATGACGAGCGCGCAGGGAACGCCGAATTCGCCGGCGGGAAAGGCTTTGGGCAGCGTGCCGGGGATCACGACGGCGCGCGCGGGAACGCGGCCTTTGCTCACGACCGGTTGCGCGCCGCGCACGTCGACGATCGGCGTGCTCGCGGTGAGCACGACGCCCGCGCCGAGCACCGCTTCGCGTTCGACCACCACGCCTTCGACGACGATGCAGCGCGACCCGACGAAGGCCCCGTCTTCGACGATGACGGGCGTCGCCTGCGGCGGTTCGAGCACGCCGCCGATCCCGACGCCGCCCGAAAGATGCACGCCTTTGCCGATCTGCGCGCACGATCCGACCGTCGCCCACGTATCGATCATCGAGCCTTCGTCGACGTAGGCGCCGATGTTCACGTAGCCCGGCATCAGGATCGTGCCGCGTCCGAGAAAACTGCCGAAGCGCGCGACGCCGGGCGGCACGCAACGCACGCCCAATTCGTCGTAGTTGCGCTTGATCGGCAGTTTGTCGTAGAACGCGAGCTCGGCCCCCTGCGGGTCGCCCATCCATTCCACGTCGCGGCGCGCGAAGTAGAGCAGAATCGCGCGCTTGATCCACGCGTTCACGCGCCAGCCGCCCTCACCGTCCGGCTCGGCGACGCGCAGTCGCCCGTCGTCGAGCGCCGCGATCACCTCGTCGACCGCGCGGCCCGCGCGGCCGCGTACATCGCCATCTCCTGCCGCGAGCGCCTCGACGGCCTCGCGCAACCCTTCGTACTCCATGCCGGGCCTATCGTTACGCTGCGGCGAAGCAGCTTCCATGCACGCCTACCGACTCTTCGCCGACGGTCCGCGCTTGGTCGCAGATCAGCCCGTCCCCGAGCCGCGCGAGGGCGAGATCCTCGTCAAGATCGCGGGCGCGGGCGCGTGCCACTCCGATCTGCACGTCATCGACGCGACCGCCGCGGATACGTCGTTCTTCACGCCGCCCTTCACGCTCGGCCACGAGAACACGGGGTGGGTGGCAGCGGTCGGCCCCGGCGTGCGCAACGTGCCCATCGGCGAAGCGGTCGCGATCTACTGCGCGTGGGGATGCGGACGCTGCCGCGCCTGCGCGGTCTCCGCCGAGAATTACTGCGAGGCACAGCAACTGCTGCTCGGCGGCGGTCTCGGGCGTGACGGCGGCATGGCGACCCACATGATCGTCCCGGCGGCGCGCTACCTGGTGCCGCTCGGCGAGCTCGAACCGCGCGACGCGGCGCCGCTCACCGATGCGGGTCTCACCCCGTACCACGCGATCAAACGCGCCGCGCCGCTGCTCGTTCCCGGCGCGACCGCGGTCGTGATCGGCGTCGGCGGCCTCGGGCACATGGCGCTGCAAATCCTGCGGGCGACGAGCGCGGTGCGCGTGATCGCGGTCGATCTCTCACCCGCGAAGCTCGACGCGGCGCGCGCACTCGGTGCCGATGCGACCGTGCTCGCCGACGGTGACGCGCTCGCCCGCGCCCGCGAAGCACTCCGCGGACGCGCCGCCGATGCGGTCTTCGACTTCGTCGGCGCGCAGAGCACGATCGATCTCGGACGCAAGCTCGTGCGCGCCGACGGCGAGTTCGCGATCGTCGGCCTCGCGGGCGGGGTGATGCCGTACGCGCAGGGCAAGATCGCGTGGGGCGCGCGTGTCTCGACGCCGTTTTACGGCTCCATCGCGGAACTGCGCGAGGTGATCGCGCTCGCGGCGCGCGGAGATCTTCGCGCGCACGTCACCCGCTTTCCGCTCGAACGCATCGGCGAAGCCTACGCCGCGCTGCACGACGGCACGCTCGACGGACGCGCGGTCATTACCCCAAACGGCTAGCCGCCCGGGGACTCGGCGGCCCTGCCGCGCCGCGCCGCGCTTTGCGATGCTGCAAGCGTGGGAAAAGCACTCGCGGCGGGCCTCCTCGGAACGCTCGTCACCCTCGCATACTTCGGCTTCGCGCCGCAGATCGGGCGCGTACTGCATCATCCGGGCGTCGAAACGCGCTATCGCGCGCTCGATTTCACGATCTTCTACTGCGGCGGCAGCGCGGTGCTCGCGGGTGCGAATCCGTACACGATCGAGCCGCTCACCTCGTGCGAGCGACGCTATTGGCCCGCCGCCTACCTTCCCGGTTTCAGCGAACCGGTCGCCTTTCCGGGACCGACCCTCGCGCTCTTCGCCGCGCTCGCGATGCTGCCGTATCGAGCCGCCGCCATCGTGTGGCTCCTCGCGCTCTGCCTCTGTTTCGGCATCGCGGTCATCTTCGGCTCGCTGCTCTCACGCGCGCCGCCGTTCGGCGTGCTCGCCCTGCTCTTCGTTCCGATCGCGCTGATCAACATCGGCGTCGGTCAGCTCGCGCCGATCTTCGCCGCAGCGGTCTTCGCGAGCGCCTACTTCGCGCGACGAGGCCGGGATCGTCTCGCGGCCTGCTGCGCGCTCGCCGCCGCGATCGAGCCGCATATCGGACTCCCCGTCATCGTCGCGCTCTTCGTCCTCGCGCCGCGGACGCGCCTGACGCTCGGGCTCGGTGCGCTCGCGCTTGCGGCGCTGCACGTCGCGCTGCTCGGGCCCGAGCTCGCGCGAAGCTACGTGACGAGCGTTCTGCCCGCACAAGCGCATGCCGAGTACGTCGCCGCGGATCAATTCGGCAGCATCTGGTGGCTCAAGCAGCTCGGCCTCGCCGACCGGGCGATTCCGCTCGCGAGCACGTTCCTCTACGCGGTGGCGCTCGCGCTCGGCATCGCGCTCGCCGCGCGGGCCCGCGCGCGCACCGGCGATCGCGCGTTCATCGTGGCGATTCCGCTCGCGCTCGCACTGCTTGCGACGCCCTATCTGCACGACGTCGAACTCGGCGTCGCCCTGGCGGCTCCGCTCGCGGCGCTCGCCCGCACTGCGCGCGATCCGCGCATCCTCGCGGGCGCGGTGGTACTCGCCGTCCCGTGGTTCGCCGCGGCCCGTTCGCCCGCGCTCGCGGGGACGAGCCTCGCCTGCGCGATCCTCTTCGTCGCCGCGTGCACGCTGCGGCGGGATATCCGCACGAGCGAACCCGCGCTCGCGACCGCGCTGCTCGTCGCGATCCTGCTCGAGGCCGCCGCGCGCCTTCCGATCGTCCCCGGCGATCTCACGCCCGCGAGCGCGCTCGGCAAGCACGCACTCGCCGCGACCAGCTGGGCGCAATGGATTCGCTCGCAGCCGCTCATCGGAGCGAGCGGCCCGCGCACGGTCCTGCCGAAACTGCTTTCGATCGGAGGATTGATCGTCGTCGTTCTTTGAGCGCCGCTCGCGTGGGTAAGAGATCATGGTAGGAGAGCGAAGGTAGCTCTCCCGCCATTCGAATCACGCGAAGGAGAGCTCGTGCCCAACTCCACTGCCGACGAGCAGCGTATCAACGCGATCCGGTTTCTCGCGGTCGACGCGGTGCAACATGCGAACTCGGGTCATCCCGGGATGCCGCTCGGCGCCGCCGCAGCCGCCTACACGCTCTGGTCTCGTCACCTACGATTCGATCCGCGCGATCCGAAATGGTTCGATCGCGACCGTTTCGTGCTCTCGGCGGGGCACGGATCGATGCTGCTCTACGCGCTGCTGTATCTGACCGGCTTCGATCTCACGCTCGACGATCTGCGCGCATTCCGTCAGTTGCACAGCCGCACGCCCGGCCACCCCGAAGCGCGCCACACGGCGGGCGTCGAGGCCACCACCGGCCCGCTCGGACAGGGCGTCGGCAACGCGGTCGGCATGGCGATCGCCGAGGCTCACCTCGCGGCGACCTACAATCGCGGCGAGGCGGCGATCGTCGATCACTACACCTACTGTCTCGCGGGTGACGGCGACCTGATGGAGGGTATCAGTCAAGAAGCGATCTCGCTCGCCGGGCATCTGAAGCTCGGCAAGCTGATCGTGCTCTACGACGACAATCGCGTCTCGCTCGCCGGCCCGACCGACATCACCTACGAGGACGACGCGTGCGCGCGCTTCGACGCAAGCGGCTGGCACACGCAACTCGTCGAGGTGAGTCGCGGTAACGACGTCGCGGCGATCGACGAAGCGATCCGGATCGCGAAGAACGTGACCGACCGGCCGTCGCTGATCGCGCTGCGCACGCACATCGGCTACGGATCGCCGCTGCAGGACTCGTTCAAAGCGCACGGCGAGCCGCTCGGCCCCGAGAACGTGAAGCAGACCAAAGAGCGCCTGGGCTGGCCGACCGAGCCGGACTTCTTCGTGCCGGACGAGGTCCTCGCGCACTACCGCGAGGTGGGCACGCAGGGCGGCAACGCGCGCGCGGCATGGCAGCAACGCTACGACGCCTGGAAACACGCGAACGGCGATCTCGCGGCGCAGTTGGAGCGCATCCTTGCGGGCACGTTGCCGCAGACGCTACCCTGGCCGCGTTTTACCGCCGAGAACGGTACGGTCGCCACGCGTGACGCGGGCGGAACGGTGATGAACGCGATCGCGGGCGCCCTTCCCGAGCTCATCGGCGGATCGGCCGATCTGGATCCGTCGACCAAAACCTATCTCAAAGGCATGGGCGATCTCCAGCCGGGAGCCTACGGCGGACGCAACGTGCATTACGGCGTGCGCGAACACGCGATGGCCGCCGCAAGCAACGGTCTCGCGCTGCACGGCGGCGTGATGCCCTTCGCGGCGACCTTCTTCAACTTCGCCGATTATTTGAAGCCGTCGCTGCGGCTCGCGGCGCTGACCGGCCTGCACGAGATCTACGTCTTCACGCACGATTCGGTCATGCTCGGCGAAGACGGGCCGACGCACCAGCCGATCGAGCAGCTCGCCATGCTGCGCGCAATGCCGAACCTGCGCGTCGTGCGCCCGGCCGACGCGCTCGAGACGCTCGAAGCGTGGAAGCTCGCGATCGATCCGCAGACGGCGGGACCGTGGGCGATCGTGCTCACGCGGCAGAAGGTACCGTTCCTCGGCGAACGCGCGGCGCGCGTCGATCGCGGCGGCTACGTGCTCGCCGACGCCGACGGCGGCACGCCCGATCTGATCCTCATCGCAACGGGCTCGGAAGTCGCTCTCGCACTCGATGCAAAGAAGCTGCTCGATGCCGAGGGCGTGCGCACGCGCGTCGTCTCGCTCCCTTGTTTCGAACTCTTCGACGCGCAGCCGCAGGCCTATCGCGACGACGTCCTGCCGCCCGCATGCCGCGCGCGTATGTCGATCGAAGCCGCCGCCACGTTCGGCTGGAGCCGCTACGTCGGCGACGGCGGCTACGCGTTCGGCATCGATCGCTTCGGCCTCTCGGCACCGGCGGCCGAGATCGCGCGCGAACTCGGCTTCACGCCGGAGAGCATCGCGCAACGTGCCCTCGACCATTTCGCACTCGCATCCCGCTAACATCGCTTGAGCATCGCTAGGAGATCTTCGTGAGCAATCAATTGCACCAACTGCTCGACGCCGGCCAGAGCGTGTGGCTGGACAATCTGCGCCGCAGCATGTTCGCCTCCGGCGAGCTGAAGCGGCTGATCGATCGCGGCCTGCGCGGCATGACGAGCAACCCGACGATCTTCGAGAAAGCGATCGGCGCGGGCGACGATTACGACGAGCAGCTACGCGCGCTGATCCCGCATCAGAAGAGCGCGGACGCCCTCTTTTGGGATCTCGCCGTCTCCGACATTCAGAACGCCTGCGACGCGTTTCGCGGCGTGTACGACACGTCGGGCGGCAACGACGGCTTCGTCAGCCTCGAAGTCTCGCCGCTGCTCGCGCACGATACCGAAGGCACGATCGCGATGGCCGAAGAGTTGTGGGCGCGAGTCGATCGGCCGAACCTGATGGTCAAGATTCCGGGCACGAACGAAGGCGTGCCCGCGATCGAAGCCTGCATCGCCGCCGGCATCAACATCAACGTCACGCTGATTTTCTCCGTCGAGATGTACGAAAAGACCGCGCAGGCCTACATCGACGGACTGCGGCGACGCATGGCCGAGGGCAAACCGATCGATCGGATCCGTTCCGTCAACTCGGTCTTCGTGAGCCGCATCGATACCGCGATCGATAAGCTGCTGCAAACGCGCGTCGACAAGGGCGAGAAAGCGCTCGTGCCGCTCTTCGGCAAAGCCGGTATCGCGAACCTGAAGCTCACCTACCGAAAATTCAAGGAGCTCTTCCTCGACGGCGCGTTCGCCGATCTCGCTGCGGCGGGCGCGAGCGTGCAGCGTCCCCTGTGGGCGAGCACCTCGACGAAGAATCCGAACTATCCCGATCTGCTCTACGTGGAGACCGTCGTCGGACCGCACACGGTCAACACGATGCCGCCGAACACGCTCGATGCGCTGCTCGATCACGGCTCGGTCACGCCCGACACGGTCGAGCACGACGTGGCCGGAGCGCGCGCGGTGATGGCCGCACTGCACGACGCGGGGATCTCGCTCTTCGACGTGACCCATCAGTTGCAGGTCGAAGGCGTATCGTCGTTCGCCGACTCGTGGGGCGCGCTCTTGGGCGCGATCGTGTACAAACAAAAGCAGCTCGTCGGCGGCACCGAGCGCGTTGCGATCGCGTGCGGAGCGCATGCATCGCAGGTCGATCGCGCGCTCGACGGGCTTACGGAGCAGAACTTCCTCAAGCGCCTGTGGGGCAAAGATGCGACGCTTTGGGCAAACGATGCGGCGGCGGCCGAGATCATCAAGCACGCGCTCGGGTGGCTCGACATCCCGCAGCATCTGCTCGAGCACGTCCCGAATCTGCTCGCATTCGCGGATGAGATGAAGGCGCACTTCGATCACGTGGTCGTGCTCGGCATGGGCGGCAGTTCGCTCGCCCCCGACGTGATGGCCGACACCTTCGGCACCGTCGAGGGCTATCCGACGCTGCACGTGCTCGATTCGACCGATCCGACGCAGATTCGCGAACTCGACGAAGCGATCGAGCTCGATCGCACGCTCTTCATCGTGGCGAGCAAGAGCGGGACGACGACCGAGCCGAACGCCTTCTTCGCGTACTACTACGACCGGGTCGCGAAGTCGGTCGGAGCCGAAAAAGCGGGCGCGCAATTCATCGCCGTCACCGACCCCGGCACGAAGATGGTGGAGGTTGCCGAGGGCCACGGCTTCCGCCGCATCTTCGAGAACGATCCGAACATCGGCGGGCGCTACTCCGCGCTCTCGTTCTTCGGCATGGTACCGGCCGCGCTCGCGGGCTACGACGTGAAGCTGCTGCTCGATCGCGGGCTCGGTGCGATGCACGCGAACGACAAGACGATCGCCCCCGCCAAGGCGCCGGGCGTGCGCTTCGGCGCGGCGATCGGAGCGCTCGCGCTGCAGGGCCGCGATAAATTGACGATCGTCACGCATCCCGATGTCGCCGCCTTCGGCGCGTGGGCCGAGCAGCTCATCGCCGAATCGACCGGCAAACTCGGCAAGGGTATCGTGCCGATCGAAGGCGAGGAGCTCGGCGCACCGCACGAGTACGGCAACGATCGCGTCTTCGTGTACGTCGGTGCGAACATGCCCGATCCCGACCCCGGGATCGTCGAACGGCTCGCCGCGCTCGAAGCCGCGGGGCATCCCGTGATTCGTCTCGCGCTCAACGATCCGTACGACCTCGGCGAGCAGTTCTACCTGTGGGAGATCGCGACGGCCGCGGCGGGCTCGATCATCGGCATCGACGCGTTCGATCAGCCGAACGTGCAGGAGTCGAAGGACAACACCAAAGCGCTGCTCGAGCAGTATGCGCAAAGCGGAACGATGCAGGAACCGAATGCGAACGTCGACGGCGCGCACTTCGACGTCACGTTCCTCGCGGGCTCGAAGAGCCTGAATGCCGACGACGCGACCGCCGCGCTTGCCGCGATCTTCAAGCAGATCGTACCGGGCGATTACGTCGCGATATGCGCGTACGTCGCGCGGAATCCCGAACATGTCGCGCTGCTCGACGACCTGCGCCTGAAGATTCGCGACGCGAGCCGCGTCGCGACGACGGTCGGTTTCGGTCCGCGCTTCCTGCATTCGACGGGACAACTCCACAAGGGCGGCCCGAACTCCGCCGTGATGCTGCAGATCACGGGCGACGAGCCGAACGATCCGCCCGTGCCGGGCATGAACGTCGGCTTCCGCACGCTGCTCGCCGCGCAGGCGCTCGGCGATTGGCAGTCGCTCGACAAACGCAGCCGGCGCGGCGCGCGCATCCACCTGCACGGCGAGATCGATGCGGCGCTACGCGCCCTGATCGCCGCCGTCGACGACGCACTCACCGCTCGCGCGTAAGCGCACGTAAAGGAACGAAAACTCGCATGCAACTCGGGATGGTCGGACTCGGAAAGATGGGCGCGAACATGACGACGCGCCTCCTACGCGGCGGACACGAGGTCGTCGTCTACGATCGCAGCGCCGACGCGGTCGCGCACGCGGCCTCGGGTGGGGCCGTGGCCGCGTCGGGCCTCGCCGATCTCGTCGGCAAACTCGGATCGCCCCGCGTCGTATGGATCATGGTGCCTTCGGGCAAGCCGACCGACGAGACGATCGACGAACTGCTCGGCGTCCTCGCGAAGGGCGACATCATCATCGACGGCGGCAACACCAACTGGAAGGACGGGCTCGCGGCCTACGAGCGCTGCAAAGCCAAAGGCGTGCATCTGATCGATGCGGGCACGAGCGGCGGCGTATGGGGCCTGAAAGAGGGCTACTGCCTGATGGTCGGCGGTGACGACGAGGCGGTGAAGGCCTGCGAACCGATCTTCCGCACGCTCGCGCCGGAGAACGGCTACGCGCACGTCGGTAAAGCGGGCGCCGGCCACTTCTCGAAGATGGTGCACAACGGCGTCGAGTACGGCATGCTGCAGGCCTACGGCGAAGGGTTCGAGATCCTCGAATCCTCACCGTTCGATTTCGATCTCGGGCAGGTCGCGGAGTTGTGGTGTCACGCGAGCGTCGTGCGTTCGTGGCTGCTCGAACTCGCCGTGCTCGCGTTCAAAGACGATCCGAAGCTCGCCTCGATCCGCGGCTACGTCGACGATACCGGCGAAGGTCGCTGGACCGTGCAAGCCGCGATCGATCAGAACGTTCCCGCCCCGGTGATCACGCTCGCGCTGCTCCAGCGTTTCGTCTCGCGTCAGGACGAGTCGTTCAGCGCGAAGGTGATCGCGGCGTTACGCAATCAGTTCGGCGGGCACGCCGTGAAATCGGAGAGCCATGCCTGAGGCCCTCGCCACGGTGTCGACCAACGGCGACGGCGCGGCCAACCCGCTGCGCGCGGGCTTGACGAGCGATCGGATCACCGATCCCTGCTCGATCGTCTTCTTCGGAGCGAGCGGCGATCTCTTCAAGCGCATGCTGCTGCCGGCGATGTACTCGCTGCGCGTGCGCGGGATTCTTCCGCACGATTTCGCGATCGTCGGTTTCTCGCGCAGCTCGTACGACGACGACGCATTTCGCGCGTATTGCAAGGAGCAGCTCGATCAGTTCGCACCGGCGGATCAGAAGCCCGAGGGTGCGGTCTGGGACGATTTCGAACAGCGCATCTCTTACATCACCGCCGACTTCGACAACACCAAGTCCTATGCGGCGCTCGCAAAGCGTCTGGCACAGAACGACAAGGAGCACGGGACGCGCGGCAACCGGCTCTTCTACCTCTCCACGCCGCCGTCGGTCTTCCCCACGATCATCGAGCACCTCAAGCATGCGGGACTCAACACCAAGGAAGATGCCGAGGGCTGGTCGCGCATCATCATCGAGAAACCGTTCGGAACCGATCTCGCCTCGGCGCGCGCGCTGCAGCAGACGGTCGATCGCGCGTTTCGCGAGAGCGAGGTCTACCGCATCGACCACTACCTGGGCAAAGAGCCGGTGCAGGACATCATGGCGCTGCGCTTCGCGAACACGATCTTCGAGCCGGTGTGGAATCGGAACTACGTCGAATCGGTGCAGATCACGGCGGCCGAACAGCTCGGCGTCGAACTTCGCGGCGGGTATTACGACAACGCTGGCGCGCTGCGCGACATGATTCAAAATCACGTCATGAACCTGCTTGCGCTCGTCGCGATGGAACCGCCCGCCGGTCCCGATGCCGACGCGATCCGCTCCGAGAAGTTCAAGGTCTTCTCGGCGATCGTACCGCCCACGCACGATCGGGTTGCGTCGATGTCCGCGCGCGGTCAATACGCCGCGGGACAGATCAACGGGAAGGCGGTGCCCTCGTATCGTGACGAGCCCGACGTCGATCCGAACTCCAACACCGAGACGTTCGCCGCGGTGAAGCTCTTCATCGACAATTGGCGCTGGGCGGGCGTCCCGTTCTACTTGCGCTCGGGCAAGCGACTCGCGAAGAAAATTTCGGAGATCGCGGTCACCTTCAAACCGATTCCGCATCGCATCTACGGCGAGCGGACCGACACGATCGAGAACAACGTGCTCGTGATGAAAATTCAGCCGGAAGAGGGCGTGGCGATGCGCTTTTCCGCGAAGGTGCCCGGGCCCAAGAGCCACATCCGCAGCGTCTTCATGGACTTCAACTACGGGACCGGATTCGGCGTGCAGTCGCCGCCCGCATACGAGCGCCTCATCGGCGACGCGATGCGCGGCGATCAAACGCTCTTCACGCGCTGGGACGCGGTCGAACGCGCCTGGGAGATCGTCACGCCGGTCCTCGACGTCTGGGAAAACACCAAGGACTTCAACTTTCCCAACTACGCGGCGGGCAGCCAGGGCCCGCTCTCCGCGACGGAGCTCTTTGCGGAGTGGCGCGCGTTGTGACGCTCGACGCGCGGCCGATCGCGGACTCGCTCGCGCAAGCCCGACACGCTGCGGGCGCGATGAAGGCCGCGACGATGACGTTCGTCCTCTTCTTCGAAGATGCGAGCGTCGGCGCATGGGTGCGTGAACGCACGCACGCGCTCGCGGAAAAGCACCCGTCGCGCGTCGTAATCTTCGACGCAACACGCCCCCTCGGCGAGGATCGCGTGGAGCCCTCGACGGCGCGCGGGGAATGGATCGAGATGGGCGTGCGCGGCGCGAGCGAGCACGAACTCGCGGCCGCGCTGCGTGCGCTCGCACTGCCCGAGGCACCGATCGTCCTCGCGTGGATCGCGAACGGTCTCGCGAGCGATCCGCGCTTCGGCGCGCTCGCGGAGATCGCCACGACCGTGATCTGCAGCACCTCGGTGATCGACACCGGCACGACCGCCCTGCGCGAACTCTGCGCCTTCATGGAGAGCCGCCCGGCGATCGCGGTGCAGGATCTCGCCTACCTGCGCCTCGCGGCTTGGCAAGACCTCATCGCCGGGTTCTTCGACGATCCCGCGCTCGCCGACGAACTCGGCCGCATTCGCCGCGTCGAGATCGCGGCGGGCTCGGCGTCGGAGATGTACTACGTGCTCGGCTGGCTCGCGAGCCGGCTCGGATGGACGCCCTGCGCGGCCGATCGGCTCTGCAATCGCGAGGGTGCCGAGATCTCGTTTTCGCTCGCGTTCGAGGGCGCCCCGCGCCGACTCGAACGCGTCGCGCTCGCCGGAGCGACGACGCGTTGTCTCGCCGAAGTCCACGCGCAGGATCCGAACGCGGTATGCCTGCGCGTCGAAGGGCGACGCACGCACGCCGAACGCTGCGCGCCGCTGCATTCGTTCGACGTCGCCTCGCTCGTGGAGCGTGCGATTCTGACGCGCGGTCGCGATCCGATCTTCATCGATGCCCTGCAGACCGCGCGGCATCTCATCGAACGACAGGAGCACCTCGAGTGACGCGCGATCCCGGACAGATCGAGATCTTCACCGCTCCGGCGGACGTGGCGTCGGCGCTCGCGACGCTCTTCGTGGAAGAAGCGCGGCGCGCGATCGCGGAGCGCGGACGCTTCGCGGTCTCGCTCGCGGGCGGTACCACGCCGAAGGCCGCGTACGCGCTGCTCGCCGGGCTTCCCGCGGCGCGCGCGCTCGACTGGCGCGCGATCGAGATCTTCTTCGGCGACGAACGCTGCGTCGCACCCGACGACGAGCAATCGAACTACCGTATGGCCCGACTCGCCTTTTTCGACGCGGTCGGCGTTCCCGCGCGACAGGTACATCGGATGCGCGGTGAAGAGGACCCGCCGCGCGCCGCGCTCGCCTATCGCGACGATCTCGTTGCGACGCTCGGCCCGCAGCCGCGCTTCGATCTCGTGCTGCTCGGCGTGGGTCCCGACGGCCACACCGCCTCGCTCTTTCCCGGCGGCGACCCGTTCGCCGACGACGCGGCGCTGGTGCGTGCGGTCTACGCGCCGACGCAGGGGCAATGGCGGCTGACGCTCACGCCGCGGGTGCTCAACGGTGCGCGCACGATCGCATTTACGGTGGAGGGCGCGGGCAAAGCGGCGATGCTCAAAACGGTGCGAGAGGGCTCGTACGAACCCTCTCGCTATCCGGCACAGTCGATTGCACCGCACGACGGGCGGCTGCTCTGGCTCGTCGATCGCGCCGCGGCGGGCGTTTAGCGCGCGAAGCGGCTATTCCAGCGATCGAGTTCGCGCGCGTAGAGCACCGCGCTTCGCTCTTGGAGTTTGCGATGCGTGAGCGCACTCAGGCGCACGCGCCGCACCGGCCGAATCGATCCGATCATTTCGTCTCATCTCCTTGTCCGAGCGTCTTCAGAGAAACGTGGTTCGCCTGCAGAATGGTTCCATCGGCGCGCTGCAGTTCGACGATCGCTTTGTTCAAATCGGTCTGCGCCTGCAGTTCGAGGCCTTCGTCCTGCACGAGTTCGGTCTGACGCTGCAGCACGAGGAACGTGGTCGAGGCGCCGTTCTTGAACTTCCGCTCTTCGCTTGCGTAGACGGCCTGCGCGTTCTCGCGCGCGCGCCGCGCGGCGTAGAGACGCGCGAGCGCCGAGCGATAGGTCTGCACCGCGTTGCGCACGTCGAAGAGGATGCGCTGATCCACGCCGTTCGCTTGGATCTTCGCGATGCGTTGCTGCTCGCGGGCGGCGGCGAGATCGGCGCGCGCCGTGTTGTTGCCGAGCGGCGTCGAGATCACGACGCCCGCCGAGTAGCTCGGGAAGCGCCCGATGTTGCCGTACGCCTGTCCGTAAGTTCCGCCCAGGTAGCCCGGCGGCACTTGGTTGCCGAACTGCGGATTGGGCGGCAGCGCGTTGCCGGCGAAGCCGTTGCCCGCGTACTGCAGTTGCAGATCGACCTGCGGCAGTAGCTGATTCTTCGCAAACGCGAGGTTCGCGTTCGCCTGACGCCGCGAAGCGAGCACCTCGGCGAGTTCGGGACGATGCGCCATCGCGGCGGTCAGTTCGTCGGCGAGCTTCGGTGCGGCCGGAAGCTGCAGGACGGGCGAGGTGGGCATCAGATTCGCGCGCCAGATCGGATCGGCGGGATCGTCGACGATCAGGCTCTTGAGCTCGTTCTGCAGGCTCGAGACGGTCTGGAGCGCCGAGAAGACGTTGTCCTGATAGACCGCGACCTGCGTCGAGGATTCCACCGCGTCGATCGGCGCCGCCGCTCCGCGCTTGGCGAGGCGCACGTTGCTGTTCTGCTGTGCGATCGCGTTGCGTAGCGCGCTCTCCTGGATCGCGGCGTTGCGCCACGCGGCGACGAGATCCCAGTAGGTGTTCTCCACCGCGGCGATCGTGCTCGAGGCCGCCGCGAGCGTCTGCGCGCTCGAGGCGTCGCCGTTGATACGCGCAAGTTCGAGTTGAAGCTTGGTGCGATTGATGCCCGCGTTCTTGAGCAGCGGCTGCGTGACCGAGAGGTTCAGGCTCGCGAGATAATACGGATCGAACGCGTTGACGATCGTGCTGTCGTCGACGCGCGTCTGCGAGACGCTCGCGCTGTACTGCGTGCCGATCGGCAACTGACCCGAGACACCCGCCTGCACGTTTTGGTAGTTCTGCTCGACCGGCCCGAAGTTCGGACCCGCAAAGAAGGCGTTCTCCGGTGCGGCTTTATCGTGTTTGATCGAGGGTTCGATCATGAAGCGCACGTCGTAGGCTCCGCGCGCCGCCCGAATCTGATACGCGGCGATCTTGGTGCTCGCGGCCGAAACCGCGAGATCGGGGTTCTTCGCAAGCGCCATCCCGATCGCGGCGTCGAGCGTGAGCCCGACGAACGGCTGCTGCGTGACGCCCACGACGTCGGCATCGGTCGGCCGCACGTCCGGCGCTTTATACCCGGGCGCGACCTTCGGCAACGCGGGGGCGATCGGCGACGGCTCCGGCGACGGCACGGTGACCGCGGCTGCCGGATGCTGCGCGGCGCGCGCGCCGGTGCCGAGGCCGCCGACGAGCGCGAGCGAGAGGGTGAGGGTGGTGAGTGTGCGAGTAGTCACGATCGCTCCTTGGTCATTCGGCCGCAATCGGGCCGCCGAGACGCGGTTTGTTCAAAAGTAAGACGAGCGGCGCGAGCGCGATCGACAGAATCGCAACCCAGCGCGAAGTATCGGCGTACGAGAGCACGACCGCTTGGCTCTCGACGACGCCCTCCAGATTGGCGAGCGCCGCGACGGAATGTTCGCCGCCGTTGTGCTGCAGATAGATCGCGGTCGGCGCGCGATGCAGATTCTCCGCCGCCGCGAGCGCGGTCTGATGGTAGGTGATGCCGCGCACGAGGATCGTCACCAGCACCGCCGTCGCGATGCTGCCGCCGACCTGGCGCGAGAGATTGAAGAACGCCGAGGTCGCCGGCACGTCCTTGTCGGGCACGCCGCCGAGCACCGCCACCGAGAGCGGAACGAAGATCTGCGAGAGCCCGATTCCGCTGATGATGAGCGAGAGAATGAACGTGCCGAAGTGGGAGACCGGCGTGGTGACGTCGGCGAGCAGCCAATTCGAGATACCGAGCAGCACGAATCCCACCGCCGTCGAGAGCCGAACATCAACCGTCCCACGGCTCGCGAGCGCGGCGGTAAGCGGAGTGAAGAGCATCACGGCACCCGCGCGAACGAGAATCGTCAATCCGGAGAGCGTGGCGGTGAAGCCGAGCGACCCTTGCAGGTACTGCGGCAAGACCAGAATCGAGCCGTAGAGGCTCACCCCGAGCACGGCGCCGAGCAGACTGCCCGCCGCAACCTGGCGCAGACGCAGTACGTGCAGATCCACCACCGGAATCGCCGAGCGCAGCGTCCACCAGACGAAGCCGATCAAGCCGATTGCCGAGAGCGCGGTGAAGAGTCGGATATTCGGATCGCCGAACCAGTCGTACTGTTGTCCCTGATCGAGCACGTACTGCATCGATCCGAGTCCGAGCGCGAGCAGGCCGAGCCCGATCCAATCGAGTTTGCGTTCCTGCGGCTCAGAGGGATTGCGCAGATACATCCAGATCAGCGTCGCCGCGACGATGCCGACCGGCAGGTTGATGAAGAACGCCCAGCGCCAGGTGAGATTGTCGGTGATCCAGCCGCCGAGCACGGGGCCGAGCGCCGGTCCGACGATCACGCCCATCGCGAAGATGCCCTGCGCCTTGCCCTGCTCGCGCAGCGTATAGGTATCGCGCAGGATCGCCTGCGAGGTGGAGATCAGCCCACCGCCGCCGAGCCCTTGGACGATGCGCCAGAATACGAGGCTGCCGAAGCTGCCCGCGAGTCCGCACATCAGCGAGGCGATCGTGAAGATGATGATCGACGCGAAGAAGTACTGGCGACGGCCGAAGCGCGCCGCGAGCCACGGCGTGATCGGGATGACGATCACGTTCGCGACGATGTACCCCGTCACGATCCACGCACCTTGATCGACCGGAACGCCGAAGTTGCCTTGAATGTTCGGCAGCGCGACGTTGACGATCGTGGTGTCGATGATCTCGAGAAGCGTCGCGGCGATGACCGCGATGCTCACGATTGCCCGGCGCAGGCCGTGCTCGACCACGCTTTGAGATTGCTGCATGACGTCAGCTCCTCGCTCGTGCCGTCGCGATCCTTAGCGAACCTTCACGTACGCTTCGACGCTCATGCCCGGGCGCAGCGGTTTGCTCGCGCGCATGTCGTCGATCGAGATGCGCACGGGGATGCGCTGCGTCACTTTGACGAAGTTGCCGGTGGCATTCTGCGCGGGAACGAGCGCGTAGGTATTCTGCGAGGCCGGATTGATCGAGATCACGTGGCCGTGGAACACCGTGCCCTTATACGCATCGACGTCGATATCGACGGGCTGGCCCGGCTTCATGTCGCCGAGCTGCGTCTCTTTGAAGTTCGCGGTGACGTAGATCTTGCCCGGACCGTCGGGAATGAGCGTCATCAGCGTCATACCCGCCTGCACGGTCTGACCGACCTCGGCACTCTTCTCGCCGATGAACCCGTCGACCGGAGCGACGATGCGCGTGTAGGCGAGGTTCTGCTTCGCGATGTTGAGCTGCGCGCGCGCCGCCTCGATTTGACTCGGGTCCGATGCCTGCGCGAGCTTGCCTTGCGCGGTCGTCACGCCGCCCTGCGCGGCGCTGACGCCCGCCATCGCGGCTCCGACGCGCTGCTGCGCGGCGGTCAAGCTCGCCGACGCGACGTTGACTTGATCTTCGGCTGCGCGAAGCTGCGCCGCCGCGCCCGCGGCCGCCGCACGCGCGGCATCGAGCTGGGCGCGCGAAACGTCGCCGGTCGCGAAGAGCGACGAGGCGCGACGATAATCCGCCGCGGCACGGTCGTCGGCCGCCTGCGCCGCCGGAAGCTGGGCCTGCGCCGCGCGTAACTGCGCGCGCGCCTGTTCCACGCCCGCCTCGGCGACCGGGACCTGCGCCTGCGCGTCGGTCGCGTTCGCCTCGGCCTGCGCCACGCCGCCCTGTCCCTGCGTCGTGGTCGTGCGCTGATCGGCCATCGCGAGATCGAACTGCGCCTGCGCCTGGCGAACCTGATCCTGTTCGACCGATTTGTCGAGCACGATCAGGATCTGCCCCTTCTTCACTTCCTGGTTGGTGTCCACAAGAACTTGATCGATGCGCTCGTTGATCTTGCTCGTGACCGCCACCGGATCGGCGTCGATGCGCGCGTCGTCGGTTCCCTCGTGCACGCGTGCATAGAGGAACCACTTGACGCCCCACACGAGCAGGATCACCGCCACGATCGCACCGATCGTGCCGAAGATCACCCGCTTGCGGGGACCGTTGCGTTCTTCCGTGTCGGCTGTCGCCTGCGCGTGGCCGTTGGCCGGCGCGGCCGCCGTGGTCTGCTTTTCAGCCTCACGCGTGTCCATGTTCGTTGCTCCTTACACCGTTGAGAAAGACGTCGATAAATTGACGAAGTGCGTAGTCGGTATCGGTAAAAATACGTTGATCGGGGAACTTGTCGCGAGCGATCACGCGCACGAACATCATTCCCATGAAGACGGCGGCGAGCTCCTCGGGATTTCCCCGTAGCCGCCCGTCCTCGATGCGCGCGGCCATGTACTGCGTGACCACGCCGCGAATCGCGGTCTGCGGACGCCAGGTCTCCTGCGCGAATACGTTGTTCTCGTAATCGTGCTCGACGAGCGACCAGCGCATCATGTCGACCATCGACTCCATGCGCTCGGTCATCGCCTCGGCGATCGTAAAGAGTTCCTCGTCGAGCGTGCCGTGCAGACTCGAGATCACGTCGCGCAGCACCACGTCGCCGCAGCTATGTTTGGCGACCGCGATGATCAACGCGTCCTTATTGCCGAAGTGACGGAAGAGCGTCGCTTCGTTCACGCCCGCCGCCTCGGCGATCTCGCGCGTCGTCGCGCCGCGCTTGCCCTTGCGCGCCATCACCTCGCGGGCGGCGATCAGGATACGTTCGCGCGTCTCTTCGGGCGACGAGGCGCGCTGGGTGTCGCCGCTTTTCGACGTTTCGATCATTGCTTGAAGACCTTGTCGTCGACGGCCACGTTGGTCTGATACGTCTTATAGACGGAGTCGCCGACCGCGTGGACGTGCGGAATATCGATCTCGACGTGCTGCTGCGAGAGCACGGTGAAGGCGCCCTCCGTGCGATACCACTGCCGCATCACGATCTTGCCGCCGCTCGTGTAGTACCACTCCATGCGTACGAGTTCGTAATTGCTCGGATCGACATAGGCGAGCACGTGATCCAAAATCGTGCTGTGAATCTTCTTCGTCATACGAAGCACGAGCATGGGCCGCCCCTCGAGCATCTGCGTGCCCACGAGCGTCACGTTCTGATCGCGCTCCCAACCCGCCGGGTCACCGATGTCGTTGAAGAGCTTCGAGAAACCCTTGGCGTAGCTCGGGACGCGATCGAAGACGACGACGAAGCGATCGGGCCGCTTGTAGTACGTCGTCCCGTCGAGCGTCGGCGCGAGGAACGGGAAATTCAGCATGCGCAGGTCCACGTGAACGCGCGCGGTGTAGCTCGTAAGCGACGGATTGCGCGCGAGCATGCGTTCGATCACGGCATGCGCGTTTGCGGGTGTGTCGAGCGGCTGCGCGCGTAGCGGCGCGGACGCGGCGACGCCGAGCGCGAGGGCCAGAGCCAGGATACGCGGCATCGTCACGCCGCCGATTCCATCGGGAAGACCCGATCGAGCGCGGTGACCTGCAGCGAGCGCAGGATGTCGGGGCGCGAGACCCGCAGGGCGAGCTCGCCGCCTTTTTCGCGGGCGCGCCGCAGCAGGGTGATCAGCCCGCGGACGCCCTCGGTGTCGAGCCGCTCCAAGCGGTCGAGATCGAAGACGACTCGGCCCGCGCCCGCGGCGATCGCCTCGAGCGAAGCGGCCTCGAGCGCGTCGATCGCGCTCGGGTCGTACTGGAAGGTCGGATACTGTACGATTATCGTCATCATTTTCGTGCAAGTGGGTACTTGCACGCAGAGAGTACCACATGCCGTTCCCGCATGCAAGTACCCACTTGCAGCGGGGTTGGTTTCGCGGGGCCGGGAATGCGTGCGACGATGATGCTCGAACCGCAGGATCTCGCCGCCCTCGTCGCCGCGCACCGCCTCGAGCCGTGCGGCATCGTGCTCCGGTCGCTCGATGGGCCGCGGCCGTCGGTCGTCCACGTGCCGGAGACGACGCTCTACCCGGCCAGCATGATCAAGACGCCGCTCGTCGCCGTGGTGCTCGCCGAGGCGGCCGCCGGGCGCTTCAGGCTCTGCGATCCGGTCGTCATCTCCGAGGCGAACATGACGTACAACGACGCCGATTCACCGCTCGTCCCGGGCTATCGAAGCACCGTCGAGGAGATCTGCGAGCTGGCGATTCGCTACTCGGACAACGTAGCCACCAACGAGCTCTTCGACCTCGTGGGGCGGGAGCGAGCGACCGCCGTCGCCCGCGAGCAGCTGGGTCTCGCGAACACCGCCTTCTTCCGTAAGCTCTCGGGCAGCGAGCCGCTGATCGCCGACCCCGGCTGGGACGGCACCCATCGCAATACCCACCCGCCGAGCGACGCCGCTCGCCTCTTCACGGCGATCGCCGACGAGCGCATCGCGCACGCGTCGATCCTGCGCGCGATGCTCGACGCGCAGGCCTGGAACGACAAGCTCACGCGCGGCCTGCGCGCGGGCGACCGCTTCGCGCACAAGACGGGCGGAACCGACGACGTGACGCATGACGGCGGCATCCTGCACACCGTCGAGGGGCGTCGCTACGTGCTGGTCGTCTACACCGGGCACGCCGCATCGGAAACGAACGACGCGCGCCTCGCCTCCTTCGCGGAGGCGCTGCGCGCGTCGCTGTAACGGAATCGTGCGAGCGGCTTAGTCGCCGTCGTTGTCGTTCTCGCTCTTCTCGGACTTCTTCATCATGGCGCCCGCCGCGTGGTAGCCGGCCTTCTTCGCCATCGCCGGGCACATGTAGCCGCCGTGCTTCGTCTTGCCGTAGTACGGATCGTTCGGCTCGTGATACACCTTCGATTTCGTGTTGACCCAGACGGGCTTCACGGCGCCGCAGTTGAGCGTCGAGGCATCGGCCGACATACCGCTCGGCATCGAGCCCTTCATCGACGAGGACATCGAGGACGACATCGAGCCGCTCATCGCGTTCGCGCTTGCGGAGGCCATGGGAGCGGTGCTTGCCGCGGCCGTCGCGGCGGCAGTCGTGCTGGTCGCGCTCTGCGAGGACTTACCGCCGCCGCCGCCGCACGCGGCGAGTCCGACGATCAGCAGCGCCGAGAGTATCGGCTTATGGAATGACACGATTCGCAATCTCCTTGAGGGTGTTCGCAGCCTGACGTGCGAGAGAGGAGCGTTCGCCGGTATAGACCCGCGCCCCGCCGACGAAGGCCGCCTGTACCCAGCGATCTTCGCCGCGATAGACGAGCGACTGCACGTCCGGGGACCACGGATCGATCGCCGCGGCATCGAGCACCAGGTAGTCGGCGGCGTTGCCCGGGGTAAGGTCGCCGGCCGCGATCCCGAGCGCGCGCGCGCCCTGCGCGGTGCCGAGATCGAAGGCGGCACGCGCGCCGAGCGCGCTTCCGTCGATACGGCGCACCTTCTGCAGCAGGCTCGCCGCGCGCATCTCGTCGATCAGCGACGGCTTCACGTCCGCGTCGGTGCCGAGTCCCATCGTCACACCGAGCGCCTGAAGCCCGACGACATCGCAGATCCCGTCGCCTAAGTACTGGTTGGTCATCGGATTGTGGATCACGCGCGCTCCGCGTTCGGCGAGCAGGCGTTTCTCTTCGTCGGTGATGTAGATCGCGTGGATCGCGATCGTTCGCTCGTCGAGCGCGTCGAGACGATCGAGCAGCGCGATCGGCGTCGCGCCGTGCTCGGCGAGCGTCTCCTCGCCTTCGTACGGCGCCTCGGCCACGTGAACGTGCATCATACAATCGTGCTCGCGCGCAAACGCGGCGGCGGCGCGAATCATCTCGTGCGAGGCGGCGTGCAGGGAGTGCGGCGCGACGCACACGTTCGCCCACGAAAAACGCTCCCGCAGCTCGAGCGTACGTTCGCGCGCGAGATCGATCGACTCGCGGAACTGCGGCGGCGCGTAGTCGGCGTCCATCCACGTGCGCGCGAAGACGATGCGGATACCGGTATCCTCGGCCGCCCGCAGCGCGGCGTGCGCGTGCGCATTCCCCGCGCCGTTGAGATAGAAGAACTCCGTCACGGTGGTGATGCCCGCCGCGAGCATCTCCGAGAACGCGGCGACGAAAATCCAGTAGATGTCGTCGGGCGTCAGCTTCGGCACCACGGCATAGAGCGCGTCGCTGCGCCACGCCGCAAAGGTGAGATCGTCGGCCCAGCCGCGCAGCAGGATCTGATACGCATGGCTGTGACCGTTGATGAAACCCGGCACGATCAGACGATCGGCGGGGAAGGCCCGCGCGGGAAGATCGCCTGCGCGCTCGCGGACGAGATTGAAATCGCCCGCATCGGTGATGACCCCGCCGCGCACGACGAACGCGAAGTCGCGGCGCTCCTCGCCGCCGACGAGCGCGCGAGCCGCGCGCACGAGTTCGTCAACCATCGATCGCTCCTCGCATGCGAAGTACGCCGCGGTGCAGCACCGCGCGCGCGAGATTGCCGCCGTGCAGCCACCCGAATTCGTCGGGCGCCGCGAGTTCGAGCGCGACGAGATCGGCGGGGCCGCCCGCACGCAGCATTCCCGCGTCGGCGCGCAGCGAGTGCGCGGCGGCACGCGTGACGCCGTAGAGTGCCTCGGCCGCGCTCACGCCGAAGAGTTTGCGCGCGAAGTACGCGACGCTCTGCAGGTTGAAGCACGGAGAGGTGCCGGGATTGAAATCGCTCGCGAACGCCACGCTGCCGCCGCGTTCGAGCAGCGCGCGTACCGGAGCGCGCTGCGGCAGATCGAGATAGGCGACCGTCGCCGGACACGCCACGGTCACGATGCCGCGCGCGGCGATGCGCTCGACGTCGGCCTCGCGGATACAGTTGCAGTGATCGACCGCGTCGACCTCGAGCTCCGCCGCCATCTCGGCCGCGGCGCCGAACGACATCTCGTCGCAGTGCACGCGCAGTCGCATGCCGTGCGTGCGGCAGGACTGCAGATACCGGCGTGTCTGCTCCGGCGAGAAAAACCCCGGCTCGCAGAAGGCGTCGGCGTACGTCGCGCCGTGTGCGGCCGCGCTCGGCACCACCTGATCGATCAGGTAGTCGATGTAGGCCTCTTCGCGCGTAAACTCCGGCGGCAGCGCGTGCGCGCCGAGAAAGGTGGCGATCAGTTCGGGTACGTCGGGATCGTGCCGATGCGCCGCGATCAGATCGAGCAGCGCGGTTTCACCGGGCTTATGCAGCGCATAGCCCGTCTTGGTCTCGAGCGTCGTCGTACCGTGACGTAGGATCGTCAGCAGCCGCGCGCGGAGCGTTTCGTCGTAGAAAGCCTCGGCGTCCAGCAGGGCGTCGCGCGTGCGTTCGACGGTGTAGAGCATGCCGAGCGGCGCTTTCTCGCCGCGTTGACGCGCGGTGAAATCGGGCTCACGGTCGCCCGCGAAGAGCGGGTGCGCGTGCGCGTCGACGAAACCGGGAACGATCACGCAGTCGCGCAGGTCGATCTCGCGCACCTGACGACTCCCGAGCCTGCGTTCGACGTCGACGCGCGCGCCGAGTGCGGCGATCCGTTCGCCTTCGACCACGATCGCCGCGTCGTCGACGCGCCCGAGATCGTCAAACGTGACGCCGCATTGCGCGGCGTCACGTTCGCAGGTGATGAGCGTCTTCGCTCGGATCAGCAGCGGCGTTAAAGCGTGTCTCACAGGTCGTCTTCGAGGAACGGGTTCCTCGCCAGGAAACCCTGCTCCATCTGAATTACGAATTCTTCGGCAGTAATCTCTTTAGCCGAAGATACATCAAATAGCCTATACCGTGCTCCGCCATCCAAAAGGTCACTCCCGGAGAATCTAAAATCATGAACTTTTCGCGCAATCGTATCATGTTCGTGCACTTCAGGCAGTATTGGATCAAAGAGCATGAATGTCATACATTCAAATTTTTCGGGAGACTGCTCGTGCGAGAGACGGCCTGAGATGCTCTTCAGATATCTAATTGCTCGTAAAGCAGTAGCGGTCCGCTTCTTTGTGTTATCGAACGCCGCCGATGTGGGCATCGCGAAAACCCCTGCCATAAACGTGTATGGCGAGCGCATGTGAACACTCGTCGCCTCGGCACACAAGTCGCCGAACCTATTTTTAAAGTTCTTGTTGTAATTTCCACTTCGCTTATCGCGACTCGTAATCGTCTTCACCGACAATGCAAATAGCAAGCCGTCCTGTTCATCGGCCAAACTAACATCGAGCTTCTTCCGGCCGAAGCCGCCTAGAAAGTATTTCTCAGGACTCTCTTTGTTCAACGCCGCGAGTCTCTTCTGCGATCCGAGGAGCTTCGGGATCTCCTTCGGCCGCCTTGGAGAAATCGCCTTAAACACTTTTCGGGCACTAAGTAATGCCGCAATCTCGAATGCGAGTTCGCGAGAAAGAAGCTCGGAATAGGCTTTTTTCTCCACTTGGTGAGCATCATCCGAGGGAATTAGACCCGCAAGCTCAATTGCGCGTTCGAAACTCATGCTTTCTTTTTAACTCTTCTCCGGCGAAGTTCTCTCGTCGCCGTTCGCGCCGCTACTATCAGCCTTTCGTCGACACCGCAACGTTCCCGTAGGTACGCATCCACGAAATCTACCGATTCATCGTATTGGCCACATCTCACTAAGCGGTCAAGCCTGTTGAAATCACGCTTTGAGACGAGCCCCACATCAACCACGACCACATTTTCCGCCTCTCGCGGCTCCAGCTTTAGCATACCTCCACCGAGCGCATGCCCCTCAAGTTCTATGCTAAGTGCACTGATAGAAGAAAGCCAACTGAACGCGATTGATCTGGGATATACATCTGGATCACGTTCGCGAAGAATATGCAGGGAATTACTTGCGACGACATTCGCGTCGTTTACAACCACAAATGGGCGTTCACCGGACATCGATGTCAGAAATGCGCTCGGACGATAAACATGGGGCACCGAAAACCAGGGAGCACGACTCTTGCATTTGAAACCGAGATGATGCTTGGCGTCAACGCCACTATTAATGTACCGTTGCAGATATACACCGGGCTTCTCGTCGCGAGGAACGTGCAGCAGGTAGCCGGCTTCTCCGCAAGCATCCCCGTGCAGCCAGTCCTCTACGGTAAAAGTCAGACCACGGAGAGAGCGGCCACGGTATGCTGCGGGCTTAAGCAGCCTCTGCGGAATACGTAGTTGGCGCGATCGCTCACGAGAAAGATGAAAGAAGTCGTTGGCACCGCTAACGTATCCAATATCTACGCTCATGCGATCACCCAGCCGAAATGCGCGCCCTTCGTTGATAAGATTATTGATTTCTCCGGCAACACCGGCATCAATGTAATTCTCCTTGAAGCGCGCTTGCCCATTAAGATAAGCATTATGGTCGACCGCGGTCGCGAGATCGCCCATATTTTCCAGCAGACTCAGTTGACGAATCGACTGAGCATCAATGTGAAGCAAGGACTTGCAAGAGCTTCCTTTTTCGCTTGCAAAGAGAATCAGTGTATCCTGCGAAATATCCGGAAAGAGTCTCTCCTCGAACGTCACGAGCGTCAGCGAGCCAAAACTTCGTTGCAGATACGTCAATACGGGTTTCGCATAGCTTGCGTGTAGTAGCTCGGTTGGAAGCACAAGACCGAGGCGGCCGCCTGCCTCCAACATCTCTGCGGCGACGACGACAAAATGAGCCCAAGAACTAGCCAGACGATTTAGGCCGACACCTGCGAGGCGGCAACGAAAGAGCGCTCTCTCGCGCGCCTGTTGGGCGAATGCCTGATAGCGAATGAAGGGCGGATTGCCAACAATGGCGCCAAACTTCTCGTCGGGATAATAATCGAAGAAGTCGCTGGCGACGATCCTGACCCTTTCGTCGCGCAACGCTCGACGCGTCTCGGCCGCTTGGCGCTCATTTATTTCGACGCCGACGAAACGAGCCGAGCATCTTGCGTCCATCGTTGCGGCCGCGAAGACGCCGTCGCCACAGCTTGGGTCAAGGACCGTGCCGTTATTCGGCACGGCCCATCTGACTATCACGTCTGCAACTTCGCGGGCAGTGTAGATCGCGCCAAATTCTTTTATGTCAGCTACAGCCCGTTCCATAATAACCTGCAATATTCTGAACGACGACCCGAACGCCTGTTCGGCGGCGTTACAGGCGCCAATCGATCCCCTTCGCATCGGCGGTCTCGACGGCGATCTCGTATCCGGCATCCGCGTGACGCACGACACCCATGCCGCAGTCGGTATCGAGCACCGCGCCCAAACGCTCCTGCGCCTCGTCCGACCCATCGGCGACGACGACCATGCCGGAATGCTGCGAGTAACCGATGCCGACGCCGCCGCCGTGATGCAGGCTCACCCAATGCGCGCCCGCCGCGGTATTGAGCAGGGCGTTGAGCAACGGCCAATCGGAGATCGCGTCGCTGCCGTCCTTCATCGATTCGGTCTCGCGATACGGCGAGGCGACGCTGCCGGTATCGAGATGATCGCGTCCGATCACGATCGGCGCGGAGATCTCGCCGCTGCGCACGAGTTCGTTGAAACGCAGACCCGCCTTTTTGCGATCGCCGTAGCCGAGCCAGCAGATGCGCGCGGGAAGGCCCTGGAACGCAATGCGCTCGCGCGCAAGTCGAATCCAGCGCTGCAATCCCGCCTCATCCGGAAACATCGCGAGCAGTTCGTCGTCGAGGCGGTGGATATCGGCCGGATCGCCGGAGAGCGCCGCGAAGCGAAACGGTCCCGAGCCCTTGCAGAACAGCGGACGAATGAACGCGGGCACGAAGCCCGGGAAATCGAACGCGCGCGCGTAGCCCGCCTTCTGCGCCATCGCGCGCAAGTTGTTGCCGTAGTCGAAGACGATCGAGCCCGCATCGAGAAAGCGCACCATCGCTTCGACGTGTTTCCCGCAGCTCGCGAGGGCGCGGCGTTCGTACTCGTGCGGATCGCGCGCGCGCAGATCGTCGGCTTCGGCGAGCGTCACGCCTTCGGGGACGTAGCCGTTGACGAGGTCGTGCGCCGAGGTTTGGTCGGTCACCGCATCGGGGCGAAAGCCGAGCTCGTAGAGTTCGTGGAACTCGGTCGCGGCATTGCCTTCGTAGCCGATCGAGATCGCTGCGCCCGCGGCCTTGGCACGCGCGACCTCGTGCAACGCCTCGTCGCGTGAATCGACCACCTTGTCCAAGTAGCGCAGATCGCGACGGCGCTCCAAGCGCGAGCGATCGACATCGACGACGAGCGCAATGCCCTCGTTCATCGTGATCGCGAGCGGCTGGGCGCCGCCCATGCCGCCGATACCGGCGGTCAAGCAGACGCGCCCCTTGAGCGAACCGCCGAAGTGTCGGCGCGCGAGCTCGGCAAAGGTCTCGTAGGTGCCCTGCACGATCCCCTGCGTGCCGATGTAGATCCACGAGCCCGCCGTCATCTGACCGTACATGATGAGGCCCTGCGCTTCGAGCTCGCGGAAGGTCGACCAGTCGGCCCACTTCGGCACGAGATTCGAATTCGCGATCAGCACGCGCGGCGCGCGCGCATGCGTCTTCCACACCGCGACCGGTTTGCCCGACTGCACGATCATCGTCTCGTCGTTCTTCAGGCGCTTGAGCGTGCGCACGAGCGCATCGAACGCCTCCCACGAACGCGCCGCGCGGCCGTTACCGCCGTACACGACCAGATCGTCCGGGCGTTCGGCGACCTCGGGATCGAGGTTGTTCATCAGCATGCGCAACGCCGCTTCTTGCGGCCAACCCTGGCAATTGAGCTGCGTGCCGCGCGGCGCGCGCACGGTGCGGGGTCCGGAGATCGTACTCGTCATAGCCCGGTGCACTTTGCCGTACCGGGCGAGGGGGCCTGGCCGAAGCCGCCGAGCGGCTAGCGTCCGGTAAGGTGCATCACGACGGGCAGGATGATCGACACGATCAGCAATCCCAGTATCCACAAAAAGTGCGCGTCGATCTTCCGATCGAGTTGCGCGAAACGCGCATCTACTTGCGCGAAACGCGCGTCCACCTGGGCGAAACGCGTGTCAAAACCGTCGAGCCGCTTTTCGATCGCGCCCATCCGGTGGTTGATCTGCTCGTAGGCACCTTCGAGGTGCGCCATGCGAACGTCGAAACTCACGGCCACGTGCCTCTCCCTTCGACGAGTATATCACCCGCCCGGGCGAGCTCGGAAAGCGAAGAGACCGCCGAGGATCGCGCAGCCGACGAAAAATCCCGCCGGCGCGTCGACGAGGTGAGCGTGCCTCCCCGGAGATCGAAGCGCGAAGATCAGGCTCGCAACGGCGAGCACCGGCACCGCCGGATAGACCGTACGCCAATAACGCGCAGGCGCAGCTTTGAACGTGCTCACATCCGGGAGATTCGCGGACTGCGAGCCGCCTCCCATGATGGTGGCGGAGAGGCCAGACGTGCACGACACCCGAAAGCTACTTGACGTAACGCGATATATCGAATACTATCTCGTTATGCTTACGTATGATGTCCTCGCGGTGCTCTGGGAGCACGCGGCGACCGATACCGAGATCGCCCGCGCGGTCGAGGCTCGGTCGGGGCTTCCCTGTAGCCGAAACCTCGTCGATCAGCATCTCCGGTTGCTTCGCACCACCGGCCACGTCGCCGCGCGCAACGTCGACGGCCTGCCGGCGTACGCGCTCACCGAGAGCGGTTCGGCCTTTCTCGCGCGCCTCGCGCAGAGCTCGTGCAATCATGTTCTTTAAACACGGTCCTCGGGGATTCGACGGACCCTTCGGCGAGATGGGTTTCGGGCGCGGTCGCTTCCGAGGCGGCACGCGCGGCGGCCGCGCACGCGGCGAGATCAAGTACGAGATCCTGGAAACGCTGGTCGACGGCCCCCGCCACGGCTACGACATCATGCTCGCCATCGAAGCGAAGACCGGCCTACGTCCGAGCCCCGGTTCGATCTATCCGGCGCTGCAGATGCTCGAAGACGGCGACTACGTCACCGGCGCCGAGCGCAACGGAAAGCGCACTTACACGATCACGGATCAAGGGCGCGCACTCCTGACCGAACGCAGCTCGGCCGACGGCGCGAGCGTACCCGGCGACGAGAGCGTGTACGACGTGATCGCCGAGGCGATGCGGCACGTGCACGGGATCAAAGAGGCCGCCAAGCAGATCGCGCGCACCGGCGATATCACCACCTATCGCAAAGCGGTCGAAGTGCTCGATCGCGCGCGGCGCGAGCTCTTCGCGATCCTCGCCGATCACATTTAAGTGCGAGCCGCGCTCACCCGTGCCCGCGCGAGCGGACGCGAGCGAGCGCCTCGGCCAACCCGGGAACCGGCACGTGCTGCGCATCCGCAAGCGCGAACCAGCGTTGCGCGTCGCCGACGATGCCCAAACGCTCGGCGTCGATACCCGCGTTGAAGTATGCGGCCGCATAGTACGATCTCGCGTTGATCGCAAAGGCATCGTCGCGCGTGCGAGCCGGTCCGAGGGCGCCGAATTCCGGCCGCGCGAGAATCGCGCGCTCCCGTTCGTAGTGCGCGCGTAACGGCACGTAGCTGCCGCGCGGAAGAATCTGCGATGCGAGCCCCGTCGTGTAGGCGACGTACGGACCGCTCACTTCGTTGAGCGCGGTCTGTACGTCGGGATCGCCGATTCCCCAGATCGATCGCGACGGATTCGCCGCCGCGATCTGCAGAAACCCGGGATCAGGTACATCGGGCACGTTCATGCGGGCGCGCAGCTGCGCATCGTAGCGCGCGCTCGGCAGCAAGTCGACGTAGACCAGCGCGAGATCGGGTCGACGATGTTCGACGATCTGAAAATACGGCGCGGTCGTCGCGAGGGTGTCGCCCTTGACGAAGACGATCGCGCCGTGCGGCAGCGACGCGAACGCATCGCGCACCAGCGTACGCGCGTCGCGATCGTTCGTAATCGCGAGCGCACGAGCGGTCGGAACGAACGAGAACGCGGCCGCGGCAAGCGCGGCGAGCGCAACGATGCGCCGCAGACGCGCCCCTTGCGCGAGCGCGCCGACGAGTTCGAACGCGGGCGCGCAAAAGGGCGCCGCGAGCACGAGCGGCATCAGCGCGAAGCGCAGCAGCAGCACGCGCACCGCCGCCTGCGACACATCCTCGTTCGCGACGAAGCAGAAGGCGACGAGCGGAACCAGCAGCACGTAGGCATAGATCGCGGCAAAGCGACGTTCGCGCCGCGCGGCGAGCGCAATCGCTCCGATCGTCGCAAGCGGCCCGACGATGCCGAAACCGCCGAGCATCACCCCGATCCGTGCGAACGGCGAACCGCCTGCGAGCGCCGAATTCACGAGCGCGCCCGTGCCGTAATCGCGGCGCAGAATGAGATCGAGCAGCTCGGGGAGCGTGCGCGCGCTTCCGAAGCTCCACGCGAGCGTACGCTGCGAGACGAGCAACGTATGCACGTACGGCAGCACGAACCCGGCCACGAAGAGCATCAGCGCAAGCGCAATCAGCCGCGGACGCAGCGCACGCGGCATCGACGCCCGCCCCGCGTAGGCGGCATATGCGGCGATCGGCAGCGTAAGCACGAGCGTCTGCTGGTTCGAAATACCCAGTCCGCAGAGCAACGCAAGCGCGGGAACGTACCAGATGCGCAGGCTGCCGCGCACGAGCAACAGCGAGAGCAGCAGGATGGCGCCCGCAAAGAGATCGTTGAGCGAGAAGACCTCTGCCTGCAGCGACCAGGTGACGAAGATCGGCGTGACGGCGAGCACCACCGCCGCCGCGAGCGACGAAAGATGGCGTCGCGTGATCGCGACCCCGCAGCCGTACGCGCATCCGACGGTCAGCGCATGGTAGCACGCCGCGGTCAGATTCACGCGAAACGGAATCGAGCCGATCGGTACGAGCGCAAAGAGATGCCCGAGCACGATCCAGAGCGGATAGCCGGGCGGATGCGCCACGCCGTCGGTCGCGGCGGCGAGCATGAGTTCCGCACCGTCACCGAACGGCAGATCGCGCGCCGCGAAGATCGCGTATGCGACGAATGCCGTAGCGACGAGCACGAACGCGGTCGCGCCGACGGTATCGCTCATGACGCGCGCGCGTATCGTCGAATTCACAGCGAACACTATAACGAACGACGCCTGAAAGTGTTTCAGACGTCGTGGGGGTAGGTGTCACAAAATTTTCTAAAATGCGAGTCGCGTATGTAATCTTTCTCGCGGCTTCGTCACAGAGGAGCGGTCTCGCTACCGCGTTCGGCGGCGGCCACCAGCGCGCCCGAACGAATCAGCGAACGCGCGGCTTCGATATCGGGTGCGGGCACGCGATCCTCGGTCCACGGTGCGATGCGTTCCCGTGCCGCATCGTAGGCAGCTTGCGTGCCGGCGCCCGAGACGAGCGGCCGTCGGAAATCGGTCGCGGTGATCGCGCCGAGCAATTCGCACGCGAGTGCACCTTCGACGTTGTCGAGCACGCGCACGAGATTGTTTGCCGAGGTCATGCCCATGCTCACATGGTCCTCTTGCCCGGCCGACGTCGGAATCGAATCGACGCTCGACGGCCACGCGAGCGCCTTGTTGTCGTTGACGACGGCCGCCGCCGCGTACTGCACGATCATCAATCCCGACTGCAGCCCCGAGCGCCCGGTCAAGAAGAGCGGCAGATCGCGATCCTCGGCATTGAGCAACAGGTAGAGGCGACGTTCGCCGATCGAAGCGAGCTCGGATATCGCGAGCTTGAGGAAGTCCATCGCGAGCGCGATCGGCTCACCGTGAAAGTTGCCGCCCGAGAGAAACTCGCCGTCGTCCGGGAAGACGAGCGGATTATCGGTCACCGAGTTCGCTTCGGTCTCCGCGACGCGGCGCGCGTGCGCGATCGAGTCGCGCACGGCTCCGTGCACGACCGGGATGCAGCGGAACGAGTACGGATCCTGCACGCGCCCGCACTCGCGATGCGATTGCATGATCTGCGAGCCCGCCAGCAGCGCGCGCAGATTCGCCGCCACCTTCATCTGCCCCGGATGCGGGCGCAGGTCGTTCAAACGCTGATCGAAGACGCGATCGGTGCCGAGATAGGCCTCGAGCGACATCGCCGCGATCACGTCGGCCGCCGCCGCCAACCGCTCCGCGCGCAGGATCGCGAGCGCCGCCGTGCCGGTCATCACCTGGGTACCGTTGATGAGCGCCAAGCCTTCTTTGGGACCGAGCGTCACCGCAGCGAGGCCGGCGCGCTGCAGCGCTTGCGCGCTCGGCATGCGCTCGCCCGCGTACCACGCCTCACCCTCGCCGATCAGGGTGAGCGTCATGTGCGCGAGCGGCGCGAGATCGCCCGACGCGCCGACCGAGCCCTGGCACGGCACGACCGGGGTGACGCCCCGATTGAGCAGTTCGGTGAGCAGCTCGAGCGTCTCGAGCTTTACGCCCGAATGTCCGGCAGCAAGCGAGTTGACGCGCAGCACGCCCGCCGCGCGGACGCGCCGCGGGTCGAGCGGGTCGCCGGTTCCGGCCGCGTGCGAACGTACCAGATTCAGCTGCAGCTGCGCCGCGTCTTTCGGGTCGATGTGCACGTTCGCAAGTCGGCCGAAGCCGGTCGTGACACCGTAGATCGCGTGGCCGTCGGCGAAGCGTTCATCGACGAAGCGACGCGCCTTGGCGACACGCTCGCGCGCGTCCGCCGAAACGGTGACCCGGGCGCCGTCGGCAACGGCCTCGATCGCCTCGAGCGTGAGATGGCGGCCGTCGAGCTCGACGGTGGGGGCTGCAGGGCTGGAATGCATGGCGCCCTACACTTCCGGCCAACCCTCGGCGCGCCTTCCGGGGCGAAGCAAGCGACAAAAGAGGCGGGACTCAAGTTCAATTTAGGCTAAGCTAACAGCGCTATGCGGACCCTGCTTTGGATCGCGGCCCTGCTCGCGGCTCTCCTCCCCGTCGCCGTCCTCGCCGATGCCGACGAGGCGCCCATCGGCGTCAATCCGGCGACGCTCGGGCTCCAGCCGATCGTCGGAACGATCCCGCGTGCGACGCCCGCTCCCGGCGAGTCGCGTGCCGTTCCGCGCCCCGACGGCACCGTTCAAGCGGTTGCGCGGGTGCACGGCCGTACCAAGACCTTCACGCTCGTGGAACGCCTTGCGCCGTGGACGCTCAAACCCGGTCTGACCGTCATGGCGCACACGTACAACGGCGTGGTGCCCGGCCCGGTCCTGCTCGTCGATCAAGGCGACACGGTCGTGATCCGCTACGAGAATCACGGCGATATGCCCGACACGATCCATCTGCACGGCATTCACGACATCCCGGTCTCGATGGACGGCGTCGGCGGCATCTCGCAGCCGATGGTGCAGCCCGGCGGCTCCTTCACCTATCGTTTCGTCGCGCGCCAACCCGGCACGTTCATCTATCACACCCACGATAACGAAGCGATGCTCGACTCGGGTCTGTACGGCGTCATCATCGTGCGTCCGACACATCCGCTACCCGTCGAACGCAATGTCGCGCGCGACTACGTCGCGGTGCTCTCGTCGTGGATCATCCGCAGCGCGACCGAGAATCATTTCACGATCAACGGCAAAGAGTATCCCGCGACCAAAGCATTCGACGTGCGCGAAGGCGAGCGCATGCGCATTCGCTGGGTGAACATCTCGGGCGAAGAGTGGCACACGATGCACACGCACGGCCACTATCAGCGTATCATCGCGCGCGATGCCGAACCCGTCGCCGGGCGCGACATGCAGGATACGGTCGCGCTCGGTCCCGGACAACGTGCCGACGTCATCATCCGCGCGAATGCGAAGCCGGGAACCTGGCTCGTGCATTGCCACGTCACCGATCACGTCGAAGACTCGCACGGCATGCCCGCCGGACTCATCACCGCCATCCACTACATCGGCACCCCGAACACGCTCGGCGCGATGTACGACGCGATGAAGCCGATGATGATGGGAGGCAACGGTCCGAAACCGCTCGGCATGTGGCAGACGATCCTGCTCGGCGCGATCGCGGGCTTCACGATCTTCCTCGGGCTGCCGATCGCACGCGCTCGCGCGCTCTCTCCCAAAGTCATCGCGCGTCTCAACGCGATCGCGATCGGCATTCTCGTCTATCTCGTCGTCGAGATCGCGCAGAACGCCGTGCATCCGCTCGCGGCGGGATTCGCCGCCTGGCACGCGGGGCAAGGCCCGCTGCCGATCGCGCTCTCGTTGCTCTTCGCGGGCGGTTTGCTGCTCGGATTGGTCGGCCTCGGCAGCGGCGCGACGCACTTCGTGAAGAGCCGCATGCAGCACCCGCCGGATCATCCGATGGTGCTCTCCGCGCTCATCGCCTTCGGCATCGGCGCGCATAATTTCGGCGAGGGACTCGCGATCGGCGCATCGGCCGCATCGGGTGCGACCGCGCTTGCGATCGGACTGATCGTCGGCTTCGCGCTGCACAACGCGACCGAAGGCTTCGGCATCGCCGCGCCGATGGCCGGTCGCATGGTGCCGTCGTGGAAGCAGATCTTTCTCGCCGGATTGATCGGCGGCGGCCCGACCTTCCTCGGCACGCTGATCGGCTACTACTTCACCTCGCCGCTCCTCTCGGTCTTCTTCCTCGCGATCGCCGTCGGCGCGTTGATCTACGTCATCGGCGAGCTCTGGAGCGTGCTCAAGAAGGTCGGACTCTCCGTTTCGATCACGACCGCGCTCGCCTGCGGCTTCTTCGTCGCGCTGGCAACCGAGCTCTTCGTCGATCTCAGCGGTGGATAACGCACGCGCGCTTGCGAACGACACGTACATTCTTGTGGATAGCGTGTGCATTGGGCCGACCGGTGTCTTGTGGGCACCGCACCGCGGTGCTACGATGCGAACACTTCGAGTGATTCGAAGTGCGCCGCACGTATCGAACGCGGCGACGGATTCACGAACGTGAGAGCTGCGATGGCAGCGATCCGAACGCCGTCGTCAAACCGCCGCTCGGCGTCAGTACGGCTCTCCCACCCGGGAGCCTGACAGGCGAGATCGGTATGCGAATACGTCAGAACCCGTCGGATTTTATCCGACGGGTTTTGCTTCTCGGTATTTCTCCGTGATCTCGCGCGCGAGTTCGAGCATACGATCGCGCATGCGTTCGGGCTGCGTGACCTCCGCTTGCGCGCCCCAGCCGAGCACCCAACGGAGCAACTCGTCCACGTCGGCGACGCGGTACTCGATCTCGACCGAGTTGTCGGGAAAGCGCTCGATCTGCCGCTCCGCGACGACGCGCGCGGCGATCGCCGCCTTCGCGACGCGCGGAGCGAATCGCACGCGCACCGAGGTGGTCTCCATGCCGCCGGAATGCATCACGCCCGAGATCGACGCCGCCGCGTACGCCTCCACGTCGAAGTCCTGCGGTTTCACGAACGTGCGCGCGAGCATCTGCGGCTCGCTCACGTTATCGATCGCGAAGACGCGCTTGTCGCGTCGGCTCTGATCGTACGCCACGCAGTAGATGCGTCCGGAACTCACGATGAAGCCGTACGGATCCGCGACGCGGGTGCTGCGATTACCCTCTTTGTCCTGATAGACGAACTCGACGCTGCGCGAATCGCGCTCGGCATTCGAGAAGATGCGCAGCGCGCTCTCGCCCGCCTCGTCGAGTCGAATCTCGGGGAGACGAAACGCCATCGGCGAGGTGCTCTCACCCTTCGCGCGCGCCGTGCCCGTCGACGACCCGAGCAATTTGCTCGTGAGGTCGTCGATCGATTGCCCGATCGCACCGCCGATCGACGCGCCGAACGAGCGCAGGGCGACGAGCCCGAAGAGCTCCGCGTTCGAAAGATCGAGACGCTTGAGGCTGTAGCCGTCGGCGAAGCGATACGTATTGGTCGCGCGGTCGAAGTACCACGGGAAGCCCGCGTCGGAGAGCACCGCCAGATATCGGCGCAAGCTGCGCGTACTCGGGCGCTTGGTCCCGTCGGCGATGCGGTCTTTCAGGTGCTCGAACGAGTGCCGGCCCTCATCGATCGCGTTGAGCAGCCGAACGAGTAAAACGATTTTGGGTTCTGTTGTGCGTTCCACCATCACGTAGCCTAGCGCATCGGACGCCTCGTCGTGTGCCATCTGATCGGCCTTTTACTTCAAATTTCGATCAAAGGCCGCCGCCCGGCTTGGGGAAACAGCCGTCCGGCGCCCCGATCGGCGGTGCCGCGGGCTGGGGGGCCGTCGCGGTGACGCCGACCTCGAGCGGGTAGTTCGATCCGCCGTCGGTCATCGTCTGCACCGTGAGCTGATAGTGCTGCCGCGGCGCGAGCGCGAAGGCCGCGATTTGATACGGCTGATTTACGCGCACGCACCCGAGCTGCGTCGGATTCCCGTCCACGAGGAAGCTCGAACGGACGATCCCTCCGATCGGCTTCTCGTACAAGTACGCGGTCGCGGTCGCATCGGTCGGATTCGACAGCGAGAAGAGCAGCGTGTGGATGACCCCGTAGTCGCCGTAGTCGCGACCCGTGCTCGCGGGATTCACCGGCGGCGGTGAAGCATCGCGATCGCCGTAGACGAGCGAAGCGTCGGGACCGCCCACCGTGTAGGCAAGGGCATTGGTTCCGTAGTTGACGATCGAGAAGGTTCCCCGGCGGTGGTGCCCGTCGCCCGGGAGCTTCGGCCCGTCGGCCAACGTCGTGGGATCGATCCCGGGGGAGGCGGCGACGACCGTCACGGTCACCGGACCGCCGGAGAGGATCTGCAGTCCGATGCTCCCCGCCACCCCCTGCCGCGGCGTCATCGCAAGATTTTGCAGCACGAGCGGGTCGGGGCCGTCGAGCTGTACCACGGTGCCCTCGTTCTGCGCCTTCTGCATCACGAAATCGCGCGAGACCGCGTGGCCGACGCTCATCACATCGATATTCGGCCCGGAGGTCGCATCGATCACCTGCACCGAGGTCGGGTCCTCGCCCGCGGTGCTCAAGAGCACCGCGAGGCTTCGCGGCGCGCCGAGGTCGTCGTGGTAAAAGTAGAGCCGCGCCGGGGTGCCGGGCTGCACCGTGCCGCGGAAGAGTACGCCGTCGGCATTCACGTGTTCGGGATCGTCATCGTAGAACAGGATCGGCGGCGCGAACGGCTCCACGGGCAGATTCCGTACCGTTACCTGCGTCGTCGCCTGCACGTCGAAGTAGGCCGGGTCGCCGCCGATCTGCACCGGCACCGCGTAGCTCTGCTGCGTGCCGGTCGCGGGCGGCGACGGCAAGGGGAGCGATGCGATCGTGACGCTCGCGCCGGGCTGCACCTGCGCCGAGCGGGTGACGAGACCGACCAGCTGTGCCGCGAGCCACGCCGGATCGACCGGCGAGCCCGTGATGGCCAGGCCGAGCGCGGGCGGCACGCTTCCGGCGTCGAGGGCGATCCGGATCGGCACGACGACGGTCGCGCCGCTCGCATCGGTGACCGTCATCTGCGCGCTTCCGGTCGTCGCCCCGGCGGCGACCACGATCGCATCGGCGGATTGGTCAATCGTGACGGTTGCGAGCGGCACGTCGAGCGAGGCGCTCAACACACCGGTCGCCCCGGAGATCGTCACCCGGGCGCTCGCGTTCGGATGGAGGGCCAGGCTCGCCGGTGCCGCCGCCAGCGTTGCGCTCGGCGTCGCGGCCGGAATAGCGGAGGCGCTCGCCGTGGGCGAGGGCGCGGGCGAGACGAGCAGCGGCGGGGGCGGCGGCGGAACCTGGGCGACGAGCACCGCCAAGAGGACGTTCAGCATCGGGGTATGGTATCGTGATGCGCATGGCCCTGCACCTTCCGACGATCCCCGACGACGTCGCGCGCGACATCGCCGCGATCGGCCGCTTCGCCGCCGCGCGCGGTTGGGTGCCCGCGACCAGCGGGAACTTCTCGCGCCGCCTGGATGACGGGCATGCCGCGATCACGCGCTCCGGCATCGACAAAGGAGCGATCGCGCCGCAGGACCTACGCGTCGTCGCCCTCGATGCGCCGCTGCCCGCCGGGGTCTCCGCCGAGACGCCGCTGCACGTCGCTCGCTATCGCGCGGACGCGAGCGTCGGCGCCGTCGTGCACGTGCACACCGTTCCGGCGACCGTCCTCTCACGGGCGGACGCGGCACGCGGCTTCGTCGAGCTCGACGGTTTCGAGATGCACAAAGCGCTCGCGGGGATCACGACCCACGAATCGACCGTGCGCATCCCCGTCTTCGCGAACGATCAGGATACGCAGGCGCTCGCGACGCGCATCGAGCACGCGCTCGCACACGCGTGCGCCGTACCGGGTTATTTGCTCGCGGGGCACGGGCTCTACGCGTGGGGTGCGACGATGGAGGATGCACGCCGCCATCTCGAAGGTCTAGAGTTCTTGCTTACCTGCGCCCTCGAAGAACGGAGACTCCGCCGATGACGACGACCGCGACGACCAGTCTGCGCGTCTGGAACGATGCCGATCCGACGACGTTGCTGCTCGATACGAGCGACGGCGAGCGGATCGCGCGTGAGCTCGCCGCGATCGGCGTGCGCTTCGAACGCTGGTCCGCGGACGCCCTGCTTGCGCCGGGTGCCAATCAAGCGGCGGTGATCGAAGCCTATCGCAGTTCCGTGGATCGTCTGATCGCGGAGTGCGGCTACCGGTCGGTCGACGTGATCCGACTCGAGCGCGGCACACCCGACACCGAACCGTTGCGCAAGAAGTTCCTCGACGAGCACCGTCATGCCGAGGACGAGGTACGTTTTTTCGTCGAGGGACGCGGCGCGTTCTACCTGCATGTCGGCGAGCGCGTCTATCAGACCGTCTGCGTGAAGGGCGATCTCATCGGCGTTCCGGCCGGAACGAAGCATTGGTTCGACATGGGACCCGATCCCGAGTTCACCGCGATCCGGCTCTTCATCAATCCCGACGGCTGGGTCGCGAACTTTACCGGCGACACGATCGCCTCGTCGTTCCCCGAACTCGACGCGTGAAGTTTCACGCCCGCGCCGCGCTCGTCGACATCGAGGGCACCGTCGGCTCGATCGCGTTCGTTCGCGACGTGCTCTTTCCGTATGCGCGCGACCGCATGGACGCCTACGTCCACACCCATCGCGAAGAGCCGTGGATGCGCGCGATCCTCGACGACGCCGCGCACGAGGCGGGTCTCGATCCGCACGACCTGCCCGCGATCCTCGCGGCGTTGCACCGCTGGGCCGAGGACGACGTCAAGGTGACGCCGCTCAAAGCGCTGCAGGGACGCATCTGGGTCGAAGGATTCGAATCGAGCGGCATTCGCGGACATCTCTACGACGACGCGGTCGATGCGCTGCATCGCTTTCACGATGCGGGCACGGCGCTCTACCTGTACTCGTCGGGCTCGATCGCCGCGCAGCGCCTCCTCTTCGGACACACGATCGCGGGCGATCTCCTCCACCTCTTCCGCGGATTCTACGACACCACGATCGGCGGTAAACGCGAGGCCGCTTCCTACGAACGCATCCTCGGCGAGATCGACGTCGCTCCGAACGAGACGATCTTCTTCTCCGACAATGCCGCCGAACTCGACGCGGCACGCGAGGTCGGCATCCAAACGGTGCAGCTGGCCCGTCCGCAGGACGGCACCGCGCCGAGCACGGCGCATACCTCGGTCGCGAGTTTCGCGGAGATCGACCTCAGCCCATAAGGCGATCGATCGCCTCGAGCGCCTGACGGTAACGCTCGTCGAAGGTCCCCTGCAGCACCACGTGCGGCGTGCCGCTCTTGCCGATCTCTTCGAGGAATCGCTCGTACATCCAGAAGCGGAGGTGCTCCGCGTCGCGGATTTCGTCTTGTACGTAGGGCACATCCGGAAAGGGCACGAGGTAGAGCGCGATACTCGGCGAGCCGACCGGAATGCGCGGCGCGGGCCGCTGCACGTAGCGCTCGTACCAGATCTTCGTCGCGAGCACGTCGGTATCGCAGATCAGCAGGCGATTCGCCGAGCGCGCCGCCTCGTCTTCGCGGCGTTGCTGCTCGCGCGCGATGTGGAAGAATTCGTCCGAGACGAACTCGCCGGTAAACCCTTGTTCGTACTTCACGAGCGTGTAATCGCGGCCGTACTCGGGCACCCACAGCGTCCGATAGTGCTCGGCGAGGCGCCGCGAGAGCATCGTCTTGCCGGTCGACTCCGCGCCGACGATCCCGACGCGCTTGACGTAATGGGCGCGCACGCAGGGTTCGAGCCAGGTGAGGTGATCGAGCGGCGCGCGCCGCACCGTCGTTCCGGAGACGGGCACCCACTGCCGATCGCGATCGACGACGAAGTGTCGTGCCGCGCCGACGACGCGTGCAAATGCCTCGCCGTACGACTCCGACGTGAAGAGCATGTCGATCCGCTCGCCGCGGAGGAAGCGGCGCGCGTGTTCGGCCTGCGCGGGAATATCGGTCGATGCCGCGTTCGGATCGTCGGGAATCACCCGCACGTCCGCCTCGGGAACGATCTCGCGCAGCCAGCGCGCTCGCAGCTCGGCCGCGACCGACTGTTCGGGATAATCCCAGACGAGGACGATCAGCCGATCGACGTGGCCGAGCGCAACGTCGAAAAGCAGCGAATGACCGCGATGGGGCGGATCGAACTTGCCGAAGGCCAAACCCGTAGCGTGGCGCCGTTCCATATCCTCACAACGTCGAGCGAGCGTAACGATGAACCCCGGAGACGTTCGTCGTTCCGGGGTTCATTCTTCGTGCGATCTTAGATGTTCGGCACCGCGGGCTCGGGCGGCGCGGCGGGCGGTTCCACCGACGGGATCTTCGAGAACTTCAGCTTCTCCGGATCGTCGGGGTTGATGTCGGCGAGGATGTGATCGCCCGCGCCGAAGGTTCCGCGTAGCATCTCCTCGGCGAGCTCGTCTTCGACGTTGCGTTGAATCGCGCGACGGAGCGGGCGCGCGCCGAATTGCGGATCCCAGCCCTTCTTCGCGAGCAGCGCCTTCGCCGCGTCGGTGACTTTGAGATGCATCTCCTGCGCCTTGACCTCGCGCAGCACTTTCTCGAGTTCGAGTCCGACGATCTGCTCGATCTGTTCGCGATTGAGCTGATGGAAGACGACGATCTCGTCGATGCGATTGAGGAACTCGGGGCGGAAGGTGTGCTTGATCTCCTCGAGCACCTTGGTCTTCATCCGCTCGTAGTTCTTGGCTTCGTCGTCCTCGCCGGTCTTGCTCGGACGGAAGCCGATATCGGTCGTCGTCTGCATGCCGGTCGCGCCGACGTTCGAGGTCATGATGATGACCGTGTTTTTGAAGTCGACCTGACGCCCTTGCGAATCGGTCAGGCGACCGTCGTCGAGCACCTGCAGCAGCAGGTTGAAGACGTCGGGGTGCGCCTTTTCGATCTCGTCGAGCAGCACGACCGAGTACGGACGCCGACGCACCGCTTCGGTGAGCTGACCGCCCTCTTCGTAGCCGACGTATCCCGGAGGCGCGCCGACCAGGCGCGAGACCGAGTACTTCTCCATATACTCCGACATGTCGATGCGGATCATCGACTCTTCGTCGTCGAACATGAACTCCGCGAGGCTGCGCGCCACCTCGGTCTTGCCGACGCCGGTCGGACCGAGGAAGAGGAACGAGCCGATGGGGCGATTGGGATTCTTCAGGCCGGCTCGCGAGCGACGGATCGCGCGGGTGATCACGTTGATCCCCTCTTCCTGGCCGATCACGCGCTGATGCAGCTGATTGCCCATGTTGAGGAGCTTCTCGGTCTCGGCCTGCGCGAGACGACTGACCGGGATGCGCGTCCACGACGCGACGATCTCGGCGATGCTCTCGCCCGTCACCTTGAGCGGCTTGTCGGCGTTCGCGGCCTTCTTCTCTTGCCACTCCTGTTCGAGGCGCGACTTGTCGAGCCGCAGCTTCTCTTCGCGGTCGCGGATCGCAGCGGCGCGCTCGAACTCCTGATTCTTGACGACCGACTCCCGTTCGGCGACGACTTTGCGCAATTGCGCGTCGAGGTCGCGAATCTCTTGCGGAGGCAGTGTCGCCTGCAAGCGCACGCGCGAGCTCGCTTCGTCGATCAAATCGACGGCCTTGTCGGGCAGAAAGCGATCGGTGATGTAGCGATCCGAGAGTTTCGCCGCCGAGACGAGCGCGTCGTCGGTAATGACGACCTTGTGATGCGCCTCGTAGCGATCGCGCAGGCCGCGCAGAATCTCGACCGTCTCGTCGATCGACGGCTCGCCGACCATCACGGGCTGGAAGCGCCGCTCGAGCGCCGAGTCCTTCTCGATGTGCTTGCGGAACTCGTTGAGCGTGGTCGCACCGATGCACTGCAGTTCGCCGCGCGCGAGGGCGGGTTTGATGATGTTGCTCGCGTCGATCGCGCCTTCGGCGGCGCCCGCGCCGACGAGCGTATGCAGTTCGTCGATGAAGAGGATGATCTCGCCCGCCGCGCCGCGGATCTCGTCCATCACGCGCTTCATACGCTCTTCGAACTCGCCGCGATACTTCGTACCCGCCACGAGTCCGGCGAGATCGAGCGTGATCACGCGCTTCTCGCGCAACGGATCGGGAATATCGCCCTTGATCACGCGCTGCGCCAGACCTTCGGCGATCGCGGTCTTACCGACGCCGGGCTCACCGATGAGCGCCGGATTATTCTTGGTGCGACGCGAGAGAATCTGAATGACGCGCTCGATCTCCGAACTGCGCCCGATCACCGGATCGAGTTTGTTCTCGCGCGCGAGCTGCGTGAGATCGCGGCCGTACGCATCGAGCGTCGGCGTCTTGCTCTTGCCCTTCGGCGCGGGCGGCTGCCCTTCGGCGCCGAGCAGCGACGTGGTCTGCACGCGCACCTTGGCCGGATCGACGCCGAGGTTGGTCAGCACGCGCGCCGCCACGCCTTCACCCTCGCGGATGAGGCCGAGCAGCAGATGCTCCGTGCCGATGTAATTGTGATTGAGTTGGCGTGCTTCTTCGAAGGCGAGTTCGATCACGCGCTTGGCGCGCGGCGTGAAGACCATCTCCTGTTGGACCGTTTGACCGCCGCGTCCGACGATCGCTTCGACCTCTTGACGCACCTTCGCCAAATTGACGCCGAGCGATTCGAGCACTTTGGCCGCGAGGCTCTCACCTTCGGAGATGATGCCCAGCAAAATATGCTCGGTTCCGATGTAATTGTTCCCGAGACGCTGAGCCTCTTCTTGAGCGAGGACGATGCTGCGTCTCGCTCGCTCGGTGAACGGTTCCCACATTGACATGGCTCTGCTTTTCCTCCGGTAGTCCCTTAACTCTACCCGTTGCGGTCCGGTTTCGTGTCACCGCCTGCGGACACTTCACGTTCTCGTAACGAATCTACAAGGAGAATCGTAGCCCCACGAAGCCGGCGGTCGATCCGCCGGCTTGCGTGCCTTGATAGACACGCAACTCGAAGGTCGTGAACGGTGCGATCGGTTTGCCGACGAACGCCGTGATAACCGGGCCGGTCTGCCGAGTGCTCGACAGGTTGCCGATCCCGATCCCCGCGCCGACGTATGCGCCGCCGAAGCCGCCGCCGGAAAGGCCGCGCACCTCGCCCGTGACGGCATACCCGCCGCCGGGGACGATCGGAACGAGAACGGTTGCTTGGAGTTCGATCGGGAGCGTCGGCACGGATGCCGCCGAGCTGACGAGCACGGCCCCGCCGGTTTGCGAGGGGGAGTTACTCACGTACCCACCGCCCGCGACCGAGAGTTGCGCCGCATCGCCGCGCGCGATCCCGCCCGCGGAGGCGAGGAGCACGAGGGCGATCGTCAGGCACAGTCTCTTCATCTGCGCACGCTCTTAGGCATCGCGGCGGCAGAGTCCGTCTTGCCGCCCAAAGCCCTTGCAGCCGAAGCGTCGGATCGGGTTTCATGGGAGTGATGCCTACCGTCGAACAAGTGCGCACCGCCCTGGAAGCGGTGAAGGACCCGGAGCTGAACCTCGGGATTCTCGAACTCGGCCTCGTCTACGACATCAGCGTGGACGGCGACGCCGCCGAGCACGTCAACGTCGTGATGACGCTCACCTCGCCGATGTGCCCGGTCGGTCCGATGTTCAAGAAATCGGTCGAGGATCACGTGCTCGCCGTCGACGGCGTGAAAACGGCGACCGTGGACATTACCTTCTCGCCGCCGTGGGATCCCGCGACGATGGCCTCCGACGACGTGAAGGCCACCCTCGGCATCTGGTAGCCGGACGTCGTTAGGCGCCCGCCGGCGGCCCGCTCGCGAGAATGGCGAGGCTGGTCGTGGCATGCGCGATCAGCCGATCGCGTTCGTCATGCAGGCGCGCCTCGGCGGTCGCGACGGTCGTACCGATGTGCAGCGCCGTCCCCTCGGCCCGCACGCGGGCGCCGCTCGGCAGGAGCGGGCGCACGTAGTGCACGTTGAGATCGATCGTCGTACAAAAGGTTCCGCGCGCAAGCCGCGTCGTCACCGCGAGCGTGAGCACCGAATCGAGCAGCGTAGCGGTGATGCCGCCGTGGATCACGCCCGCCGGATTCGTCATCCATTCGCGTAGCGGCATACCGAAACGCACGCGGCCGTCGCCGATCTCTTCGGGTTCGATCTCGAGCGTGCTCGCAAAGGGCGCCGCGGGAATCTCCCCGCGCATCATCGCCTCCATCCACTCGCGATGCTCGCGCGCGAAGATCGCTCGCGCGACCTCGCGAGGATCGCTCCAGCTATAGGTGCGCGTGCGCCGATCGGTCATCGGATCTCCTGCGTCGAGCGTTCGTCGAGGTCGAGAAAGCGAAAGGCGTGCTCCCAGAGCGCGCGATTCTGCACGCGAAAGAAGCCCATGTGTCCGACGCTGCCGCTCGCGTCGCGCGCCCGCAACTCCGCGCGCTCCACGGGCGCGTGCGTGAAGGCCGGGCGCAACGCTTCGATCGCGGCGGGCGTCGCCCACGGATCGTCATCGATGCCGAGCGCGAGAACCGGCGCCGTCAACCCGCGCGCGCGTCGCAGCACCGGCGCCATCTCCGGGTCGTCGAGAAAGTAGCCGGGGCTCGTGCACCAGCGGCTCCATTCGTAGAGCACGCCGGGCGCGAGGTTCGTTCCGAAGGCGACGCGCTCGCCCGGAAAGTAGCCGTTGAGCTTGGTGAGCAGCGGCATCACGACGCTCACGAAGGCGAACACGCGATAGCGCTCGAGGCCGCGATAGAGCCGCCAGTAGCCGGATTGCGACGCCACGTTGACCGCCCGCGCGATCTCGGTGTTACGCTCGGTCATCAACAGCACGTGTCCGCCGACGGAGTGACCGACCGCGAAAATCGGGAGATCGGGGTAGCGCGCGCGTGTCCACGCGAGCACGCCGTCGAAATCGAGCTCGCCCCAATCGCGGTAGCGCGCGACGGAGCGGCGCAACTGCGTCTTCGGCTCGAAGGTGCCGCGATAATCGTAGGTCACCGTCGCGGCGCCGCGCGCCGCGGCCTCCTCGCAGAACGCGCGATAGAAGCGACGCGGCGTGCCGGTCGCCGGGCTCACGATCACGACCGCGCGCGGCCGGTCGCTCGGCCACAACGTGGCGGGCAGCGCATAGCCGTCGCGCGCCTCGACGGCGAGATCGACGCTCACGCTCGCATCCCCGAGAGCATCACGCGCAGGCTCTGCGCGACGCGCCGCACGTGCGAACGCGAACGCATCGCGCGCGTGAGGAGCAGCGCGCCTTCGAGCGATGCGATCAGCAGATCGCTCAGCGACTCGGCATCGTCGACGCCGCGCAGTTCGTGCTTCTCGATCGCGCGCCGCACGTCGCGCACGATCGCGTCGCGCAGGTCGCGAAACGCCGCCTGAACGCGCTCGCGCAAAAACGGCAGCGCGTCGTCGGCTTCGAGAGCCGCGTTCGCGAGCGGACATCCGCCCGCGACGACCGGGCGCTCGCAATAGTGCTCGAACGCATCGATGAAGGCGACGAGACGCGCGTAGCCGGAGGGTCGGCGCGCGAGCGCGTCGCGAAAATAGGCCTGCACTTCGTCGAATGCATACTCGAACGCCGCGACCGCCAGCTCTTCCTTGCTCGCGAAGTGGTTGTACAGACCACCCTTTTCGAGCGCGGTCGCTTCGAGGATATCCGCAATCGAGGTCCCGGCGAAACCACGGCGATTGAAGATCGGGGCGGCCGAGACGAGGATCGCGCGGCGCCGGTGCGAAGCCTTCACAAAACAGACCGTTCGGTCTGAAACGTCGAACGTCCTTGGGCTGCTGCGAGGGTGGGATCATGCATGGAACCGACGATCTGATCGAGTACGGGACGCGCCGTTGGCTGGTCGTCACGGGCGTGATGCTCGCGACGCTGCTCCAAGTGCTCGACGCGACGATCGTGAACGTCGCATTGCCGACGATTCAAGGCAATCTCGGCGCGAACTTCGACGACGGGGCGTGGATCGTGACCGGCTACATCATCGCCGCGGTCATCGTGATCCCGCTGACGCCGTGGCTGCAGCAGTTGCTCGGCCGCCGCACCTATTACGTCTCCGCGATCGTCGGCTTCACGATCACCTCGGCACTCTGCGGATTCGCGACCTCGCTGCATCAGCTGATCTTCTTCCGCGTCCTGCAGGGCCTGTGCGGGGGTGGGCTGATCGCGACGGGTCAGGCGATCATGCGCGACACGTTTCCGCCGCGTCAACTCGGCTTGAGTCAGGCGCTGACCTCGCTCGGTGCGATCGTCGGCCCCTCGATCGGGCCGACGCTCGGCGGCGTGCTCACCGACACGCTCTCGTGGAATTGGATCTTCTTCGTCAACATCGTGCCCGGCATCATCTCGGCGCTGCTCTGCGCCGCGCTGCTGCGCGATCCGGCGCGCACCGAACGTCCCTCGCTCGACGGTGTCGGGCTCGCGCTGATGGCGATCGGTCTGGGCAGCCTGCAATACGTCCTCGACGAAGGCGAGCGTTACGACTGGTTCAACAACGGGACGATCGTGCGCATCGCGGCGCTTGCGATCTGCGCGCTCGCGGCGTTCGTCTACTGGGAGCTGCGCGTCGTGGAGCGCCCGATCGTCGATCTTCGTATCCTGCGGCACAACCGCGTCGTCGCCGTCGGATGTCTGCTCGCGATGACGCTCGCCTTCTCACTCTTCGGCGGCGTGATCCTCGCGCCGCAATTCCAGCAGAATCTGCTGAACTTCACCGCCACGCTCTCCGGGCTCTCGATCCTCACGCGCGCGCTCGGCATCATGGTGATGACCTTCGTCACGCTCGCGCTGCTCAACCGATTCAAAGTGCGACCGCAGGTGCTGCTCGGCATCGGCTTCGTCATCGTCTCGATCGCAAATTTCCTCACCGCCCGCGTGAGCACGACGCAGAGCGTCTTCGGTACCTTCGTCTTTCCGCTCGTCCTCGGCGGCGTCGGCTTCGGCATGCTCTTCGTGCCGCTCTCGGTCGCGGTGCTGAGCTCCGTGCGCGGGCCGGACACGCAAAAGGCGACCTCGCTGCTCAGCCTCTGTCAGCAACTCGGCGGATCGATCTCGACCGCGGTCCTGGTAACGCTGCTCGATCGGCGCGGCGCATTCCATCAGGATATCCTCGCCGCCCGCGTGACGCTCGCTAATCCCGCGGTGCAGCGCGCGCTGCAGGAACACGCCCCGCTCGCGCTGATCGCCGGAATCGTGCAGCAGCAGGCGGCGACGATGGCGTTCGCCGATGCGTTCTTCTTCCTCGGCGCGGTCACGCTCGTGCTCACACCGCTCGTCTTCTTTCTGCGCGCGCCGCGCGGTACGAGCGTTCCGGCGGTGGGCGCGATCGCGATGGAGTAGGTCAGCCCGCGTCGCGCGCGCCGAGCGCGCCGAGCGATGCGGCGACCAGCACGTCGCGGTCCACGTTGTTCCCGGGGACCGAGAGCCCGGGGATCGGCGGCTGCCCCGTGCCGTTGGAGTACTGGTGCAGCACGAGCTCGGTGAAGCCGGGGATCGGCGTGACGTCGCCGGGCGGCACGCCGTACTCCGCAAGCCAGAGGCGGTGCCCGGCAAAGGCGTCCGAGTTGCCGAAGTAGGTCGCCCAGGTATCCGGGTTCGTGTAGATGATCGGCTGACCGAGCTCGGCTTGGATCGTGTCGAGCGTCGCGGCGAGATTTTCGACCCGCGCCTGGACCGACGATCCCCAGCCCTGCGCGCCCGAGCCCTCTTCCACGTCGACCACCGGCGCGAGCGTGCCGTACATACCGTCGGCGGCTGCCAGAAAATGATCGGCTTGCGCCACGGCGTCTTGCCCCATCAGCCAAAAGAAGTAAGAGCCGAACGGCGTGCCGTGCGCCTTGCACGCATCGTGCGCGTTCACGAACGCCGGACCGTCGTCGTAGGCGGGATTCGCCCCGTAGCAGACGCGCGCGTAGACGAAGCCGACCGCCGAATCGGCGAGCGCCGTCGTCCACGACGGCGTTCCGTTCGCATAACTGGTATCGATCCCGTAGAGCATGCACACACCCCCTTGCAGCAAGAGCGAGTGTACCAAGATCGCCGCGTTTTGCGAACGGGGTCGTTCGGACTACCAGGGTCGGCGGCACGCGCCGTGCAAACGCCGTCTCCGTGAGAACGCACGAAGAGAAGTACGCCGAACTCGCGCGCAAACGCGCGCTGGCCGCCGCTCCGGCCGGTCAGGCAGCCGTCGAGAAGCAGCACGCGCGCGGCAAACGCACGGCGCGCGAACGCATCGACGCGCTCGTCGACGACGGCTCGTTCACCGAGCTCGACCGCTTCGTCGTGCATCGCACCAACGCGTTCGGTTTGGACGAAAAGGAGTTTCTGGGCGACGGCGTGATCACCGGACGCGCCACGATCGACGGACGCCAGGTCTTCCTCTTCTCGCAGGATTTCACCGTACTCGGCGGCTCGCTCGGCGAAGCTTTCGCCGAAAAGATCTGCAAGGTGATGGATCTCGCGGTACGCACCGGATCGCCCATGATCGGCATCAACGACTCGGGCGGCGCGCGCATTCAAGAGGGAGTCGTCTCGCTCGGCGGGTACGCCGAGATTTTCTGGCGCAACGTGCAGGCGAGCGGCGTGATCCCGCAGATCAGCCTGATCGCGGGGCCCTGCGCGGGCGGCGCGGTCTACTCGCCCGCGATCACCGACTTCATCCTGATGACCGAGCAGATCTCGCAGATGTTCATCACCGGTCCCGAGATCATCAAGACCGTCACCGGCGAAGACGTGACGTTCGAAGAACTCGGCGGCGCGACGACCCATGCGAGTAAGAGCGGCGTCGCGCACGTGGTCGCCGCCGACGAAGACGATCTGGTCGCGCAGACGAAATCGCTCTTCTCCTACGTTCCGCAGAACAACCTCGAAGACGCGCCGCGCTTCGCCTGCGACGACGATCCGCTGCGCGAGGTACCGGAGCTCGACGACCTCGTCCCGGACTCGCCGAACAAACCCTACGACATGCACGCGGTGATCGAAGGCGTGCTCGATTACGGCGACTTTTTCGAGATCGCACCGCTCTACGCGCAGAACATCATCGTCGGCTTCGGGCGCGTGAACGGCCGCAGCGTCGGCGTCGTCGCCAATCAACCGAACGTGCTCGCGGGCGTGCTCGACATCAAGTCCTCGATTAAAGCCGCGCGTTTCGTGCGTTTTTGCGACGCCTTCAACATCCCGCTCGTCACCTTCGTCGACGTACCCGGCTTCCTACCGGGCACCGAACAGGAGTACGGCGGTATCATCCTGCACGGCGCGAAGCTGCTCTACGCCTATGCTGAAGCGACGGTGCCGAAGATCACCGTGATCACGCGCAAGGCCTACGGCGGCGCCTACGACGTGATGGCGTCGAAGCACATTCGCGCCGACGTGAACCTCGCGTGGCCGACCGCGGAGATCGCCGTGATGGGAGCCGAAGGCGCGGTCAAGGTGATCAATCGCCGCGAGCTCGCCGCCGCGCACGACAAGGACGCCAAGATGAAAGAGCTCATCGACGAATACACCGAGCGCTTCGCCAACCCGTATATCGCGGCGCAATACGGCTACGTGGACGACGTGATCGAGGCACATCGCACGCGCGCCGCGATCGCGAATGCGCTCGACATGCTCGAAAACAAGCGCGTGGAACGCCCGCAGCGCAAACACGGCAACATCCCGCTTTGAGGATATCTCTACGATGACGACACGGCACGACTTCCTCGCCCTCGGCGCACTGCTCGCAGCGGCATTCCCGTCGCTCGCCGTCGCCGCTCCCGCCGCCGCGCACGAACCCGCGCTCGACTTCGCGCTCCCCGCGTTCGAGGCGTCGCTTGCGAGCGCGGGCGCGGCGCACAAGCATCTCTTCGCCTCCAAAGCGGTCGACGACGGCGGCGTGTTCGGCGCGATGCAGACGGTAATGCACGCCTACGCGTCGATCGGCACGCGTGCGGGCGACGTGCTTCCCGTCGCGGTGCTCTATCACTACGGCGCCGTGCTCGGCTTCGGTGATGCGAGCTGGAACGACTACATCACTCCGGCGCTCGCCAAGATGCCGAAGGACAAGGTGGCGCGTTTCGGTCTCGCGGTGAAACCGGGCGGCGGGAATCCGGCGATGAAGGTCGACCCCAAGGCGGGCGCGTTCGACAGCTCGATCGACGGTCTGCTCGCGCTCGCACCGAACGCGCGCTTCTACGTGTGCAACAACGCGCTCGCGGGCATGAGCGCGGAGATCGCGAAGCTGCTCGGCCGCACGCACGCGGCCGTGTACGGTGCGCTCGCGCACGATCTGATTCCGCACGCGATGCTCGTTCCCGCGGGGGTCTGGGCCGTGCACGCGATCCAGGAGCGCGGCTTCACGCTCCTGCAAACCTCACTCTAGCGATTCGCCTCGAGCGCGGCGAGAAATCCCTCGGCGCGCTTGGTCGCGGCGAACTCGAGGATCTCGTATGCGGAGACGCCCTCGCGGACGAAGGGGTCGTCCTGCATGATCGCATCGAGCTGCTCGCGCGGAAGATCGGCGGTGACGATCACGCCGCCGGTGCGCGGCACGAGCGGCCCCGAAACGATGAACGTACCGGCCGCGTACTGCCGATCGAGAAAGGCGCGATGGGCCTCGAGATGGCGATCGACCTCGGCGGCGGGCTTGAGGTAGCGGGAGAGCAGCAGAAACATGGGCCGTTGCGTTTCGGCAGGATAGGGACGCCGCACCTTGCGCTGGTATCTACACCCGCGTGAAGCTGCTCGAAGGAAAACGCGCCCTCATCACGGGCGTCGCCAACCGCTGGTCGATCGCGACCGGCATCGCCCGCAAGATGCACGAACACGGCGCCCAACTCGCCTTCACCTACCAGGGTGAGCGCGTGAAGGACGAAGTGGAGAAGCTCGCCGCCGAACTCGGCGGGGGCCCCGTCATCGCCTGCGACGTAGCCGACGACGCCTCGCTCACCGCGATGCGCGAGGAGCTCGCCGCGCGGTTCGGCCGGCTCGATGCGCTCGTGCATTCGATCGCCTTCGTAAACAAAGAAGATCTCGCCGGCACCGTCTACGACACGTCGCGGCACGGCTTCGGCATGGCGCTCGATATCTCGTCGTTCTCGCTCATCGCGCTCGTGCATGCGCTGCACGATCACCTCAACGACGACGCCTCGATCATGGCGCTCTCGTATCTCGGTGCGACCGCGATCGTTCCCAACTACAACATCGCCGGGATCGCGAAGGCCGCGCTCGAATCGATCGTGCGCTATCTCGCCTACGATCTCGGACCGCGCGGCATTCGCGTGAACGCGATCTCGGCCGGTCCGATCAAGACGGCGAGCTCGCGCCAAGTCGGCGGCTTCTCGAAGATTCTCGAGGTCGTGCCGAAGGTGGCGCCGCTCAAGCGCAACATCACCGCGGACGACGTCGGCAACACCGCCGTCTATCTTGCCTCCGATCTCGCGCGCGCGATTACCGCGGACGTGCACTTCGTCGACTCGGGCTACCACTCGATGGGCATGTATCCGCCCGAATTCGGATCGTGATCCGTATCGTCGGCACGCCGCCCCCGGACGATCATGTGGCGGCGATCGCGGCGGCGATCGCCGCCGCGACTCTCGCGCCCGTCGAACCGGAGCGCACGGCGCTCGCCCCGTGGAAGCTCGCGGCGCGCCGACCGGATCTCGATCTCGACGGCATCCGCGCCGTCGTCCGCACTCGTCGAAGCTAGGATACCGATGTTCTCGAAGATTCTGATCGCCAATCGCGGCGAGATCGCCATTCGCGTGATGCGCACCGCGCGCGAGATGGGGATCGCAACCGTCGCCGTCTACTCCGAGGCCGATCGCGACGGACTGCACGTCAAGACCGCCGACGAAGCCTATCTGCTCGGTCCGGCGGCGCCGTCGCAGAGCTATTTGAACGTCGAGAAACTGCTCGAGATCGCCGCGCGCAGCGGCGCCGAAGCGATTCACCCCGGCTACGGTTTTCTCGCCGAGAACGCGGCGTTCGCGCGGCGCGTGATCGAGGCGGGACTGGTCTGGATCGGCCCGCATCCCGACGCGATCGACGCGATGGGCGACAAGCTGCGCGCCCGCCAAGCGATGAAGCTCGCGAACGTCCCCTTCGTCCCCGGCGGCACCGAGGCGATCGCCGACGCCGCCGCGGCGCGCGAAGCGGCGGCGCGCTACGGGCTGCCGCTCGCGCTCAAAGCCTCCGGCGGCGGCGGCGGCAAAGGCTTAAAGGTCGCGCGCACGCTCGACGAGATCGAATCCGCCTTCACGACCGCGCAACGCGAAGCCGAGGCGTACTTTAAAAACGGCACGATCTACGCCGAACGCTATCTCGAGAACCCCAAACACGTCGAACTGCAGATCCTGGCCGACAAGCACGGAAACGTCGTGCACGTCGGCGAGCGCGACTGCTCGCTGCAGCGCCGTCACCAGAAGCTCTGGGAGGAAGCGCCCGCGCAGATTCCCGAGCGGGTGCGCAGCGCCATGCGCGAAGCGGGCATTCGCGCCGCGGCCGCGATCGGCTACGACTCGGTCGGCACCATCGAATGTCTGGTCAGCGGCGACGAGTTCTTCTTCCTCGAGATGAACACGCGTATCCAGGTCGAGCACACCGTGAGCGAGATGATCTCCGGCCTCGATCTGATTCGCGAGCAGATTCGCGTCGCCGCGGGCGAACCGCTCGGGTTCACGCAGGAGCAGATCGCGTTTCGGGGTTGCGCGATCGAAGGGCGCGTCAACGCCGAGGACCCGGCGCAGAATTTCCGTCCGGCCCCCGGCACGATTACCGCCTATCGCGAGCCCGCGGGACTCGGCGTGCGCATCGACGCCGCCGCCTATCCCGGCTATACGATCTCGCCCGATTACGATTCTATGATCGCGAAGCTGATCGTGTGGGCGCCGACCCGCGAGCAAGCGATCGCGCGGCTCGCGCGCGCGATCGACGAGTACGAGATCGGCGGAGTACCGACCACGCTCCCGCTGCTGCGCGCGCTCTGCGATGAAGAGCAGGTGCGCACCGCCCGCTACGGCACCGCCACGCTCGAAGCGTTCGCCGCACGGCACTTCGCCGCGGCGACGAACGGCGAGCCGAGCGTTCCGCCCGCGGAGCCGCCGCCGCACGCGCCCGAACTGCGCGTCGAGGTGAACGATCGACTCTACCGCGTGCGCCTACTCGATCTCCCGGTGCCGAGCGCCGGAGCGGCGGGCCCGGCGCGACGCGCGGCGCCGCGTTCCGCGGCGAAAAAGCGCGGCGGGGCCGCGCACGGCAACGATGTGGTCTCGCCGATGCACGGCGTCGTCGTCGAACTGAAACTCAAGGCGGGCGATGCGGTCGAGGAGCAGCAAGTCGTCGCGGTCGTCGAAGCGATGAAGATGATGAACGAGATCCGCGCGCACAAGAGCGGCACCGTGCGGGAGACGCACGCCGCGGTCGGCGATACGGTCGAAGCCAACGCCGCGCTCGTGACCATCGAGTAACTCAGCGCGGCGGACGGCCGCCGAGAATTCGTGCGAGCGGCACCGCGATCACCGCGCCCTCGCGCGAACCGATCACGAGCGTCCGATTCACCACGATCGGCGAACCGACGTTGAAGTGGTACGGCTCGCGCAGCGCGCCCCGTACGGCGCCCGTGCGGGCGTCGAGCGCCCAGAGCACGCCGCCGAGGTCGCCGAAATAGAGCGTTCCGTCGACGAGCACGGCGCCGCCTTTGACGGCACCGCGCACGCGGCGTTGCCAGAGCACGCGTCCGCTCGCCGGATCGAGCGCGTGCATCACCGGTTCGATGCTGCTGCCGACGTACAACCGCCCGTCGGCCAGGAGCGGAATCGCCGCCTCGTTCCGCATCGGCACCGCACCACGGCCGAGTGCGCGCTCCCACGCGAGGGCTCCCGTGCGCAGATCGAGCGCATAGGCGTACTGCCGCGCCGCGCCGGGCTCACCGAAGCAGCGCGGATCGCGATCGAGCATCCGCAGGTAACCCCCATACGCGCGGTGCGCGTCGGCCGCCAGCGGCTGATCGGTAAACGCGGCTCGGCAATCCGGAAACCGACGGCTCCAGCGCACCGATCCGTCGCGTGCGTTCAAACGCGTGACGGCATTCGGAAATCCGCCCGAGACGAGGAACGTGCCGTCCCCGAGATCCACGATCGCCGTCATCGCTCCGCTCGAGCCGACGTTCGTCCGCCAACGCACCGCGCCGGTGCGAGGATCGAGCGCGAGCACGGTACCGGTGCCGTCCGCGTGCACGTAGCGGCCGTCGACGATGGCGCCGGTCGGCATCCCCGTTCCCGCGATCGAGATCCGCCAGCGCACGCGTCCCGTCGCCGCATCGAGCGCGTAAATCGTATTCGCTCCCGCGCCGAGCACGACGTAGTGCGGCGGGTCCCATACGCGCGGCTGCGCATCGCCCGACGAGACGATGACGAGCCCGTCGTCGAGCAGCGGCGCCGACATCAGCGGCGCATCGGCGGTGAACTGCCAACGCAGACGCCCGCTACGAAATTCGATCGCCGAGAGCGTGCGCGCGTTCGAAGCGGCGTAGAGCACGCCGTCCGCATAGGTGGGCGATGACGAGATCGCGCCGGTCGTCGCGACGCGCCAGCGAACCGCCGCGGGTACGGCGGCATCGCGCACGACCGCATCGAGTTGCGGATTCAGCCGAAAGGTGTGCCACAGCAGCGTTGCGGCGAGCGCCGGAATCATGGCGACGCTCCGCGCAGGCGCGCATACGGAACGCAGGTCACCCGGCCGCTCGCCGAGCCGATCGCAACGCAGTCCGAGAGCGCGGCGGGAGTGCTGCCGGCGAGCACGCCGCCGATCCGCAGGCCGCCGATCGCGCGCCCGTCGCGCAGGTCGAGCGCGCTCAACGTTCCCGACGCATCGCCGAGATAGGCGACGCCGCCCCGGATCGCCGCTCCCCCGAGCGAGCGTCCCGCGAGCCCGGCGCTCCAGCGCAACGTCCCGTCCGCGGCGGCGTAGCTCGCAACGCGCGCCGCGAACGGCGAGCCGACGAGCAGCGCGCCGGCGGCGTACGTCACGCGGGTCGGCAACGCGACGGGACCGGCGTCGATCTCGCGGTCGAAGCGCAACGTACCGCTCGCGATGTCGACGGCATAGAGATGTTCGTGGGCGATCCGCCCCGCCGCGCGAAAGTAGATGCCGTAGACGGCGCGGTCGCCGAATGCAAGCGGCTCTTCGCCCACGAACGCCGCGTCGCGCGGCAGCGCGACGCGCGCAAGCAGCCTCCCGTCGCGCACGCGCAGCACCGCCACCTCGTTCGGATAGGCGCCGCTCGTCGCGATGCGCCCCTCGCCGACCGCCACCGCACCGCTCAGCGTCGCGGCCGACCCGAGAAACCGGCGCCACCGATACGCGCCGGTACGCGCATCGCGCGCAACGATCTCGCCGCCGCCGTCGTGCAGAATCGCAAGACCGTCGACGATCGCAAGCGCGGATGTCGCGCTGCCCGCCACGCCGTAGGCCCACCGTTCGGTGCCGTCGTCGCCGACGGCCGTGACGCGGTTGATTCCCGGTCCGGCAAGCGCGTAGACGGGCGGCGCGTAGGTGAGGTAGCGCGGGCTCCCCGCGCCGACGATTGCGAGCCCGCCTTCGAGCGCGGGCGGCGACCAGATACCGCCGGGGAGCCGGAGGTGCAAACGCACGTGTCCGTTCGTCTCATCGAGCGCATAGAGATCGCCGCGCGTATCGCCGATGAAGACCATGTGCGCGCGCGCGACCGGCGCGGCCACGACCGCACCGGCGGCCTGCAGATGCCAGCCGCCGAGCGCGGCGATGAGTGCAAGCGCCCTCGTCATCGTCGAGCCTTCGTCACGCCTCGGCGCTCGCGCCTGCGCTCTCGCGTTCTTCCGGGGGCGCGATCGCATGAAAGAACCGATAGTAGAGCGCGGCGTTGAGCAATTGAAAGAAGGCGGCCGCTTCGAGAATCGCGCCGTCCCACACGTACTCGAGCAGCGCGCCCGCGACGCTCGGACCGAGCGTCGAACCGATCTGCGAGGGGAGGTTCGAGAGGCTTGCCACGCGCGAGCGTTCGGGCGGCGGCACGATCCCCATAACGTAGGACTGACGCACCGAGATCGTCACGCTGTTGAAGAGCATGCGCACGAGATAGACGAGCGCGGCGAGCGTGAAGGTGGGCATGAACGGCATGAGCGCGAGAAGCGCGCACGAGACGACGCGCAGCGCGACGACCGTGCGTACTGCGCCGCCGATCGCCCGTTCGAGCCGCGAAGCCGCGGTGAAGGCGAGCGAGACGCAGAGCGCGATCGCAAAATAGGCCAAGCCGATTTGGTGCGCGTCGGCTCCGTAGCGCACGTGGAACCACAACACGAGCATCGAGCCGAGAAAGCCCACCGCGAGCCCGTTCGTGGCGTTGGTCACCGCGAGGCGCGCAACGATACCGCGGCTCACCTTGCTGAGGGCGATGCGCCCGCGGCCGGTTGCTTCGATGCGGTGTGCTTCGCGCAGCGGCAACACGGAGAGCGAAAGCGCGATGCCGATCAGCCCGGTGAGTGCGAAGATCGCGTGAAACGCCGCAATGCGCGGCCAATGCAGCGAGGCGAACAGCGCGGGCGCGCCGGTAACCGCGAAGCCGAACGCGCCCGACAGCGACGCCACCGACGAGAGACGGGCGAAGGTACGCGTGCGATCGCCTCCGCGCGCGTACTCGGCAACGAGCGCCTGTTCGGCCGAGAAGTACGGGCCGAACGCACCGCCCGATGCGGGGCTGCCGCCGCGGCCGATCGTGCCGAGCGCGCCCGCGATCGCGAGCACCCACATCGGCGCATCGGCGAGAAAGGCGAACGCCGAGATCGCGGTGAGGACGCTGAAGAGCAGCAGCACGCTCTTGCGCCCGTAGCGATCGGCGACGAAACCCGCGAGCAGCGCGAGCAGCGCGCCGCCCGCGGTCCAAAACGCGACGATCCCGCCCACCTGCGCCGCGCTCGCACCGCGCGCGAGCAGGTAGAGCGGAACGAGCACCGCGAGATAACTCTGCGAAAAGCTCCGCAGCGAACGTCCGACGAGCAACCAGCGCATGCGCGAACCGCGTCAGAGGAGCGGCACGCGCGGTGCGGCCTCGCGCGGCACGAGCCCGACCGAACGCGGATCGGGTGCGAATTCGACCTGTCGCTTGAAGGGCACGAACCCCGAACGTTCGTAAAAGCGCACCGCGTCGGGATGGTCGAGGGTGCACGTATGCACCCAAAAGCGCCGAATCGGCCGCGACCACGCGCGTTCGATCGCGCGATTCATCATCCACCGTCCGATACCCGCGCCGATCGACGGCGCCGCGAGTGCGAAGTAGCTGAGCTCGCACTCGCCCTCCTCGCGAAAATCCAGCTCCACCAATCCCTCGTCCGAACCGTCGAGCGAAAGGCTGTAGACTTCCACGCGATCGTCGTCGAGGATCGCACGCAGGGCGGCATCATCGAGCGCGAGCCGCGAGAACCAGAGGTACTCGTCGCCGACCTTGTGATAGAGCGCGCGATACCAGGCGTTCGACGGGCGCTCCACGCGGCGAAGCCGCGCGCGCACGCCGGGCGGATCTCCGCGCGGCGGCGGCGGGGCGTGCATCTCGAGACAGGTGACGACGTTGACGAGTGTCCCGCGACGAATGTCGTAGTAGCCGTCCGGCAGATCCAGCATGCGATGAGCTTCGCACGGCGCGGACAAGTACCCCCGGCCGCCGCGCCGAAGGAGGTGCGGCTATGGCACGGGACGAGAACGCGAGCGGGATTCCGCTCCAGCCACGCTACGATCGCATCGAAGGACGCGCGCACGAGCTCGGAGAGCCGGGTGCGTTTCCGTTCACGCGCGGGATTCGCGCCGACATGTATCGCGGACGCCTCTGGACGATGCGCCAATACGCGGGCTTCGCGACGGCGGCCGAATCCAATGCGCGCTATCGCTACCTGCTCGAACGCGGTCAGACCGGCCTCTCCGTCGCCTTCGATCTGCCGACGCAGCTCGGCTACGATTCCGACGCGACGCCGTCGCGCGGCGAGGTCGGCAAGGTCGGCGTGGCGATCGACTCCGTCGCCGACATGGAGACGCTCTTCGACGCGATCCCGCTCGATGCGGTCACCGTCTCGATGACGATCAACGCGCCGGCCTCGATTCTGCTCGCGATGGTGCTTGCGGTCGCGCGTCGTCGCGGCATCCCCTTCGCGAAGCTCGGCGGCACGATTCAGAACGACGTGCTCAAAGAGTACGTCGCGCGCGGCACGTACATCTATCCGCCCGAACCTTCGATGCGTCTGGTTACCGACGTGATGTCCTACTGCGCTCGCGAGGTACCGCAGTGGAATACGATCTCGATCTCCGGGTATCACATCCGCGAGGCCGGATCGACCGCGGTCGAAGAGGTGGCCTTCACGCTCTCGAACGCTAAAGCGTATCTGCGCGCGGCGCGCGCGGCGGGCATCGACCTCGATCTCGTCGCGCCGCGCATCTCGTTCTTTTGGAACGCCCACAACGACTTCTTCGAGGAGATCGCCAAGTTCCGCGCCGCGCGCTTTCTGTGGGCGCACATCACGCGCGACGAATTCGGCTGCACCGATCCGCGCTCGCAAACCCTCCGCTTCCACACGCAGACCGGCGGCTCCACGCTCACCGCGCAGGAGCCGGACAACAACGTCGTACGCGTGACGCTTCAGGCGCTCGCGGCCGTGCTCGGCGGCACGCAGTCGCTGCACACCAACGGGAAGGACGAAGCACTTGCGCTGCCCACCGCCGAGAGCGCGAAGCTGGCGCTGCGGACGCAACAGATCATCGGCTACGAATCGGGCGTAACCGACGTGGTCGATCCGCTCGCCGGCTCCTACTACGTGGAGTCGCTCACGAACGCGCTGATCGAACGCGCGCGCGCGCTGATCGCGGAGGTCGACGAGATGGGCGGCAGCATCGCCGCGATCGAGAGCGGCTGGATGCAGACGCGCATCGCGGACTCGGCCTACGCCGCACAGCAGGCGATCGAGAGCGGTGCAAGCGTGGTGGTCGGCGTGAACCGCTTCGCGGAAGCGGGCGCCGACGGCGTGCGCATCCCGCTCCAGCGCATCGACGAGCGCGTCGAGCGCGATCAGGTCGATCGCCTGCGCGCATTTCGCGACGCACGCGACGCCGCCCGCGTCGCGGCGCGCCTCGCCGACGTGCGCGCCGCGGCGGCGGGCACCGAGAACCTCATGCCGCACTTCGTCGAAGCGGTGGACGCGGGGGCGACGCTCGGCGAGATCTGCAACGTGCTGCGCGACGTCTTCGGTACCTACCGCGCCAAGGAGGTCGTCGCGTGACGATCGATCACATCGCGATCGTCGTCAAAGATCTCGAAAAGACGATCGAACTCTATACCGCGACGCTCGGATTCCGTCAGGTCTATCGCGAGATCGTCGCCGATCAAGGTATCGAAGCGGTCGGCCTCGAGGCGGGCGATTCGATCGTCGAACTGCTGCGTCCGCTCGACGAGAGCTCGCCGGTCGCGCGGTTTCGCGGTGAGGCGGAGAGCAAGCTCCATCATACCGCCTATCGCGTCGACGATATCGAGGCCGCGCTCGCCGCCTATCGGGCGAAGGGCGTTCGTCTGATCGACGAACGTCCGCGCCGCGGTGCTCACGGCAACCTGATCGCCTTCCTTCACCCGAAATCGACCGGCGGCGTGCTGATCGAACTCTGCCAAAAGTCGCACTGACGCGCGTAACGCGCGCGCGCATTCACAAGACCTTCTCGGCGCCTGCATGATGCGCGCGGTACGCTTGCTTCATGAGCGCATCCGTCGATTGGTACTTCGATCGCGCGCCGCGCATCGTCATCTGGGAGATGACGCGCGCCTGCGCGCTCGCCTGCACGCACTGCCGAGCCGAGGCGGTGCCTCGGCGTCACGCCGACGAACTCTCGACCGGCGAGGCGTTCGATCTCGTCGAACAGATCGTGGAGAGCGGCGCTTCGCTCTTCGTATTGAGCGGCGGCGATCCGCTCATGCGCGACGACGTCTATAAGATCGTCACCTACGCACGTACCCGCGGCCTCACGGTCGCCGTGACGCCGAGCGCGACCGGACGGCTTACCGACGATGCGCTGCTGCGCCTCGAAGCGGCGGGCGCCCATCGCATCGCCCTCAGCCTCGATGCTCCCGACGCGGAAGCGCACGACGCGTTCCGCGGCGTTCGCGGATCGTACGATCGAACGCTGCGCGCGCTGCGCAGCGCTCGCGAGATCGGGCTCGACGTGCAGATCAACACCACGCTCTCGCGTCGCAACCACGAGCGCGTCGACGAATTCGCCGCCCTGCTCGCGACGCTCGATATCGCGCTCTGGAGCATCTTCTTCCTCGTGCCGGTCGGCCGCGCATCGCTCGAACTGATGCTCGACGCGCAAGAGACCGACGCCGCCTTCGAGCGGATCGCCAAGGTCGCCGCCGACGCGCCCTTCGCCGTCAAGACGACCGAAGCGCCGCATTTCCGCCGCTATCTCGCGCAGCACTACCCCGGTACGCCGAGTCGTCCGGGCGTGGGAGACGGACGCGGATTCGTCTTCGTCTCGCACGTCGGCGAGGTCTATCCGAGCGGATTCATGCCGATCTCGGCGGGCAACGTACGCACGACCCCGCTGCGCACGATCTACCGCGAGCACGAACTCTTCGTGCGGCTGCGGCAGCCTTGGACCTTCGCCGGCAAGTGCGGCTACTGCGAGTTCAACGCGATCTGCGGCGGCTCGCGCGCCCGCGCCTATGCCGTGACGGGAAAGCCGTTCGGCAGCGATCCCACCTGTTCGTATCAACCGGCCCGGAGCACCGATGTTTAACGTTACCAAGATCATCTGCAACCACGCCCAGCCGATGGACGCGCTGCGCTACGGACACGGCGCGGGCGCGCCGACCTCCGCTCACGCGCGCCGTCCGGTCGTCGTGTGGAACGTTACCCGTACGTGCAATCTGCGTTGCACGCACTGCTACAGCGATTCCGCCGCTCAAAAATACACGGGCGAGCTCACCTTCGACGAGGGCTGCGCGCTGCTCGACGATCTGGCTTCGTACGGTGTTCCGGCGGTGCTGCTCTCCGGCGGTGAACCGCTCGCGCGCCCCGATCTACTGCGGCTCGCCGAGTACGCGCGTTCCATCGGCATCAAGCTGACGCTCTCGACCAACGGAACGTTGATCGACGAACGCGCCGCGGCGCGCATCAAAGAGCTCGGCTTCACCTACGTCGGCGTCTCGTTCGACGGCGTGGGCGCGACCAACGATCGCTTTCGCGGCGTCGAAGGCGCTTTCGAACGCGCGCTGCGCGGCATACGCAATCTCAAAGCGGTCGGCCAGAAGGTCGGCTTGCGGCTCACGCTTACCCCCGCGACCGTGGCGGATCTCGACCCCATCTTCGATTTCATCGAACGCGAACGCATCGAGCGCGCCTGCTTCTATCACCTCGTTCCGGCGGGACGCGGTAGTTCGCTCGGAACGCTCGCGCCCGAGGCGACGCGCGGCGCCCTCGAACGGATCTTCGCCCGCACACGTGCGCTCGCCGACGCGGGTGACCCGCGCGAAATCCTCACCGTCGACAATCACGCCGACGCCGCGTACGCGGCGATGTGGCTGGAGCGCGAAGGTGCGCCGCACGCGGTCGAGGCCGCCGCCGCGCTGCGGTGGAACGGCGGCGGGAACAACTCGTCGGGCATCGGCATCGCCGATATCGACTGGCTCGGCAACGTGCATCCCGACCAATTCTTGCAGACGATCACGCTCGGAAACGTCCGCGAACGGCCCTTCAGCGAGATCTGGAGCGATCCGGCGCAGCCGATTCTCTCGAAGTTGCGCGAGCGGCGGGCGCACGTGGAAGGGCGCTGCCGCGACTGTCGCTTCTTCGGCACCTGCGGCGGAAATTTCCGGGCACGCGCCTATGCCCTTACCGGAAATCTCTGGGCCTCGGATCCCGGCTGCTATCTGAGCGACGACGAGATCGCCGCGACCGCGTGAGACGCGCGCACGCCGCTACGGCGACGGCGCCAAGCGCACCTCGATACGTGTCTCGAAGGTGCGATCCCACGGCAGCGTGATGCGCATCGCCGCGATGTGCAGCGCGGGGTAGAGCTCGGCGAGCGTGCGTCGTGCCGCATACCAGAGCAGGGCGCGATTGCGTTGCGCGGCCGCCTCCGCGACGGCGGGCAAGAGATAGGTGTGATCGCGCACGCCCTGTGCGTCGAGCCAGTCGTTGAGCGCGGGACGCACGGCGGTGTGAAAGTCACCGTCGTCGACGAAGCGCATGAAGGTAAACGTGGCGTGCGCGAGCGCATCGTAGCTGCCCATGCGGCGGCCGCTGCCCGCCGCGATCGCCTCGGCGAGCGCGGTGCCGACGGTGTTCGCATCGGTATTCCACGCCGCGTACGCGTCCAGGCCCGCGGCTATCCGATCGTGCAGCAGCCGTTCGGTAAACGCGGCTTGTTCCGCATAGCCGCCCTCGAACGAGAGATCGGCGAGCGCGACCGAGCGGTGCACCGCGATCGCGTCGCGCATGGCGCCGACGAACGCGTCGTCGAGGGCCGCGCCCGTGTGCGGAAGGTGCACGAAGAGCGTGAGATCGGGCGCGCGATCGTCGCGCACGCCGCCGCAGCGCGCGATCAGCCGATCGATCGTCGTATCGACCGGTGCGAACTCGAGCGGATCCTGATACGCCGCGCCCTCCGGCGTGGAATAGACGACCGCGACGTGCGGGCGCCAGTGCGCGCCGCGCGCGAGCGCCTGCGCGACGAACGCCATGCCCAGCTCATCGGCACCCGGTTCGATCGCGACGCGCTCGCCGAGGCCGAGGCGTCGCGCATGCGCGTCGAGCGCGCGGTATTCCGGCACGTGCAGTCCGTAGGGTTTGGCATCGTCCTGACCGAGCACGAGTTCGCTGAAATCGCCCGCGCGCACGCCGTCGATCAGGAGCCGATCGATGCCGTAGTCGCGCGCGCGCGCCTGCAAATAGGCCCGCAGCAGCGGCTTCCCGATCAGCGCCCGCAGGCGAGCCGCCTCGGCCTCTTCCGAGGGCAGCGGCGGATCGTGCAGGTTCGCGTACGCCTGCAGATACGTCCAGGCGGGACCAGCCGCGAAGAACGAGGCCGCGTCGCCGATGGCCGGAACGCCGGTAGGCGCGAGACGCATGATCGTACCGAAGACCGCGACACGCGCGCGCGGATCGCGTCGCCGCAGCCGCGCGAGCGCGCGCATGCGAAAGTACGCATCGGCGTACGACACGCTCGGAACGCGCGCCGCGACGAGCCCGCCGTAGGCGAGCATATCGCTCGAGAGCACGTATGCGTCGGTACGCGGCGCACGGCCGAAGAGCCACGCGAGAATGCGATCGGGTTCGCCGAAGTGCAGGTAGCGTCCGAGCTCCGCGCGCGGCGGCTCGACGACCGAACGCCCCGCGATCTCGCCGAGCAGTTCCGGGAGCTGCTGCGTCACCGGGCGATCGTCGAGCGGAACGTAGACGATCGGCGGCTCCGCGGCCGACGCCGCGCGCGTTACGAGCAGCCCGACGATCAGTAGCGGCAGCAAGAGGCGCGCGACCAGCGGCAGGACGAGCGCGGTGAGGATCGCGTTGAGCCCCATGGCGAGACCGGAGAACGCCGATGCGGCGAGGTCGAGCGTGAAGAGACGTGCCGTGCCGACGCCGTGCGACGCCGTGCCGATCGCGACGCCCGCGATGCGATGCGGCACGCGACGCAGCACCGCGCGCGCCGCGAGCGCCCCGACGACGCCGCTGAGCACCGCGAAGACGCCGCTAAGCGCCGGGATGCCGCCGATCTGCGCGCTGACCGCCATCGCGACCGGCGTCGTCACGGCCTTGGCGGCGAACGAACGCACGATCGCGTCGCTGCAGCCGAAGGCACGGGCGAGCCCGATCGCGGAGAGCACGACCGCGGCCGAGCCGCTACAGAGCGCGCAGAGGATGGCCACCGCGTCGCGCGCGATCGCGCGCAGTTCGCGAAAGAGCGGCACGGCGAGCGCGATGGTCGCCGGAATCAACAGAAACGAGATGCCCGCGGTCGCGCGTGCGTACCGCGGGTACGACGTGTGCGTCGCGAGCAGGATCGCGATGATCGCGAGCGTGCTCGTGACGACGGGATGGAGGAGCGGCGTGTCGCCGAAGGCGCGGGCCAAGCGTTGCGCGCCGAGATAGATCGCCACCGTGAGCACGGTCCACAGCACGACGCTCACGCGCGGCGCACCCGGCGATGGACGGCGGTTCCGACGGCGGCAGCGACCGCGATGCCGATCAGCGTCGAGAGCACGAGCGTCACGCAGACCCCGAGCCACGCGTGGGCGAGAAGCGTGCCGTACTGCATCACGCCCACGCACGCCGGTACGAAGAGCAGCGCGAACCACCGCAACAGCAGGTGCGCCGCGCGCTCGAGCGGCGGATCGATGCGACGGCGCACCGCGAGCAGCGCGAGCAGCACGAGCATTCCGAGCACCGCGCTCGAAAAACGCAGGTGCGCGTACGCGACGAACGCATCGCAGATCGCGCCGAAGAGCACGAATCCGACGAGCGCGACGGCGACGTAACGCGAGCGGCCGCTCACAGCAGCGCGCGGAGCGAGCCGTCGACGTCGGCGAGCAGCGCGGCCGCCGTGTCGGCATCGACGCCGCGGCGCGCCATCACGACCGCGGTCTTCACCCGGCCTCCGGCCTGCGCGAGCAGCGCGCGTGCGCGCGTTTCGTCGATCTCGGCAAGCGTGCAGACGAGGCGTTCCGCCCGTCCGCGCAACTTCTCGTTGGTCGCGACCACGTCGACCATCAGGTTATCGTAGACCTTGCCGATGCGTACCATCAGCGCGGTCGAGATGGCGTTGAGGGCGATCTTCTGCGACGTGCCCGCCTTGAGGCGCGTCGACCCGGTCAACACTTCGGGGCCCGTCTCGAGCACGATTGCATCGCGCGCGGCGTGGATCAGCGGCGCGTTCGGTGAGTTGACGATCGCCACCGTATATGCACCGCATCCATCGGCGGCGCGCAGGGCGGCCGCCACGTAGGGAGCGCCGCCGCTCGCCGAGAGTCCGACGAGCGCATCGCCCGCCCGGACGTGCCCGCGTACCTCGCGCTCGCCCGCCTCCGCGTCGTCCTCGGCACCTTCGATCGCCGTGCGCAGCGCCGCGTTACCGCCCGCGATATGCGCGCAGACGAGCGTCGGATCGGTGCCGAAGGTCGGCGGCATCTCCGATGCGTCGAGCACGCCCAGACGCCCGCTCGTCCCCGCGCCGATGTAATGCAGCCGTCCGCCCGCCCGCACGCGCGCGGCGATCTCTTCCACCACGCGCGCGATCGCCGCGCGCTGCGCGAGGACCGCGTCGGCCGCGCGGCGCTGATCCTCGACGATCAAGCGCACGATCTCCACCGTATCGCGTGTGTCGAGATCGCGCGAACGCGCGCTCCGTGCCTCGGTTGCGGGCAACTCGCTCATGCGTGCTCCGCCGCAAGCAGCGCGCGTGCGAGCGCGAGTGCGCCGTACTCCGGCCGCGGCGGCTGCTTCACGGCATGCAGAAAGGGCATCTCGTTCACGATGCGCGTCTCGAGCAAGAACGTCAGCAACGTGTTGCGCTGCAGCAATCCGCCCGCCAGCACGAGCGGCAATTCGCGATTGCGCGCACCGGCTCGCGCCACGAGCGCCTTGAGTGTCTCGAAGAGATCGAGCGCCGCCGCCTGCACGATCTTGGTCGCGCTGCGCTCGCCCGCCGTGGCCGCATCGAGCACGAGCGGCGCGAACGAGGCGATCTCGCGCACCGGTGCAACTGCATCATATATGCGTGCAAGCAGCGCCTGCGCGTCGGTGACCCCGATGCGCTCCTCGATGCGTTCGAGCATCGCGTCGCGGGGCGCGCGACCGTCGTACGATTTGAGCAGCAACCGCAACGCCGCCGCCCCGAGCGCGTAGCCCGAGCCTTCGTCGCCGAGCAGATAGCCGTAGCCGCCGGTGCGCACGAAGCGTTCGTCGACGAGCGCGCAGGCGATCGAGCCGGTACCCGCGATCAGCGCGAGCGCATCGCCGTGCGGCGCACCCGCGCGTAGCGCGATACGCGCATCGTCGCTCACGCCGATTCGCGTGTGCGGCAGACGAACGGCGAGCGCCGCCTGCAGCCCGCGTGCGATCGCCTCGCGTCCCGCGCCCGCGGCGCCGACGAAGAGCGCATCGGGGACTCCTCCGCCGAGCACGCTCGCAGCCGCGCGAGCGATGGTCTCGGCGGCGGCCTCGACGCTCGCGGTGCGCGCGTTCGCCGCATCGGCCTCGAACGTTCCGAGGATCGCGCCGTCGCGCTCCGCGACCGCGTTCGTCGAGGTTCCACCGGCATCGACGCCGACGATCACCGACATTCCCGAGCTACCTCCGTCATCACGCGCTGCAAGCCGTACGGCGCGATCGCACCGAGCGTGACCGGGCGCGATGCGCCGGTGACGCGCGGAACGTTTGCCGCCCGCTCGCGCAGCGTCTCGTAGCCGAGGATCGCAAACGCGATCGCCTCGCGCGCGTCGCTCGGCACGCCCGCCGCATCGGTCGGTTCGATGCGCGCGTGCGGAAGTCGTTCCTGCAGCGACGCCATCAGTGCCAGGTTGCGCGCGCCGCCGCCGCCGACGAGCACGCGCGCGTTCGTGAGGCCGACCGCGTGCACCGCGTCGGCGAGCGTGCGCGACGTGAGTTCCGCGAGCGTCGCGCAGCCGTCTTCGAGCGAGAGCGGATCGAGCAGCGCGCGGTGCTCGGCGAGAAACTGCGCGCCGAAGCGCTCGCGGCCGGTCGATTTCGGCAGCGGCGCCGCGAAGTACGGATCGGCGAGCATCGCGGCGAGCGCGCGCGCATCGGCCGTGCCCGCCGCCGCGAAGGCCCCGTCCGCGTCGAAGCTCGCGGCGCCGTCGGTGCGCTCGTGCACGAAAGCGTCGATCAGCATATTGCCCGGGCCGGTGTCGAAGGCGAGGACGTCGTACGGCGCGCAGCCGCGCGGAAGCGCGGTGAGGTTCGCGATGCCGCCGATATTCACCGCGACGCGATCTTCGTCGTCACTGCCGAAGAGCAGCGCGTCGGTGTAGGGCACGAGCGGTGCGCCGTGGCCGCCGACCGCGCAATCGGCGCTGCGGAAATCGAAGCAGACCGTCGCGCCGAGCGCCTCGCGCACGATGAACGGGTCGCCGAGCTGCGTCGTCACGTGTCGCGCGCCGTCGTGATAGATCGTCTGACCGTGCATCGCGACGAGATCGATCGACATCGCGCCCGCGACCGTGCGCGCCGCCTGCGCGAACGCAAGCCCGATGTCGCGATGCAATTCGGCCGAGGCGGCGCTCGAGCCCGGATGCGGCGGGAGCGCCGCCCGCAGCCGCGCGAGCAGTGACGCATCGTACGGCACGATCGCGAACGCCAGCAGATCGAAGGCATAGCGCTCGCCGTCGGGTACGATGCGCAGCAGCGCGGCATCGATGCCGTCGAGCGAGGTGCCGCTCATCAAACCGATCGCGATCATCGCGCGAGCGCCTCGATCGCCGCGTCGTAGAAGGCTGCGCGCAGCGCACGCGAGTCGGCGCGCCCGAAGTAGACCGTGTTGGTCAACAGCACGCCCTGCAGATCGCGCTCGGGATCGGCCCACACGCAGGTCCCGGTAAAACCCGTATGTCCGAACGCGTCACGCGAAAAGGCCGCGCCGCACGAGTTCTCGTCGCTGGTCTTGAGCGCCCACCCGAGGCCGCGCCGCAGAACCGGATCGTAGGCCTGCTCCGCAAGCGCGTCGCGGACGAGCGCGTGCGGCAGACGCGCAGCGCGCCCGTGCAGCGCTCCGAGGTAGGATTCGGTGAGGAACGCCACGTCGGCGGCGGTGCCGAAAAGCCCCGCGTGCCCCGCCGCGCCGTTCATGAGATACGCTTTTTCGTCGTGCACGCGTCCCTGCACGCGTCCGCGCCAGGCATCTTCTTCGGTCGCCGGGATCGCGGCGCGCTCGCGTTCGTGCGGAACGAAACCGAGCGTCGCGCGCCCGTGCCGTCGGTCCAGCACGCGCGGGAGCGCGCATCCGCCGAGCCGCGCGAGCACGACGCCGAGCGCGATCATGCCGAGATCGCTGTAGATCACGCGCTCGCCGGGTGCCGCGACGAGCGGGCGTTCGAGCGTGAAACGCTCGACATTGCAATCGAGAAGCGTGCGATAATCGGCGCCCGAGTTCATCCCCGAGGTGTGCGCGAGCAGCATGCGCAGCGTGATCGTCTCGTGCGCGCTTGCGCGCCAGGCATCGAGGATGCGCGCGACCGGCTCGTCGAGATCGAGCGCGCCGTCGGCGACGAACGCGAGCGCCGCATCGCTCGCGAAGAGTTTGGTGAGCGAGGCGAGATCGAAGCGGGTATCGACGTAGACCGGAACGGCCGCGGCATCGGCGCGCGTCACGCCGTACGCACGCTCGAAGCGAAGCTCGCCGCCCGCCTCGATACGCGCGACCGCCCCGGTGAAGAGTCGTCCCGTCGCCTCGCGCAGCAAGCGATCGACGGCGGCAAAGGGATCAGATCGCAACCGGAAGCGCTCCCGTCGCGGGCGCGCCGCCGAAAAGAACGTCGGCAAGCCCCGCGATACTCGGCGCTTCGTCACCGTAGGTCGCGAGCACATGCCGCGCCTCGGTAAAGAGTTCGGCATCGAACGGCTCTTGCACGGAGATCACGAGCGCGTCGGGCTGCCGCTCCACGATCGCCGCGATCGCGGCCGCTTGCCCCGCGTGCAGGTGCGCGCGGCGCGCCAGTACGATCGCTCGGCGCTGCGATGCGGCGAGTCGCGCGAGGGCCCCCGCGAGCTGCTCCGGATCGGGATCGAGCGGGAGGCGCAGCAGATCGAGCGCGGGGGCCTGCGCCGCGAGTGACGCGGCATCGCGCGCGTCGGTCGCCACGCCGTCGGCACGCGCGCCTTCGAACGAGATCGCACACGCGCTCGTGGGATCGGCGTGCGGCGTCCCGCGCAGCACCGTAACGGCGCGACGCCCGATCTCGCGCCCGATCCCCGGATGCGGCGGCGGCGTATCGAGCGGCAACGGCGGCTGCGCCTGCTCGCGCAGACGCATCACGCGATCGTGCGCTTCGCGCAGACGTTCGAGCGGCAGACGTCCGCTCTCGACCTCGACGACGAGTCGATCGGCCGCGGCGAAGGCGAGATCGAGATCGTGGCTGATCGTCGCGCAATCCGCACCGGCCGCGAGCGCGGCGACAACGCCTTCGACGCTCCCGACGCCGCGCGCGATCGCGTCCATCTGCATGCAATCGGTGAAGCAGCATCCGCGCAAGCCCCATTCCTCGCGAAACAGGCCGGTAAGCACGCGCCGAGAGAGCGTGGCCGGATGCAGCGGATCGAGTGCACGCACGATCACGTGCGCGGTCATGAAGGCGCGCGCATCGGCCGCACACGCCGCGAACGGCACGAAGTCGCGCGCGCGCAGCGTCGCTTCGTCGGCGTCGACGGCGGGTAAACCGACGTGCGAGTCGAGCGCGGTCGATCCGTGTCCCGGTGCGTGTTTGAAGGTCGCGTGCACGCCCGCACGCTGCAGACCGTTCGCAAAGGCCTGCGCCATGACGGTGACGCGTCGCGGATCGCTCCCGAAGGAGCGCATGCCGATCACGGTGCTTGCCGCCTCGAGCGCGAGATCGACGACCGGTGCGAAATCGAGCGTCACACCCGCGCGCCGCAGATCCGAGCCGAGCTGTTCGCCCGCGCGTTCCGCGAGCTCCGGCGATCCGGTCGCGCCGAGCGCCATCATCGACGGTAGCGCTTCCACGCCGTCGCGCAATCGCGCGACGCGCCCGCCTTCTTGATCGATTGCGATCAGCGGTGACGGATCGTCGAGCGCGCGAAGCCGGTCGGTCAGCGCGCGCACCTGCGCGAGCGACGCGACGTTGCGCCCGAAGAGCACGTAGGCGCCGAATCCGGCCTCCCGCAGGCGCGCGTGCAGCGCGTCGTCGAGCGCGGTTCCGGGAATACCGGTCGCGATGACGCCGCGCGCGAGACGCAGCAGATCGTTCATTGCGCCCGCCCGGTCGCGGCGTCGAAGCGCCGCACGTCGCGCGGATCGATGCGCAGGCCGATCGTCGCTCCGATCTCGGGAGCATCGCTTGCATCGACGCGCGCGAGCAGCTTCGTGCGGTCGCACGCGAGATGCAGATAGGTATCGGCGCCCGTGCGTTCCACGCGCGTCACCACCGCGCGGAGCGGCGCATCCGCCGCGACGACGATGCGTTCGGGGCGAATGCCGAGAAGATGGCCGCCCGTCTCACCGAGCAGATCGCACGGGACGACGTTCATCGAGCGCACGCCGAGCAGGGTCGCCGCGCGTGCGGTTGCCGGAGCATCATAGACTCGTTGCGGTTCGCCGTAATCCTCGATTCGCCCGTCGATGAGCACGGCGAGTTCGTCGGAGACGGACATCGCTTCCGTGTGATCGTGGGTGACGAGCAGCATCGGTCCGCCGAAACGCTCGCGCACGTGCACGAGCTCGTCGCGCACCCGCGCGCGCAGTTCGGGATCGAGCGACGCGAGCGGTTCGTCGAGCAAGAGCGCATGCGGCTCGGAGAGCAGCGCTCGCGCGATCGCGACACGCTGCCGTTCGCCCGTCGAGAGCGCGCGCGGGCGACGCTCGAGATGCATCTCGATCGCGAAGGCGCGTGCGATGTCATCGACGCGCTCGCGCACCCGCGTGCGCGCACGCACCACGAGCGCCAGGTTCTGTCGTACCGTGAGATGATCGAGCAGGGCCGACTCGGCGAAGACGAGCGCGATGCGGCGCGACTGCGGCGGTCGGTCGCCGACCGAACGACCGTCAAGTTCGATCGTACCGGTCGTCCGCCGCTCGAGCCCGGCGAGCGCTCGCAGCAGCGTGCTCTTCCCGGCACCGGAGGGCCCGACGACCGCAAGCGTGCGCCCGGCGGCGACACTGAGGGAGACATCGGCGAGCGCGGGAACCGGGCGACCCGGAAACCGCACGCCGAGCCGGTGCGCGCGCAGCGTCATCGGCGCACGTGACTCAAGGGGCGAAGCGGATCAACTGTGCGACCAAGCGGCCGCCGACCTCGTAGACCGAGAGCCGAACCTGTTGCCCCGGGCGCAGGTCGGCGAGCGTCCCGTACTGATTGCCGCGGTAGATCGTCGTGTTGGGCACGATCGCGACCGTGATCGCGCCGCGGCCGGTCCGCACCACGAGCGAGCCGCCCGCGTAGTCGACCGACTCGATCCGGCCGTGCAGTTCGCCCGCATTGTGCGCTTGCTTTCCGGCTTCGAGCGAGCGATAGACGTTCGGCGGCGTGCTCGGGGGATCGGCAAACGCAGGCGCGATGCCGGAGAGGCATCCGCAGGCGATCAGCACGGCCACGATCGATTGTCGCATCTTCATCGGAAACGTCGATGCGGGCATTTCCGTTCCGCGCCGTTCAATCCCCGTTCCGAGCGAGCGCTTCGTGGTATTCGGCACGCGCCCGCTCCCCGTCGGCTCCGCCGCGGCGGGCCCGCTCCGCGATGCCCCGGAGCGCGACGACGCGCTCGTCCTCGGCGCGCTCGCCCGCGAGCACCAGGCGCAGGGCCACGAAGGTGAGGTCCGGCGTCCGGGCGCCGAGCATCCGCATTCCCTCGTAGAAGGGGCGCGCCGCGGGAGTCGCGCTCGGCGCGGCCAAGAGCGCGCGTACGAGATCGGCCTTCGCGGGCGTGCCGTCGAGGAGATAGCGGTCGAGCAACTCGAAATCCATACGGTGAGATTCGCCGCGCGTGCCGCGCTGCTCTGCGCGCTCCTCAGCACCGCCGTCGGAAGCGCCGCGCCCGACGATCTGAACGCGCTCCTCGCGCGGATGCGCGCGCGTAGCGGGCCGGTCTGGAGCACCCACCTCACGTCGACCTCGCGCGTCGCGCTCGGCGGCGAGACCGCCGAACTGCGCAGCGAGTCGCAAGGCGTGCGCTTTGCATCCTATCGCTGTTCGGGTGCACTCTGCGTGGGCACCTATTTCGACGGCGAGCGCCTCTACTCGATCAACATCAACGGCACCGTCCTGCCGGAGTCGGACTCGGGCGATCCGTTCCTACGCGGCGAACGCACGATCGCATCGCTCGCGTTTCTCGATCCGGCCTTCTCCGACGACGGCGGCAGCATCCTCGACCTCGGCACCGCGACGATCTCCGGCACCACCTATCGCGAACTGCTCGTCGACAACGGGGATGCGACCGCGATGCACGTGTTCGTCGACCCCGCGACGGCGACCGTGCGCTACTTGAGCGACGTCAACGGGGACACGACCTTCGAGTACCGCGATTATCGGCGGGTGGACGGCGATCTCTACCTGCCCTTTCTCGTGCTGCGCAACGGCTCCCCGATCGAACGGTACGCCGAACGCGGCGTCACGAGCGATCGCTTCGCGCCGCCGCACGGATTGACGCCGCGGTACGGCAGCGGCGCTCCGAGCATTGCGACCGATCCGGAGCAGACGATTCCGCTCTTCGCCTGCACGGTGCAGAACGTGCCCGCGACCTGCCTGCTCGACTCGGGGAACTCCGGGCTCGCGATCAGCAAAGAACTCGCGGAGCGCCTGCGCGCGCCGCAGGTCGGGAGCTATAACGTGCGCGGGCTCGGCGATTACGCGACCGACGTGGTGCGTGTCGGTGAGCTCGGTGTCGCGAACGTCACCTTTCCGCCCGCAAACTACGTCGTGCTCGACGACATCCATCGCTTCGGCTACGACGTGGTGCTCGGAGCCGACGTCCTCGCGGCAACGACGGTCTCACTCGATCCCGTGAATCACCGGATCAGCTTCTCGGCGTTGCCGCCGAGCGGCGGCGCGGTGCTCCCGCTCGAGTTCGAGGACTTCGTCCCGACCGTGCTCGTGCAACTCGGGAACCTCGGAACCCAGCTCGCGCTCGACACCGGGGACGAATCGAACATCAACCTCGACTACGATTTCTATCAAGCGCATCGATCGCTCTTTGCCGCGACCGAGCAGCGTTCGGTCGCGGGCGTGGGCGGCACGGGCATCGAGCTGCTCGGCACCATCCCGCGGGTGCGCATCGGCTCGATCGCGACGAGCGCGCAGCCGATCGGCGCGACGCGGATGCACGGCACCGCGTACGGGCATCTCGGCGCGGGCTTCCTTTCCCAATTCGACGTGACGATCGACTACGCGGCGGGGCTCGTCCACGTGCTCCCGACGCCCGCGCCGCGCCGAGGAGCGAGCGCATTCGCGTGCGCGTGAAGCCGGGCTCGCGCGCGCCCGGCATCGAGACCACCTCCGACGGCCTGCTGCTGCGCGGGCGCGAACGCGCGATCGACGGCGCGGCAAACGCCGCGTGCATCCGCGCGCTCGCCGCGCATTACGGCGTGGCGCCGTCGCGCGTGACGCTCCTACGCGGCGGGACGGCGCGCGAGAAGCTCTTCGAGATCGAGCGCTAGCTTCGCGCCCTCAGCGCGTTGCGCGGCGCTTCGACTGCAGATCGGAGAGTAAGCCCAGCGCTTCGTCGGGCGGAGACGGCTCGCCGAGGAAGTAGCCTTGCACTTCGTGCGCACCGATCGCACGAATCTGCTCGAGCGTGAGGCGCGATTCGATGCCCTCGGCGATCGAGGAGAGGCCGAGGTTTTCCGCAAGCGTCACGATCGCTTTGACGATCGCCTCGTCCTGCGATCCGGGCAGCATATCGCGCAGGAAGCTCTTGTCGATCTTCAACACGTCGATCGGGAAGCGACGCAGGTAGCTCAGACTGGTGTAGCCGGTGCCGAAATCGTCGATGGAGAGACGCAAGCCGAGTGCTTTGAGATCGTGCAATTGCGCGATGCCGCCGCTGATATCGCGCATGATCGAACTCTCGGTGAGTTCGAGTTCGATGCGCGAAGGATCGATCTGCCATTCGCGCAGCACGAGTGCGATCGAATCGCGCAGGCCCGCGCGTTCGAACTGCCGCGCCGAGACGTTCACGCAGACGCGCGGCACGACGATCCCGTCCTTATCCCACGCGGTAAGCTGTCGACAGACCTCGCGCAGGACGTAGAGGCTCAGCTCCTCGATCGCGCCCGACTCCTCGGCGAGCGGGATGAAATGATCGGGCGGCAGCAGTCCGAGCTCGGGATGCTGCCAGCGCACGAGCGCTTCGAATCCGCCGAAGCCGAGGTCGTTCGCGCGGAAGATCGGCTGATAGTGAAGCGTGTACTGTCCGCGGCTCGCCGCGCTGCGCAGATCGCGCTTGAGCGCCAGGCGTTCGGAGGACGACGCGAGCATGCTCGGCACGAAGACGCGCCATACGTGACCGCCCGACTGCTTTGCCGCCTGCATCGCGGCCGCCGAGGTGCGAAGCAGCGATTGCGGATCGGCGCCGTCGTCGGGAAAGCTGCAGATGCCGGAGCTCGCGTTGACGTAGATGTCCGCTTCGCCGATCACGAACGGCGCCTCGAAGATCTCGTGCATGCGCTCCGCGAAGCGTAGGGCCTCGGCGGCATCGACCTCGGTGAGCAGCAGCACGAACTGATCCTCGCCCACGCGCGAGACGGTCGACCCGCCGTCGAGCAACCGACGCAGGCGGCTACCGACCATACGCAGCACCTCGTCGCCGGTGGCGCTGCCGTAGAGTTCGTTGACCTCTTTAAACGAGTCGAGATCGATCGTTACGAGCGAGAGCGCGGTGCGATGGCGCTGCGCCATGGCGATCGCCTGCATCAAACGGTCTTCGAGCAGCGCGCGATTCGGCAGATCGGTGAGCGGATCGTACTGCGCGAAGTAGGCGATGCGCTGCTCGGCGATCTTGCGCTCGGTGATATCGAATGCGACCGCGATCGTACCGACGATGCGCGCGTCGACGTCGCGCAGCGGCTCGACGTGCCCGCGGAAGGTCTTGCCGCCCCAGATCATCTCGTACTCGGCCGATCCCCCCTGCAGCGCCTGGAGGTGCGCGTGGCGGATCGGAAAGCGTGACTCGTCGGCGAGCAGCGCCGATGCGGCGACGTGCATGCCGAGCAGCGAATCGGGCTCCACGGGCACCTGTGCGAGCTGCGCGCCCTCGACCGAGGTGACGGTCAGATTCGTATCGCACGAGATCACGAGCGCGGGGAGCTGTTCGAAGAGCAAGCGCAGGCGCGTCTCGCGTTCGCGCAACTGCACCTCCATCAACGCGCGGGCGCGGCGCAGCTCCGCGTCGCGCAGCGCACGTTCCGCCGCCGTGCCCAGACGCTTGAGATTGTTCTTGAAGATGTAATCGTAGGCGCCCAAGCGGATCGTTTCGACCGCCGCCTCTTCACCGATCGCGCCGGAGACGATCAGGCACGGCGTCTCCGTCCCGAGCTCGCGCAGGAGTTGCAGCATATCGGGTGCGCTGAAACTCGGCATCGAGTAATCGCAGAGAACGATATCCCAGGCTTGGCCGGTGAGCGCGGCCATCGCGTCGTCGCGTCGATCGACGCGAATGCTTTCGGTCACGAAGCCGTGGCGCTGGAGCGCAAGGATGTTGAGATCCGCGTCGTCCTGCGAGTCGTCGACGCAGAGGACGCGCAGTTTCACGACATGCCACCGGTCGCCGCGGCGGGCGGCGCTTCGTTGAGCACGAGCCAGTAGAGGCCGACTTGGCGCACCGCCTCCACGAACTCGTTGAAGTCGACCGGCTTGCGCACGTAGCTGTTCACGCCGAGCCGGTAGCCCGCGAGCAGGTCCTCGTCCTGTTTGCTCGAGGTGAGAATCACGGTGGGGATCAAACAGGTCGCGTCGTTTGCGCGAATGCGTTCGAGCACTTCGAGCCCGGAGATCTTGGGGAGCTTCAAATCGAGCAGAATCACCTGCGGCAGCGAGCGCCCGTGGCGATCGGCATCGAAGAGGAATTCGAGCGCCTGGGCGCCGTCCGTGAGCACGACCACTTCGTTCGCGATGTGGTTCTTCGCGAAGGCACGACGCGTCAGTTCGACGTCGTCGGGGTTGTCTTCAACCAGCAGGATGTACGGTTTGCTGCTCATCGAGCCCGACTCTCTCCTTTGCCGCGGGTAGGGTGAAGTAAAAGGTCGCGCCGGAGCCGACCGCGCCGTCGGCACGCACGCTCCCGCCGTGCCGGTGAACGATCCGCGCAACGGTCGCAAGACCGATACCCGTCCCCTCATAGTCATCGGCCGCATGGAGCCGTTGGAACGCACCAAAGAGCTTGTTGCTGTAGGCCATATCGAAGCCTGCCCCGTTATCGGCCACGAAGAACTCGCCCTCCGGCGTGCGACCGACGCGAATCTTCGGCCGCTCGGCCAGGCGGGTGAACTTCCACGCGTTGCCCATCAGGTTGGCAAACACGGCATGAACGAGCCCGGGTTCACCGCTCGCCCGCATCCCCGTCTCGATCTCGATCTCGACATCGCGGCACGGATCGCCGTCGTGCAGGTCGGCCGCCACCTCGCGCACGATCTCGGTGACGTCGAGCGGCCGCATCTCGATCGAGGCGCGCGCCACCTTCGCAAGGCCGAGCAGCGCGTCGATCAGATCGGCCATACGCTGGGCGGCCTTCCGCACGCGATCCAGGTAGCCGCGCCCGCCGTCGCCGAGCGCCTCGGCATAATCCTCGACCAGCGCCTGTGAAAAGCCGTCGATCGCCCGCAGCGGCGCGCGCAGATCGTGCGAGACGGAGTACGAGAACGATTCGAGTTCCTTGTTGGCAAGCTCGAGCTGCTTGGTTCGTTCGGCCACGCGGCGCTCGAGCTCGACGTTGAGCGCGATCATCCGCTGCTGTTCGTTCTTGCGCCGCGTGATATCGCGTACGTACGCGGCGACGCCGTCGGAGTACGGATAGAGCCGCACCTCGAACCAGCGCTCGCGAAACGGCATCTCGAAGGTGAGCGGACGATCTTCCCGCAGCGATTCGCGAAAGCGCGCGGCGCCGTACCCGCCGTCTTCGAACTTCTCGGTGAAGTGCGCGAGCGGACGCCCGATGAAGTCGACCGGCTCACCGCCCCAAAACGCCGCCATGCGCGCGTTGACGTAGGTGATCCGTTCGTCGCGTCCCACCGCGACGAACGCGTCGCGAATGCTCTCCAACACCTGCGCGATCCGGCGATTCGACTCGCTCGTCCGCGCGGCTTCGGCGATCGTCTGCGCGAGCGCCTCCACGAAGCGCACATCGACGGCCGAGACGGTGCGCGGTTTGGGATGGAAGGCGACGATCGCGCCGAGCGGTTCGCGCGCGGACCCGATCGGCACGCAGATGCACGAGAGCACGCCGAGCGCGGCGAGCGGTGCGAGCGAGCGCGCGCGCGACTCGATGCGGATGTCCGAGGAAACGAACGGCTCGCCGGACTCGACCGCATGGCGAAGATGCTCGAGCGCGGGAAACTCGCGCTCCATCGCCGCGCCCGTGGCCCAGCCCGCGGCATAGCGCAACGCGAAGCACGCGTTCTGCGGCTCGTAATCGTAGACTTCGATGACGCTCGCGTCGAGCGCCTCGCGCACGAGATCGACCGCGTCGGACAGCAGCGCATCCAAGTGTCCGCCCGAGAGCGCGGTGCGCCCGAAATCGATCAGCGCCTGCTGACGGCGCGCGGTGCGCTCGACCTCCTGTTGCGCCTCGATCCGCGCGGTGACATCGCGAAAGTACACCGAGAGCCCGTCGAGCGACGGGTAGGCCTTCACCTCGAACCAGCGATTGGCGGTCTGGGAGTATTCGACGAACTGCACAGGGCGCTGATCGCGCATCGCGCGCGTGTACTCGCGCTCGAAGAGCCGTCCCCGTGCCTTCGGAAACGCATCGAGCCAGTAGACGCCGAGCACGTCTTCGCGCGCATGAAGAAGCTTACGCGCCTCGGCGTTCATGTACGAAATCCGCCACTGCGCGTCCAATGCGAAGAACCCGTCGGTTATGCGCTCGAGCACGAGCGCCAGATCCGGACGCAGGACCGAATCATCGGCCATGCGAGGGAGCTTCTACCAGGCCGGAAAAAAGCCCCGTCGATGCGCGCTCTCTTCGCCGTTCTCACCTTCGCCGCTTCGCTCGCCTTCGGCACCGCCCGCACGAGCGCCGCGCGGCTCGACCTCAACCCCTGCACCGTCGTGGGCGTCGAGATGATGGACGACGTCGACTCCTCGACGGCGCTCCCCGGCGACTTCTTTCGCTTCCAGACGATCAATGCGGTGACGAGCGGGAATCGCATCGTGATCCCGGCGCGCACGATGGGCTACGGCATCGTCTCGATCGCCTCTCCCGCGGGACGCGGCGGGCGCGCGGGGACGCTCGTGCTCGAACCGCGGTATCTCGTGATGCCCGACGGCTCGCATCTCGGCGTCGTACTCAATCACAACACGGCCTCGCTCGACCGCAGCGGCAAGAGCGGCAATATGCCGGGCTACCTGGGTGCGATTCCCGTTCCCGGCGTGGGCGCGGCGATCGGCATCTTCAACTTCTTCCACAACGGCAAGAACATCGAGGTGAAACGCGGAGCGGTCTTCACCGTCTTCCCGAGCGACGACCCGAGCGTCGAGCGCTGCCAGCAGCACCCCGAGTACTAGGTGTTCGCGCGCAGCCAGGCCGCGATGAGTTCGAGCGACTCCGGCCGTTCGCGATGCGGCGCGTGACCGCATCCGTCGAGGAGCAGACGATCCACCCGCCCCGCCGTGCCGCGTGCGATCGCATCGAGCTGCGCGAGGGTGCCGTACTCGTCGTCGGCGCCTTGCACCGCGAAGAGCGGCGCGGAGATCGTCGGCAGCGACGCCTCGATATTCCACGTCCGAAAGGCCGGCGCGAGCCAGATGTCGTTCCAGCCGAAAAAGGTACGGTCGACGTCGTGATGGTGGCGCGCCATCTTCGCCCGCAGATCGCTCGTGCGATAGCGCTCGCCGATTGCCGCGATGCTCTCGATCGAGAGCTCTTCGACGAACACGTGCGGCGCCTCGACGACGAGCGCGCGAACCTCGCGCGGAAAGGCGCCCGCATAGATCAGCGCGATCGACGCACCGTCCGAATGTCCGAAGAGGATCGGCCGGCGCACGCGAGCGGCGCGCAGGAGTTCGGGCAGCACGACGAGCGCTTCGTCGTGCATGTAGCGCACGCCGCGCGGAGCGTCGAGCGGCTCGGAGAAGCCGTTGCCGCGCCGCGAGTAGACGAGCGCGCCGAAGCCGGTCAGCCGGTGCACGCGCATCGGCACGTCGCGCCACAGCCGCACCGAGCCGAGCCCTTCGTGCAGAAAGACGATCGTCGGCGCATCCGCGTCGCGCGGCGGCACCTGCAGTACTTCGAGTTCCGCCCCGCCGATCGACCGGCGTTCGACGGCGCCTTCGTCGATCAGCATCTCACCGGCCGGAGCCGCGCCGTCGCCCACGTCGTGAAAAGAAATCGCATGAATCTCGTGGCGTATGCCTGAAGTGCGGGGAAACCCTGCGCCCCCGCGTCGAAACGGGTACCAGGCTCGATGCTCAACGACTTGATTACATTTTTCACCGGAGCACCCCAGAACCGCCGCAAGTACGCGCGGCGGCCCGGCCCCTTCCCGGCATGGGTGGCGCTCGGCAATCAGTGGACCTCGTGTGCCTGCCTGGATATTTCGGGCAGCGGCATCGGCGTCGTCGCGCCCGTCGCGATTCCCGACGAAGCGAATTTCCGCGTGAAGATCGAGGAGCGCACGATCACGATCCGCGCGAAGCGGGTCTGGACGCAGCCGGGCCAGACGCAGGGCAAACCCGCCTGGCGTTGCGGGCTTACCTTCACCGGCATCAGCGCCGACGATTGGGACGCCGTGGTCCGCTTCTGCAATAACGAGGCGGTCGTCGTGGAGAACAAGGCGCAGAAAGAGCTCGAACTCGTCAAGCTCAAAGCCGACGACGTGGCGCGCCTGATTCCGAAGAAGCTGCAGGATCAACTGCTGAGCATGCTGGTCGCGCGTGGGCGTCTGGCGCCGATCACGGAGAAGAACCCGCTCGTGCAATACGCGTACGGCGGCGTCGTGAAACGGCAGGGACGCGCGCTCCACCGCCTCTCGATCCATTCGCGCGTCGTCGATCCGAAGACCGGCGAGACGCGTGCGTTCGATACCCGCTTCTTCTTCGACGATCAAGGATCGAGCGTCCAGGTCGACGAGTAGGCCGCCGTGGCCGCACCGTCGCCGATTCTCACCCTCACCCTCAACCCCGCCATCGATGAAGCGATCTCGATCGACGCGCTCGCGCTCGGATCGACGAATCGCTGCCGCCTCGACGGCCTCGATCCCGGCGGCAAGGGCATCAACGCCAGTCGCGTGATCCGCCGACTCGGCCGCGCGACGCTCGCGATCGCCTGTACCGGCGGCGTGACGGGTGCCCTGCTCGCGGAGCGCCTGCGCGACGAGGACGTACCGCACGCCTTCGTCGACGTGGGCGGCGAAACGCGCGTCAACGTGATGCTCTACGAATGGAGCAGCGGCCATCGCACCCGGCTCTATCTGCCCGGCCCGAACGTCGATGCCGCGCACCTGCACGAGGTCGAGCGTCTGCTGGCACCGATCGGCGCCGATGCGATCGCGGTCCTCGCCGGGAGCCTGCCGCCGGGTCTACCCGCCGACACCTACCGCACGCTCGCGCGCGGACTCGCCGCGCGCGGCATCCGCACGATCGTCGATACCTCGGGACCGGCGCTCGCGGCGGCACTCGAGAGCGCACCGCTGCTCGTGAAGCCGAACGTGGAGGAGCTCGAGGAGCTGGTCGGGCGAACGCTGCCCGATGAGGCGGCACTGCTGAGCGCGGCGCGCGATCTGCAGGCACGCGGTCCGGACTACGTGGTGATCTCCCAAGGCGCCGAAGGGGCGCTCGCGGTCGGCCCGAGCGAGGCATGGAAAGTACACGCGCCCGCCGTCGAGGCGATCAGCACGGTCGGTTCGGGCGATTCGATGGTCGCCGGGCTCGCGATCGGCTTCCGCGAGGGCGCGTCCTTCGCCGATGCGCTTCGCCTCGGCGCCGCGGCCGGAGCGGCGACCGCGATCCGTTCGGGCACGCAGCTCGGCGAAGCGCGCGACGTGGAGCGCCTGGTCGGCGACGTTCGACTCGAGCCGCGTTAACCGCCGCGCCGGTTCCAGGCCGCGACCCGCGGATCCATCACCGCAAACCAGAGCGGCGGCACGAGCGCGAGCAGATACATCCCCGCGTAACCGGTCGGCAGTTGCGGCGCTTCTTCGGCATCGAAGGTGCGCAGGATCTGCCAGCGGCGGCTCGCCGCGGCGTGATGATCGGAGTGACGCCCGAGGTTGATCAGAAACCAATTCGTCACGCGCTGCGCGGCATTCCACGAATGGCGCGGACGCACGCGCTCGTATGCGCCGTCGGCGCCGCGCGCGCGAATGAGGCCGTAGTGTTCGAGATAGTTGGTGATCTCGAGTGAGGTGAACGCGGTGAGGCTCTGCAGCGCGAAGAAGGCGATGCCGTACCACCCGAAAGCCCGACCGAGCGCCCCGTAGAGCGCGACGAGCACGACGGCATAAACGAGCATGCGATTGCGCGGCGACCAGCGGGCTACGCCCGCGCGCGCGAGACGTTCGTTCTCCAGATGCCACGCCGAGCGCACCTGCCCGGGCACCGAGCGCGCGTAGAAGCGATAGAAGCTCTCGCCCGCGCGCGCGGTCGCCGGATCGCGCGGCGTGCCGACGAAGCGATGGTGCCCGTACACGTGCTCGATGCGGAAGTGCGGATAGCTCACGAGCATCAGCAACGCCTCGCCCAACAGCGGCTCGAAGCGACCGGCGCGATGCACGAGTTCGTGCGCGTAGACGATTCCGACGACGCTGTTCATCAGGCCGACGCCGAAGGCGAGGACCAAGCGCTCGGGCCAGCTCCATCCCGGTGCCGCCGCCGTCGCGAGCGCGAAGAGCGTTACGGCGATGGCGACCGGCACCCACGCCCAGGTCAGCGCGCGGAAGGCGGGATGCCGCTGCAGCGCCGCCTCACGATCGGGCTCGGCGTTCCACGGGGTGCCGCCGAGCGCCGCATCGAGTATCGGAAGCAGCACGAACGAGAGCAGGGGAGGCAGCGCAAGCCACGGGCCGCGCCAAACGGCCGCGGCGAGGACGGCGGCCGCATACAGGTAGCCGAGACCGAACGGAAGCCAACGCATGTCCTTGACGGGATGACCCTCCTCGTGCGATACTTCGCCGTCCCCTCCCGCGCGATCTTTCGACTGTATGCGATCGAATTGCGCACACTCGAAAGATTTGACGACCATTACAACCTCATTCGACCAGCTCGGCCTCCAGCCGGAGCTTCTCCGCGCGCTTGCGGACCTGAAATTCACCGAACCGACCCCGATTCAAGCCCAGTCGATTCCGCCCGCCCTCGAAGGACGCGACGTCCTGGGCAGCGCGCAGACCGGCAGCGGCAAATCCGCCGCGTTCGGCCTGCCGATCATCTCGAAGCTGATCGATCTCCCCCGCGGTAGCACGCAGGCACTGATCCTCGCGCCGACGCGCGAGCTCGCCGAGCAGATCACCGTGCATCTCACGGCGCTCGCCAAGCATACGACCGTGCGCGTCGCCGCCATCTACGGCGGCGTCGGCTTCGGGCGCCAGCTCACCGCGCTCAAACGCGGCACCGAGATCATCGTCGCCACGCCGGGACGCTTGCTCGATCACATGCGCGAAGGCAATGCGCGTCTGCGCGACGTGCGGATGCTCGTGCTCGACGAAGCGGATCGTATGCTCGACATGGGCTTTCTGCCCTCGGTGCGCCGTATTCTCGAAGCGGTGCCGGGCGAACGACAGACGCTCTTCTTCTCCGCCACGTTGCCGCCCGCGATCTCGGCGCTCGTCCGCGACATGCTGCACGATCCCGTGCGCGTGGAACTGGCCGTGAAGAGCGCGCAGATCGAGACCCTCACGCAGCGCCTCTACGCGGTGCCGCAGGAGAAGAAAACCGAACTGCTGCTCGAGCTGCTCAAAGACAACAACATCTTCACCGCGATCGCGTTCACGCGCACGAAGGCGCGCGCGAACCGTCTCGCCGCCGCGCTCGCGAAGCAGAAAGTGCCGACCGAGCTGCTGCACGGCGACCGCTCGCAGGCGCAGCGCACGCGTGCACTCGACAGCCTGAAGAAGGGCCGCGTGCGCGTGCTGGTCGCGACGGATATCGCGGCGCGCGGCATCGACGTGGCCGAACTCGGACACGTCATCAACTACGACGTTCCGCTCGCCGCCGAAGATTACGTGCACCGCGTGGGCCGCACCGCGCGCGCCAACGCCTCGGGCGACGCGATCACTTTCGTCGCGACCGACGAAGAGCCGCTGATCCACAAGATCGAGTTCGTGCTCGGGCGCAAACTCGATCGCGAGGTCAACCCGCTCTTCCCCGAAGTTCCCGCGATCGCGCCGAAGCCGCGTCGCGTCTACAGCTCGCGCCCGCGCCGCCGCCGCTAACCGGCACGCACCGCGCTAGCGACGCCCGCGCCCGGGCGGAGTTTTGCGCGGGCGCGGCTTCGCGCGGCGCGCCGGCTCGGCGAACTTTTTCGCCGTCTTCTTGCGCGCGCCGCGCGCGAGCAGCGCCGCGTGGATGTCGTCGTCGATACTGTCGCGGATCTGCGCGATCTCGGCCGCGTTGCGATAGGCCTCGGGAAAGCGCTGCGCGAGCCAGAGGTAGAGCGTCGCGAGCCGCGAGCGATCCTCGTAGGCGAGGAGACGATCGCGTGCGCCGCCTTCGAACATCAACTCCGAACCGTCGACCACGCCGTCGCTTGCGTGCTGCACGCCCCACTGCGCGAGGATCGCGAGTCCCGGTCCGCGCGTGTTCACCGGCGCGCGGCTGTAGGTGCAGCGCACCTCCAGCGGCAGATCGAGAAAGCCTTCGGTGAATTCGAGCGTGTTTGCGACCTCGATCGTCTCGCTCAAGTCGGCGATGCGCAGATCCACGTCACCTTCGCGCAGCACGCGCTCCTGAAAGAACTGCAGCAATCGCCCGACGCGTGCGGTTCCGATGATCGCCGAGAGACGGCGCAAATGCTCGTCGGTCGGCGAGATCCAGATCGGCCCTTCGACCGAGGAGATATCCGAACGCTCGATGCTGCGTTTGAGCAGCCCCAGATGATGGCGTTCGAGTGCGGTGACAAGGCCCTCTTCGTGCAGACCGAACCGTCCGGCACGCCCGGCGATCTGACGGATTTCCTGCGGCGTGAGCACGCGTTCCGAGATGCCGTCGTACTTTTCCAACGTCGCGAAGATGATGCGTCGGATCGGTAGGTTCAAGCCCAGACCGATCGCATCGGTTGCGACGAGCACGTCGGCCGCTCCGGTGCGAAAGCGTTCGGCTTCGCGTCGGCGCACGAGCGGCGAGAGCGAGCCGTAGATCGCAGCCGACGTGAAGCCGCGTCGGCCGACCTCCCCCTGCAATTCGACGACCGCGTTGCGCGAGAATCCCACGAGCGCGTCGCCGCGCCGAAGATCGCTCAAGCTGACCGGCGGTACCACGCGCAGCGGGTTCTTGCGCTCGAAGCGCCGCACCGCAAGCGACGTCCCGAAGCGGCGAACCAGGCGCTGCGTGGCGCGCAATCCTTCGTCGGAGCCGCACACGATCACGCGCGATGCGCGCACCGCCGCGATCGCGAGCGTCCACGCCCACCCGCGCTGCGGATCTTCGAGCATCTGCGCTTCGTCGATCACCGCCACGTCGTAGCGGCGTGAGAGATCGACCATCTCGACCGTCGCGCTCGCGTGGCGCGCGTCGGGCGTGAGGATGCGCTCCTCACCGGTCACGAGCGAGGCCGGCGTGCCGAGTTCGTTGAGCCGCTCGTAGACCTCGAGCGCGAGCAGTCGTAACGGCGCGAGATAGACGCCGCTCTCGGCGGCGGCCAGCGCCTCGATCGCCGCGTGCGTCTTGCCCGAATTCGTCGGGCCCACGTAGTACTCCACGGTGCGCTCGTCGGCGGTAAAGCCGTCGAGATAGAACTTCAGTCCGAGTTCGGCCTCCACGCGATCGTCCAGGCGCCGGTTCTCGAGCGTCTGATAGATCTGCGTGAGCGCGCGCCGCGCATCTTCGAGCGCGGTAAAGAACGACGGGCGCTCGAACACGTGGGTCCGCTCGACATCGTCGGGCTGACTGAGGATCTTCTTCGCCACGTGTTCCATCGTGTGCGCGAAGAGATCCATCGTGGGATCGACGATCGCATCGGCCGCCGCGCGCCCGGTCGGTTCGTCGAGCGGCTCCGGGATCGTGATCGAGACCCCGCCGCGCACCACGAGCGTGCGCGGGCCGAGGAGCAGTTCGCGCTCGCACGGCACCGCGACGCTCTCGCGATTGATCCACTTCCAGCCGAGCTTCTCGACCGCGCGGCGTTGTTTGGCGCGCTCGGCCTTCGCGGAGGGGCCGGGGGCATCGACGGCATCATCCATTGCCCCCTAAACTTCACCGCGCGGAGGCCAATCTCTCGTCTCGCAGGCTCATCCCGCGGACGAAGCGCGCGACGTCGTCGCGCAAGCGCTCCTTCATGGAGAACACGATGCCGTGATTGCCGCCTTCGTACACGTTGACGCGCGCGTGCGCAACGAGCTCCGCCGTCCGCGCCGCGGTCAACGAGAAGGGCGCGAAGCTATCCCGGTCGCCGTGGATGAGCTCGAGCGGCTTCGTGAATGCGGTCAGATCTTCGCTGAAGTCGGCATCCTCCGAGATGCCGATGCGCGCGCATGCAATGGCGCTCGCGAGCGGCGGGCGCAGCGAGAGTTCGAGCACGTGGCGACGCATCTCGGCCGAGGTTCCGGGTTCGAGAAACGCATCGAGCAGCGAGGCGAACAGGGCGGGCCGGTCGGCGATCGTGGCATCGATCACCTGCTGTAACTCGTGCACCGGGATGCCGTCGCGCTGCGCGCCCTGCACGACGCACGGCGTCACGGTGCCGATGAACACGGCGCCCGCAATTCGCTCCGAACCATACCGCGCGGCGTAGCGGCTGATCGCCCCGCAGCCCATCGAATACCCGACGAGAACCACCTCGCGCAGGTCGAGCGCGCCCAGGACCGCGTCGAGATCGGCGGCGAGCAGGTCGTAGGAGAAGCGCCCCGTCATATCCGAGCGCCCGAAGCCGCGCTGATCGTAGGCGATGCAGCGAAAGCCCTCGGCGAGCAGGCTCGTGGCGAGATCGTCCCAGGTTACCGCATCGAGATTGTTGCCGTGAACGAAGACGAGCGGCATCCCCTCGCCGAGATCGCGCACGTGCAGTTGAAGACCGTCATGAGAAAGAACGTATGGCACGAATCATTACCTCCGACGCAGTGATACCACGGGACGGCTCCGAAGATCGATTACCTCACGGGTAATTGACGTTCGACGAGCGATGCGTGAGAGTGCGAAGAGCGATGCTGATAGATCAGGAACGAACGACGGTCGGAGCGCTGATCCGCGCATGGCGCGAGCGGAGACGGCTCAGTCAGCTCGACCTCGCGAGCGATGCCGGAATTTCGACGCGTCATTTGAGCTTCATCGAGACGAATCGTTCCAAGCCGAGCGTCGGCGTGCTCGTGCGCCTCGGCGATCGCCTGGATGTTCCGCTCGGTGAGCGCAACGCGATGATGCTTGCGGCGGGATATGCGCCCGCCTATGCGGCGACGGCGCTAGATGCGCCGTCGGTGGAACCGATTCGGCATATCCTGGATGCGATGCTCGCGACGACGGCGCCGACCGTGATCGTCACGCGCCGCTGGGACCTCATCGACCTCAACGACTCCGCTCGCATCTTTACGACCGGCGTCGCCGATCATCTCCTCGCAGCGCCCGCAAACGCGCTCCGCATCGCACTCCACCCCGAAGGCATGGCGCCGCGAATTCGCAATTTCGATCGGTGGTGCGAACACGCACTCGGGCGACTGCGACGAGAGGCACGCTTCACCGGCGACCATCGTCTCTTCGCGCTCCTCGATGAGCTGCGCGCGTACGGAAATCCCGATGCAACCGGTGACGGGCAGCCTTCGAGCCCGGCTATTCCCCTCCGTTTCGAGTACAACGGCGAGGAACTCGCATTTATCTCGACCGTGGCCACCTTCGGCACGCCCGTCGACGTCACGGTCTCCGAGTTGATGATCGAAACATTCCATCCGATCAACGACGCGGCGCGCCGCGTCTGCCGAGAGCGCGAATCCGCGCGGGCCATCGATTAAGCGAGCGGCGGCATGGGTATGAACCCTGAATGCCCTTGCGCCATCTGCAAACCATCGCGATCGATCTCGTTGCGATGAATTCCGCATTTCAGTTCGCGCTTGCAGCGGGCGTGCTCGTCATCGGCGCATTTGCGTCGCTGCTGCTCACGCGGGGTCCGTTCGTGCGGTTCCTGGAGCGCCGCATCGCCGCCACCCCCGAACGCGCCCGGCTCGAACGCGCCGTCAGCGCGCACGCGCGGCCGACGCTGCTGCCGCTGGTCATCGTGCTCAGCCTCGGTGCAGCAGTCGGCACGTTGAGCGCGCCGGCTCCGTTCGAACGCGCCGTCGGCACGATCGTGGAAGCCGCGATCATCTTCGCGATCGCGCGCGTCCTCTCGTCGCTGGCTGCGGCAGCCGCAGGGCGTCTGCACGCTCTCGTGCCTATCGCCCAGGTGACGATCTGGCTGATCGCCCTCGTCATCTTACTCGAAAACGACGGCGTGAAAATCTCGACGCTGGTAGCGGGGCTCGGAATCGGCGGCGTCGCGGTCGCACTCGGCGCGCAGGCGGTGCTCAAGGATGCCTTCGCCTATGTCGCGATCGTGGTCGACCGACCGTTCGAGATCGGCGATTTCATCCTGTCGGGGGCCGTACTCGGCTCGGTCGAGCACGTCGGCATAAAAACGACGCGCATCCGCAGTCTCTCGGGCGAGCAGGTGGTGATGGCGAACGCGGCCCTCACCGATCAGCTCATCCACAACTTCAAACGCATGCAGGAACGGCGCGTGCAGTTCCGATTCGGCGTCACGTACGACACGGCGACGTCCACGCTGCGCGAGATTCCCGTTCGCGTACGCGCGGCGATCGAGTCTCTGCCGCAGACACGCTTCGACCGCGCGCATTTCGTCGAATTCGGAGCGTCGAGCCTCGATTTCGAGGTCGCATATTACCTCCTCAACCCCGATTACACGCTCTACATGGATACACAGCAAGAGCTCAACCTGAAGATCAAGGCGATCGTCGAAGAATTGGGAACGGACTTCGCCTTCCCGTCGATGACCGTGTACACGGCAACGCCCTCAACCTGACGCGGCGCCCGCCTCGCGCAACCGCGTGTGGAGCATCGCGAGGATGACCTCGGCGCTCGCCGCATTCAGATGCAGGCCGTGGCCGTTGAATTGCGGATCGCGCACGCCGTCGCGCGTCACGAGCGGCCACGTATCGAGGAGTTCGATCCCGGGTTCGGCCGCGACGAACTCGGCAATGAGATCGTTCCCGAGCAACGTGAAGCCGTAATGGAGGTGCGGAAACGGGACGGCCGCGGTCGCGACGCCGGGCGGCGGCGGCAGATCGAGCACGAAGAGCCTGCGGAAGCCCGCATCGCGTACGCCGCGCAATCCGTCGAAGAGCGGATTCAGACACGCGCGCACGAGATCGCGTGCAAACTCGTAGGGCAATGCGGGCACCTCGCCCACATCATCGAGCGGCACGTTCGCAAGTCGTGCGTCGCCGGGTGCGAGTTCGACCCGTGCGTGACCGGCGTATTGCCTCATCAAATCGAAGACATCGACGTCGCCGTACGAAAAGATGAGCACCGCGTCCTCGAAGCCCGGACGCGGCGCAAACTCCCAGAGTTCGTCCTGCTCCGGGGCGATGGCCATGAGCAACGGCGGAAAGGGCGGGCACCCCTGCCGCGCTCGCGCGATGAATCGCTGCTCGACGAAGATGCGCGCCGTCTGCTCGTCGAGGATTCCATGCCGTGAGAAGCTCGACGCCCGCACGAACGGATGCCAGCGCGCCTTTACGACGACGCGCAGATCGCCGTCGTCGAGCGTAAGCCCGTCGAATCGGTACGAATGGCAGTCGCCTATGACATAGTACATGGCACGACGCATACCGGGGTTACTTCTCATCCCCGGTCTAGCGCTCCCGTTCGGATGCGGCGAAGCGCGCGTCTCAGACGCGCGCTTCCCGGGCACCGGCATCGCCGTTGTATGCTGCGCTCGCACATGCGAGCGCCGGGAGATTTCACATGAACGACGAGCACGCGAACGACACGATGACACCGCAGCAAACGGCATCCGACGGGCGCCTCGAGAGCCTGCAAGCGGCGCTGATGCAGCAGGTGAGCGATGAGAGCCTCCCTTCCGGGATCTTGCTGCTTACCAACAGCTTCAACGAGGAGCTCGATGCCCTCGACGGCTCCGCCGGCGCCTCGCGCTTGAATCAGCTCGAATGGCTCAACCTGTATTACGCGCTCTCGAGCAGCGCAACGCGGCCGCTCGCTAGCACGGGAGAAGACATCGCGCAAGAGGCGACCGCCTTCGCTGCGGAGGGCATCGTTCCGATCTACATTGCGGACTTCGTCTACCGTCGCGTGCGTCCGCGCTGGTTTGCCTACGTGCGCCGCGCCCTCGATGCGGAGCGCAACGAGAGCGCCGCGGCTGCGCAACTCTCCGAGATGACCGAAGAAGCGCATGCGTTCTTCGGATCGGCGCAGCCGCCGCTCCGTTACGATCTGTTCACACCGCTTCCGGGTCAACACTACGGAAAGCTGACGAAATTCGTCGTCCCGCAGACGGCCTTCAAGAGCAATACCGGACGCAGCATCGTCGGCATTACGATCGATTTCGGGGACGGCGGTGGCGCTCAGGCGGCGCCCGACGAGGTGATCGAGCACGAGTTCACCGATTACGGGCGCAAGCACATCGACCTTACCGTGGCCTTGTCGGACGGGAGCTCGCAGCGTGCATCGCTCGAACTCGAGATAGCCGCAGCCGCGCCGGTGCCGAACGAAATCTGGGAGTTCAAGGAGTCGAGCGGAAAGGTTGCGGCGACCGCGTGGGTCTACTACGCCAACGTCGCCGGACGCACGAAGCTCGAAAAACCCGTGCTGCTAGCCGAAGGCTTCCCCGGTGGCCGAACGCTCGATCAACTCTGGCCGCTCGTCAATCAGTCCGGGTTCGTCGACGAGTTGCGCAGAAAGGGACGCGACTTCGTCATTCTCGGATTTGCCGACGGGACGAGACGCATTCAGGAGAACGGCGGTTACTACGCAGCCTGCGTGCAGCGCATCATCGACGCCAAGAAGAACGGCGAGAAGATCGCTGCAGGCGGTGCGAGCATGGGCGGTCTCATCGCGCGCTTCGCGCTTTGCCGCATGGAGCACGGAAGCGACCATCAGGTGGGGCTCTTCTTCACCATCGACACGCCGCACGAAGGTGCGAACATCCCGGTCAGCGTCCAGGCATTCGCGCAACTCTATGCCGCACAGCCCTGCGGCGAAGCCGCTCGTCCCTCCGCGACGCAGCTCGCGAGCCCCGCCGCACAGCAGATGCTGCTCCAATGGATTCCGCCGCGTTCGCAATGGGTATCCGGCCGATTGTACCCGGTCGAGTCGCCCGAGCGGAAAACATTTCTGGAAGATTTGCGCCGCTTCGGCTGGATGCCGCGCAAAGTCGGACGCCGGATCGGCGTCGCCGACGGCACCGCGAACGGCACCGGTAACGGCGTACCATCGGGGGTCCATGCGCTCTGGTTCGAGCTCTCGATATTTCATTGGGCAAATTTGTGGGCGAGCCAAGAGGGAACCGCGCAGATCGTCGACATGCAGAATTGGGAGCAACGTTGGACCTGGCGCGCCGGCGGACGACGCATCGACGGCGCGCCCGGCGGTACGCGTGACTCGTGGGGCGAGGCCGCCCGCAATCTACCGGGACGCTGGAGCAATCCGCATCCGAATCACTGCTTCGTACCGAGCGTCAGCGCCTGCGCGATCAAGACGCATGACCTCTATGCCGGGAATCTCGAACAGCTTCCCTCGGATCTCGATGCATTCAAAACGAGCCCCACGAATCGCGCCCACGTCGATCTGCCCGCCGACCTCAAGGACTTCCTCGTCGAGGAAATCCTCAAAATCTGACGCTTTGATCGGCACGGCCGTCACGAGGCCTCCGCGACGTTGCGGGGGCCTCGTTCAATTTCGGCCCATGCGTTCGAGCCGCAGTAGCGATGGACGCGGCCTTCGGATTCAAGGGCAAAGAGATGCACCCACTGATTTTCGATGAGCTCACGCGCGCTCGGCGTCGCGGCGATCGCGCGCTCGATCATGTCGCGCGGCGCTTCGATGAATGCGTTCAAGCGAATGGGCTCATGCACGAACGAGGTGCCGTCGTGAACGGACTGCATGGGCAAGCCGACGCGAAGATCGCCGCCGTTGCCTTCGAGTACGCCGACCGCGCCGACCACGTTATGCAGCACCTTGTTGCCGCTGCCGAAGGCACGGTTGTTCGCGGTCGAGCCGAAGTACTGCAGGTTGATCCAACTGCCGACCACGAGCGGCGCGGCGAGGATCGACGCGAGCACGCTGCCGTCGGGATCGCTCGTCCAATCGTAGTCGTGTAGAAAGGCGCGACCGCCGAGATCGATGCCGCGCGTCCGCGCGCGTCGCCCCACGACGAAGGCGGCATTGCCCGCCAAACCCCATTCGGGGCGAACCTGCGCCCAATCGCGAGCACGTTGAAAGATCTGCCACTCGCGTGTGACGCCGAGACGACGGGCGCGCTCCAGGCGTGCGTGCGTCCCGGCCTCCAGCAGCGCCGCGCGCAGCGGATCGAAGCGCGGATCGCTCGCCGGGAGATCGAAGACGCGCACCTCGTCGGTCGTAGTGTCGTGCAGCGCCGCCATGAAGCGTGTCTCGTCGGGGATCGCGATGCCGCGCGCGCGCAGGTCCGCGCGCACGCCCGGGTCGTTGAGCACCCGTGCGGCCACACGGGCGTTTGCTTCGCCGGTGAATCCGCCGCACGCGCCGCAGTCGAGGCCCGAGGCGTAGGGATTGTTCACGCTACTGCTGCCGTGCCCCACGAAGAGCACCGTGCGCGCGAAACCGTCGACGAGCGACATTCCGCGCAACGCCGCTTCGGCGAAATCGACGAAGTGCGCGGGTTCGACGTCGGGTCCGAGGCGTTCGCGCTCCGAACGTCCCAACCCGTCGGACGACGGATCGTGCACCGGTCTCGTGAGCGCGAGCGAATCGCTCGCGAGCTTGAATCCGGAGAGCAATCCCGCGGTCTCGACGAAGACGAACGAAGAGACGGCGGCACTGCGAAATGCCTTCCACGCCTTGGCGGCGCGGCGACGCAGACGTCGCAGCGAGAGCACGCGCTCGTTCTCTTCTTCCGAGGCGCCCGCCACCGTTTCGTGCACGACGCAGGCGGGCGCGATCAGTGCGGGGCATTGCGCTCCGCCGTGATGCTGCCCGATGCGCACGTACTCGATCGGAAAGCCGAAGAATCCGGCGAAGCCGAGCGTCCGTATCTGCGGGGCGACGGCTTCGAGCGCGCGGCGAAAGATCTCGGAGCGCACGTCGATGCAAAAGATCGCTTGCACCTCGGGCGCCTCGGGTGAGGCGAGCGGAGCAGCACGCAGCGCCGCGACGAAGCGCCGTTGAAAGGCGCGTTCGTAGGCATCGTGCGCCACGATATCGAGCGCGAGCTCCGGATCGAAGGTCATGCGCTCGTCGCGCGGTTCGACCGCCGCATGCTGCATCGCTCGACTCCAGGCCTCCGCAAACGCATCGCCTCGATGCTGCGCGTAGAGCGCGTACCCGAAACTCAAGCGGATCGCGAGCACGTCCACGATCGCTTCGTCGTCCTCGCCGCGCAACTCGGCGGACCATTGGAGATAACGCGCGTAGGCCGCCCAGCCGCCGATGCTCGCGAGCGCCTGGTGGAGATAATCCACGAGCGCGCGGTCGGGCACGCCTTGCAAGCGCGCGATCTCGGCGATCGCGTCGTAGGGATCGGCGGGCAGCGCCGCGACGATCGCGCGAAAGTTCTCGATTCCGTAGACTTCCGGATTGCGATCGAAGCGAATCGCCTCGCGCCACGCGGCGTACGGACGCAACTCGCGCCACGGTAGCCGCCACGCCGACTGCCCTTCGTCGAAATAGGCGGCGAGGAACGTTGAGATTTCGTCGATCATGAACGCGGTACCGGAACGAATCCGATCGCCCGCCGCGAGCGAATCGAGCACGTCGCCGACCGTCGGCACGCGCGCGAACGGCTGCTCCGCCCACGGTCGATCGGCAGCGAGCGCAGCAATGAACGACGGGACCTCGGCGGGGACGTTCCAGTGTCGCGACACGGCGAGCGCGAGCGCATCGGCGAGATCGGACGGCGCGATCGTGCCGTCGTCGACGGCGCGTCGGTAAAAGGCGCGCGGCATCAGCATATCCACGCGCGCGACGCGACGCAAAAGGGCCGCCGTGGCATGAAACGGACGGTCGGCAAAGCCGAGAAACGGATTGACCGCCACGAAGTGACGTAACGGCCAGAGCGGCGCGATACGGCGCGCCGCCTCGCGGATCGCGCTCGATTCCGCGCGCATCAGCGCTCCTCCGCGGCGGTACGCCCCGCGCCGGGCCACGCGCGCAACAGCAGCCGATTCGCGAACGTGTTCACGTACAAGCCGTTCGCGATCCACATGTAGGCGCGACGCCACTGCAGCGCGCCGCCGTTGCCGGGGAGCAGGCTCTGCACGTAGGTGACGCCCGCAAATGCCGCGACGACGAGCACGGCGATCCACGCCGTGATGATGCCGTGCAACGCCGATTCGTTCGGCAGCGTGTTCGCGAAGATGCGCTGTGCGCCGAACTGCAGCAGCACGTATGCGGCGGCGACCAACGCCGACCATCCGAGCGTGGCGCCGACGACGCGCGCGCTCGGCTTCTCGTCAAGGCCGCTCGCAATGAGGTGAATGATGCCGAGCGATGCGACGATACCGAGCGCGAAGAGCCCGGGCTGCGCGACCGGCGAGACGTGAAAGATGAACGCAAGCGACGCGAGCACCGCGCCGACGCCGGATGCCACGACCAAACGGCGCGCGCGGTGCGCCGCGCCCGAGGGCCCCGGCGTCCACGCGGAGCGCGCGATATCGATCACGCTGCCGGAGCTCAAGAAGGCGTGGGCTTTGTAAAACGAGTGGGCGACGATGTGCAGGAGCGCCGCCGGGAAGGCGCCGAGCCCGCATTCGAGCATCATGAAGCCCATCTGCGCGATCGTGGAGTAGGCGAGGGCGACTTTGATCGACGTCTGTGCGAGCATCACGACCGATCCGAAGAGCGCCGTGAACGCGCCCACGATCGCGAGCACTTCGAGCGAGGCGAACGCGTGCACCGCGAGCGACGAGAAGCGCAGCACGAGAAACCCGCCCGCATTCACGATGCCCGCATGGAGCAGCGCGGAGACGGGTGTCGGCGCCTCCATCACCTCGGTGAGCCAGCCGTGCAGCGGAAACTGCGCGGATTTCAGCAACGCCGCGATCACGATGCAGAGCGATGCCGCCTGCAGCGCGATCGGCAGACCGGCGCGGGCGGCCGCGAAGACGTGCACGTAATCGAGCGAGCGCACCTGCGCGTAGATGAGGAGCGCCGCCGCGATCAAGAAGATTTCGCCGATGCGCGCGATGACGAAGCGCTTGCGCGCGGCGAGCACCGCGAAGGGACGCTCGGCGTAGAAACGCAGCAGACCGTCGAGCGCGAGGCTGGTCGCGAGCCACGCGACGCAGAGCAGCAACACGTTCCCCGCGATGGCGATGGTCAGCACCGATGCGAGCGTCGCCGCGAGCAGACGCAGAAAGCGCAGCCGCCGCGGATCGCCTTCGAGATACGTGATGCTGTACGTCACGACGATGAGCCCGATGAACGCCACGAGCGCGTTCATGGTGACCGAAAGCGGATCCAAGTAGATCGAGACGCCGACCCCGTGGATGCCGAGCGTGCCGCTCGTCATGGAGCCGCCGAGCGCCACGGCGAGGGCCCAGCCAAGCGCTGAGAGCAGCGCGATCCAGGCCGCGAGCGTAAAGCGCCGGAAGGATGCGCCCCCTCGCCCCGGCACGGCCGCGACGAACGCAAGCGCCGCAGGCCCAAGCGCCGCGATCCAGACCAGACCGATCACCTGCGGGTGCATGCGCTTGCTGTTCCCTGCCTCTCACATGATGCGTATTTCATGAATCATACATCATCATGGCCCGCCGGGCAAGGTGCCGAGTTACACCCTCCGAGCGAGCAGGGCGTCCAACGCGTCGAACTGCGCGGGCAGCCCTTCGGCGGATCCCGCGATCGCGTCGTCGAGAGCCGCCTTCGTGGGGTACCGTTCGTGGAAGGTGACCAGCGTTTTTCCGGCATGCTCGCGGAACGTCACCGTGGTGACGGCGCCCTGATCGCTCTCCTCGTTCGTCCAGACGATGCGCTCGTTCGGCGTCACGTCGTTATACGTGCCGAAGAACGCCATCGGCTGATCGGCGGACGGATGACGGAAGACGAGGCGATACGAGCCCCCGGTGCGCACGTCCATCTCGCACGAGAGCAGCGTTAGGCTCGCCGATTCGGGAACCCACCAGCGCTTGAACACGTCGGCGTTGCTCCACGCCTCGAATACGATGTGCACCGGCGCATCGAACGTGCGCGTGACGACCACCTCGAGATCGGACGTGCGCTCCACGACCGTGCGGTTCGCGGCGGCGCGGCTATCTGCGGTTCCTTCGGGCATCGGCCTTCTCCTTACGGTGTAATTGCTCGACGATCGTGTCCAGGGCGTCGAAACGCGCGCTCCAGAGCCGGCGGTGCCGCTCGATCCAGGCGGCTTCACCTTCCAGCGCCCGCGCATTGAGTCTGCAGGTTCTCACGCGCCCGGCTTTCTCGGTCGTAATGAGCCCCGCTCGCTCCAACACGCCGACGTGTTTCTTCATGCCCGTGAGGGTCATGCGAAATTTCTCGGCGAGCTCGGTGATCGACGTGTCGGCGCGGCCGAGCTCTTTGAGCACCCCGCGCCGCGTGGCATCCGACAGAGCGCCGAACGACGCATCGAGTCGCGCCTCGCTATACTGAACCATAAGGTTCAGTATAGCGTATCGAAGTGCGGCGCGCAATCGCAGCCGCTCGTCGCCCGAGACGGGGCCGGTAGCATGGCGCGGCGATGGAGGACGCGCTGATGCGGAACGAATCTCCCGGCGACGACCACCAGCCGCCTCTTCGCCGATGCCCACCACGACGCGCCGCTCCTCGTGCATGCGCGCTTCCAGCCGTTCAACGACGAGGCCCCCGCAGATGACTGCGGGGGCCTCGCTCTTCTTCACCCGTGGGCGAAGGAGATGCGTGCGTCGTTCGTCCTTAGAGCTTGACGTTGACCTGCAGGTACGCTTGGAACGGTACCGCGTTGATCGACGTGGCGTAGCTCTGGTTGAAGATCGCGGGATACCCGGCGGTCCCGTTTTGCGACGCGGACGGCGATGCTCCATAGAAGAAGCCTTCGCCGGGAACGGCGCCGACGTAATTGCCGCCGTCGGGAGCATAGCCGCAGACGTAGCTGTTCGGCTTGTAGGCCTGCTGCCACGGCGTCTTGGTACCGCCGAAGCAGCGATTCACCACGTTCGCGAGCGTGAGCGTCGCGTGGATGCGCGGATTCACGTCGTATCCGAATTGCATCCCGAGGTTGAACTGCCACGGATTCCGATACGTCGCGAGCCCGTCGAAGGAGCCCGTCTGCGGATTCGGAACCGCGAGGTCGCCGCCCGGCGTCGCCAGGGAAGACTGGCAGGTCTGGTAATCCGGCAGAAGGCCGTACTTCGAACCCGCGAGCGACGGCTGGCTGCCGGCCTCGTTGCCCGCGCAGGTGCGAGGATCGAGACCCACGACCGTGAGCGGCGAACCGTAGAGCGTTCCCTGGTTGAGCTGGAACGATGCCGTCGCCGTGAAGCGGTTGTGCTTCCAGTTCAGGAATCCGGTAAAGGCGTTCGGAGAGATCGCCGTCGAGCCGACGTTGTCCGGCGCCGTGTACGGCGGGTTATTCGCGTACACCGGATAGTACGCATTGCGATCCAGCAGGCTACCCGGCTTCATGCCGTAGTACGGATTCTGGATCGGGGTTCCGGCCGCGCACGTTGCCGTCGACGACGGTGCGTTCGAGCCGTTCGGTCCGGTGGGATTCCCCGCGCAATAGTACGGTGAGCCGCCGCCGGCCGAGGTGAGGCCGTTGAAGCCCTGGATGTACGAGTTGATGACGTCGATGGCGTTGGTACCGTTCGCGAGCGAATTGAACTTCAGGCGAGCGTCCGTATAGGTGTACGAGAGCTGGCCGGAGAGTCCGTTGCGCGACGGGTCGCCCTTTTGAATGGCGAGCTCGATACCGCTCGACTTCTGCGTTCCCGCATTGACGCCCGAGGCGAAGTTACCGCCCAGGGAGACGGTGACCAACTGATTGGTCGTGTAGCGATAGAACGGCGACAGCTTGAGCGTCGTATCGGTGTTCTTGAAATGATGCTCGAGCGAGAAATCGAAGTTGTTCGAGGTCTGCACCGGGTTGTCGTGAGCCGGGGTATGGAATCCGAGGCCCCAGAAGTGCGTGAAGTCGAACTTCGCCGCGCCGAGTCCCGATGCGTTGGAGTACTGCTCGAACGCCGTCTCGGTCGGCTGCGAATAGCGACCGTACGAGAAGCGCAGCACGTTATCGGCGTTGATCGTGTACGTGCCTGCGATGCGCGGCGAGAACAGCGAGTGCGTCAAGGTGCCCGGGCCCACGTTCGTGTAGAGCAGGCTTCCGTTCATACCGTTCGGATGCAGTGCCTGCTTGCCGGAGGGCGCGATGAGCGGTGTGAAGGTGCCGTTCGCGAGATTTTGCGAGTAGCACATGCCCGGGTTTTCGCCCGGAAGCGAATTGAACGCCGTGACCGGACCCTGCGCGGAGGGCGGCGTCGACGGCGAGAGTTCGAGGAGCATCGGCTGCCCCGTTCCCGGATCGTAACAGTAGGCATTCGCCGCCTGCTTAAACCAGAACGAGAATTCGGGGCTGTTCGTGTTTCCGAGCACGTACGAGTAGTTCTCGTAACGCACGCCGAGATTGAAGTTCAGACGATCGGTCGGCTGCCACTGATCCTGCAGCGCGATCGAAGAGAAACGCGGCTGAACGTTGTTATACGATCCGTACGCGCCCGGACGCGTCACGATCCACTTCGCATTCGCGGCCGCGGCATTGCCGACGACCGGGAAGCCGACCGGCGACGCGTAGGTACCCTGCGTCGCTCCGCTCAGGCATGACGCGATGTTCCCCTTGCTGTTGTAGCAGTTGGTACCGTCGCTCAGGTTGGTCACGCCTGCGGGCGCACCATAGAACGAATTGTTCCAGCGCGCGACCGTTGCCGTGGTGTAGTTTCCGGTCAGGCTGATGAGGTTTTGGGCGTTGATCTGATCCTCGAAATCGAGCTGGAATCCGCGCGAATGCGTGGAGAGCTCGTAATCGGGCGAGGGATACCCGTTGCCGACGCCGGGTGCGCCGAGCGCGGTGAGGCCGTAGGCGGCGGCACCGTTAGGCGACGTCTGCAGCCAGTCGGAGTAGAACGTGTATCCGAGCACGCGGAGCAGCGCGTTCGATCCGAAGTTCTTCTGATATTGGAGTTTTACGATCGATCCGTCGTTCCAGAGCGCATCCGAATAGTTCGGATCGATTCCGCTGTGGAGCGGACGATTCGTGGTCTGCCCCGGGACGTAGTACGGAACCACGCTCGCCGTGCTCGCGCTTTGTCCGAAGGCCGTTCCCGGCGCGAAGATCTGCGTGTCGGCGTAGCTGATCGGCGAAGGACCGGTGGTCGCGCACGACCTTCCGGCTACCGCCTGAAACGCGCAGAAGTTGCTGTACGGGCCGTTTTCGCCGACATATCCGTTCGCGATGAACTGGTTGCCCACCGCGTATCCGTTGGGGCCGCCCCAACCCGACAAGGCGCTATTCCAGTAGGCCGGTCCGCCCATCGCGTTGATGCCGTCGTTGTAGAGCGACTGATACGCGAAGTTGTAGAACAGCAACTGAAGATCGTCGCGACCGCTGTCATGCTTGTGCGGGATCGCGACGTGGAAGTTCATCACGTTCTCGCGATCGCGCAGCGTGCTCGCCAAGCCGAGATTGTTCGCGAAGTTCGGCGAGTAGTAGCTGCACGCCGGGATTCCCCCGTAGGTGGGAGAGCCGGTCGGCGCCCCGGTCGACGTACACGTCGGGAAGGGTCCGTTATTGTAGAACGGCGCGAAGAGGGTCGCTTCGGGGTTGAAGAGCGATCCGAAGATACCGTTGCTACCCGAGCCGTCGTTCGGGAAGTTTCCGCCCTGCTGGTTATTGTAAGCCGGAACGTTCGCATTCGATCCTTGCAGACCGACATAATACGAGAACATCCGGTCCGGCGACGCGCCGCCCGCTTCCACCGAGAGTTTGTGGTAGAAGGACGGGCCGCCGATTCCGCCGGTCAGCGTTCCGTATCCCGGATACGTGCCGGTTTTGATGACCTGGTTCAGGTAGCCCGCGAGGGTAGACGAGGCGCCGCCTGCGGGTGAACCGCCGGTGTAGACTTCCGTCTCCTGCGCGCCGAGACTCGAGAGCGAGTTGGCGTTGTAATTGTCGAACGCGCGATTGACCGGCACGCCGTCATACTCGTACCCGACCTGCGAGTACGCCGAGCCGCGGATGTAAAACACCTGGCCCACGCCGGAGTTACCGATCTGCGACGTGACGCCCGGCTGCGAATAGATCGCCGAGTACGCGCTGTCGAGATTGTACCCGCCGCCCAGACCCTGCACCGCGTGCGCGGTGGCGGCATTGACGGAGTATACGTCGGAGGTCGTTCCCGACTTCACCAGGCTTCCGGCGGCGCGCGCCGTCACCTTGGCAATCGTCTGGAGCGATTTGGAGAGTTTGAACGCGAGCGACTGCGACTGGTCGGCGAAGACCGTCACACCCGCGAGGTTCGCCGGAGCGAAGTTCGTCTTCTCGACCGTCACCGTATACGTGTCCGGCGCGAGCGAGATAAAGACGAAGTGACCGCTTGAGTCCGTCGTTGTGGAAGCCGTCTGCGACGCGGAGGAGACTTTTACGCTCGCTCCGGCGATCGGCGCTCCCGCATCGTTCGTAACCGTACCATTGAGACTACCCGTCGTTCCCGCCAGTGCCCATGTTCCCTGGAAGAGGAAGGAGACGAGGAGTGCCAATGCTACCATTACACGACGGAGGGATATCGATGTTTGCATATATGCCCTCGGAAATGTGTAGTAACGAAGAGCGCGTGACACTTATTCGCACGCGCTGCGACATCGGTAAGCGTTCGTACCTTAACGAACCTTTATGGGCGATGCTCCTCGTCGCATACGTGTCTCACTGAGGCAATCCTGAGAATTAGCTGATTCTTGGTTTCTATTTTATGACTTTTTAGCCGTGGAACGCGTACAGTGAGAATCAACCGTGAGCACCGCATCACTTCGATTCGATCCCGCATGCGAAGACACCGAACGCGCAGTGCGCCAAATGTTGTTGCGCGCGCGAAAGCCGAGCAAACTCGCTGAACTCGACACCGTCAACCAACTGCGCCGCTTATACGGCATCATGGATCCGGTGGCCACGCTACGCCGCCTGGTCGATGATACGTTTTCCGACGCGGGCGCATCGATGCAGCGCCTTCGCGAGATGATCGTGCGCTGCGACATCGACGCGAGCGTGACACAGAAGGCGTTCGCGCAAGAACTGCACGTCAGTTACCGCCACTTTCATCGCATTCGCGCCGAGGCGGTTGCGGCGATTGCCGCGCATCTCGGCCTTATTCTCGGCATATCACCGACAGCACCACCGGAATTGCCGGAGGTCAGTGCGCTCGCCGAGATTCTCGCCGAACAGCGTCCGCGATCGGCCGAGGGCATCTTCAGCATCTTCGGTGCGCGCTCGGCGCTCGTACAGATTACGCGGCTCCAAGCACTGATCGAATCGGGCGAAGAACTCGACGACCGCGCGTTGGAGGCGGCGCCCGCGGTATCGCAAGCCACGCTCTACGCGCTGATCGCCCAATCGAAAGAGCTCAACGGCAAGCCGTTCGAAGCGCAAGCCTACGTTCAACGCCTCAACCGGCATCTCAACGAGAACCGAGGCGTGATGGACGACACGACGCGTGCCGAGTTAACATGGCGGGCGTTCTTGAACGCCAAGTACCGTGCGAGCGCAATCGCGATCGAGAGTCAGTCGCGCGCGCTCGAACGCTTCGCGACCGAGCATGCCCGTGCCGTGCGTCGCGCGGTACTTGCCCGCGTGACCGCATACATGCATGCGGGTGATCTCGAGAACGCGCAAGCGTCGCTCGAACGCTTCGAGCACATCGGGTACCGTCGCGGCGACGGCGACGGGATGGCGACCGCACTGCTCCTACGCGCACAGATGGCGCACATGGCGGCCGAACCCGATCGCGCGGTTGCCTACGCTCGCGCCGCGTCCGCGGCGATCGAGCGCCCGCATCTGCGCAGCGAATGCGCCGCCACGCTCCTCAACGCCGAGATCGCCGCCGGACGGCCGCTCGGCACGCATCTGCCGCTGCGCGGTTCGAAGACGTACGGCAACCTGCAGTTTCGCCTCGCGTACGCGCGGCTTCAGCTCCACGTCGGCAACCTCCGCGACGCGCTCATCGAGGCCGAGGCGACAGCCGCTCGCGCCGACGAACTCGGCTACGACGGACTCGCGGCGCGCGCGGTCGCAACCGTAGGCACGGCGCACGCGCGACTCGGAAACGCCGCTGCCGCGCGGGCGGCCTACCTGCGTGCGCTCGCGCGCTACGCGCCGACCTGGAGCCTCCTCGTGGCGTTCGATCTCTTCTCTGCTCCAGGCACGCGGCAGGAGCACCTCGACGCGCTTTCGGCGAGCGAGGATCTCGCGGACCTCACGTTTGAACGCCTACGCGTGATCGTTCCGCAGATCGCCGACGACGACGCGATCCAGCGCAGGCGAACCCGCGTCTGGCTGCAGAGCGCGTTCGCCCGCACGATCGCTATCGGCTCGGCGGAGAGCCTGCGCGATGCGACGGTGCAGTTGAGTGCCGCAAATGCGACGCTCGCACATGCGCTCCCACGACGTTCGGCCGATATCCGCCACGTGCTTGCGATGATGCTCATGCCGCTTCTTCCACATTCGCAGCGCTCGGCGCTCACCTCGTCCGTAGGTGCGTCGGTCAACGAAGGCATCGCGCTCCTCCAACCCGCGTCCGAGCGAGGCGACTTCGTCGTATAGCTGCAACGACTTCACCGCGCACCGTGTCGGGAGTCTCGCCATGACCTTCGGCATCTTGTACGATACCCGTGGATGGGGTGCAACTCCGTGGGGGTGCCTCTCCCGACCGAGATGACAATGGAACACTATCGTTTCGCGAACTTTCACTTAGACGTTCGTCGACAGCGCCTTTACCGCGATGGGCTGCCGATAACGCTCACGCAGAAATGCTTTGCCATTCTCTGCGAACTCGTGCGCTATGCAGGTGACATCGTCACGCGCGAACGCATTGCGGACGCGGTGTGGGGACCGGGAGCCGCGTCCGATGCGACGATCACCCAGCATATCGCGATGCTGCGTCGCGCCCTACATGACGCGGGCGCAAGCGACGTGATCGTGACCGCATCGGGACACGGCTACCGTTTCGTGGAGCCGGTGGTGCCGGCGGAAAATAGCGACACGAACGAACTCGTCGATGCGCTCTGCGAAAACGCGCGCTATTTCTCGCGCTTGCGATCGGATCGCGCGCTGCGCTCGGCCGTGCATCTCTACGACCGCGCGCTCGCGCTGAAGCGCGACGCGGTTCCGGCGCTCGCCGGGAAAGCCGAGGCGCTGATGCTCACGGCGATCAACGCGCACGCTCCCGGCATGCCGCTCGTGGGCGAGGCGCTGGAAATTGCGGAGCAGGCGATCGTAGGCGACCCGACCGACGCCGACGCCGCGTATGCCTACGGCCTCGCGCTGATCCACCACGACTACGATTGGTCGCGCGGACTGCGCCATCTCGACCGTGCGATCGAACGCAATCCCGCGCACGAGGAGGCCTTGATCGCTCGGGTCCTCGCCGAGACGTACACGGGCGCATTCGACGCGGCGGAGACGCATGCGCGCGAAGCCCGCATCACTCTCCCCGATTCACATCGCATTCGGTTTTTGCTTCCCGCCGTTCACGTGTTCTCTCGGCGCTACGCGAGCGGGATTCCCGAACTCGAAGCGCTCTGTCTCGTGCGCCCCGATTACTGGGCTGCTCAGGGCCTGCTCGGCATCGCGTGCTACTGGTCGGGGGCGATCGACGACGCGATCGCAAGATGGGAACTCGTGCGTACCGGCTTCCCCGACCACGAGTCGCTGTGGCAGCCCGGCGTTCGCATACGCGTGCACGGATATTTGTTGCACGCGTATGCGACGCTCGGCCGCGACGCGGAGTACGAGGCGCTGCGCGCGCAGATCGAACGCCTGCGGCAGACGCGCTACTTTCCGGCGCTCACCGACGCATTCGAACCGCTCGCGGCCGGGCGATTCGACGATGCGATGGCGCCGATTCACACCTCACTCGAGCGACGCGACCCGTGGACCACTCGTCTGGGCATCGACCCTTTCTTCGACCCGCTTCGCGACCGCGCCGACTTTCAGAATATCCTCCGCGTCTTGTTCGCGCACGAGTAACCGTTGGCCTAACGCGTGCGGCACGAAGCATCGCCGCGAAATCGATGCGCGCCGCCGATTCCAAGCCGCTTCACCGCTTCCGGGCGGCTTACTTGACCCGGCCGATCTTGTTGCTGCCGTTCTCGGTAAACCAGAGCGCGCCATCCGGCCCCGCCGTGATGGCCTGTGGAACGCTGTTCAGCGTGGGCACGCTGTACTCGGTGATCGCGCCGGACGTCGTGATGCGGCCGATCTTGTTGCCGCCGCTCTCGGCAAACCAGAGCGCGCCGTCCGGTCCCGCCGTGATGCTTTTGGGATTGCCGCCGGACGTGGGTACGCTATACTCGGTAATCGCGCCGGACGTTGTGATGCGGCCGATGTTGTTGCTGTTGATCTCGGTGAACCAAAGCGCGCCGTCGGGCCCCGCCGTCATGGCCTGTGGAACGCTGCTCTACGAGGGCACGCTGGACTCGGTGATCGTCCCGGCCGTCGTGATGCGGCCGATCTGGTTGCTGATAAGCTCGGTCAACCAGAGCGCGCCGTCCGACCCCGCCGTGATGGCCTGTGGAAATCTGCCCGATGTGGGCACGCTGTACTCGGTAATCGCCCCGGCCGTCGTGATGCGACCGATCTTGTTGCCCTGGCCCTCCGTAAACCAGAGCGCGCCGTCCGGCCCCGCCGTGATACCGTAGGGACCGCTGTTCAATGTGGGCACGTTGTACTCGGTGATCGCGCCCGACGTCGTGATGCGGCCGATCTTGTTGCCGCTGTACTCGGTAAACCAGAGCGCGCCGTCCGGCCCCGCCGTGATATCGAAGGAACCGGTGCCGGACGCGGGCACGCTGTACTCGGTAATCGCGCCGGATGTCGTGACGCGACCGATCTTGTTGCCGCTGTATTCGGTAAACCAGAGCGCGCCGTCCGGACCCGCCGTAATACCGTAGGGACTGCTGCCTGACGTGGGCACGCCGTAATCGGCGATCGTACCGGCCAGCGATTCGCCGAGTTGCAGTGTCAGGGGGATCACCGCGTTCGTTGCGGCGGTGCCGGTCCCCGATTGCGGCGTTGCGGTCGCCGTGAGATGCACGGCCGACGTGAACGGCGTCAAGCAGTTGACGCTGAAGGCGTTGGGCGATGCAGACCCGAGCGCGGCCGTCGTAACCGCGTTTGGCGTGTCACTCGACACGCTCATCGTGGGCGCGCCCGAGCCGAGAATGTAGTTACCGTCCGCGTCAACCCCGAACGCGCTAACGATCTGGGTGCTGCCGCATCCGGTAAGGGTGTATCCCGTGCTGTTGGTGCCGGAGAGCGCCGCCGCCGCGCTCGGCACAAGAATGACGGAGCTCGCAATTCCGCCCAGCGTCACGCCGATGTTGTTCGCAGCATCGGCGAGGATGGTGAACGGCACGTCCAGGTCGGCCGAGAGCTTACTGCCGGTCGGGTTGCCGCCGCTGAGCGGTCCGTCGTAGGTCGTGAAGTCGAACGTGTACGACCCCGGAGAGAGCGGGATGGTGATCGCGCAGGTCAGCGACGAAATCGGCGTCGGCGTCGTGCAGCCGGGCGAGCCCGTCGTGATGTTCTGATTGGCCGTGCTGAGTAGCGTGGTATGCGTGCTGTCGTACACGCCGATCGCAATCGACTGCGTCGCGGGCGAAATGTACGCGGGACGACGCGCCTGCGTCGACGCCGCCTTCGGCACCGTGATGGTGAAGACCGCAGCTTGCGTTGCGTCGGCACTTCTCGGCGGCGTCATATTCGGTACGACGCTATGCGCGCCGCCGCACCCCGCCAAAAGCACTGCCGCAGCAATGACGATTCCAAACAGCTTCATCGCTTTCGGGGACCTCACTTGAGCTGCCCGATCTTGTTGCTGGCGAACTCGGTAAACCAGAGCGCGCCGTTCGGGGCCGCCGTGATACCTTCGGGACCGCTGCTCGACGTGGGCACGTTGTACTCGGTGATCGCGCCGGCCGTCGTGATGCGACCGATGTTGTTGCCGTCGTGCTCGGTAAACCAGAGCGCACCGTCCGGCCCCGCCGTGATAATGCCCGGATAGCTGCTCGATGTGGGGACGCTGTACTCGGTAATCGCGCCGGACGTCGTAACGCGGCCGATCTTGTTGCCGCCGAACTCGGTAAACCAGAGCGCGCCGTCCGGGCCCGCCGTGATACTGACGGGAAATGGGCTCGACGTGGGCACGCTATATTCGGTGATCGCGCCGGACGTCGTGATGCGGCCGATCTTACCACTGTAGTACTCCGTAAACCAGAGCGCGCCATCCGGTCCCGCCGTGATATAGAGGGGCTCACTGCCCGACGTGGGCACGCTGTACTCGGTGATCGCGCCGGACGTCGTGATGCGGCCGATCTTGCCACTAGCGTACTCGGTAAACCAGAGCGCGCCGTCGGGCCCCGCCGTGATACCGTCGGGATCGCTGCTCGACGTAGGCACGCTGTACTCGGTGATCGCGCCGGACGTTGTGATACGGCCGATCTTGTTACCGTTCTGTTCCGTAAACCAGAGCGCGCCGTCCGGGCCCGCCGTGATACCGAGGGGACGGCTGCTCGACGTGGGCACGCTGTACTCGGTGATCGCGCCGGACATCGTGATGCGGCCGATCTTGTTTCCATTCTGTTCCGCAAACCAGAGCGCGCCGTCCGGGCCCGCCGTGATACCTTGGGGAAGACTGCCGGACGTCGGCACGCCGTACTCGGTGATCGTACCGGTTAGCGATTCGCCGAGCTGCAGCATCAGGGGGATCACCGCGTTCGTTGCCGCGGTGCCCGTCCCCGATTGCGCCGTTGCGGTCGCCGTGAGATGCACCGCCGACGTGAACGGTGTCAGGCAGTTTATGCTGAAGGCGTTGGGCGACGCAGGACCAAGCGCGGCCGTCGTGATCGCGCTTGGCGTGTCACTCGACACGCTCATCGTGGGCGCGCCCGAGCCTAAAATATAGTTACCGTCCGCGTCGACCCCGAACGCGCTGACGATCTGCGTGCTGCCGCATCCGGTAAGCGTGTATCCCGTGCTGTTGGTGCCGGAGAACGCCGCCGTTGCGCTCGGGGCGAGAATGACGGAGCTCGCGATACCGCCGAGCGAAACGCCGATGTTGTTCGCCGTACCGGCGACGATCGTGAACGGCACGTCCAAGTTGGCCGACAGTTTACTACCGGTCGGACTGCCGCCGCTGAGCGGTCCGTCGTACGTCGTGAAATCGAACGTGTACGACCCCGGTGAGAGCGGGAGGGTGATCGCGCAGGTCAGCGGCGAGATCGGCGTCGGCGTCGTGCAGCCGGGCGCACCCACCGTGATATTCTGGTTGGCCGCGCTCAGCAGCGTAGTATGCTTGCTGTCGTACACGCCGATCGCAATCGACTGCGTGGCGGGCGAGATGTAGGCGGGACGCCGCGCCTGCGCTGACGCCGCCTTCGGCACCGTGATGGTGAAGACCGCAGCTTGCGTTGCCCCCGCACTTCTCGGCGGCGTCATATTCGGTACGACGCTATGCGCGCCGCCGCACCCCGCCAGAACGACTACCGCCGCAATAACGATTCCAAGCCGCTGCATCGCTGTAATTAATCCCAACTCCCGACGACGTGTACGTGATGGTGACGCTTTTCGTGTTGCCGTCAGCCGGCGAGCAACCTCGCCGAAGGGAACGTTCAACGGTAATACCGTAAAGCGCACCTTCGCATCGATAGCGATCCTAATACAAAGAAAACTAAAGCTTCGCTTAGGCAAAAAGAGCCGTTCGCGCACTCATACCTTTGACTTGATTTCACAATCAGCCGCTCCTCCACCTGGGGTGCAACCACACCGGCCAAGCCGGCCGCTAGAGGAACTCACCCCTCGCAAAATGCCTCTCTGAACCCTGGATGCGACGTAAAAACAAAGCCACCCGATTGGGGCGGCTTTGTTTTTCATGGCTCCGGATGCTGGACTCGAACCAGCGACCCGCTGATTAACAGTCAGCTGCTCTACCAACTGAGCTAATCCGGAACGCGCTACCTGCGGGATTTTACTCGATGCGGGCGGCTTGCGCAACCCGTATCGCCACAGGGCCGGGGACCGAGGTTCTGCACCCCGCGCGTTGCCCCTCCCTGTGGCTGGACGGGTGCGGCTTTCGTCGCCGAACCCGTCGTCGGGTTAGGGAGCGGCGACCGGGCAACTCACCGTCGGGATGTGAGCGGCATAGTCGCTATGCCAGATCGCCGTCTTCTGCTCGTAGATCAGGACGCCGGTGAGAACCACGACACCGTAGCCGAAGGGAATGGCCCGAACGTTACAGAGTTGCGGCCGAATTTCGGCGTCGATCGTTCCGCGAAATTTCGCCGTGATTTGGTACAGCGAGCCCGCGAGAATGCAGCAGGTGTTGAGGTACACGGTATCGCCCGTGTTGACCGCCGCTTCTTGCACGAGATGCCTGCCGTTCAAGTAGAGACGCAGGTCGTACTTCGCGACGTCGCCGTGTCGCAAAACGCGCGTCCCGTCGGGCCGTTCATCGTAAATCTTGATCTGGTTGACAACCTCGATATACCCGTTATGAAGGTTGACGTGCGGCGGGATCACCGACTGTGCGGAAGCGCCGAGCGGGAAAAGAACAACTGCTGCAACGAGCACGCCCATGAATCGACGGAACATTGAATCCTCCGAGTTTGCCGAGCAAGGCGGTAACGAGCCGCCATGGTCCGGTAAACGTTACCAACCGGCAGCTTGTTCCCTTTCCCCGCGGGCGCGGCTCGGGGCGTGCGCTTAGTCGCCGAACCAGTAGTCGCGAAGCGCCTTCCCGCGCGAAGGATGGCGCAGTTTACGCAGGGCCTTGGCCTCGATCTGACGGATGCGCTCGCGCGTCACGCCGAAGCTGCGGCCCACCTCTTCGAGCGTGCGCTGCTGGCCGTCATCGAGGCCGTAGCGCAGGCTCAGCACGGCGCGCTCGCGCTCGGAGAGCAATTCCAGCACCGCCCGCGTCTTTTCCTGAAGCGCGCGATCGGTCACGGCGTCGAGCGGTGCCACGGCATCGCGGTCTTCGATGAAGTCCGCGAGCAGCGCATCTTCTTCTTCACCCACCGGGGTATCGAGCGAGAGCGGCTCCTGCGCCACCTTGAGCACGTCGCGCACGCGCTCGGGCGCGAGATCCAGGCGCTCGGCGATCTGCTCGATCGTGGGGTCGCCGCCGAGTTCGATCGTCATCTCGCGCATGCACTTCGTCACGCGGTTGATCAGCTCGACCATGTGCACGGGCACGCGAATGGTGCGCCCGTGATCGGCGAGCGCGCGCGCAATCCCCTGGCGAATCCACCACGTCGCGTACGTGGAAAATTTGTATCCCATGCGGTAGTCGAATTTTTCGACCGCGCGCATCAGGCCCAGATTGCCCTCTTGAATGAGGTCGAGCAGCGGCATGCCGCGTCCGAGATATTTGCGCGCAACCGAGACCACGAGCCGCAGATTCGCTTCGGCGAGTTCGCGCTTCGCGTCTTCGCTGTCGCCGCCGCCCGCTTCGATGCGCTGCGCGAGCCGCGCTTCGTCTTCCCGTGCGAGCAACGACACGCCGCCGATCTCGCGCAGATAGAGGCGTACCGAGTCGTTTGCTCCGTCACCCTGGTCCGTGCGCCCCTGCGTTTCAACCCGATCGCCGTGCATGATCTACAAACTCATATACTCGACGGTCGGCATCCGCGGAAGCGCGAAACGTCATCGACGTTTGTCGCAAAACGTGCTATGTTCATCACGCGGCGTCGATGAGCTCGATCAGGTGCTCGACGCCCGCGATGCGCGCGAAATGCGCGATCGCTTCATCGCCGTGAATTTCCAGGTTGCGATATTGTTCCGCTATCGTTTTGCTCAGTGCGACGAGCACCGATATGCCGAACGTGTCGATCTCGTTCACCTCGGAGAGGTCGAGCGTCGTGTCGGTGCTCCCGATGAGTCGGGAAACGAGAAGGTCGATCTCGTCCTTGCGGTCATACGTGAAGGCACCCGTGATCCGTATGGTCATGCTCGCATCCTACGCATCCGACCGGCAGCACGAGAGAAGGAACGAAGAACGGCGCTCGATACCCCTTCTCGAACGGTACGCAATTCGGCGCTTCGCCTACCGCTCGCTCACTTGCTCGGGAACGCAACGGCCTCGAGGCGAATCGCGGGGCGTGATGATACCGGGACCCCACAAGCGCGTCATGCGCATCGCGGCGCTTTTGCTCGCGCCGATCGCCTTCGTCGCCGCGACGCCCGCGGCACCGCCTTCGCTTTCGACGATTGTCGCTCGAGCCGTGCGTCCCGTGATGGCGCGCTATCGCGTGCCCGGGATGGCGGTCGGCATCGTGGTCGACGGCGTGCCGCACGTCTTCACCTACGGCCTAGCCGACGTTGCGCGCAAGCGTCCCGTGACCCATCGCACGCTCTTCGAGCTCGGCTCGGTGAGCAAGACCCTCACCGCGACCCTCGTCTCGCGCGAGGTGCTCGCCGGCCGCCTCTCGCTCGATGCACCGGTCGCGCGCTACCTCCCCGACCTGCGCGGCACCGCCTTCGGGCGACTCACGCTGCTCGAACTCGGCACCCACACGACGGGCGGTCTGCCGCTTCAAGTTCCCGACGACGTGCACGACACGCGCGGGCTCTTCGGCTACCTGGCTCGCTGGCGCCCGCGCTACGCTCCCGGCACCTACCGCACCTACTCGAACATCGGCATCGGCGTGCTCGGGCTCATCGCCGCGCGGCGCGCGGGCAGCAGCAACAGCGGGTACGGCGCGCTGATGCAGCGCGAGATTTTCGCACCGCTCGGCATGCACCGTACGTTCATCGATCTGCCGCCCTCGGCGATGGCCTTCTACGCCGAAGGCTATCGGCACGGGAAGCCGATTCGCATGCATCCCGGCGTGCTCGACCATGAAGCCTACGGGGTCCGCACCACGGCGAGCGATATGTTGCGCTTTCTGAGCGCAAACATGAACGAACTCGCAGTCGCCCCCGCCCTGCGCGCGGCGATCGAGGCGACACATACGGGCTACTTTCGCGACGGCGCGATGACGCAGGATCTGATCTGGGAGCAGTTGCCCGATCCCGTCTCGCACAACGTGCTCGCGTCGGCCAACGGCGTTGCGATGCTCTTCGATCCCACGCCGGTGCGAGCGCTCCGTCCGCCGATGGCGCCGCAGCAGCGCGTCTGGTTGAACAAGACCGAATCGACGAACGGCTTCGGCGCGTACGTCGCGGTCTTGCCGAGCGAACGCATCGGCATCGTACTGCTCGCGAACGAGAGCTACCCGATCGCGGCGCGCGTGGAGCTCGCCGAGCGCATCGTCGACGCGCTCCACGCGGCCCGGTGAGCTAGTAGTTGCTCTGACGGCGGATCGTCACCGTCTGGTTCAGCGTAATCTGCAGATTCGAACCCGCAGGCAACTGGAAGTTCGTCTTTTTGTTCACGCCGTAGAGCAGGCCGCCCGCGGCGCCCACGATGCCGCCGCCGCCGGTGTGAAAGATCGTCTTTCCGAGCATATTGCCGAGCAGCATACCGCCGAGCGTGGTGAGCGCGACATGTCCGCCGTTCGCCTGTTCTTGCTTGCGCTGGTCCTGCGTGAGGCTGGCCGCGATATTCACCGTCGTCCCGTCCGCGAGGCGCAGATAATCGAACTGCAGGCCGAGTTTCGGTTTCGTGCCCTGCCCCGCGCTCTGCACGCTCGTCACCTCGCCCGCCACGATCGCGCCCTGGAACGTCGGATCACCGCTCGGGTACGGCGGCACGACGTCCATCACGAAGCGGTCACCCACGTGCGCGCTGCCCGAATCGAGCGTGGTACGCAGGCGGCCGTTGATCTGCGCGCCCTGATAGAGCGTCAGCGTCTGCTGCGCCGATGCCGTCAACGTGGTGCCGACGATGGCCGCAAGCGCGGCGAGCGCCATCAGGCCGTTACGAAATCTCATGTGTGCTCCTTCTTATGCGCGGATCGTTGGATCCCGATGCTTCATACCCAGAAACGAAAGAACCCCGCGCAATGTTGCGCGGGGTTCGGTTCTCAGGATTCCGACGCGCCTTACTTCGCGAAGTTCGGCACGCGCAGCGCTTCACCGGTGAAGCCGGTCGCGGCGCGCAGCGCCTCGACCTTGTCGAGCCGCTCCCACGGAAGATCCAAGTCCGGGCGTCCGAAGTGCCCGTACGCCGCCGTTTGCTTGTAGATCGGACGGCGCAGATCGAGGTGATGGATGATCGCGGCGGGACGCAGATCGAAGACCTGCATCACGGCGTTCGCGATCTGCTCCTCGGCGATCTTGGCGGTGCCGAAGGTCTCCACGAGCACGCTCACGGGCTTGGCGACGCCGATCGCGTAGGCAACCTGCACTTCGCAGCGATCCGCAAGCCCGGCCGCGACCACGTTCTTCGCCACGTAGCGCGCCGCGTACGCAGCGGAACGATCCACCTTCGTCGGATCCTTGCCCGAGAAGGCGCCGCCGCCGTGACGCGCCATGCCGCCGTAGGTGTCGGCGATGATCTTGCGCCCGGTAAGGCCCGCGTCGCCCATCGGTCCGCCGATGACGAAGCGTCCGGTCGGGTTCACGTAGATACGCGTCTTCGCATCGATCATCGCGGCGGGAATCACCGCCTTGATGATCTTCTCGGTGACGTCGGCACGAATCTGCTCGAGCGTCACGTCGGGATCATGCTGCGTCGAGATGACGACCGCATCCACGCGCACCGGAGCGTCGCCGTGATACTCCACCGTCACCTGCGACTTGCCGTCGGGGCGCAGGTAGGGCAGCGTCCCGTCCTTGCGCAGCTTGGTGAGGCGGCGCGTGAGGTTGTGCGCGAGCGTGATCGGCAGCGGCATCAGTTCGTCGGTCTCGCGGCACGCGTACCCGAACATCATGCCCTGGTCGCCCGCGCCGGTCGATTCGAACGCGTCGTTGTCGCCGCCGCGCGCTTCGAGCGACTGATCGACGCCCATCGCGATGTCGGGCGACTGCTCGTCGAGCGAGACGTTCACGCCGCAGGTATCGGCGTCGAAGCCGACCACCGAGCCGTTGTAGCCGATCTCGCGGATCGTCTCGCGCACGATGCGCGGAATATCCACGTAGGTCTTCGTCGTGATCTCGCCCGCGATGTGGATCTGTCCCGTGATCGCGAACGTTTCGCACGCCACGCGCGACATGGGATCGTCCTTGAGCATCGCGTCGAGAATCGCATCGGAGATCGCGTCGGCGACCTTGTCGGGGTGACCCTCGGTCACCGATTCAGAGGTGAAGAGTCGTTTGTATTCGGCCACGCTTAGGTTCCCTCCGACCACGACGCCATGTACTTCACTTGCTCGGGCGTGAGCGTATCGATCTCGATGCCCATCGACGAGAGCTTCAGCGTCGCGACTTCTTCGTCGATCTCGACCGGAACGTCATAGACTTCCTTGCCCATCGTCTTGTAGTGCTTGGCGATATGCGCCGCGGCCATCGCCTGGTTCGCAAACGACATATCCATCACGGATGCCGGATGGCCTTCGCCCGCGGCGAGGTTCACCAGACGTCCGTCGGCGAGCACGCAGATCTTTCTGCCGTCATGCATCTCGTACTGCTCGACGAAGTCGCGCGGCACGGTCATGCCCTTGCTCAGGCGCTTGATGCCTTCGAGATCGAGCTCGTCGTTGAAGTGGCCCGAGTTGCAGACGATCGCGCCGTTCTTCATGAGCTTGAAATGATCTTCGCGGATCACGTGGTAGTTGCCGGTCACCGTCACGAAGACGTCGCCGATCTTCGCCGCGTCGCTCATCGGCATCACGCGATAGCCGTCCATCACCGCCTCGATCGCCTTGCGCGGATCGACTTCGGTGACCACGACGTGCGCGCCCATGCCGGCCGCGCGCGACGCCACGCCGCGTCCGCACCAGCCGTAGCCGACCACGACCACGGTGCGACCCGCGAGCAGCACGTTGGTCGCGCGGATGATGCCGTCGAGCGTCGACTGTCCGGTACCGTAGCGATTGTCGAACATGTGCTTGGTCAGCGCGTTATTCACCGCGATCACCGGATAGGGCAGCACGCCGTCCTTCTGCATCGCCTTGAGACGGATCACGCCGGTCGTCGTCTCTTCGCAGCCGCCGATCATCTCGGCGAGCAGATGGTTGTGCTTGGTGTAGATCGTGGTGACGAGGTCGCAGCCGTCGTCCATCGACATCTGCGGCTTGGTCGCGATGACCGATTCGATGTGCGAGTAGTACGTCGCGTTGTCTTCGCCCTTGATCGCGTACGTCGGAATGCCGTACTCGCAGAGCGCGGCGGCGACGTCATCCTGCGTCGAGAGCGGGTTACTCGCGCAGAGCGCGATCTCCGCGCCGCCCGCTTGCAGCGCAAGCATCAGGTTCGCGGTTTCGGTCGTGACGTGCAGACAGGCGCCGATCCGCACGCCTTTGAGCGGCTTCTCGATCTCGAAGCGATCGCGGATCTGCGCAAGCACCGGCATGTAGGCCCCGGCCCACGCGATGCGCGAGCGTCCGGTCTCTGCCAGGTTGCGGTCTTTGACATCACCAGCAAGCTTTTCCGTGACAGGCACGACGTAACTCCTCAATGGTCTCTAGTGGAATTGGGTTAACCGCCATAGGTTCGATACCGTGGATAAGGGGCCTACCTCTCGGGCCGAGAAGAGCCCCCGCGTGGAAAGCGTCGACGATTATTTAACACAACTCGCATCGGAATGGCCGACGCCGGGCGGCGGAAGCGCTGCGACCATGGTCGGAGCCGCCGGAGCCGCGCTCGTCGCGATGGTCAACCGCATCAACTCCGCCAACCCGAAATATGCCGCGCAGGCTGCACTCGCGCACGCGCTCGTCGCGCGGGCCGACGATCTGCGCGCCGAACTGCAGCGCGCCCGCGCGCGCGACGAAGCGGCTTTCGACCGCGTCGTCGCGGCGACCGCGATGCCCAAAAGCAGCGACGCCGAGAAAGCGACTCGCCGCGCCGCGCTCGAGATCGCGCTGAACCACGCCGCCGCGGAGCCGCTGCTCGCCGCGCAGAGCGCGCTCGAGGTGCTACGCCTGGCGGCCGAGAGCCTGAATATCCCGAACAAGAACCTGATCAGCGACATCGGGTGCGCCGCCGAATTCGCCGCCGCGGCGCTCGCCGCGTGCGCCTACAACGTGCGCATCAATCACCGCTTCATGAAAGACGCCGACGCGATCGAGGCACAAGCGAATGCCCTCGCGCGCTACGAACGCGAAGGCAACGCCCTGCAGCAGTCGATCCGCCGCGCGGTCGGAGCGGCGCTCCGCAGTTAGGGTTTCGGCGCCACGACCGGACACCCACGGCCCGAGGCAGGGACGGGGGGGGGTGTGAGAAAACGCATTGACGGGTGTGGGCATATATGTACGCGTTCAGAGCCTCGCGGCTCGTAACACGCTGCGAAGCGTAAGCGTACGCCAAAGCTCGCTTCCCTATTTCGCCTTCGCGCCTGAGCGCGACGTTTAAGGAGTTGGAAGTGAAACATTTTCTCAAAGCGGCCTTCTGTCTCGGCCTCGTATTCTCGTCACTCGGCACCGCACGGGCAGCAACGTGCACGCACACTATTCTTGCTGTCACGCATTTTCGAAATGCGGCCGGTGGTCTCGAGACGTGCGCCCTCATTCAACTGAGCAACTGCTCCGTCGAAACCTCCTGCGATTACTAACGCCCGGAACTTCCGCGCGGGCCACAATCGTGGCCCGCGCCGCCATCGAACTTTACCCGCAATTAGGATGATGCGAATATGAAGCTCCTCACTCCGGTCTTTACCAGCATAGCGATTTGCGTACTGACATCCGGAAACGCCGCGTCGGAGCCGATCTCACTGTTTGAACCGCACGTTCACGTCGGCGAGCAGCTCTCGTACCAGAGCGTCGAGTACGCCGGAGAACCGGTCAACATGCTGCATCGAGAATCAATCTCGATCAAAATCAGCAAGGTCGACCAAGGCAGAATCGAATTTACCTATGACTGGCAAGGACACGCCGGTAAAGACTACGAGCGTGCTCAAGATGGCTCTCTTCGATGGCTGAACGGCGACAAGTGGGATAGTCCTCCGCTGGTGTTTTTCTGGCCGAAACAACAGTATGGAACTCCGCCTGATAATGTAAAGGTGGGGACATCCTGGACCGTCGACATGACGGAGCCGTCCTTTTTCGGAGGAATCGGAATCGCGAAGCTCACGGTGACCCGCATGAATGCGGGTTCACGGACGCTCGGGCTCCAATTGCTCATGCGCTCCATCGATAATGCGACAGGGACGCCACCCGGAGTCAATGCTCCGGTTCAGTTTAAGATTTACAGCACGCGCGAAGCGAATATTACGCTGAAGAACGGGATCATTCAATCCATCACGGTTTCGGGGCAGGACGTGCAAAAATCAAGCGGCGGCTTTACGGGTTCCGTTACCATGCCGATACACGATACCTTCACGCTGGTACACGACAAGCCGTAGCGCATCGACTTTCGATGCTTCGGAAAGCGTTCATCTGGTGCTTCGTCGCGGCGATTCTTCTGCCGCGAATCGCGCTTGCGCAGGCAACCCTGACACTTAAACTATCGGTTCTGGGCAAGCCGCTGAGCGGAGCCGCAATACGCATCGACCTCCCGGGCCGCGTGGTCGAAGCGACCTCGAATGCGCACGGTAAAGCCGTCATCGCGAACGTTCCTACCGGTCGATTCCTGCTGCATATCGAGAGCCCCGACACCGCCCCAACAACGACCTACGTTGTCGTCAAGTACGATACGAGCACGTTAACCCTGGCGATCGTTTTGGAAGCAAAGACGATCGCGACCGCAATCGCGTCTCCTCCGTTGCATGTGAGTCGCACGTACGTCAACCCGTCCACACCCCTCGGAAAGCTCTCCAGCGACCTCTACGACGAGCTCAATCGACTAGGCGGCGCCGATGTCAGAACCAATGCTTTGGGGCAACTGACCGGAATCTCGCTCGAGGGGCGAGATCCCAGATTGACGACCTACTCGCTCGATGGCGGGCTTCTCCCGTCGCCGCAAGCACTGCTCTCGCTCGATCCCGAGTTGCTGCAGTCGGCAACCGTCGATACGGTCAGCAAGCCGGAGGTCGCGTTTTTTACGCTATCGCCCACCACATGGCCGACGTACACGATCAAGACGGTAGGCGGCGGCTTCAAGACGGCGAAGGCCGATGTTACCGTACAGGGGACGACGGGCACGGTCGGATACGTCGTAGAAGCCGAAACGCACGCGAATGCCGGTCCGCTCGACAATCAACTCTTCCGAGACGCAAGTGGCCTCGACTACGTTCACCACGACGATCGGCGTGGTGGTGGCGCTCTCGCCAAGATCACCCAACAAGTCGGCCCCGCGAGCGCGATAACGGCCGAGTTCGCGGCGAATGCATCCCGCGGAGCTTTCGTCGTACCCTATCTGCTCGGCTCCACGCCCGCCGGCGTCGGCCCGGGAAACTTCACAGCAACGAGCGGCCGGTACGGCGAAGTCGAATATGACACCCATACTGCAGGTTGGGACATTCGCTTTAACGCGCTCGATCTAGCCAACGAGCAAGCTGACGAATTGCAACATCGTTTGATTGCCGGGGTGCCGAACCCGGGTTCCGACGGGTCGTCGTTTCAGGCGCAATCCGACTCTCTTGCTCTCATCCGAACATCTAACCTCGGAACCCTCAACATCAACGTCGGAACGTCCCTGCTGAGAAGCAATGCGTACACGGCCTCATCTGTGACGCCGACGTTTGATGCGAGTCTCGGCAACCGCGCTCGGGACACCAGCGGTTCCGTCGATCTGGCACTGCATCACGGAAGCATCAAAGACATCAAGGTTTCATACAACCGCTATATGGGCCGGCCGGCAACGCTGTATTTCGAGGGAAACGCTCGCCGCGAAAACGCCGCACATCTCACGTGGTTCTCCACCATCGGTTACGGATCGCTCGCTGAGCCTCCCTCGAGCGCGCAAACTTTCGGCAATCCGGCCTCCGCCACGTACGACTGCCAAGGGAATCAAATATTCGCTCAAGCACCGAACGAGACCGTCGATGTCACGCACGAACTCTACGCGCGCGCCGGAATCACGCAGACACGGCCGACGGGGAGCTTTTCGGCGCAAGCATACGCAATCTCCGACTCCGGCGTGGGTGTCTCAAGCGCTACCGTACCTGTGGAAGCATTCGGAGGCACGATCCCGACCGGCTACCTGGCTTCGCTGCTCGGAGACTTTGCGAGCGTCGGCGGATGTTCACCGGCTCCACAACCTCCTACGGTATTTTTCCAACACGATATCTCCGGCTTGCGCGTCGCCTACGAAGGACTCGAAATAAGTCTAAGCCGTCACATCGGACCGCATCTTATCATGCAGGCGAACCTAGAGTATCATCGAGCCCGACTGACGGCCGCAACGCGCGAACTCCTGAGCGCTCAGTCATCACCGTACATCGTCGGCACGCAATTGCCCGCGGTATCGCCGCTGTCTGCGTCGGTCACGTTCGATTGGGGTTTGCCCGATCAGCGCACCGAAGCGATTATCAACGCCCTCTATACAAGCCGGAACAACCCAAATAATCTCCCGGCCTACACACTCATAACAGCCGGACTCGAACGAAAACTCTCGCCGACCACCTCACTCACCCTCGTAGCGACCAACCTGGGGCATCGTTTTACGGATGCCTTCGTTTCGCCTCGCTTTGCGGTGCCTCTCGCCACCCGTTCGGGAGCACCGCTTCTTCTACCGGCGATTCCGCTTGCGGCGCCGCAGCTTTTCCTCACACTGCAGACGCGCATCGAGCGCGCTCCCTTCTAGCGCGGCGCTCCGCGGTTAGGGTTTCGGCGCCACGATCACACGCGTGAAGTGCGCAGGATCGATCCAGCGCCGCATCGCGCGCTGCACGTCGGCGGGCGTCACCGCGAGCACGCGGTCGTAGTAGCGCGTCACGTCGTTGTCGTCGATGCCGTCGCGCAGATCGATGAGCAACTCGTCGGCCACCGCGCCGTAGCTGTCGAGCGAGACGGTGTAGTTGGAGAGCAGCATCGCCTTCGCGAGGGCGAGATCGCTCGCGCTCGGCGGCATCGCCCGCAAGCGCTCGATCGTCGCGAACGCCGTTCGCTGCGCCGCGCTCACGTTTTTGGGATCGGCGGCAAACGCGAGCGAGAAAGTCGAACCGTTGCGACCGGCGTTGAGCGCGGAATCGATCGAGTACACGTAGCCGTGCGCCTCGCGAACGTCGCGGAAGAGCATCGAACCCGTTCCTTCGCCCGAGAGCATCGTATTCGCGACTTCGAGCGCGACCAGATCGCCGTTTCCGCGTCGCAACGGCAGACGCTGCGTGAGCGTCACCTGCGACTGCTTCACCGTCGCCGACGCGATCGTGGTCGAGGTGGAGCGCACCTTGCCCTTCACCGACGGATAGGCCATCGACGGTTTCGGACCAACGGCTTTCCAGGCGCCGAAGTAACGTTCGAAGGCGGCCTTCACTTCGGCGGGAGAGACGTCGCCGACCACCGAGACCGACGTGAGATCGGGGCGATAGGCGAACGCGTACCAGCGCTTGACGTCGGCGAGCGTCACCGCGGCCGCGCTTGCCGCCGTCGCATGGCGGCGGTGCGGATCGCCCGGCGGATAGAGCGCATCGACGCGCGCGAGCTCCGCCTTAGTCTCCGGACGATTCTCCACCGCCGCGAGCGATTTGATCGCATCGCGGGCGACGATGGCGAAGCGAGCCGGCGAGAAGGCCGGGTGCAGTTCGCCGTCGGCGAGCAGCGCGATCGTGCGATCGAAATCGGCCGCGCGCGCCTGCGCCGCGAACGACGTGCCGAGCGAGACCGACGCGGCGATGCGATCGAGCTGCGCCTGATAGGCCTTCACGTCGTAGGTGGTGGTTCCGAAGGGCATGAGCGAGCTCGTCAAGTCGGCCACGCCCTCTTTGCCCTTCGGTTCGTACACGTCGGGATTGCTGCGAATCTCCGCGCGCACCACGAACGTCGGCGAGAAGCGCTCGCGCCGCACCGCGATCTTCATGCCGTTGGGCAAGGTGAACGTGCTCGCCGGATCGCGATCGCGTGGCGCATGCAGCGGCGCCGCGAAGTAGGCGTTCGTCCACGCGGGCAGCGTGACGTCCTTACTCGCTGTCACCTTCACGTTCTCGGTTGCGCTCATCCGATCGACGTGCGGCATCGCAGCCGTCGGATTTGCGAGCAGCGCGAGCGAGATGCGCGGGGCGCCGCTCACGTACGTGCGGAAGACGCGATTCACGTCGGCATCGGTCACGCGCTCGAGCGCGGCGTAGTAGGCCGCGGGCGTGCGATGCTCGATCGCGCGTTCGATCGACCACTCGGCCGCCTGACCCGGAATGCTCGACGCCTCGTAGGCGCGCGATGCGAGCAGACGCGCCTTCGCCGCGGCGATGAGATCGTCGGGGATGCCCGTGCGGGCGTACTCCGCGAGGATCGTATCGAGCGCGGAGAGCGTCGCCTTCGGGTCGCCGCCGGGCAGTGGAGCCGCGACGAATACGCCGCTGCCGCCCTGCGGAAAGCCGGTCGATAGGCCGAGCGCGATGAGCGCTTTGCCGCTTAGCGCGAGATCGGCGAGCCGTCCTCGCGCGTTATCGAGCGCGGTGAAGAGCACCTGATCCGCGGCGTAATCGGGATCGTCGAGGCCCGGCGCGCGAAACGACTCCACCGCGAACGAGAGCGGGAAGTCGACGCGCTGCACGATCGTCTTGGCCTGCAACACACCGAGCGGCAGCGCGGGATGGGCGGGCAGCGGCGCCGACGGAATCGCGCCGAAACGGCGGCGCACCGAGGCGAGCGCGCGCTGCGGATCGACATCACCGACGATCACGAGCGTCGCATTGTTGGGGTGATACCAGGTCTTGTAGAACGCGGCGATGTCGGATGCGCGCATGCGGTTGAAGCCCGCGATCGTGCCGACCGGATCGCGCCCCCACGGCGAGGTGCCGTAGAAGACGTCGTTCACTTGCTTCATCGCGGGCAGCAGCGGATTGCCCAGATGCGCCTTCACCTCTTGTTCGATCGCACCGCGCTCGTGCTCCCACGCGCGCTCGCTCATCCGCGCATGCTGCATGCGATCGGCTTCGAGGCGCAGCACGATGCCCAAATAGTTCGCCGGAATCGTGAAGTAGTAGCGGGTGGAGATCGCGGTCGTCTCGGCGTCGTACTGCGCTCCCATGCGCGTCGCGATGTTCGCGAACTGCTCGCTCGAGATGTCGGTGGTACCGCGGAAGAGCATGTGCTCGGTCGCATGCGCGATGCCGGGAATCGTATCGTCCACGCCGCCGACCCCGTAGACGATCGAGGTCGTCACCACCGGTGCGAGCCGGTTGCGCACGATCACCACGTGCATCCCGTTCGAGAGTACGGCATCGACGGGCGCTCCGTCGGCGGCACGCGCCGCCGTCATGGCCGAGCACGCGAGAACGCCGGCAATGATACCGGCGAGGAACGTAGGTTTCACCTGGACTCCCACACCGCTTGCGAGCGATTTATCGAAGGACGAGATGCAGAAAAGGCTGGATATCTTCGCGCTCGACCGTGACCCCTACTCCGTGCGCGTGATAGCGAATATCGTGAAAATCCGAGCCCGCGGTCATTACGAGGCCGTAGTGCCGTGCCTTCTCACGAAAGACGCGGATGTCGTCGGCGTCGTGCGTGGGGTAGAAGACCTCGAGCCCGCGCAGTCCGGCTTGGGCGAGTTCGTCGACGATCGCGCGGTCCTTCAAGCGGCCCGGATGCGCGAGCACCGGCACCCCGCCCGCGGCGGCGATCGCCGCGATCGCCTGCTGCGGCGTCGCATGGGTGGAAGGAACGTAGCCCGGCTTTCCGCGGCGCAGCAGGTTGCGGAAGGCCCATTCGATATCGGGCGCCATGCCGCGACGGATCAGGGCCTTGCCCACGTGCGGGCGCCCGAGCGCGTGCGCCGACGCGGCTTCGCGCCGCACGTCGTCGAGGGTGATGCCGTAGCCGGCCGCGCGCAGCCGCGCGACCATCTTCTCGGCGCGTTTCACACGTTCGCTGCGGTTGTGCTCGATCAGGGCGGCGAGCTCGGGTGCGTCGGGTGAGACCGCGTAGCCGAGCACGTGCACTTCGTTCTCGCGGTAGGTCGTATTGATCTCGATCCCGGTGATGGCGCGCGCGCCGTTGCGCGGCTCGAACGCTCCGTGGGCGCCGAGCGTATCGTGATCGCTGATCGCGAAGATCTCGACCCCGCGCTCGCCCATGAAATCGGCGAGCGCCTGCGGATCGAGCGTGCCGTCGCTCAGATGCGTGTGCGAATGAAAGTCGACGATCACCCGCGCCGTTCCACGGTGAGCGAGATCCCGGTGCGCTCGTGCTCGCTGATCTCGACGGTGATGAACGACGGCACGCACACGAGATCGATGCCGCCTTCTTTAAGATAGCTGCGGGCGATCGCCACGGCCTTGACCGCCTGGTTGATGGCGCCCGCGCCGACGGCCTGCATCTCCGCGCGCTCGCGTTCGCGCAGCGCCGCGGCGAGCGCGCCCGCCACGGCGTTCGGGTTACTCTTGGCCGAGACTTTCAGCGTTTCGGGTGCGACGCGTTCCGAATCCTCATTCATGCAATGCCTCGCAGGAAGATGCGCTTGATCTCTCGCGCGCGTCCGGTACTCCGATCGATGCTCACGACCGCCGCACAAAATTGCTTGGTACCGGTCTTTTGAACATTGAACCGTTCGGACATTCCCGTCAAGAAGCGGTCGAGCACGGCGGCTTGCTCCATGCCGATCACGCCGTCGCTCGGGCCGGTCATCCCGACGTCGGTGATGTAGGCGGTACCGCCCGCGAGGATCTGCTCGTCGGCGGTCTGCACGTGCGTGTGCGTTCCGTAGATCGCCGAGGCGCGTCCGTCGAGAAAGCGGGAGAGCGCCACCTTTTCGCTGGTCGCCTCGGCATGCACGTCGACGATCACGATCGGCGTATGCACGCGCAGGTCGTCGATCAGCGGGTCGATCACGCGGAACGGATCGTCGACCGGCGGCATGAAGGTGCGGCCCATCACGTTGATCACGCCGACGGTCGTGCCGTCGGCCTCGAACGTGCCGTAGCCGCGCCCGGGCGTCGTCGGCGGATAGTTCGCCGGGCGAATGACGCGGTCGGTCGACTCCAGATACGTCTTGAAGTCGCGTTTGTCGAAAATGTGATTGCCGCTCGTGATGAAGTCGACGCCGGCGGCGAACATCTCCTCGGCGGTCTGGGCGGTCAGCCCGAAGCCGCCGGCGGCGTTCTCACCGTTGGCGATGCAGGCGTGAATGTGGTACTGATCCCGCACGAGCGCGACGCAGCGCTTGAGGGTGTCGCGACCCGGGGAACCGACGACGTCCCCGATGAGCAGCAGGTTGAGCGGTTCTAGCGGCGAGACGAAGCCTTCGCTTTCCGTGACTTGATGAAGTAAACCAGGACCCGAGCCTCTTCGCGGAATCCCACCAAACTCTTCGACTGCGTGGGATCGCGCAGTGCCTCGATCGCGTAGAGCGCGGACTCGTCTTGGGCGACCGGGTCGGCGTCGAACGCATCCTCCGGCTGCGGACTGCGCACCAGCGCCTCGCCGAAGCGATCGGCGAAGAACGCCACCAGCAACTCGAGTTCTTCTTTAGAGAAGCTCTCCGTGTCGCGCGTGACGTGCACGAAGCTCACCGTGCGATCGCTCTCGCACTCGACGCGCAACGTCTGCGCCTCGTCTTTGACGAGCAGCAGGTAGCCGTCGACGTGATCCGCCAGCGCATCGGCGAGCGACGCCTGGGCGGGTTTGTCCAGACGCGTGCGGAGGGCGAAAGTGAGACGCACGTTCCGTTCGGCGGGCATCGAGCGAATCGAAGCGAGCTCCGGAAAGCGCACGAGCAGGGCGCAAACCAGACTCACGGTATCGGCGTTCTCTACGGGTAGACGACTATTCATCATTGCAGTCCGGGGGGCGGGCCCCCTCAGTACGACGCGGGCGGAGCGGTCCCCCTGCGTCTTGTGGAGAATTGAACCGTTGGTGAGAACCCGGGGGTTGCCCGGCGCCCTCGCACTCGGCTTGCTTGCCTCCTTGGTCGCCCACGCGGCGGCCTTCGGGGACGGGCACAGCCAAGCAGGCGCCTATCACAACGTCTTCCTCGGACTCGCCGCGTTCGGCCTGACGGCCCTCGCGGCGGGTGTGTTCGCATGCGCCCTCCGTTCGGGCTGCTGTCGAGACGGCAGCGTGCTCGCCGCTCGACTGGCCGGCTTTATCCCCGGTAAGCGCCTCCTCGTGCTCAGTAGCGTCGGGTGGTTTGCGCTCGGCGAGTCGCTCGAACGCGCGCATGCTCCGGCTCCGTTGCTGCTCCTCGCCGCACTGATCGCGGCGGCGGTCCTCGTGATCCGCGCGCTTGCCATCGTGCTTCTGCGCGCGATCGCCGCGATCGCAATAGCGATCCTCCGCGTCCCCTTCGCACCGCGTCTGCCGGTGCGTGCCCACCGCCTGCGGCGTCCGGCTCCGCGCCGGCGCGCCGCGATCCTCCGCCGCCCCGTAACGCGGCCACCTCCGACGACCGTGATCGTACCCGCCTAAACTCGATCACTTCTTTTCGTCAGAGGAATTCCAATGTACCGAATCTCAGCGGCGGCTCTCGCCGTCTGTTTGCTGTTATCCGCGGGCACGGCGCTCGCCGACACCACCGGCCTCGTGCGCGGCGAGGTCACCATCGCGGGCAAACCGCAGCCGCATGCCGCCGTCACCTTGAGCGGCGAAGGCTCGCGCTTCGCCACCACGACCGACGCGCACGGTGAGTACCGCTTTCCGGCGGTCCCCTTCGGACGCTACACCATTCTCGTGCACGAGGCGGGCGTCGCCGACCGTACCGTCGAGGTGGACGTAACCGCCGACTCCGTCGCGACCGTGAACGTCGCGCTCGGCCTCAAGCAGATTGCGAGGGTCGTCTCGACTGCCTCGGCCGGAGCGGGGGGCACGCCCGTCTCGGTCAACACGATTACCAAGTCGCAGATTGCCACGTCCCCCGACCGCGACAACCTCAACAAGCTGATCGCGACGGTGCCCGGCATCGTGCGCTTCTCCTATAACGAGCCGGTCGCCCACGGCTTTCACGGCGTTACGTACGAGATCGACGGCGCGCCGCTGCCGCTCGCGACGAGCTCGAACTTCGGCCAGGTCTTCGATCCCAAGAGCATCGACTCGCTCGAGATCTCGACCGGCGCGATTCCCGCCGAGTTCGGCGGCAGCCGCATGGGCGCGGTGGTGAACATCGTCTCTACGCGCCTCTCCGATCTCAAGCCGGGCAGCTACGGCCATCTCAGCGTCGGCGGCGGGAACGAAGGCACGGGTTCGGCCTCGCTGAACGATCTGATCCGCTTCAAGAGCAGCGAGCTCTACCTGAGCCTCAACGGCGGGCATACCGATCGCGGTATCGATGCGCCGACCTACCACCCGATCCACGATCGCTCGTCGAACGCCGACCAGTTTCTCCGCTACGTAGCACAGCTCGGCTCGCGTTCCACGCTCGCCTTCGACGCATCGAACCAGCTCGGCCAGTTTCAGATTCCGATCAATACCGATCCCAACAACGCGCTCGATCCGATCTTCGCTCCGGCCGCCACGAACGACGTGCAGCGGGAGTACGATCGCTTCTTCAATCTGAACTACACGACGACGTCGCGCGACGGGAACGGCGTCTTTCAAATCGTGCCGTACGTGCGTTCCACCCGCATCGCCTATGACGGAAATTTGGCGAACGACGTGCTGACGCTCGGGCCGAACCCCTCGTACGGCGATCCCGCCTCGCCCAACGCTCCGCAGTTCGCACATCAGATCGGCCTGCGTCAAGATCGCCGTGCGAACTACGTGGGTCTGCGCGCCTCGGAATTCCGCGCGAGCGATCATCACGCGTGGAAGGTCGGGTTCGATGCGAGCCGCGAGACCTTCAACGCTTCACAGACCTTCGGCTGCTACGATCCGACCTGCACTATCTCGCCCACCTCGGCGCTCCCGCCGCCTCCGGCGCCCGGCTACTACGCGTTTACGAGCGGACAGAACAAAGCCGGAACGCAGGTCGGCATCTTCGCACAAGACAAGTGGCAGCCGAACCGTAACGTGGCCGTCGACTACGGTCTGCGCTACGACCACTCGACCGGTTACGTGGGCGGGTACATGCTCGAACCGCGCATCGGCGTCAATATCTCCGACGGCGGCCGTAACGTGGCGCACGTGTATTACGGCCGGTTCTACGCCGCGCCGCAACTCGAAGACGTGCGCGCCGACTGCGTGATCCTCAACGGCTGCTCCGGCAATCCCGTCTACGATCTGCAGCCGGAGCGCGATTCGTATTACGAATTCGGTCTCTCGCATCAATTCAACGACACGCTGCACGGCTATTTCAACATCTTCTCCCGTCGCGTGACGAACGTGCTCGACACCACGCAGTTTCTCAACACGCCGCTCTTCGCGGTCTTCAACAACGCGACGGGTATCGACAACGGCGTGGAGTTCCGCCTCGAAAACAGCACGCGCTCGGGCGACTCGTGGTTCCTGAGTTCGACGATCTCGGGGTCGTACGCGGGCGGCATCTCGGGGTCGACCTTCCTCTTCTCGCCGAGCGCGCTCGACACGGGCGGCCTCCCGCTCACGTCGTCGGCGCTCCTCTCGCCCGAAGACCACGATCAGACGGTCGCGCTCGAGGCTGCCTACACGCACCGTTTCGGCCAAGAACGCGCCTGGTACGGCACGCTGCAGGCGAACTACGGAACCGGCTATCCGGTCGGCTTCGAGAACGTGACGACGGGCGCGTCGTTCAACGGGCGCCTGCCCGCTCACACGACCTTCGACCTCTCGCTCGGGCGTCAGGCCCTGCACGGGGGCCTCGGGGTGAACCTCGACGTCACGAACCTGCTGAACCACCAGTACGTGCTGAAGATCGCCAACGGCTTCAACACGACGCAGATCGCCAACGGCCGCCGGGTGCTGCTGCGCCTGACCGCCCCGTTCTAGCGGTCCTTTAAAGGACTCGACGTTTTGCGCCGGGGAATAGGCCGATTCGCCACTATGCACGATCTCACATCAGGCCCCATCGTTGTCACGGGCGGCGCCGGCCTCATTGGCAGCGCCCTCATTTGGTCGCTGAATCGCCGCGGTTTCGAAGACATCGTCGTCGTCGACTCGATGGACCGCTCGGAGAAGTGGAAGCATCTGGTTCCGCTGCGCTTCACCGATTACGTCGACTGCGAAGACTTCATCGATCTCGCGGGCGAGCATCGGAACTACTTCGGCGACGTGCGGACGGTCTTTCATCTCGGCGCGTGCAGCGCGACCACCGAGACCGACGCCGACTACCTGATGCGCAATAATTACGAATATACCAAGCACATCGCGCATTGGGCGATCGATCTCGGAGCACGCTTCGTCTATGCCTCGTCGGCGGCCACCTACGGCCCGCTCGAAGACGGCCTCTCCGACGAAGCCGATCTGCACGCGCTACGCCCGCTCAACATGTACGCGTATTCCAAGCATATGTTCGATCTCTACGCGCAGCGCACCGGGCTCGCCGACCGTTGCATCGGCCTGAAATACTTCAATATTTTCGGGCCGAACGAAGATCACAAAGCCGAGATGCGCAGCGTCGTGGTGAAGGCCTACGAGCAGATCCGCGAGAGCGGCAGCGTGAAACTCTTCAAGAGCTATCGCCCCGAATTTCGCGACGGCGAGCAGTGCCGCGATTTTCTCTACGTAAAAGACGCGGTCGAAATGACCGTGCACGCGGCGCAGAGCGGCATCACCGGACTGCTGAACATCGGGTCGGGCGAGGCGCACACGTGGCTCGATCTCGTGCGGCCCATCTTCCGCGCGATGCAGGTTCCCGAACGGATCGAGTTCACGGAGATGCCCGAAACCTTGCGTCCCAAGTATCAATATTGCACGCAGGCGCGGGTCGAGCGTCTGCGCGCGAGCGGCTACACCGCACCGGTCACACCGCTGGCCGACGCCGTCCACGACTACGTCGTGAACTATCTCATTCCCGGCCGCGTTCTCGATTCGTCGGAGCACAGCACCACCGCACTCACCGCATCATAGAGGTTCGCTTGTCACAGCCCAACTCTCGCACCGCGCGCCGCCAAAAGCAGCGCGGCGGTTCCGCCGGGGCGCCGCCCCCGCGCGACCCCATGACCAACGTCTACATCGGCGTCGCGGTCGCGGTCGTGCTGATCATCGCCGCGTTCGGCTTCCTGCGCTGGCAGCAGAATAAGGAACTCGCCGCGGCCTACGCCACGCCGACCCCCGCGGCGAGCGGCGCGCCGACCGCTTCGCCGATCCCGCTCGTCGACGGCGAGACGCTCGGCAAAGCGGTGATCCCGACCTACGACAAGGGCGCGGTGGCCGATACGCCCTCGGGCGGACGCGGTCAGACCGTGGACGGCATTCCCTGCGCGAATCAGGAGTACGTCACGCTGCACGTCCACCCGCATCTTTCGATCTACGACCACGGCGTGCAGGTGCAGGTGCCGAAGTTCATCGGCGGCGTGCCGACGGCGACCGGCGGCTGCCTCTACTGGATCCACACGCACAATCCCGACGGCATCATCCACGTCGAGGCGCCCGAACTCGCGCCGCCCGGCGGCAGCGGGTACACGCTCGGCATCTTCTTCGACATCTGGGGACAGCCGCTCACGCGCACCGATGTCGCGGGCCTCAAGGGTCCCGTCACGGCGTTCCTCAACGGCGTGAAGTACGACGGCAATCTGCGGCAGATTCAGTTGCTTTCGCACCAACAGATCGTGCTCGAGATCGGCGATCCGGTCGTCCCGCCGCCGAACTACGAGTTCCCGCCGAACGACTGATTCGACCGGCTACAAGACACGCTTGATCGCAGCGGCGAGTTCCCCATACGGGACCTCGCCGCTGTTCAAATAGGTGATCGTTTTGTGCGTATCCACGATCGCGATCGTCGGAAAGCCGCCCTTGAGATAGAGATTCGCGACGCTGAGCGTGGGATCGTAGGCGCCGATCGGGTAGCTCACACCGAAGCGCTGCTGAAAATTCAGCACGTCGAGCTGCGACTCGGGTGAGGTGCCGTCCATGCCCGTATCGCTGCCGGGAACCGCGATGAAATCGACCTTGTCGCCGTAGGTCTTGTAGAGGCGCTCGATCACCGCGGTCTCGCGCTGACAGTGCGGGCACCACGTCGCGAAGATCTCGATGAAGACCGGCTTCGTCGTCTTGTCCAGATCGAAGAGACCGTGCGTCGACGCGGTGACGAATTCCGGTGCGGGTTCGCCCATCGTCGCCTTGGCGTTGATCGGCGCGACCGATGCGTTTTGCAGCTGCTGCGAGGGATGCAGGCGCACGTAGAGCACGCCCGCGACGACGATCAGCGCGAGCACGACGATCGAGATCGTCGCGAGCAGACGTTGGTTCATATTAGGTCTTGATTCTCCCATCGAGAGCGAGTGTACCCGGTGCGCGCGCCGCGACGACCGCGGCAACCAGCGCGAGCGCAAGATCGAACGCGACGTGGGGCCAGTCGGCCGTCGCCTGGTCGTGCGGGCCGAAGCAGCCGCAATTCGCCGGAATGTGGCGCAGGACGGCGGAGGCGATCGCGGCCGCATAGATCGCGAACTGCGCGCAGGCCGCCCAGGCCGCGACGCGCGTGAAGAGCCCGACGACCAGATACGCGCCGAGCACGATCTCGAGGTAGGGCAGGATCACCGCCATCGGCGCGACGATCGCGCCCGGAAGCAAGCGGAACCCGGCGATCGCCGCGGCGAGATCGGGCGCGTGACCGACCTTCAGGGCCCCGGTCACGATCAAGAGCAGCCCGAGGAGCACGCGCAGCACGAGCACGAGAGCCTTCATCGGGCGCCGTCTTCGGGCGCACTTGCAGGAACACCGTTTTCAGCGGGTTTTCTCGCAACGGCTCGCACGATAATTAGGTTATCCTAACTATCGATGGCGTCGTTCCGTTCGAGTCTCCTGCGCTTTCTTGCGGTCGCCGGTCCGGGGTTGGTCGTCACCTTCGCCGATACCGAGGCGGGCAGCATCACCACCGCCGCCACCTCCGGCGCGCAGTTCGGCTACAAGCTGATCCTGCTGCAGCTGCTCCTGATCGTCCCGCTCTTCGTGGTCCAGGAGATGACGGTGCGGCTCGGCGTGGTCACCGGCAAGGGGCACGCTCGCCTGATCCGCGAGCACTACGGCCTGGGCTGGACGTGGGTCTCGCTCGGCACGATGCTGCTCACCAACGTCGCCGCGCTGGTCACGGAGTTCGCGGGTATCGCGGGCGCCGCGATGATCTTCGGGCTCGATCCGCGCCCGCTCGTCATCACGGCGGCGCTGCTGCTCGTGGTCGTGATCTTCACGGCGTCGTACAAGCGCGCCGAGGCATTCGCGCTCGCGCTCTGCCTGGTGGAGATCCTCTTCGTGCCCGCGGCCTTCGCGGCGCATCCGCCCGCGCACGCCATCGTGATGCAGGGCATCTTCGGGAACCAGCCGCTCGGAAATTATAGCTATCTGCTCCTGATCGCATCGAACATCGGCGCGGTGATCATGCCCTGGATGATCTTCTACCAGCAGAGCGCGACCGTGGACAAGGGGCTCGGACTCGGCGATCTCGGCTTCGCGCGCATCGACACTGCGCTCGGGTCGGTCTTCACGCAGGCGATCATGTGCGCGGTGATCGTGACCACCGCGGCCACGCTCTACGTGCATCGCATCCCGGTGCTCGACGCCGCCCACGCCGCGCTCGCGCTCGAACCGTTGCTCGGCCACCTGGCGGGCGTCACCTTCGGGGTGGCGCTCATCGGTGCGTCGATGCTCGGCGCGTTCGTCGTCTCGCTCGCGACCGCGTGGGCCTTCGGCGAGGCCTTCGGCTGGCGCTGCTCGCTCAACGACGGCCTGCGCGCCAAGCGTTTCAGCGCGCTCTATATCGCCTGTGTCGCGATCGCGGCGGGCATCGTGCTCATCCCGCATCTGCCGCTCGTGCAGATCACGGTCTACGTCGAGGCCTTCAACGGCTTCGTGCTGCCGATCGTGCTCGGCTTCTTGCTCGTGCTGGTCAACGACAGGCGCGTGATCGGCGATCGGCACAACCGACCGCTCGGCAACACGATCGCCTTCACCCTCTCCGCCGTCGTCGTGACCCTCGGTATCTGGATGGCGATTACGACGATTCTCCACCCCGGTGCCTGAGCGATCCGGTAGACTAGTCGTAATGACCCGTGTTCCGGCCCTCGTGCTCCTGGCCGCTCTGCTGATCGCAGGCGGCTGCTCGAGCGCGCGCGGCACCGCGACGGCCGGCTTCTCGATTCCGGCGCCGGATTTTACCCTCACCGATCAGACGGATGCGCCGTGGACGCTCTCGCAGCAGCGCGGCAAGACGCTCGTGCTCTTCTTCGGGTACACGCACTGCGGCGACACCTGTCCGACCACGACCGCGAAACTCGCGCAGGCACTGCGCGACGTACACGCACGCGCGACGGATGCGCAACTCGTCTTTCTCTCGATCGACCCCGCGCGCGATACGCCCGCGGCACTCACGCGTTACATCCGCCGCTTTCCCGGCGCGCCGATCGTCGGCTTGACCGGAACGCCCGCGCAGATCGCCCGGATCGTGCGCGAGTACCACATCTTCGTCAAGCGCACGCCTCCGGAAAAGCCGGGAAACGGATACGACTTCATGCACACCGCCTTGTTCTACCTGATCGATCGCGACGGACGCGAACGCGCCGTGCACGATGACGACGAACGCGTCGCGCAGATCGCAAGCGATCTGCGTCGGGTGATGCGATGATCGCGCTGCTGCTCGCGGCGATGCTCGCGCCGCTGCACGGCGTCTTCGTCGCGCCGCTCGGCGGCGGCGTTGCGGCAGTGCATGCCAATGCGATCACCGAGATGCTGCCCACCGGCACCTACCGCATGCGCGTTGAAAGCACCGCGCCGCTCAAAGCGGGAACCGGCGTCGACGGCCTGCTCGATCGCTCCACGACGCCGTGGACGCTGCGCGCCGCGATTCCCGCCGCGCCCTTTACGCCGGGACTCCCGCAGCCGGGACGCGTGCAGGCGGTGGATGTCGGCAAGCCGATCCCGCACGCGCAGCTGGTCACCCAGGACGGACGGCTCGTCGACTTGGCGACGCTCTTTCGCGGCAAGACGCTGCTGCTGAGCTTTGCTTTCACGCGCTGCCCGGATAAAGACGTCTGTCCCGCGATCTCGAGCAAGTTCACCTACGTGCAGCGCAGACTCGATCCCGCGCATTTCGCGATCGCCGAGATCACGCTCGATCCGCCCTACGATTCGCCCGCGGTCCTCGCGCGCTACGGCAAGCAATACGACCAGGATCCGCGCATCTGGACGCTCCTGACGGGCACGGGCACCACGATCCAGCGCGTGCTCGATGAGTTCGGAATCAACTCGCTCCAGGTGAGCAGCGACGATTTCATACACAACGACAAGCTCTTCATCATCGAACCGACCGGGCGCGTCGCCTACGTCGTCGATACCGCCGGCTGGGATCCGCAGGGCGTGATCGCCGAGGCCCGCTCGGTGGCCGGCATGACGAGCAATCCGTTCGAACGTCTGAAGCTCTCGCTGATCGCAAGCGTCGTCGCGCTCTGCGGCGGCAGTCAGTACGCGGGCATCGTGCTGCTCGAGCTCTGCCTCTTCTTCATCATCCTGATCGCGGTCGTCGCGGGGCTCTGGTCGGTGGCGCGCGTGCTTTGGGGAGCCAAGCCGGAAGGCCGTTAGCACCCCCGCCGGGTAGAAACCCGGTGAGACATGGCAGCACCGCGTAAGCCGTTCGAACCGCCCACCCCGGAGCAGACGGCCTTCCTCGAGCAGGCGATCGCGCAGTACGGCAAAGCCACGTACAACTTTGCCCTTCGCCTGACCCACAACGAAGCCGACGCGCGCGACCTCACCCAGGAGGCCTTCATTCGGGTCTATCGGGCCTGGCGCAGCTTCGTGCCGGGCACCTCGTTCCTGTCCTGGATCTACCGGATCGTCACGAATCTTCACCGGGATGAACTTCGGCGACGGAAAGGACGTTATCAGGAAGAGATCCCCGAGGACAACGCCTACCAGGAATACGGGGGAACGCGTCCGCTCGCCGTGGAGCCGATCGAGGAGCTGGTCGACTCACAACTCGGCGAGACGATGGCCAAGGCCCTCGCCGCGCTCCCTCCCGATCAACGCCACGTGATCGTCCTCGCGGATATCGAGGAGTACAGCTATCAGGAAATCGCCGATATCGTGGGCTGCTCGATCGGAACGGTTCGTTCTCGTCTGCACCGCGCTCGGCTCCAGCTCCGCAAACTCGTTCACCACTTTTCGGCAGCATCATGAACACACATCACCTCTCGCCCGACGAAATCGTCGACTACCTGCGCCGCGAGCTCGCACCCGACGCGGATGCGCGCGCACTCGCGCATCTCGAATCCTGCGCGTCCTGCACGGCCGCATACGATGCCGAGGCGCGCTTGAGCGACGCCCTGCGCCACTACGCGCGCGCGAACGAACGCGAATTGCCGCAAGGCGTCGTGCACGCGATCCGGGATGCGATCGAACGCGACGCGCAAGCCCCTTCGTTCGCGCAACGCGTGGCGGCCTGGTTCCGGCCGGTGATCCTCGCCCCGACGGTCGCCGCGCTCGCGATCGCCGTCGCCGCGGCGATCTGGCTGCGCCCGCACGCGGCGCTACCGACGATCGACGCCGCGTACTACATCGACGATCACGCGGCGCTCACGAGCACCGTTCCGTTCAACGAGGGGATGGCGCTGCCGTCGGTACTCGAGCACGAAAGTGCCGCCGCCCCCGCGCGCACCGTCGCGACGACCGGCGGCACGATCGCGGTCTATGCCTCGCGCTAGGCTGCGCGGCATCCTCGCCGCACTGGTGAGCGCGGTCGCCGTCGCGTGGGCCGCGCCCGCGACCGCGGCCACGCCCGCGATCCCGGCCGATCAACTCTTGCGCCGCGCGATGACGGCGCCGCGACACGTCTCCTACGTCGGCGAAGTGCAAGTCGTGCGCTTCGGCGCGATGAAATCGGAGGCGTCGATCTTTCGCATCGAGCATCTCGCGCCGAATCTGACCCGTCGCTGGTATCTCGCGCCGCAGAGTCTCTACGGCGACTCCGTGATCTCGCGCGGCGAGACCACCTATTCGATCGACGTGAAACGCGACCGCGTGCTCGTCGCGCGGGACGATTCGATCGACGATCAGGTGGCCGAAGACGACAATTTCAGCGTGCTGATGGCCAACTACACGGCGCAGTACGCACCCGACGAAACGTTCGAAGGCCTTCCCGTGCACGTGGTGCTGCTCAATAACAAATACACCGGCGAGACGACGATGCGGGTTCGCATCGACGCGAAGACCGATCTTGTCGTCGGCAAAGAGCTCTACGGGTCGAACGGCGCGCTCGTCGCGCAGACGCGCTTTCAGGAACTCCGCTACGGAACGAACATTCCGAAAGCGATTTTCGACGTGCCGAAGCATCTCACGCGCATCACCGGACCCACGCGCGCACTGCCCTCGATCGATCTCCAAGCGGTGATCAAAGAGGCCGGATTCAAGGCACTCGGACCCAAGTATCTGCCCGAGGGCTTCACGCCGGTCGAAGGCGACGTGACCGAACTGCAGGGGAACGTACGCACGCTGCATCTGCTCTACTCCGACGGCATTCGTACCGTCTCGCTCTTTCAGAACGCGAAAGATGCGGCGATCGACCTCTCGCGTTACCATGTTAACGTGACGAATGTCGAACACCATCGTGCGCAATACGTCACCGACGGACCGACGACGCTGCTGACCTGGTCCGAAGATCATCTGCACTTCGCGCTGGTCGGCGACCTCACGCTGCCGGAGCTGGAAAAGATCGCGGCATCCGTGGTACCGTAAGCGGGTGCCCGAAGCCGAACGCGATCTCGCAACGCTGCTCATTGCGATGAAACCGGCGCTCGATCCGCGCGAGTGGGTCTTCTGCCAGGTCGATCGCGCGCTCGATCTCTCCGAATTACAACCGTTGCTCACCTATCGCGAGAACGAAGGCGTCACCGTCATCGTCGAACGCGCGATCGCCGATGCGCGCGGTTTAGCCTACGCGTTTCCGTGTCGACACATCACGCTCCGCGTGCATTCCGATCTCTACTCGGTCGGTTTTCTCGCGGCGATCTGCGGCGAACTCGCCAAGCATACGCTCCCGGTCAATGCGGTGAGCGCGTACTCTCACGATCATCTCTTCGTCCCCGCGGATCGCGGCCCCGAGGCGCTGCACGTCTTGGAGGAACTGAGCGCGCAGACCGCGCGCAAAGTACTCTAAGACAAGATCGCGCGCGCGCGCTTGAGCGCGGCTCGCACCGCGGCGGGCATCGCGCCCGCCTCCGCACCGCTCGGTGCATCCTCGTGCGCGTCGCTCGCGCGAATCACCCGTTCGATCGAATCGACGAGCGTCTCGATATCGTAGCCGCCCTCCAGCACGTACGCGACGCGCCCGCCGCACCAGCGCGCCGCAGCGGCGTGGATCGCGCGCGCGAGGCCGCTCGCGGCCTCGACGGCGACGCCGAGATCGCCGACCGGATCGCCCGCCGCGTAGTCGAAGCCCGCGCTCACCACGATCGCATCGGGACGTAGCGCCGCAGTCGCTTCACGCATCAGCGCTTCCCACACCGCGACGAAGGCTTCGGTCGCGATGCCGCTCGCCGGGAGCGGAACGTTGAGCACCGCATCGCGCCCGAGCGCCGCGTGGTCGTGCCCGGTTCCCGGATAGGCGGGTGCCGCGTGCGTGGAGATGTACGAGAGTCCCTCGCCCGCCGCGTCCTGCGTGCCGTTGCCGTGATGGTAATCGAAGTCCACGATCAGCACGCGTCCGCCGAACTGCGCCTGATACGCGCGCGCGGCGATCGCGGCATTGTTGAAGAGACAGAATCCCATGCCGCGCCGTGCTTCGGCGTGATGGCCCGGCGGACGCACGAGTGCGAAACTCGGCTCGCCGGTTGCGGCGGCGGCTTCGAGCGCGGCGATCGCGCCGCCCGCGGCGCGCCGTGCCACGTCGAGCGAGACGCCGTCCACCACCACGTCGCCGGTGGAGAGATACCGCGGGCCGGTCAGCGCGCCGATCTCGTGCTTGACGAGCTCCAGATACGCGGGCGCGTGCACGCGCTCGATCTCGGCGTCGGTCGCGTCCCGCGCGGGAATCGTCGAGCCGAGCAGCCCACGCTCCCCTAAACGCGCGGCGACCACCTCCACGCGATCGGGCGATTCCGGATGCCCGATCCCGCGAAGATGGTCGCCATAAAGCGCGTCGGTGACGATGCGCAGCCTAGTGTTTGGCCTTCTCGAGCTCCGCGATCTGCTTGGAGATCTTGGTGTACTCGGGCGTGCCCTTACGGATCATCGGCAGCAGCCGCTTGTACGCGCCGACGGCCTTCTGCGGCTGTTTGGTGCGCTCGTAGGCTTGCGCGGCGACGTAGAGCAACTGCGGATTCTGATCCAAGAAGCCCTTGGCGTTGCCGTCGAGCACGTCGAAGATCTGCGAGGCTTCTTTGTAGTTCTTCATCTCGAAGTCGGCGCCCGCGATGCAGCCGAGCGTAACCGGACTGCGCTGAATCTGGAAGCTCTTGCTGCACGCGCTCTTCGCGTTCGCGTAGTCGCGCAGATACGAGTATGCTTGGCCGAGCATCGCAAATGCCTGCGGATCGGCGTCGAGCGCGGTGAGGCGCTTGAGATAGCCGACGGCATCCTGCATTTTGCCCTGCTGCATCGAGAACTGACCGAGCCGCGAGAGCGCGCCCGGATCGTTCTTGTCGATCGAGAGCGCCTGCAGCCACTCTTTCTGCGCGCTCACGAGATTCTTGCGCGCCGCCCAGTAGTCGCCGAACGCGAGGTAGAGCGAACCCTCTTTGGGATAGCGTGCGATGCCTTCGTCGAAGACACTCTCGGCCTGCGAGTACTTCTTCTCACCCACGAAGTAGCTCGCTTTTTGCACGATGATCGACGCTTTCTGGGCATCGTCGGTCGCGGCGACGATCGCGTCGTCGTACGCGGCGGTCGCCTTTGCGTCGTCGTGCTGCGCGGCGTACTCGCTTGCGCGGAAGAGCAGCGCCTGCACGTCCTGCGGATCGAGCGCGAGCGCGCGTTCGATCGTTTGGATCGCCATCGGAATGTTGTTCTGCGCCGCGTAGGTCTGCGCGATGCGGAAGATCGGCTGCGAGTCCTTCGGTGCGAGCTTTGCCGCCTTCTCGAACTCGACGCGCGCGGGATCGAACTTCTGCTCGGCCGCGAGCACGCCGCCGAGCATCAGGAGACTCGGCTCGTCGCCCTTGTTGAGCACGATGCTCCGGTTCGCGATGCGTTCGGCATCGGTGAACCGGTTGGCGCGAACGTACAACTCGGTGAGCTGTCCGAGCACCGACTCGTTGCTGGGATCCAGATTCGCCGCTTGCTCGAGGTCGGAGATCGCCTGGTCGAGACGCCCCAGCTGCGCGAGCGCGTAGCCGTCGATGAGATAGACCTGCGCGGTCTTGTCGCCCATCTGCAGCAGACGCTGCGTGAGCGTCACCGCGTAATCGGGACGGTTGATCCCGAGAAACTGACCGGCGAGCTCCGTCATGGCCTGCTGATCGTTCGGATTGGCCTTCAATTTGGCTTGAAGGCGCGGAATCGCGACGCTGGGCGGCTCGGGGGTCGGCGTCGGCAGCGCCGACGGCGACGGCGACGGCGACGGCGTGGCCTTATGGCCGCCGAAGAGTCCCGCCTGAGCGGTCGGCGTCGTGAAGACGGCAGCCGCGACGAACGCGGCTGCCATCGTGAAGAGAAGGGCGAAACGTTTCAACGTACTCTGGATCCTAACTTGGCGTTATGCTTTGGCCGCGGCCACGAGCTTCGTGAGTTCCGGCACGATCGCGAAGGCATCGCCCACGACCGTGAGATCCGAGAACTCGGCGATCGGTGCGGCGGCGTCTTTGTTGATCGCGACGATCGTACCCGAAGAACGCATCCCGACCTTGTGTTGTATCGCGCCCGAGATACCGACCGCGATGTAGAGGTTCGGGCTGACCGTCTTGCCGGTCTGACCGATCTGCAGGCTGTAGGGAACCCAGCCCGCATCCGCGGCGGCACGCGACGCGCCGACCGCGCCGCCGAACTCCTTGGCCAGCGGCTTGAGCATGGTTTCGAAGGGATCGGGTCCGCCGAGCCCGCGGCCGCCCGCGACGACCACCGGCGCTTCCTCGAGCGCGAGTTCCCCGGTGCCCTCTTCGACATCGTTCTCGACGACGACGGCGTAGCTCTTTCCGACCGGCTTCTCGATCGGCTGCACGGCAGCCCCGGCGCCGCCCGCTTGCGCGGCGAAGGCGTTCGGGCGGATCGTGGCGATGCCGTAGGCGCCGCCCTTGAACGCGGCCGTGGTGATCGCGGCGCCGCCCATCTTCGGCATCACCGCTTCGACCTTGCCGCCTTCGATCTTGAAGTCGGTGGCGTCGGCGACGATACCCGCGCCCAGACGCGCGACCAGACGCCCCGCGACGTCTTTGCCGCCGAGCGTGTTGGCGACGAGGATCAGCGACGGTCCGACCGCCTTCGCGGCGGCGTCGAGATACTCGACGATCGGGTCGAGGAGAAAGCCGTCGACATCGGCGTCGTCGTTGACGTGCACGACGTCGAGCGGATAGCTCTTGAGCGTTTCGGCGAGCCGCGACGAGCCCGCGCCGACGACGACGGCGTGCGCCTTGCCGCCGAGCTGATCGGCGAGCTTGCGTGCGAGCGTCGCCATCTCGAACGTAACTTTGGGCGTGTTGCCCTGCTTGTGTTGGACGTAGACGATGACGTTTTGCATTAGACGAGCTTCTTCTCTTTCAGGAAATCGAAGATGGCTTTAGCACCGGTCGCGCCGTCGGCGGCTTCGACCACGTTGCCCTTACCGCGCACGGGCGGCGGCGCGAACGACAGCAGTTCCGTCTTCGCACCGGCGGCACCGACGCTCTGATCCAATCCGAGGTCGGCGAGCGCCATCGCGGCGATCGTCTTTTTCTTGGCGCCCATGATGCCTTTGAGCGAAGCGTAGCGCGGCTCGCCGAAGGTAAGCGCGGTCGTCATGACCGTCGGCAGCGGAGCCTTGACGATCTGATAACCCGTGTCCGTCTCGCGCTCGATCTGCAGCTTGCCATCGGCAACATCGGCCTTGCGCGCGTTGGTAACGAGCGGCGTCTGCAGATACTCGGCGAGTGCTCCCGGTGTCGCGCCGGTGGAGCCGTCGTCGGAGAGTCCGCCGACGATCAGCAGGTCGAAGCCGACCTTTTTGAGCGCGTGGGCCATCGCGTAGGACGTTCCCCACACGTCGCTGCCTTCGAGACCGGCGTCGCTCAGCAGCACCGCATCGTCGGCACCCATCGCGAGCGCTTTGCGCAGCGTCTCTTTGAGCGATTCCGGCGCCATCGCGAAGACGGTGACCGTCGTGTCGCCGCCGATACGCTCCTTGAGTTGGAGCGCGGCTTCGAGCGCGTATTCGTCGTAAGGATTGAGCACCGTCTCGACGCCGGTGCGAACCAGGCGCTTCGTCGCGGGATCGATGCGTTTCTCGGCATTCGGATCCGGCACGAGCTTGACCGTAACCACGATCTTCACGTGGGGCCTTGACCTCCTCTAACGTGGGGCGGAACCCGGCGCTATTGGGGTTCGGCAAGACCGACCCCTGCCCGGGCAATACCTGATATTTTTATCAGATCGCCGGAGCCGGGTCCACCCGTTGTATCGCAGGAAGCCTGCCGGGCTCCTCAGCGCAGCTGCAGCCCGAAGCCGATCCCCAGGTAGTGGAAGCGTAGGGCGGGATCGCCGATCAGCGACTGGCCGAGCTCCACGTCGAGCTCGAAGCGGGTGCCCAGCAGCTTCTGGATACCGCCGTCCACGAACGCGCGCCCGCCTTGATCCGGGGCGAGCTTCGAGGCGTAGACGTACTCGCCGTAGAGCTGGGTGGCGTTCGATAGCTGCTTGGTCACCACAAACGAGGGCTCGAAGAGCCCGTAGCGGCCGCGCCGACCGGCGGCGTCGTAACCGCTCGCCGATTGCATCGCAAGCGTCGTCCCGAGGCCCACCGTGTCGGTGAGCGCGTAGGCGACATCGAGGTTCAGCGTCTCGGTCGCGCCGCCCGCGGTGAAGCCCGGCGTGCCGTTCGGGGTGGTGTAGAGGCCGTCGATGCCGATCGTCGTCTTGCCGTGCGGCGCGAACTCGTACTTCACGCCGAGGCCGCCGTCGGAATAGCCCTGCGTGCGCGTGAGCCCGCCCGCGCCGTCGGGAGCGGCAACGCGATTGTAGTACGGCCCGATCAGGTCGAACTCGAAGCGCGGCGCGACCCCGTAGCGGATGAAGCTCTGCGGATATTCATCGAGATACGACGAGCCGTGCTCGTTGGTACCGTTGATCTGCGACTGGTAGCCCTCTTCGAGCACGATCGTCCCCGGCGCCACCGCGCACGCGCTGTAGCCGACGGTCGGGCGATTCAACGTCGCGAGCAGGCGCGTCGGCCCACCGCACGGGTCTGCGGTAGCAGCGGGCGTCGCGCGCGGCGCGGGCGTGGCGGTCGGCTTCGCCGCGGCGAGCGTGGCGGCGAGTGCGAAGACGGCGATCATGCGGTTGACTTAGGCGTGCCTAAAACGATCTCCGCCGTCACGGGCGGTGCGTCTTGCGGCCGCGGGCGTATTGGTCGGGCACGAAGGCATCGGCGCCGAGGGCATCGGCGGCATCCCAGACCCAACGCGGATCGCGGATGAATCCGCGTGCGAGCGCGACGAAATCGGCGTCGCCGTTCGCCACGATCGTTTCGGCCTGCTGCGGATCGGTGATCGCGCCCACCGTCATCGTCACGATGCCCGTCGCTTCGCGGATCGCCTTCGAGAACGGCACTTGATAGCCGGGTCCGACCGCGATCTTCTGCTCGTGCGAGAGTCCGCCCGACGACACATCGATAAAATCGCACCCGCGCTTCTTGAGTTCGTGCGCGAAGACGATCGACTCGTCGAGATTCCAGCCGCCGTCGACCCAATCGGTCGCGGAGATGCGCACGCCGAGCGGTTTGTGCTCCGGCCAAACGGCACGCACCGCGTCGAAGAGTTCGAGCGGAAAGCGCATGCGATTCTCGAGCGATCCGCCGTACGCGTCGGTGCGCTGATTCGAGAGCGGCGAGAGGAACTGGTGCGCGAGGTAGCCGTGCGCAAAGTGCAGTTCGATCGTGTCGAGATCGAGGCGCTGCGATCGCGGCGCCGCGGCGACGAAATCGCGGCGAATCTTTTCCAATCCGGCGTCGTCGAGCGCGCGCGGCGTCGCGTAGCCGTGGTACGCGATCGCCGACGGCGCGACCGTCTCGTAGGCGTGCGCGCCGCTCGCGGCGCCGCCGCCCTCCCACGGAGGCGTGGTGGAACCTTTGCGCCCGGCGTGGGCCAGCTGCGCGCCGATCTTCGCCCGCGTCCACCGCCGCACGAAGGCGACGACGCGCGCGATGGCCGCTTCGTTCTCGTCGCTGTAGAGGCCGAGGTCGCGATCGGTGATGCGCCCTTCGGGGCTCACGTGCGTGGCCTCGAAGAGCACGAGGCCGGGTCCGCTCAAGGCAAAATGCCCGAGGTTGACGACGTGCCAATCGTTGGCATTCCCGTCGGTCGACGAGTACTGGCACATCGGCGAGACGACGATCCGATTTTCGAAGTCGACGCCGCGCAGGGAGATCGGGGAGAACAGCTTGCTCACGCTCCCCCAGGACCGGTGCGGCGACGGCGGAGTTGCGGCAGCGAAGCCGAACGCGGTCTCGAGAAATGACCTATCGTCCGCCGTATTTCCGGGTCGACGACCGCGACGCGCTGCTGCCGCTGATGCGAGCACACACGCTTGCGACGTTCGTCACGAGCGGTGCGGGCGGCTTGCAGCTCACGCATCTTCCGCTGCATGCGGCGATCGACGGGGAGACGCTGTGGCTGCGCGGGCACGTCGCTCGCGCGAATCCGCAGTGGCGTACGCCCGCGAGCGAAGCGGCGGCGATCTACCGCATCGCCGATCACTACATCTCCCCGACCTGGTACGCATCGAAGCGCACCGATCCGCGCACGGTACCCACCTTCGACTACGTGGCGATCGAGGCGCGCGGACCGATCGCGTACGTGCACGAACCGGATCGATTGGAAGCGATCGTGCGCGCGCTCACCGAGGAGCACGAGGCGCAGGTCAACGGAGCATGGTCGATCGACGACGCGCCGCGCGATTACATCGAGACCGAGTTGCGCGCGATCGTCGGCGTGGAGATGCGCGTCGAAACGTTGATCGGCACATTCAAACTCCACCAGCATCATTCGCCCGAGAATATCGCGAGTACCGTGCACGCACTCGAAGCGCTGGGAACGCCCGCGGCGCTCGCGCTCGCGCGCTTCATGCGCCCCCCTTCGACAGGCTCAGGATGACACACCGGGGTCAGGATGACACGACAAGCTCAGGGTGACACACCAGGCTCAGGGTGCCCTTCGACAAGCTCAGGGTGACACGCCAGGCTCAGGGTGACACGGGGTGTGGGACGAGCGGGGATCGAACCCGCATGCTCTCACGAGCGGCAAATTTTAAGTCTGCTGTGTCTGCCAGTTCCACCACCGTCCCGCGGTGAACGCGTCTACTGTCGGTAGTGTTCGACCGTATCCGCGGAGCGCATCTTCGCGATATCCGGATCTTGTCCGGCATCGCGGCGGGCACGCCGCTGACGCAGCAGATCGTAGTAGCGGTCCAGCTGAACCGCGACGGCGTCGAGACGCGTCTTGTCATCGGCGCTGAGATGTCCCGCCTCGCCGTGCTCGAGCAGGCGGTGTTCTTCGGCAACGAGCGACTCGATGTGCTCGTGGATTCCCTGATCGTTCATGCCGGTTGCTCCGGGAACCGATTGCGCGCGTCCTGCCGCCGCGGGCGTCAGTGCGGGATCGCGTGCGCCGCGATGGGATGCCGATCGCGCTCGGCGAGCAGATAACCGAGCAGGAGATCGGCGGTGGTCGCGACCGCGCGATCGGTGCCGACCAGATCGAGCACGGTCTCGAGCACGATGATTCCGGCGGGCAAAATATCGGCTCGCTGCGGCTTCATCCCCGGTACGTCTTTGCGCTCTTTGTATGAGAGCGCGCAGAGACGCACGAGCGCGCGCTGAAGATCGGTGCGGGTGAGTTCGTAGCGGTCGATCTTCGTCTTCTTGCCGCGCACGAGCGCAGCAGCCGTGGTCGCGGATCCGCCGACGAACGCCAGACGCTCGACGGGGGGAAAGTCGGCGATCGGTGCGAGCGCTTCGCGCGCGATCGCCCGCGCCCGCTCGATCGTGTCGAGATCGACCACACCGTCGCGCCCCGCGAGTACCGGCACCGCTTCCGTAAGCCGCACCGCGCCGATCTCGCACGAGATCGTGCGCGCCGGCACCGGTGCGGAGCCGATCGCGTACTCGGTGCTGCCGCCCCCGGTATCGATCACGCCGACCTCGCCGCCGTGCAACGGGCCGAGCGCGGAGATCGCGCCGCGATACGATGCGGTCGCCTCCTCATCGCCCGAGAGCACGTGCACGGGCACCCCGATCAGCTTACGCACGTCGTCGGTGAACTGCGGTCCGTTCTCCGCGCGACGCACGGCGCTCGTTGCAATGGCGAAGAGTTTGACGTAATGCCCGCGCACGGCTCGCAGATGCGATTTGACCGCATCGAGCGTGCGCGCCATCGGTTCGATACCCAGGTTGCCGCTCTCGCGCAAGCCCTCGCCGATGCGCGTGCCGATCGAGCGCGCGAGATCGACATGCGGCGTCTCCGGTGCCATATCGGCGAGCAGGACGCGCGTCGAGTTCGTACCGATCGAGATGATGGCGTAGTGTTTGCTCAAGGGGCGAGTTCTTCGCTACCGGTCGTCGTTCTGCTTCGAGGAAAAAAACGACGCGCGTTTTTTCTTGTGCAGAAAGTGACGCTCGTGCGCGGGCACGCCGTCGGCGTCGTTCTCCCACGCTTGCGTGCTCTTGAAGAACTCCGCGATCTGCGCTTCGAGTTCGGGCTCGGCGATCTGCGGCGCGAGCGTGACCATCGCGCGGCGACCGCCCGGATGGCGCACGAAGCTCAGGGCCTTGTGGGTGCTGCAAGCGCGCTCGTACTGCGCGCGATGCGCCTCGACATCGCCCGCCGGCGCGCTCGCGAGCTCACCCGATTCCAGGCGCACGGCCGCGCCGTAGGCGTTGAGGTTGATGACGAAGCCGCGAACCGTCTCGCTCACGGACCCGACGACGGCGCGGGGCTCACGAAGATCAACGCCTCGTCCTTGCGAACCAGACGCAGCCGCTCGTGGATCTCGGGGATCGCCCCCTCGGGGTCTTCCAGACGCCGCAACGTACGCCGCTGAACATCGCGGCGGGCTTCCAGGTGCGCGATATCGGTATTCGTCGCCGAAAGCTCGCGCGCAAGCGCCACGTTCTGCTCGATCACGCGGGCGAATTGGATGCCGACGAGGATGAAGACCAAGAGCGCGACCGCGGTCGCAGTAACGCGACCCGCAAGTCGAACCAGGAGCGGTGCGCGCGAGCGACGCTTCACGGAATCGTTCCGATGCTCTCCCGGCGCTCGGTTCCCCATGCGCCTATCCGCCGATACTTCCGATAACGCTCCTCCTGCAGCGCCTCCGGCGACATCGCCGAGAGCTTCTGCACCGCGCGTCGGACCGACTCGAGAACCCGCGCCACGACGGTCAAGGGTTCGCGATGGGCACCCCCCAGCGGTTCGGGCACGATCTCATCGATGATGCCGAAGCGCTGCAAATCCGCAGCCGTAAGTTTCAACCGCGTCGCCGCTTCTTCCGCTTTTGTCGCATCGCTCCAGAGGATCGCCGCGCAGCCCTCGGCCGATGCGACGGAGTAGACCGAATGCTCGAGCATGATCACGTGGTCGGCGATGCCGAGCGCGAGCGCGCCGCCCGAGCCGCCTTCGCCGATGATGGTCGCGACGATCGGAACCCGCGCCTGGACGAACTCGTATAGGCACATGGCGATCGCTTCGGACTGCGCGTGCTCCTCGGAGCTGATGCCGGGATCGGCGCCCTTGGTATCGATGAAGGTGACGATCGGCAGACCCAGACGCGAGGCCGTCCGCGCCAAGCGCTTGACCTTGCGGTAGCCCTCGGGCGTGACCATGCCGAAGTTGCGCTTGAGGTTCTCCTTGGTATCGCGCCCGCGCTGTTGGCCGATCACCATCACGGCACGCCCGCCGAGCATCGCAAAGCCGCCGACCACCGCCGCGTCGTCGCGGAAATGTCGGTCGCCGTGGAGTTCGTCGAAGCGCTCGAGCTGCGAGACGTAGTCGAGTGCCGTCGGCCGCTCCGGATGGCGCGCCATGTGGATCTTCTCCCACGGCGTCAGCGAGCCGAAGAGCTCGCGCTGCAGCTCTTCGTACTTCTGTTCGAGCGCGGCGATCTCGGGCGACATGTCGACCGGCTGGTTGGCGTTGGCCGTGCGCAGGTCGTTGATGCGCCGCTCGACCTCGAGCAGGCCCTTCTCGCGTTCGACGATCGGATTCACGCGTGCACCTTCTTCCCGTCGGCGGCGTATTGCAGCAGCCGCGTGAGCGTCGCCTTGAGCGCGTGGCGCTCGACCACCATATCGATGTGGCCCTTTTCCAACAGAAATTCGGCGGTCTGGAACTGGTCGGGAAGCTTCTGGCGAATCGTCTGCTCGATCACGCGCCGCCCGGCAAAGCCGATCATCGCCTTGGCTTCGGCCACGATGACGTCGGCCTGAAAGGCAAACGAGGCCGACACGCCGCCGGTGGTCGGATCGGTCAGCACCACCACGAAAAAGTTGCCGTCCTCCATGAACCGCGCCACCGCCGCGGTCGTCTTGGCCATCTGCATCAGCGCGAGCATGCCCTCTTCCATGCGCGCGCCGCCCGACGCCGTGAAGAGCACGCACGGCACTTTGCGCCGGCGCGCCGCTTCGAGCAGCAGCGCGATGCGTTCGCCGACGACCGTGCCCATCGTACCGCCGCGAAAGTGAAAATCCATCACGCCCAGCGCCGCGTCGTGTCCGCCGATCTGACCGAAACCGCAGACGACCGCCTCACCCAGGCCGCTCTTCTCGCGATCGGCGTTGAGCTTGACCGGATAGGTGCGTTTGTCTACCCAGCCGAGCGGATCGCCGGCCTGCACCTCGGCGCCGATTTCGGTGAAGTCGCCGTCGACGATCGCACTGATGCGATCGTAAGCCCCCATCCGAAATGCGTACCCGCAGCGCGTGCACACGTGGCCGTTGGCGGCGAGATCGCGCCGGTAGAGCAACTCGCCGCAACTCGGGCACTTGCTCCAGACCGCCGCGTCGCGCCCGTCGCCGTCCTTGCTGCGCCGAATCCGCAGCCAATCGGGAGTCGGCACGCTCAGGCGCTCCGTCCGTGCGGAAGCAGCCGCGCCGCATAGAGCTTACCGAGTTGCTTGAGATAGTTGACGATCTCTTTTTCGTTGAGCTTCGACTCGCCGACGACGCGATCGGTGAAGACGTACGGAATCTCGACCGCCTTACCGTAGTGACCCTTGGCGATGACTTCCAAGCCGATTTTGAACCCGATTGGATCCAGCTCGACACCCTCGATCGCATCGCGCTTGACCAAGAAGAAGCCGCTGGTGACGTCCTTGACGGCCGAGAGCGGGCGCGCCAGCAGACAGGCGACGCGCGAGGTCACGATCCGGCGCTTGGGCCAGTTGCTGATCCCGCCGCCGGGCACGTAACGGCTGCCGACCGCGAGTCCGTACGCACCGCTCTCCAGCGCGGCCACCATCTTGGGCAGCGCGGCGATGTCGTGGCTGAAATCCGCGTCCATCGCGCCGAGCGCCTGCGACTGCGGCCGCGCGGCCTTCCAGCCCGCGATCACGCCGCTCGACAACCCCAACTTGCCGGGCCGGTGCAACGCGCGCACCGGCAACTCGGCCGCCAGCCGATCGACGATCGCGCCGGTACCGTCGGGCGAGTTGTCGTCGACCACGATCACTTCGCCGTCGAGTCCGTGGGTGGCGAAGAGGTCGGCCAAGCTGCGCAGCAGGCGCTCGATACCGCCGGCTTCGTTGTAGGTCGGGATGACGATCGTGAATGGAAGGGCCATGTGCAAGCCTGCTAGGTACGACGCGCTTTCCCGGAGTTCCGTTTAGCGCAGGGCCTCGATCACCGCCAGCAGCGCCAGCGCCGCGGTTTCGGTGCGCAGGATGCGCGGACCGAGCCAGAGCAGGTGTGCGCCGCGCGC
>DAHUZB010000011.1 GCA_027306785.1 Vulcanimicrobiota bacterium
CGACCTCGATCCGCGCCCCCAGCGCGCGCGCGTCACGCACGACACTCCTAGCACGACGCCATCCGCACGCAACGCTGCACGGAGTTCGCCGGGATCGATCGCGCTCGGCGCAATGCCGCGTTCGCACGCTATCGCTGCAGCGGTTCCCGCTGCCTGTCCAAGCGTCATCACCGTCGGCGTGAGCCGCGTCGATGCAAGCGCTTCGTGCGTGGTCGAGATGCAACGGCCCGCGACGAGCAATCCTTCGCGCCGCGCGGGCACCAGGCACCGATACGGAATCTCGTACGTCGCGCCCGCGGGCAGACGATAGGTGGTCGTTCCGCTCCCCGAGGGATTGTGAATGTCGATCGGATAGGCGCTGCGCGCCACGGCATCGTCGAAGGTGCGTCCCTCCAGAATATCGCCGGCGCCGAGCGTGTAGCGCCCGACGATGCGCCGCGATTCGCGTATGCCGACCTGCGCCCCCGTCGCCGCGAGACGCGCCTGCGCGAATCCCGGCACGCGTTCGCGGAAAAATCGCAGCAACTGCATGACTTGAAGGCGCGCCTCCACCTCCGCGCGCGTGAGATCGACGGGATCGAGCGGATCGACGTTCGTCACGCGCGTCATGTTCACGGTCACCTCGTCGGCATAGGGCGAGATGAAGAACGAGACGAGCTCGCGCGGGATATCCACGAGACCGTCGCGCTGCGCCTCGTGCCAAAGATCGTAGAGTCCGGCGACCGCGGTAAGCGCGGGCGCCGTACGCTCGCGCACGTCCAGGCTCGAGCGCATCTGCTCCGGGTGCATACGTACGTATGCAGCGAGCACGTCGAGATCGACGTGACTCAAGCGGAACATCAGGCTCGCGGGTTGCACGCGTCCGCGTTCGTCGCCTTGCTGCGTCTCGACGCCCGCCGACGCGGCCACGTACGCATCGGCCGTCGCATCGATCACCGACGTCGCGCGGTAGCTGCGCTCGCCGCCGACGGTTGCGACCGTCACGCCGCTCACCCGCTCGCCCTCGCACTGCGCCGACAGAAACCAGGCGTGCAGCAGCAACTCGACGCCCGCTTCGCGCATCATCTCGAAGAGCAGCGCTTTGTGGATCTCGGGATCGAACGGCGTGATCGTCGGCACGTAGTCCGACGCGTCGTGCACGTGTCCGGGCGAACCGCCGCGGCGCATCAGGCGCTCCACGATCTCCTGCGCGATGCCGCCCACCACGCGCTCGGACCCGGAATGAAAGGTCATCCAAGGACCGACCATCGCGGCCGTCGCGGTACCGCCGAGAAAGCCGTAACGCTCGATCAGCAACGTGCGCGCACCGCGCCGCGCCGACGCGAGCGCCGCCGCACAGCCCGCATTGCCTCCTCCGACGACGAGAACGTCATGCTCGCGCATGACGAGCGCCCTTCGCTGCCGAAGGCCGCGATCATGCAGACGCAGATCGGCGAGAACGACCGCACCTGGGCGATCTACGCGAACGCCGCGGGGCTCTTGGCCTTCACCAACATTCCCTTCGCGAACGTCGTCGGGCCGCTCTTGATCTGGCTGAAGGTGCGCAACGATCCCGCGATGCCGTTCGCCCGCGAACACGCGCGCACGGCGCTGAACTTTCAGATCACCTGGTCGCTGATCTTCATGCTCGTCGTGGGCATCTTCGTCGATCTCGCGTTCACGACGCGCGGCTGGATCGCGATGGCGCCGCTCGTGATCTGGCCGCTCCTCGGCGGAGCACTCCTGCTCCTGCTCGTCAACGTCGTGCTGTGCATTCTCGGCTGCCTGCGCGCATCGGATCTGCGCGCGTTCGCAAATCCGATCGCGTTTCCGTTCGTTCGGTAGAACGGTCGCTCGCCTGCAAGGCGTCGGCGTATCGAAGTGACAACATCTGCGCGCGATGTCGATCTACGCACGCTCCGCCGCTTTCTACGATGCACTGCAGCGCTCGGCCGGGCGCGACTACGCGGCCGAAGCCGCGCTCGCGCACGAGTCGATCGTCGCGCGCACGCGCAGCGGCGGGAACGCCCTGCTCGACGTCGGCTGCGGCACCGGACGGCATCTCGACTATCTGCGCGAGTGGTACGCCTGCGAAGGGCTCGACGTCGACCGCGCGATGCTCGGCATCGCGCAGGCACGACTGCGCGACGTGCCGCTCCACGCGCAGGACATGATCGGATTCAACCTCGGACGACGCTTCGACGCGATCGTCTGCCTGGGCGGGACGATCGGCTATGCGCCCAACGTGCGGCTGCTCGAACAGACGATGGAGACCTTCGCGCGACACCTCCACCCGGGCGGCGTGCTCGTCCTCGAGCCGTGGCTCCAACCCTCGCAGTGGCGTGAGGGAGAGATCGACGCCACCTTCGCCGACGAGCCGGAGCTCAAGGTGGCGCGTATGAGCGTGCACCGCCGCGACGGGAACGTCTCGATCCTCAACTACAACTATATGGTCGCGGCCGCCGACGGCGTGCGCACCTTCAGCGAGCCGCACCGCCTGGTGCTCTTCACCGACGAGGAGTACCGGCGTGCCCTGACCCGCGCGCGCTTCGCGGCCGACTTCGTCACCGCGGACGACGCGGGACACGGCCGCTACGTCGGCATTCGAGCGTAAATACAGGGGGCGGCCCGCCAGCCCGAGTATTCGGGTCCCTTAATGCTGCTACAACGAGTAAAGCCTCTCGAACGCATCCTGGCCGAAGGCGGCGACGAGACAAAAGGCAACAGTCTCAAGAAGACCCTCGGTGCCGGGTCGCTGATGGCCATGGGCATCGGCGCGATCATCGGCACGGGCATCTTCGTCCTCACCGGCGTCGCCGCGGCCACGCGCGCCGGCCCCGCACTGACGATCTCGTTCATCGTCGCGGGTATCGTCAGCGCCTTCGCGGCGCTCTGCTACTCCGAGGTCGCGAGCCGCATTCCGATCGCCGGCAGCGCCTACACCTTCGCGTACGCCTCGCTCGGCGAGTTCATCGCCTGGATCATCGGGTGGGATCTCGTCCTCGAATACGCGCTCGGCGCCGCGACCGTGAGCATCGGATGGTCCGGCTACTTCGTGACGTTCTTGAAGAACGTCTTCGGCCTCGTCATTCCGCCGCAGTTCCAACAGAGCTACTGGGAACAGGCAACGAACGGCGCGATCGTCCACGGGAGCGGATTCATCAATCTTCCGGCGTTCGCGATCATCTGCCTCATCGGCGTGCTGCTCTATCGCGGCACCCGCGAATCGGCGCTGGTGAACAACATCATCGTCGTGGTGAAGGTCGCGATCGTGCTGTTCTTCATCGCGCTCGGGCTCGGCCACGTAAACACCGGAAACTGGACCCCGTACTTCCCGTACGGCGTGCAGGGCATGCTCGGCGGTGCGGCCTTCATCTTCTTCGCCTACATCGGCTTCGACGCGGTCTCGACTGCCGCCGAAGAGACGAAGAATCCGTCGCGCGATCTTCCGATCGGCATCATCGGCAGCCTCGCGATCTGCACCGTTCTCTACATCATCGTGGTCGCGATCCTCACCGGCATGGTTCCCTACAAGCTGCTCAACGTCGCATCGCCCGTCGCCTTCGCGATGGATCACGTCGGCATGGGTTGGGCGAGCGCCGTCATCTCGCTCGGCGCGCTTGCGGGACTCACGACGGTGCTGCTCGTGATGATGTTCGGGCAGACGCGCGTCTTCTTCGCGATGTCGCGCGACGGACTGCTTCCCGCGGTCTTCTCGAAGGTGCATCCGAAGTTCCGCACGCCGGGACTCTCCACGATCATGTTCACGATCTTCATCGCGCTCATCGCGGCCTTCACGCCGATCGGCATCGTCGGCTCGCTGACGAACATGGGCACGCTGATCGCGTTCATCCTCGTCTCGATCGCGCTGCCGATCATCCGCAAGCGCTATCCGAACACGAAGGGCTTTACGGTGCCCTTCGGTCCCTACCTCATCCCGACGCTCTCGGCGCTCACCGCCGCCGGGCTGATCTTCTCGCTCCAATACGGGAGCCCGACCTGGTTCGGCATCCCCGCGCCCTGGCTCGGATTTCTCGTCTGGCTCGTACTCGGCTTGGGCATCTACTTCGCCTACAGTCGCAGCCATAGCACCGTCGGCAAGGAGAGCTCCGGCTCGTAGCCGTCGCGTGATCCGAACGAAAAGAGCCGCGCTTTGTGCGCGGCTCTTTTCTTATGCCGAACGCGCGACGGTGAGGAACGCGAGCGGCTCGTCGTCGAGCCGGCCCGCCACCTCTTCCCGCGCGAGCACGATCGCTTGATCGACGCTCGCGAGGCCGCTGAAATCGGCGATGCGTCCGCCATGCAGCACGTAGAGTGCGGGGAGCGCGCGGCCGACATCGCCGAAGGTGGTGTGCGCTTCGAGCGTCTCGCGCAGCGCGACGGTGAGATTGCCGACGCGCGCGCGGCGGATCGAGGCATCGCGCAGCGCGAAGCGCACGATCGCGCGATCGTCGACGACGCGCAGATCGTTCGCACGGCGATAGAGCGTCAGCGCGGGCGTGGCGTCGATCCGTTCGAGATGCTCTACCGCGGTGCGCAGGGAGCGGGCCGCTGCCGCGGCGCGTTCTGCCTCACCGCTCGCCCCGCGCGCCGCCGCTTCGACCATTGCGGTCGCACCGCTCGCCGTCGCGCGGACGCGATTGCGTTGCGCGTCGATCTCGACGATCACATCCACGCGCTCGGGCGCGGCGCCCGCCGCGATCACGCGATCGGCGGCCTCGCGTCGGATGCGCACGATATCCTCGGGCGACGGATCGACGATCGTGCGTTCGACGACGTCGCGCACGAGCGCGAGCGCCACGCCGATCGGCGAGATCACCTCGGCGTCGCGCGCGATACGATACTCCACGCCCATCGCCTCGGCCACGAACGGCACGAGCGCCGCCGCGCCGCCGCCGCCGCCCACGAAGACGAGCGTATCGCGCGGGAGTTCGTAATCGGCGAGCAACTCATCGACGCAGGCGCGCACCTTCGCCGTACCGAGTTCGAGCATGCGCCGCGCGAGCGCGCGCGGCTCACCGCCGAGTTCGCGAGCGAGGATCGCGAACGCCGCGAGCGCCGCGTCGGCGTTGCCGCGTGCGAACGCATCGACCGGCACGTAGCCGAGCAGATTGCTCGCGCACGTCGGCGTCACGGTCGCGAGCCGTCCGTCGCGCAGCCTCAGACGCAGATAATCGGACGGATCGTGCGGCGTGGGTGCGAAGCGCTCGAGCCGCGCGCCCTCGAGATCGTTCGACTGCAGAAACGAGGCGTACGCGCAGCCCGCGATGTGGGCGGAGCGCGGTCCCACGTCGATGATCTCGCGCGCGTCGGCGCGCGGCACGCTGCCGCCCGCGATGCCGAGCGTTCGCGAATCGATCGTTCGCAGCATCGTCCGATGACCGCCGATCCGCGCCGGGCGCATCTGCGGCATTCCCGCGCGAATCGCGGAGCAGTCGACGCTCGTGCCGCCCACCTCCATGAAGATGCCGTCGGTGACGTTCTCGTAGAGCAGCGCGCCCGCCACGCCCGCCGCCGGGCCCGAGAGCATGGTGAGAATCGGGCGGCGCTCCACTTCGCGCACATCCATCACGCCGCCGTCGCTGCGCATGATCATCAGCGGAGCGGTGATACGCGCGCGCGCAACCGCATCGGCCGTCATGCGCGCGGTGCGCAGCATCTTCGGCAGGATCGCCGCATTGAGCGCGGCGGTGCGCGTGCGGGCGCGCAGCCCGTACATGGTGGTCACGTCGTGCCCGCTCGTGGCGAAGAGGCCGCGCGCCCGCGCCGCCTCCACCGCCGCCGCTTCGCGAGCCGGGTCGTCGACGCCGAACGGTGCGCTCACCGCGATCGCTTCGCAGCCGCGCGCCGCGAGCGCATCGAGTGCCTTCGCAAGCGCGGCTTCATCCCGCGCGCGCGCATGGGCGAACGCCGGATGGAACGCGATCCCCGGCGCGAGCGCGACCGGCGCGAACCGCATCTGACGCCGCGCATACCAGCCGCCGCCGATGCCCAGCACGCCGACCTGCGCCACGTCGCCTTCGAGCAGCGCATTCGTCGCCTGCGTGGTCGAATGCGCGATGAACGCGACGTCGTGCGCTTCGACGCCGCTCTCGCGCAGCAGCCGCTCCATCCCGGCGACGATCCCCGCGGCCACACCCTCCGGCGCATCGTGCGTGGTCGGCACCTTCACGCGCGCCACCAGCGCACGGGTGGCAGCATCGATCGCAACGACATCCGTGAATGTGCCGCCCACGTCGACGCCCAAACGCAGTTTGGTCATCGCTCCAAGTTATTGGAGCGGGAAGAGTTTGGTTGCTTCATCGACGGCTCGCGTGACGTCGGCGAGAATCGCGTCGCGCTCGGCGGCGGTTCCGCGTGCGTCGTGCAGCATCGCGACCACGAGAACGGTGCGCCCGTTGATCGTGATGAGCCCCGCGTCGTTCGCCGCCGACGCGCTCGTGCCCGTGACGTGCGCCACGTAGGTTTGCCGCGGCAGTCCGGCACGAAAGCGTTCGGGATCGCTACGCACGCGCGAGAGCTGCGCGAGAAACGATGCGCGTGAGGACGACGAGAGCACATTCCCCGAAAAGAGCTTCGAGAAGAACGTCGCGAGCGCGCGCGGCGCGGCGGTGCCGCCGTCGTCGGCGGCTACCGTGATACCGTCGAGACCGTCGTTGCGCAGGTCGGCATTCACCGCGCTCGTTCCGCCGAGGATACGCAGCAGTTCGCCGGTTGCACCCGCGTCGTGCGCCTGCAAACTACGCGCGATGAGCTCGCGCGCGCTCGGAGCGCTCGGATCGGTACCGATCGGCGTATCCGGAGCGAGCCGGTGACGATCGATGCGTTCGTAAGCATCGAGCGCGATCGCCGCGTTCTGCACCTGCGCCATCGGAAGCTGCACGTCGGCGTTTCGCTCCACGTGCACGCCGGTCGCCGCGTCGATGACGACGACGCCGAGCGTTGCGCCCAGACGCTTCGCCGCATCGACCGCGGCGTCCAGACGCGTCGCGAGCACGCCGCGTTCGGAGAGCGGCGTCTGCATCGGCGTCACGATCGGCCCCGGCGTGAGGAAAAGCTGCTGCGCGAGGAGCAGCGCACCGATCACGTGTGAAGCTCCCCGAGTTCGCCGTAGAGCACCGCCATCGTCTCGATGCCGCCGAAGAACTGCGCGAGACTGAATTTTTCGTTCGGCGCGTGAATGTGATCGTCGGGGAGACCGACGCCGATCATCACCTGCGGCAGTTTGAGAATCCGATCGAAGCTCGCGACCGGACCGATCGATCCGCCGGTGCCGATGTAGACGGGCGCCTTGCCGAAGCCGGCCTCCATCGCGCGCCCCGCCGCGGCGATCGCGGGATGCGTGCGGGCGATGACGACCGCGGGCACGTCGCCGTCGGAGGTGATCTCCACGCGCACGCCCGTCGGCGCCGTGCGCGCGATGAACTCGGTGACGATCCGGCGCACGGTCTTCGGATCTTGCGTGCCGACCAGGCGCGCGGAGATCTTTGCCTTCGCGAAGCTCGGAATGATCGTTTTGCTACCCGGTCCCTGATAGCCGCCCCAGATGCCGTTGCACTCGAGCGTCGGGCGGAACCACATGCGTTCGAGCGGCAATCGCCCCTGCTCGCCCGCGAGCGCGGGGACGCCGAGCAGCGCCGCCTCGCGCGCTTCGTCGAAGGGGAGCGCGCGCAGTTCCGCATCCTGCTCCGCGTCGAGATCGGGCACGCCGTCGTAAAATCCCGGCACCGCGACGCGCCCGTCGGCGTCTTTGAGCGCCGCGATCATGCGCGCGAGCGCTTCGATCGGATTGCGTACGATGCCGCCGTAGTACCCGCTGTGCAGATCGTCGGTCGGGCCGTGAACCGCGATCTCCCAATGGACGAGCCCGCGCACGCTCGTGGTGAGCGAGGGCACGTCTTCGGCATAGACGGCCGTGTCGCTGATCACCGCGAGATCGGCGGTGAACTGCTCTTTGTAACGCGCGAGCGCCGCTTCGAAGTTCGGCGATCCGATCTCTTCTTCGCCTTCCACGATCACCTTGACGTTGATCGGCAGCGCGCCGCGCGTGCGCATGTGCGCTTCGATCGCGGCCAGGTGCATCAGCACCTGTCCCTTATCGTCGACCGCTCCGCGTCCGTAGATGTTGCCGTTGCGCACCGTGCCTTCGAAGGGCGGCGACTCCCAGAGCTCCACCGGGTCGACCGGCTGCACGTCGTAGTGGCCGTAGATCAGCACCGTCGGCTTGCCCGGCGCTCCGAGCCACTCGCCGTACGCGAGCGGGTTGCCGTCGGTCTCGAGCAAGCGTGACTGCAGACCGATCTCCGCCATGCGCGCGACGAGCCGCTCGCAGCAGCGGCGCACGTCGCCCACGTGCGCGGGATCGGCCGAGATCGACGCAAGCGCGATCCACGCTTTCAATTCGTCGAGGTACGCATCGCGATGTTCGTTGCAGTAGGCGTGGAGATCGGTCGGAATGCTGGACATGGCGCCTTTCACGAGGTCGGGGTGATGGCGCTCGGCACGAACGGCGCACCGAGCTGAAAATCGTAGGTCTTCCCGCTGCGTTCGACTTCGAAGCGGTGAGGCTTGCCGTCGTACGCACGCAGCTCCGTCTGATAGGTGCCGTACTCCCACCAGAACTTCCCGTCGAGCTTATCGACGATGTCGTCGGTGCGCATGCCGGCCGCATAGGCGGGGCCGCCCGCCCGCACGTAGGCCCGCATGTAGCCGTCGACGGTCTTGAAGAGCGCGTAGAAATAGGTGGGCGGATCGGTCGGCGACACGGCGAGCCCGCGCTCGAAGAGCGCGGCGGCGCGGCGCGGTCGACGCAGGGCCCAAGCACGTAGCCGAGCCACGCCTTCGCTCGCAAGCGCGCGGGCGCGAGCGGCGGTCGGCGCACCCGGCGCCGTTGCGTGATCGTGCCATTCGTCAACGATCCAGCCGCCGCAGTCCTCGAGACGCAGCCCGATATCGAGATCGGTACCTTCGATCAGCGTGAACGTCGACGCCGAGACGTAGAGATATGCGGCGTACGGCTTCTCGGAGCAATCGCTTGCGTTCGGATCGGCGTGCACGCGCATGGTGCGATAGCCGTCACGCGCGAGCTCGTCGTCGACGAGCGATGCCGCCGCGCGCGCGAGCGGCGAGCCGTCGTCGTCGATCGCGATGCGATGCGCCGCGCTCGGCGGCGCGAAGAGCCCGAGCGGCGCCGCATCGGCGTACGCGGGGGGAATCAGCGATGCGAACGCGCGCTCGCCGAAGAGCGCGTTGCCGAATAGCACGATGGCAAGCGTCGCCGCGGTCGCCACGCCCATCTGCCACGGGAGCGTGCGGCGCGTGATCGTATCGATCGGCACGCCGGTGAAGTTGGCGACCCACACGTTTGCGGTATTGGTGGGATCGCAGACGTTCTGCACCTGCACTACCGCCATTACCGCGGCGACCAGAATCGCGGGCGGCAGCGTATGCGACGCGAGCAGCACGGTGAAGATCGCGATCCCCACGCCGAAGGGATTGAGCGGCCCGCGATAGAGTACGAGCGGACTCAACAGGCCGAAGAGCACGACGAACGCGACCGGGTTACGCACCCACGGCCCGGCGAACGGCGCGAGCGCGGCGGCGAAGTGCGGCGTGCGCGTCGCGACGAGCAGCATCCCGATCCCGATGAAGAGCAGCACCGCGGGGGCGACGTCTTCCACGCCGCGGATCGCGGCGGCAACCAGCGTCGGGATCGCGCGTCGCGGCTGCGTCACGAGCACGCCGAAGAGCGCGGAGAGGATGAACGCGATCGTCGGATCCAGGTGCAGCACATAGTAGAGCGCGAGCGGAAGCACCGGGGTGAGCAGCGCGATCGCGGGGACCCGCGGCGCGCGGGCCTCCTCGTCGCCCTTCACCGCCCAGGTCGCATACCCGCGCTCGCGTCGAAACGCGACGAAGGCATAGAGCACGAGCGCGCATGCGTCGATGGCGGCGAGCACGATCGCATAGTGCGTTAGCGCTTGCGGCGCCACGCCGAAGTAGTGCGTGTAGAACGTCCAGTTGACGATGTTGAAGATAAAGCCGAGCGCGAACGAGAGCAGAAAGAGCGTCGCCGCGATCGTGCGCGGCACGCCGGTCGTCATCATGATGGGCAGCACGATCGATCCGACCATGATGATCGCGCCGAGTCCCGAGAGCGAGGTAAAGAGCAGCGCGACGATCGCGCAGAGCGCGAGCGCGAGCGCGAGCGGACGCTCGCCGCCGTACTCCGCCGCCAGGTTCACGAGTGCGCGCGCGATCCCGGTATCCATCGTCACGCGGCCGAGCAGCGCGCCGAAGATCACCGCCACGTACACGCCCGCGAGCGATGTGGCGCCGGTGGTGACGATGGTGCCGACCTGCGGGAGCGGAATCCCCGCGACCAAGCACATCGCGACCGTCATCGCCGGGATCGCGAAGATGGCGGGCATCCAACGCAGCGACATCATCACCGCGAAGGCCGCGAAGAGCAGCAGTAGCGCGATCCCGACGATCACGGTGCGCCTCCGGCGACGCCGAGCACCGCATCGAGCGGCGGGAGCGTCTTGGTCTTCAGGTAGTCTTCGTAGGTGACGCGATCGATCGCATCGGCGCGCTCGATCGCGCGCTGCGCGTCGAGATGGTAGCGCTCGAGGTTGCTCGCGAGGTGCCCGGTGCGGCTCTCGTAGCGCCAGGCGCGCGCGTAGAGCGGCGCGAGCATCTCGTCGGTATCACGCTGTTCCCAAAACCAGTACTTGCACCAAAACAGATCGCGCACCGCATCGTGCGGGTGCACGAGCGCGTCCGCATAGTAGGCGCGCACTTCGCGCGCGATCTGGTAGCGGCGTCCGAGCGCGTCGTACCGACGCGCGGCAAGCAGCATCACCGACGCGGCGTTCGCGTGCAGCGGCGGGTGCGCGTAATACAGATCGCGCTCGGCCTGCTCGGCTTCGAGCCGAATCGTGCGCAGCGACGCGTCCGAAAACTTCGCCTGCAGCACCGGATCGAACGGATCGTCCCAAAACAGCTTATCGCTCGCGTCCGGCAGTTGTGCGTCGATCCCGCCCAGCAATGCGGCGTCGCGCGCGTAGCGCGGGTCGTTCACGCCGAAGAACGCATGCGGAAACGCGGCGGCGAAGTCGGCGCGCGATCCGTCGGTGCTCCACGCCGCCGACGCCGCATAGAGCACCGGGTACCATGTCGCTTCGTAAAGCGTTTCGCCGTCGTCGTGCCACACCGTCTGAAAGAGCCCGAGCACGTGTGCCGCCTTGCCTTCGGCGATGAAGCGCTGCTCGTTCGGCAGCGCGGCGTGCAGATCGGGAAAGATTTCGTTCCAATTATTCGCGCCCGGCGCGACCATCTGCGCGAGCCCCCCGCGCGCGATCGTGCGAATGTACGGCTCGAAGCTCTTCTCCGCGCCGTAATGCCAGTTCACGATCACCGCGTTCTTGGGCAGGTGCGCCATGATCGAGGGATCGGCTTCGATGCCGTCGTCCCAGAGCATCACGCGCGCGCCGGAAGGCGCGATGATCCGCGCCATCGCGTTCACGTGCGCGGCGTAGACCGCGGAACGTCCGCCGTGCCGCGCAACGTAGGCCGTCGTTTGACCTTCGCCGAGGGTCGCGGTTTCGTCGGAGCCGATGTGAAAGAACGGCGGATGCGGCACCGCCTGCAGTTCCTGCGTGATGATGCGCGTGAGGTACTGCAGCGAGAGCGGCACGTTGGGCGAGAGCAGGAAGCCGTGCGGAAACTCGGCGGCCGACGCGTACTGCTCGATGCGCAGCGTGTTGTGCATGTGCGCGAACGTCTGCTGCTCGGGGATGAACGCCACGTGATAGCGCGCGGCGTACCGTGCGAGTTCCCCGAGTTGCTTCGGCGTGATCCCGTCGAGCGGCGCGGGCAACGGGTCGGTGGGGCTCAGAAAGACGCTCTCCATGTACGGCGAGTAGCCGTTCATCTTGAATGCGGCGATGGTGCGGATCCGCTCTTCGAAGTAGCGCATCGTCGGCAGCGGTCCGCGCGAGACGTCGTCGGAGAGAATCCGCCAGCGCAACTGCGGTGCGTCGGCGATCGCCACGCACGGCAGTCGATGCGCGTTGCCCACGCGCTGCGGCAGTTGCGCGAGCGTGGTCACACCGTAGAACGCGCCGTCGCTATCGCTGCTTGCGATCGTCACGCCGCGATCGTCGATCCGGAGGCGATAGCCTTGCGCGGGCAGCGCCGCGTCGCGCACGAAGCGGATCGCCGCCCCGGTTGCGGGCCGCGGCACCGGGATGCCGAGCGCGCGCCACCGCTCGCGCAAGAGATCGTACGCGCCGGGATCGACGTCGGCGGCGATCGTGGCGGGGGTCGCGACCGAGCCCGCGGCACAGGGGACGGCCCGCACCGACGCGGGGCGCGGAAGCACGTGGATGGCCGCGAGCGCCAGGATCGCACCGAACATGCGGGGGAGTTTAGCGGCGCCTCTGAACATTTCCGGCATGAAGACGCACGCGTTCGCCCGCCCCGCGCTGCTGCTCGCGGCGCTCTGCGCATCGGCCGCGCTTCCGGCGGGCGCCTCCGCCGACAAAGAGCTGCAGAACGTGAAGGGCTCGGTGCGCTACGCGCATCCGCACGGCGCCGCGCAGCCCCTCGCCCCGAAAGCGATGGTGGTGCTCGCCGATCGAGACGTCGCGATCACCGGCGCGGCCTCGCTTGCGGACGTGACGCTGCCCGACAGCTCGCAGGTGGAGGTGGGCGCCGACAGCCGCGTGCAACTCGGCTTCTTCAACCAAACCGACATCGCGCACGCGAAGTTCGTCATCTACGACGGCAAGGTGCGCTTCACGGTGCGTCATCCGCAGGGCGCGAAGGCGAGCTACACCTTCGCAACGCCCACCGCGTCGATCGCGGTGCGCGGCACGCAGGGCGATATCGAGAGTTCCGCAGACGATCTGCGCGTGAACGTCTACGAAGTCTGCGATCCGAACGAGCCCGTGACCGTCACCACGTCGGGCGGCGCCTCGTACGATCTGCACGCGGGACAGTCGCTCGTCGCCCGACTGGTCGACGGCATCGTCCGCGCCAAGGTGGAGCAGCTCACGCAGCAGATGATCGATCGTTTCTCCCCCGATTTCGGGGTGCCGACCAGTTGGGATGCGGCCAAGGGCGAGATCGTGAGCACGGTACAGAACCAGGCGTCGAGCGCACTCGATAACGCGACCGGCGGGTACGGGAGCGAGATTTCGGGCGCGCTCGGAGGGCTGTTCGGCCACAAGCACGCGGCACCGACGCCGAGCGCATCACCGCGATCGGCATCCTGCACGCACTGACGCGCGTGCGTCAGGCCGCCGCTTCGCCGGACTGCATCTCGCGATCGCGCGTATCGAACGCGCGCGCCACGTCGTCGAGAAATGCGGGGAGCGCGGCGGCGTCGAGCTGCGACGCGCGTTCGGCAAGCTCGAGCAACCGCAGATCGTTCTGCGCCACGCGCTCCAATTTGGCACCGTCGAGCACCTGGTATTCGAAGACCTTGAAGGCGAGCTGATTGCGAAAGGCGGCGCGCATGATCGCGTCGTTCAGGCGGGCGGCGAGCTCGGGGGCAAGGCCGGTCAGGCGCGTCCGCGCGAGCGCGAGCGCTTCGCCGAGGTACGAGCGCACCTGCTCGTCGGCCAGGCGGCGCGCATCTTGATCCGCATAGCCCGCAAACGCCGAAATTTTGGTGGCTAACACCGCCGCTGCATCCATACGAGCCTACGTTTGACGGGTACCGAGCGGGCGCCTCGGGAAATCTCGGGGGAAGATGGCGGCAGTCCTGGTCCTCGCGCTCGTGGCCGTCGCGGGCGCGGCGCTTTATGCCCGGAGCCTGTTCAAGCGGTTCGCGCTCGCGCGTGAAGAGCACCGCCGCGTGCTCGCGCTCTTCTCCCGTTACGTCCCCGCCCCGGTCGTCGAGGATCTGCTCGCGCGCAAAGACCCGCGGCTCTTCGAAGCCCGCGAGTATTACGCCACGATCCTCAACGTGCGCATCCGCGAGTTCGCGCTCTTCGCCGAATCGCTCTCGCCCGAAGAGACGTTGCGCTATCTCAACGAGTTCTATACGATCGTCGGGCAAGCGGTGCAGCGCCATAAAGGCATGATCGAGAGCCTGCGCGGCGATACGGTCGTCGCGCTCTTCGGCGTGCTCGTCGACGAGCGGTTTCAGGAAGAGCGCGCGCTGCGCGCGGCGCTCGACGTCATGCGCATGATGAGCGCGATGTCGTCGCGCTGGGCCGCGCAGGGGCGCAAGCCGCTCGAGGTGGGCATGGGCGTGAATTCAGGCAAGATCGTAGCGGGCGACACCGGATTCAAAGACCGCCGCGAGTTCTCGATCGTCGGCAATCCCGCGCACGTCGCGGCGCGCTTGGAGGCCGCCTCGGAAGAGCTGCGCGCCTCGATCGTCGCCTCGGAGAGCACCTACGATGCCGTGCGCGATCTCTTCGTCGGGGTGCCCACCTCGTCGCTGCCGCTGCGCGGCCTGCGTCGCCTGCAGAATGCGTACATCGTGCGCGGGCTCACGCGCCGCGCGAGCGAGGACGATCTGCTCACGCTGCCGTCGCAGCGCGCTTTTCGCGATACCGTCGTGCGCTCGTACGAAACGCCCGAAGCCCCGGCCGTGGAGCCCGACGCCTACGCGGCGCCCGGCGAAGCGCGCGAGGAGCCCAAACGGTACGAGGCACCGCCCGTCGCGCCGATCTCAAACGCCTTCGACGCGGCGAGTACGGGACATCCGCTCGAATTCACGCGTTTCTCGCGCCTCGACGACAACGCGCCCGCGCTCCCCGAACCCCCACCCATCCAAGGAATCTATGAAGACGATCAAGGCCCGCCGATCCAGCTTCCGCCGTAGCGCACTCGGCGCGCTCGTTCTCGCCGCGTGCACGGCCGCATCCGCGAGCGCGGCGACGATTCGCGGCGCAACCGATGCCGCGGCCCTCTGGGTGAGCGCGCCCGGCGCGGTACCGGCACCGACGACCGTCGAGATGCGCAACTCGCACCGCACCTTCATTCCGCCCTTCGTCATCATCGCCGAAGGCAGCTCGGTACGCTTTCCGAACGACGATCCGTTTTATCACAGCATCTACTCCGCGTCGAAGGCCGATCCGTTCGACATCGGCTACTACGGCCCGGGGCCCGGCAAGAGCGTCGCCTTTCCGAACCCCGGCATCGATCAGGTGCACTGCCACATCCACGCGAGCATGCACGCGGTCATCGTCGTCGCCGACGGTCCCTTCGCGCAGAGCAGCGGCGGACGCTACGAGATCGACGGCGTCCCGGCGGGCACGTTCGTGCTGCACGCGTGGGACCCGACGCACGGCGAGCGGTCGATGACGGTCGTCGTGCCCGCCGCGAACGCGACGGTGACGAAGGACGTGCGCGCGCGCTAACCGGCGTCGGCGCGCTGCGCGAGGCGGCGGCCGAAGAGGATCTCGCGCTGCTCCGGCAGCGTGATGCCGCCCGCGTCGATGAGCGCGACCATCGCTTCGACGCAGCGGCGATCCCACTGCACGTCGATCCCGGCCAGCAGGCGCCCGCGCGCTTCGTCGAGCGCGAGCCGCGCGCGATACGGACGGTCGGTGGTCATCGCATCGAACGTGTCGGCGACGGCGATCACGCGCGAGAGCAGCGGAATCGCATCGCCCGCGAGCCCGGCCGGATAGCCCTTACCGTCCCAGCGCTCGTGGTGGTGCAGCACGCACGGCGTGATCGCGGCCATCGCTTCGACCGGCCCGAGAATCTCGCGCGCGATCGTCGGATGCGCCTGGATGATCTCGCGCTCCTCGGGATCGAGCGGGCCCGGCTTGAGCAGCACCGCGTCGGGAATGCCGATTTTGCCGAGATCGTGCAGCAGCGCCGACCAGCGTACGATGTCGATCTGCGTCGCTCGCAGCCCCATGCGCTGCGCGATCGCGACCGCGTACTCCGAAACGCGCAGCGAGTGACCCGCGGTGTAGGGATCGCGCTGATCGACGATCGAGGCGATGCCCTCCATCGTCTGCAAAAACGTCTTTTCCGCGGCGTCGCGACGTCGATTCAGCTCGCGCTGCGCCGCGATCGCGAGGGTGAGCAGCGAGAGGAAGATCACGATACACGCGACGAGCGTCGCGACCACGACGAATTGCGACTCGCGATTGGTTTCCGCGTTGAGCTGCCCGAGCGAAACGTCGATCGCCGCGACCGCGAGATACCCGTTGCCGGTCGGCGATGCAAGCGGCACGAAGACCGTCTCCATCTCCTGCCCGCCGACGCTGCGCGGCGCGGTCTCGAGCAGATTTTGCAATTCGATCGCGCGCTTGACGTTCGCCACCTCATTGGGCGCGAGGATGGGATCGAGTGCGGTTCCGTCGGGGCGGTAGAGGCGCACGCCGGCCACGATCGCTTGGAAGTTCTCCACGTTGCGCACGGCGGCATCGATGCGCGCGCGATCGCTCTCGGTGAACGATCCGGAGTGCGCGTACTTATCGAGCGAGGGCTGCAGCGTCGCCGATGCCTGACCGACCGCGGTCGCGATCAGATCGCGCTGCAGCGCGGCGATGTGCACGCGCGTGAACGCGATCGAGAGCACGACCGAGATGCCGACCGCGACCGCGAGCAGCACGGCGGCAAAGCGAACGAGAAAATCGACGCGCACGCGAGCGTGCTTACTTCACGAAGCCCGACGGATAGGGCGGAAAGGCTCCGAGCGCCTGCGCGAGCGCCCCGACGTGCACGGTCTCGACGCCGAGAATCGATCCGATAACGCCCGCGAGATCGCGATCCTTCAGCTCGGGAATCACCGAGAGATAGGTACTCGCGGCCTTCTTCTCCACGTCCTGCGCGAAATACAGGATGCCGTTCTCGCTCGTGAGCTGCGGATAGTGCAGCTTTGCGGTCTTGGTCGACGGCGTTCCGCCGCCCGCCTCCACCGCCGCGATCAGTGCCGCGAGATGCATCTGATGATCCCGCTTGAAGATCGCCGCGACCGCCGCGATCTTAGGCGAAAGCAGCTTGGTCGCGGCGGCATCATCGTAGGCTTTGATGCCCGCGCGTTCGAGTTCGATCGCGGCGTTGAGTGAGGAGAGATCCCCGGGATCGGCGCCGGCGGCCCGAGCGACGACCCGATCGAGCAGCGCGAGACCGCTCGCACCGATCCCCGAGGCAATGAGAAAGCGCGCGCGTGAGAGGCTCATACGGATTGATTATCGGCGCGCTAGCTGGGAAATCCGTCAAGTTCCGCGACGATTCGCGGCAACACCTCGCTTGCGGGCCCGCGGAGCACGCACGCGACGCGCTCGGAGATGGCGGTCGCCTCCGGGTTGATCTCCGCCACGAAGGCGTCGCGGGCGTAGCGCGTGGCGAGCGCCGCGGCCGGGTAGACCACCGCACTCGTTCCGACGACCAGGATCACCTCGGCGCGTTCGGCCGCCGCGACCGCCCGGCGCCAGGCCTCCGGCGGCAGCGGTTCGCCGAACCAGACGATATCGGGGCGCATCCGGCCGCCGCACGTATGCTCGATCTGCTCGAACGGCAAGCCGCTCGCATCGAGCTCCCGCTCGTAGCCGCAACCGGTGCAGCGCGCGATGCGCAGGCTGCCGTGCAGTTCGAGCAGATTGCGCGTGCCCGCCCGCAGGTGCAGCGAATCGACGTTCTGCGTGGCGAGCGTGAAATCGAGGTAGCGCGTCTCGAGCTCGGCGAGCGCGCGATGCCCGGCATTCGGCTGCGCGCGGCGATGCGCCGCGTTGCGCTCGTTGTACCAGGTCCACACCAACTGCGGGTCGCGCTCGAACCCGGCGGGCGACGCGAGCTCTTCGACCCGGTGCGTGCGCCACAGGCCGCCGACGCCGCGAAACGTCGGCAGGCCGCTCTCGGCCGAGATGCCCGATCCGGTGAGCACCGTGACCGAGCGCGCCGTTCGTAAACGATCGATCAATTCGCGCATGCGCGTGCCTTCGCTTCGAGCGTGCGGGAATCTGCCGCGGCGCTCCGCGCGTTACCTCTTCGAGGGCACGGCGGAATCGGAGCGAAGGGTAGGCCCGTGGAGCTTGACGCCGGAGACCTCATCGCCAAGGTGCGCGCCCGCGATGCGGACGCCTTCGAGGCACTGTACGACGCTTATCATCGTCTCGTCTACGGGGTGGCGATGCGGATGCTGGGAGATGCTTCGGCCGCTCAAGACGTGACGCAATCGGTATTTTTAAAAGTGTGGAGTTCACCAGATCTCTTTCGCAGCGGAAACTTCTCCGCGTGGATCGTCCGCGTGACGCGTAATCGCGCGCTGGACGTCCTGCGATCGCGCAACGCGCATCCCGAAGTCGAACTCCCCGAAGCGCTCCCGGAGACCGACGCGATCGAGGACGTCGCCTTCGCGCGGCTCGACGCCGCCGCGGTACGCAACGCGCTCGACGACCTGCCGCCCGAACAGCGGCAGCCGATCGAGCTCGGCTTTTTCGGCGGCATCACGCACGACGAGATCGCACGCCGTACCGGGATTCCGCTCGGCACGATCAAGACGCGCATCCGAACCGGTCTGCGCAAGCTGCGCTCGTCGCTGGAAGGTGCGGTGAACGCATGAACGCCTCGCACGACGCCATGCTCGACGACGTCGCCGTCTACGCGCTCGGCACGATGAGCGCGGCCGACGCGCAGCGCGTGCGCGAGCATCTGCGCGACTGCGCGGAATGCCGCGCCGAATACGAAGCGCTCGCGCCCGCCGCAGCGTCGCTCGCGCTCGCCGCCGAGGACGCCGCCGCCGTACCGAGCGAGCTCATGAAGAGCCGCATCATGCGCGAAGTGCGCCGCGAGGCGGCGCCCGCCGCCGATCCGCCGATACGCCGCGCGCGCCCGTGGGCCGCGTATCTCGTTGCCGCGGCCTGCCTTGCGTTCGCGGTCTATTCGTCGCTCGTCAACCTCTCGCTCGAACGGCAGCTCAAGCAGGTACAGACCGCGAGCACGGGCGTGAGCGACACGACGGTCGCCGATCTCACCAACCCGAGCGCGCAGCGATTTCCGGTCAACGGCGGGGTGATCGTGCGCGTGCACGATCGTCTCTACCTCGCGATGCACGACATGCCGAAGCCGCCGCAAGGAAAGGTGTATCAGGCCTGGACGCTACCCAAGGGCAGTAAGAAGATGGCGCCCTCGGTCACGTTCGTCCCGAATGCGAGCGGCGGCGCCGTGGTCGCACTCCCGGTCGATGCACGCATCACGACCGCGGTGGCCGTGAGCGTGGAGCCCGTGGGCGGCAGCCTGCAGCCGACCAGCAAACCGGTACTCGTCGAACAGTTCGGGTGATGGCGGTTCGCACCGAGCGCATCTCGCCCGCGCGTGAAGGGGCGGCGCTCGCGTATCTCGCGGCGTCGCCGTACGAGCACGTCTTCCTCGCCTATGTGGTGCTCTTCGATCTCTCGCCGACGACGCGCGAGGCGATCTACGTGGCGCTCGACGCCGACGAGCGCGTCACCGGCGTCGGCTATTTCGGGCGACAGACCGTGCTTGCCGCAAGCGACGACGAGACCGTGGCCGCATTCGCGGAGATCGGCGCACGCTATCACGGCGAGCGCATGATCGTCGGACCGCGCGAAACGATCGCCGCGTACTGGAGCCTGGTCGCGCAGTGGCATCCCGCGCCGCGGCTCGTGCGCGATCGCCAGTACGTGATGATGCTCGATCGCACGACGCTCAAGCCCTACGAACACCGCGTGCTCGCGCGCAAAGCGCGTATCGATGAATGGACCGCCGTCGCCGACAATTCGGCGCAGATGATCACGGGCGAACTCGCGTACGATCCGCGACGCTCGTCGCCCGAGTTCACGGCGAACGTGCGCACGATGATCGAGCGCGGCGTGTGGTGGGTGGGTGAATCGCTCGGGCGGCTCTGCTTCTTCTGCAATATCGGACCGTGGAGCCCGCAGACCGCCCAGCTCCAGGGTATCTGGACGCCGCCCGAGATGCGCGGAAAAGGACTCGCGACGGCGGCGCTCGGCGCGGTCTGCGATCGCCTTCTCGGCATGACGCCGACGCTCTCGCTCTACGTCAACGATTTCAACGAGCGCGCGATCGCGCTCTACGACCGCGTCGGCTTCAGCACCGTCGCGGAGTTCCAGACGATCCTATTTTAGCCGATCCTCGATCGAGTGCACTCCGCTCTCGACGGCGCGTTCGCCGCGCATCAAGAGCCCCACGATCCAGCGGATCGTCGCGTAGACGCCGATGACGGCGAACACGAAGATGATAAAAAACACCCACGCGGCCGTGGCGGCAAGATGAGCGAGCGTATGTTCCATAGTGCGGAACCGCTTGGCCGCTCGCGTGGTTCTGACCTGTGATGTCCGGCCTCGACGACGTGCACGTGATCGGCGGCGGCGTTGCGGGGCTCACCGCGGCGGCGCTGCTCGCGCGCGCCGGAGCGCGCGTTACCGTGTACGAGCACCACAACGTGCCCGGCGGCTGCGCCGCGTTCTACCAGCGCGACGGCTATCGCTTCGACGTGGGAGCGACCGTGGTCAACGGTTTCGGCGAGCGCGGCATCCATCGCCGCGTCTTCGGCGCGCTCGGCGTGGAGCTCGCCCCCGATCCCGTCGCTCCGGCGATGGCGGTGCATCTGCCCGATGCGAGCATCACGCGCTACGGCGACGCGCGCTGGATCGCCGAGCGACGCGCCGCCTTCGGCGACGACGCCGAGCCGTTCTGGCGCGCACAGGAGCGCATCGCCGACCGCGTGTGGAGCTTCGCGGCCGGGCTGCCCGTGCTGCCCGTCGACCTGCGTAGCGCGGCGCACCTGGCGCGCGTCTTTCGCGCGGAGCATCTGCCGCTGCTCGCGATGCAGGGGCGCAGCATCGCCTCGCTGATCCCGCGCGACGCATCACGGCGTCTGCGTACGTTTATCGACGTGCAGTTGCTCATCACGGCGCAGGCGCAGGCGCGCGACGTGGATCTCGCCTTCGGCGCGACCGCGCTCGATATCGCGCGCGAAGGCACGTACCACTTGCCCGGCGGGATCTCCGACATCGCGACCGCGCTTGCGCGCGCCGTGCGCACGCACGGCGGACGCATCCGCTACAACACCGACGTCGTGCGCATCCGCACCGGACGCCGCGGCGTCGAGGCGCTCGAACTGCGCGGCGGCGAGCGCATCGCGGCGAACCGCGTGGTCGCGGCGATTCCGTACGAAAACGTGCTTGGGCTGCTCGGCCGCGAGATACCGTCCGATCTGCGCACGCGTCAGCGCTGGAGCGCGGTAACCGCGTACGTGGGGGTGGCGCCCGGTGTCGTGCCCGACGACGCGGTGCTGCACCACCAGATCGTCTTCGACGACGCGCTGCCGCTCGGCGAGGGCAACTCCGCATTCGTCTCGATCTCCGGCGCGGGCGATCGTGCCCGTGCGCGTAACGGCGGGCGCGCGATCACCGTCTCCACGCACACCGATGTCGGCGCATGGGAGACCGCGCGCGCGAACGGTACGCTCGATGCGCGCAAACGCGAATACGCCGCGCGTCTGCATCGTGCGATCGAGCGCGCGCTCGGCACGCGCGTCTCGCCCGAGATCTTCGAACTCGGCACGCCGTTTTCGTTCGAGCGCTACACGCTGCGTCATCGCGGTATGGTGGGCGGCACGCCGCAGATGCGCGCAAGCGCGAATCTGCTCGCGCGCTCGCATCGCACCGGCGTGCGAGGGCTCGTGCTCTGCGGTGACACGGCGTTTCCGGGGCAGAGCACGGTCGGCGTCACGCTCTCGGCGATCAACGCCGCGCGCGCGCTCGGCGCCGTTACGGTGTGACGATCTTCTCGATCAGCGTCGCGATCGCGCGATCGATCTGCTCGGCTCGGTCCGTCAGCCCGTTCGCCGCGTAAGCGTCGCGTAGCGCCGCGAGCGAGCGATACGCCACCTTCGTCGAGCCGTCGTCATCGCGCCAGACCAGAATCTTCAGCGGCAGTTCGAGCGCGAAGAGCGGCACCGCTTGCATGACCGCCGTGCCCACCTGCGGATTGCCGAAGATGAAGAGCGTCGTCGGCCGCAACGGCAAACCCACGCTGCGCGCCGCGGCGGCCTGATCGATTTCGGCGAAGATCGTCTGTCCGACCTGACGCAGCATCGTTCGCGTGGCTTCGACCGTATCGGCGAACCCGTGCACGCTCGTGCGCACGATGATTCCGTCGCCCTCCTTCATGCGAGCGGCTTCGGCATCGTGCCGGTAAGCGTTTTTGCAAGCAGCGACGCGTTACGCGCGACGATGCCGTAGATCGAGAGCTGCGGATTCGCGCCGATGCTCGTGGGAAAGGCGGAGCCGTCGAGCACGTAGAGGTTCTCGACCTGATGGTGACGGCCGTCGCCCGCCACGACCGAGCTCGCCGGATCTCCGCCCATGCCGCACCCGCCCATCACGTGTGCGCTCGTCACGAACGCGCGCAGAATCTCCATCGGGAACGCGTCGATCATCGCACGCGCTTCCTTTGCCGATGTCGCCGGATGCGCCGCCTCGTGCAGCGGCATCACCTGCGCGGCGCCCGCCGCAAACTGGATATCGGCCATCGTGTGCAGCGACCGGCGCAAACCGTCCCACACGTAGGGCGTGATCGGATAGTCGAGCAGCGGCGTGCCGTCGCCGCGCAGTCCGACCGTGCCGCCGATGCTCTCGGGGTGGAAGCCGTCGCGCATGAGCGCGATGATCGCCTGGATCTTGGGGAACTGCGACATGATCGCGGCGTGGGCGCGTCCGAAGCCCGGCGTGACCGTCGCCATCAGCAACGGATGGATCGGCGGCACCTCGAGTTTGTAGCCGATCGGTCCGTCGATCGGCTGCGTGTGCAGAAAATGATCGCTGTAGATCGACTGCGGCGCACCGGCAAAACCGTCGACCGCGTCGGGCATGATCGCCGCGGAAACCGAGACCGGATGCAGGAAGGTGCGCGTGCCGAGCGTTCCGTGCGGATTGGGCGCGCCGCTGCGCAAGAGCAGCGCGGGCGTATTGATCGCGCCGCCCGCCGCCACATAGGTTTTTGCGCGCACGCGCACCGTATACGCGCCGGGGGCAAGCCCGCTTGCGTCGAGGGCGGCGCATTCCAGGTGCTCCACGCGATCGCCGTTGAAGACGAACCGCTGCGCGCGCGCGCGGCTGAGCAGCGTCGCACCGTGCTGCAGCGCCGCCGGAATCGTGGTGACGAGCATGCTCTGCTTGGCGTTCGTGGGGCAGCCGGTCCCGCAGTAGCCGAGGTTGTAGCAGCCGCGCACGTTGCGGGGAATCACCGCGGTCGGCACGCCGATCTTCGCGGCGCCGCGACGCAGCGCGTCGTTGTTCGCGTTCGGCGGCTCGTTCCACGGATGCACGCCCAAACGACGCTCCATCATCGCGTACCACGGATCGAGATCGGCGCGCGAGTAGTCGTGCAGGCCGAAGTGCTCGCGCCAGTAGTCGAGCGTTTCGGGCGGCGTGCGAAAGCTGCTCGTCCAATTCACCGTGGTCGAGCCGCCGACGGCGCGCCCTTGGAGGATCACGATGCCTTTGTCTTTGGTACGGCGTCCCGCCGACTCCTGATAGAGCTGCGGATACGCTTCGCGCTCGAGCATGTGAAAATCGCTCGAGCTGCGCAGCGGGCCTTCCTCGATCATCAGCACGGAGAGCCCCGCGCGGCTCAAGATCTCCGCGGCGGTGCCGCCGCCCGCGCCGGTTCCGACGATCGCGACATCGCACTCGAAGGTGCGGTCGGCGGTGAAGGTCGAGGCGTCGTACGCCTTCCAACCGTGGGCGAGTCCGTCTTTCCAGGGGTCGTGAATCATGCGATCCTCGGCGGGCCGGGGTAACCGATCGCGGGCCAGGCGTCGTTTGCGCCGTACCAGCCCGCGTAGACGAGTTGATGCAAGGCCTGATAGCCGCTGCGAAGCAGCGTCGCGTTGCTGGTGCGCCAGCGTTCGAGAAACGCCGCCACCTCGGGCACCGAGGCGCGCTCCCACGGGCCCACGCCCGCCACGAACCGCCGCGTGAGCGGAAATTCGAGCAGGCCGAAGAGCTGCGAGACTTCGCCCTGAACGGCGGGCGGAAGCCCGGCGATTGCGACATCCACGCCCTGCACCGCGCGCGCGAGCGCGGCATCGCGGGCCGGACCGCTCGCGGGAACGACGCCGTCGAGGATCGCCGCCGCGATCGCCCGGATTGCCGAACCGCGGTCGGCGGGCGCCGCGCATCCGCCGAGCGCGAGGAGCAGCGTGCCGCCTGCACCCGCTTTCAAGAGTTCGCCGCGCGTCATCATCTGCAATTATACATCGGTCAAAAGCGTCGCGATCGCTGCTTTGAGATCGCCGACGTCGGCTTGCGTGCGCTCGGCGAGGCGCAGCAGCAACTGCTCCTGCACCTGCTGGTGGTAGAGCAAGCGCGAGATATGATCGTGATCGCTCTCGGCCCGCAGTTCGGCGTATTCGCTCGACTGCCGCTGCGCGACCGCGATGATGAACATCATCACGAGCTGGATCACATTCGAGCACGTGAGCAGAAAGGCGAATGGGTAGGGATCGAGCCGGGTGATCTGCCCGACGATGATCCAGAGCGTCTGCACGATGATGACCAGAAAGAGCGCCGCGGGCGCGCCGGTCGCGTCGGAGATGCGCTTGCACAGGCGCTCGACGCCGGAGAGCCGGGCGGCGTTGGCGGCGTTGACATCGGTCACAAGGGGGTGGTCCTCGACCGTTGCCATGCTCGGGAGCGTAACCGTCGTATCCATGGCCGCAGATTCCGCGTCCGCGCGCGGAATGCCGCTCGCTCCGGCGAAAGGACTAACAGTATGATCGGCCTCTCGCACATCGCTTTGAACGTGACGCTCTGCAGCGCGATGACGCGCCGCGGCCCCGATACGCCGATCGACGTGCGGGTGCGCCTGATCAACCGCATCGACAAGCCCGCCTACGATCACACGTTCCGCATCACGCGCGGCTACGCGGACCAGCGGATGATCGATTTCAACGCGCCGTTCGGCGTGTACGGGCTCGTGATGTCGTCGAAGCAGTTCGGCTGCAACGGCACCGACTGGCTGATGATTCTCCCCGATCACGATCGCACGATCAACGAAACGCTCGTGGACGGTCGCCCGACTGTGACGCATCCCACGCTGATGGTCGGCTCGCTGCCCGCCTCATTTTCGTACGCGAATCCCACGGTCGCACTCTTCGATAAGAGCCAGGCCTGCAACACGCCGGTCGGCGATCCGCTACCGCTCAAGACCGTGGTGGAGAACGATCAAAACGCGTTCTACGTGTGGATGTATCCCGACGCCTCGCTCGCGCCGCACGCGCCGGTGGTCGTGACCGTGCAACTCACCGCCGCCGACGGCGAGAACCACTACGTGCGCCTGAAGGTGCCGTTCCCCACGCCGTGGCGCGGATTCCCCGAAACGTGGGAGTTCAACATCAGCGAAAACACGATCGACGGCCTCTCGCAGGAAAAGACCGGAACGCTGCTCTGCCCGCGCATCTACGAAACGAGCGCGGGGTAGCGTTCCGGGGGCTTCAACCCCGCAAAGATCGGCCGGGGGATCGGCCAGATTGCCTGGCATTTTATAGTATTTTGCCGTAATATAAAGCACCTATGGGGCGCAATACTTCGGCCAAAATGCCGCGCGAAAACCCGCAGCGGATTGAACCCGCCCTCCTGGATTCCGCCCCAGCGCGCGTGGCCGACCTCATCGCGGAGATTTCCGCCGTCTCGGCGCGCCTGACCGGGGCCCTCCATCCGCGCACGGCCGCAAGCCTGGCCCACCTCGTGCGCATCATGAACTCCTATTACAGCAATCTCATCGAGGGGCACAACACGCGTCCGGCTGAGATCGTGCGCGCCTTGGCCGGAGAGTTCGACACCGACGAATCACGCCGTAACCTTCAGGCGGAAGCTGCAGCGCACGTTCGCGTACAAGAGCGCATCGATCGACTCGCAGCCGACGGGCGACTTTCGCATCCGGCCGACGAAGCGTTTATCCGCGAGCTGCACGCCGAATTCTATCGTGATGCACCGCGTGCGATGCTACTCGTTCGCGGTCGCGACGGCGAGTATGCAATGGAGCCCGGCACCTTTCGATCGATCGTCGCACAAGACGTTGCCGTGGGCAGACATCAACCGCCGTCCGGCCCCTACGTAGCGGAATTCATGAGGTATTTTTCCGAGCGCTATCGCCTCGACGGGTTCGGCATGGCGATGCGCATCATGGCGATGCCCGCCGCACATCACCGTCTCAATTACATTCATCCCTTTCCCGATGGGAATGGGCGTGTGAGCCGCCTGATGAGTCACGCGATGGCACATGCATCCGGCATCGGCGCGCACGGCTTGTGGTCGATCTCACGCGGATTGGCGCGCGGTCTCGGCGATCGTTCGCAGTACAAACGCATGATGGATTACGCCGATTCACCACGTGAGAGCGATCTCGACGGCAGAGGCAATCTCTCCCTGCGCGCACTGATCGATTTCACCACTTGGTTCCTGGAGGTCTGTCTCGATCAGTTGCGCTTTATGAGCGAGCTGTTCGAGCTCGATGGGCTTGCGAAGCGGCTGCGCACGTGGGCCGAACGCGACGATCGATTCAAACCCGAGGTCGGCCGCCTCTTGGAAGAGGCTGCGATTCGCGGCGAATTTGAACGCGGCGAAGCATCTCGTATCACCGGCCTACCTGAACGGACGGCGCGGCGCGTGCTCAACGAAGCATGCGCCGCGGGCGTCTTGGCATCGGACACGCCGAAGGGTCCGGTCTCGTTGCGCTTCCCTCCCGACGACGCCGAAGCAATGCTCCCGCGCCTCTTTCAAACCTGATCGTAGCAGCTCCTCAGGTCGCAGCCTACCGCTGTCCCAAAGGCACGACGACGGCGCGGAATGCTTCGGTCGGCGCATTCCATGCTTCCGCAATCGCCGAGAGCGGATACGTCTTGGTAGGAATCTCGATCGCGCCGTCTGCGATCAACTGCATGTATCGCGGAATCTGCTGCATGATCTCCGCGAGCGACGCCGACCCGACGCCGCTGCCGAAGATACGGATACGCCGGCTGCGCAGCAACGACGCAGGGACGCGCGCATCGGCTCCGGCGGTCTCGCCGATTTGCACGTACGCGGTCTCTGCGGCGTGCGCGTCCATGCCGCTCCGTGCCAGTGCCGCGAAGACCGTCTCCGCGGGTGCGCCCCAGAGAAAATCGAGGACGATGTCGGGATCGGCGCCGCGGAGAGCATCGATGAGAGCTGCCGCATCGGCAGCGGCGTCACCCGTAATAGCAACGCACTCGGCACCCAGCGCGGCTGCGCGTCGCAGCGCCGCCGCATTCCGCCCGAGGCCGATGATGCGCGTCGCACCGAGCCTTCGCGCGTGCTGCACGGCGAGCATTCCCGCCATCCCGGTCACGCCCACGACGACGATCGTAGCGAGCGCGCCGCCTTCGGCGAGGCGTGCGTTAAGCGGCAGCCACGACGCGAGACCCGGATTGAGGCCCGCCGCGATCTTCACCGGGTCTGCTCCGTCAGGCAGCGCAATTCGCATCCACGTCGGAACGGCGAGTCGCTCCGCGAACGTACCGTACGGAGCCTTCACGAAACCCGTAACGATCAGCTCCCCGGACGCGGTGCGCGCGACCGCATCGATACCGGGAATCAGCGGCCACGCCGCGGTGCTGCCGTAGTGCGCTCCGCTTGCGAGCGATCGAACGACGGGATGCACTCCGGCCGCAACGAGGTCGACCAGTTCGTAGCCGTCTCCCGTGACCGGATCCGGGAACTCACCGTATTCGGGCGTCGCGCCCGCGCGCTGTATGATGGCGGCTTTCACGGCGGACTCACCTCATGGGAGCAGACGGATGCGCGCATCGAGTGAATGTGGCGGGAGCGTGTAGGAATCGAACCTACCAGCCGCCTTGCAGCGGCCTCAGCGATTTTGAAGACCGTGCGAGCCACCAGACTCGTACGCTCCCACGACACCTGACGGTATAGCGCGGGGCGCGCGCATCCACCTGCGCGACGGAGCGACTAGCAGCCGCGATCGAGTGATCGGTACACGGTTTCGAGCTGCTTCGCGGTCTTCGGCGCGATCATCGGATCGTCGTGACGGATTGCGTTCCGATCAAAGAAGCCGCCGCCTCGAATGCGCTTCGTCCAGGCGCCATGCTTCTTGACGAGCAGCGCCATGACGCCCGACTCCTCGTTGCAGAAGCCGACCAGCGCATACGGGCCCGCGACAGCGGCGCCGTCGATGCGCCACTGCGCACCTTTCGTCGGGCCGGCAGGCGGTGCGAAGGCGAAGAACGCCTTCTTCTCAGCGGCCGTTGCCGGGCGAGCCGTGGGCGCCGGGTGCGGCGCAGACGTGCCCCGGGCGCTTGCCTGCGCTTGCACAACGAAGCCGGTAGACAGCGCGGCGGCGGCAACGGCAAGCACGAGAACGCGTCGCAGATACATATGGAACACCCACCTCATCATCAGACGTTTGATGCATGCGTTTTGCCGGGATACTGCGCGCCCCTGTTTGCGGGTAGGATGATCCTATGAAGCTCTTCGCTCGCATCGCCGGCGCCGCGTCGGTGCTCCTCGCCGCCGCCTGCACGCACGCACCGGCAGCCCACGCGGCCGCCCAAGCCGCCGCCGCATCGCCCGCGGCGGCAACGCCCGCCGCGCAGCGTCCCTGCACGCCGTCGCACCCCGCGCCCACGATGCTCTACCCGATGAACGGCGCAAAGGACGTGCCGCCCGGTCCCTTCACGCTGGTCCTCGCCTACAGCTTCGGCACGAGTCTCGAACTCACGACGGCGGAAAGCACGACGCCGCTTCCCGGCGTGAAAGTCAACGCGCCGGTGCCGAGCCCGCTCCCCTCACCAGCCGCCACGCCGGAACCGGGATACACCCGCTACGGCTACGCGATTCCCGCGCTCGCGCCGCACACCACGTACACCGTCGCCGCGCACTTCATGCCGGTCGATCCGGGCTGCACCGCGGCGAGCGTGACGATCGGCACGTTTACCACGCGTTAGCCTGCGCCGCGCACGCTCGCGTATGCGCGGCGCGCGAACGTGAAGAGCAGCGCGCTGAAGATCAGCGCGAGGATCGCGAGCAACAGCGGCGCGATGAACGCGAACGCCGATGCGCCGATCGCGCCCGCGTCTTCGACCGTGCTCACCACCGGATTGCCGAATCCCGCGGTCGTGAGCGTGGATGCGCCGCGTACGGTTGCGACGCCCGCGTGCACGCCGAGGGCGTTGAGCGCGCCGACGATCATCAGAAAAATCAGCATCTCGTTCGATTGCGGATGCACGGTGCCGCCCACGATGATCGCGGCGGCGGCGGGCTTCACCACGACTTGCAGCACGTGCAGCGCGTGATCGAGCACCGGCACCTTATCGCCGAGCATCTCCGCGAGCGCGACGGCGACGAGCACCCACATCGCGATCGGCGAAGCGAGCCACGCGAACGCGGCGGGCGGATGCAGCAGGCCGAGGTGCGTTGCGATCGCCACGGCGGCAAGCGCCGACATCGCGCGCACGCCCGCGGCGGTCGTCAACGAATAGGCAATGGCGTATTGCGTCGCGGCATCCATGACGGTCGCTTAACTATATCACGCAGGACGGATGCGCGAGGCGGGGTAAGCACGCGAGCAAGGCCATGACGTTTTTCGATACGGAGGCCACGGGTGACGGCGAGCTGCTCGCGCGACTGTTGGGGATCACCTACGAGATTCTCCACGCCGACGAGATCGCGCCCGCCCTCGAATCGATCGCGCGCGCGATCTCCGAGCTCTTCGGATTCGCGTATGTCTCGATCGTAGCGGCCGACGCGCCCGGCGGTGAGTTGTACCGGCGGGTGCTCTTCGGTTTTCCATCGGAGGTCGCCGCACGTCGCCTGGGCGAGCACATCGATCGGGCCGCCGTCCTGCAGATCCTCCCGCCCACCTCGGAAGTGCTGCCCAACTGCTTCTACAATCCCGCCGAGCGCGAGATCGATTGGGAGAGCAGCATCTACACCGGCGACCTGCCGCGCGACGAGCCCCGCAGCGCGCCCGATGCCTGGCACGAGCGCGACTCGCTCACGCTCGTCCTGCCCGACCGCGACGGCAACATGCTCGGCTATCTCTCCGTGGACGGCCCGCGCGACGGCCGCGTGCCCACGCTCGAAACGCTGCGCCGCATGCAGCTCTTCGTAAACCTCACCGGGCTCGCGCTCGCGAACGCGCGGGCGCACCACGCCGAAATCTCGCGCAGGCAGCTGCTCGAGGAGAACGTGCGCCTGCAGAACGAGTTCTTCAGCATGGTCTCGCACGAGGTGCGCTCGCCCCTCGCCGCGATTCGCGGCACCACCGCGCTCTTGCAGACGCATTTCGAGACGCTCGGCGTGGAGCGCCGGGCCGAGCTGCTCGGCGTGCTCGACACCTCGACCTCGCGCCTGAGCTCGATCTTCGAAGACGTGCTACTGCTCTCGCGGATGGATGCGGGTCGCCTCTCGCTGCGCATCGAGCCGGTCGGCACCGTCGCCGTCATCGAAGAATCGCTCGCGCGGGCGCGCAGCGAGCACCGCGACCGCACCTTCAACGCCGCCTACCTGGAGCCGGTCCCGGCGATCCTGGCCGACGCCGGGCGCACGATCCAAGTGCTCGCAAACCTGCTCTCCAACGCGGTCAAGTACAGCTTTCCGGGTACCCCCGTCCACCTCGACGTGAAACCCGGGAGGCACCGGGTCACGATCTCGGTCGTCAACGAGGGCCCGGGCATCGAGCCCGCCGACCACGAGAAGCTCTTCACCCGCTTCGGGCACCTCTCGTCGGGCGAGGGCTCGACCGGCCTCGGCCTCTACATCTGCCGGGAGCTGCTCTCCAAGATGAACGGCACGATCGGCTTCGAAAGCGAGCCCGGGCGGCACACCGCCTTCTGGTTCAGCCTGCCGCGGGCGTCCTGATGACCCGCCTTAATCTTAAGAAGTAGCGGCGGAGGCCGTTTTCGTGGTACAACCTGGGCCGTGAAGACCCGGCCCGATATCCGCAACCTCGCCATCATCGCCCACGTCGACCACGGCAAGACCACGCTCGTGGACGCCATGCTCCGCCAGAGCGGCGTCTTCCGCGAAGGCCAGCAGGTGGAGACCCGCGTGATGGATTCCAACCCGCTCGAAAAAGAGCGCGGCATCACCATCCTCGCCAAGAACACCGCGATCCGCCACGGCGACGTGAAGTTCAACATCGTCGACACGCCCGGCCACGCCGATTTCGGCGGAGAGGTCGAACGCGTGCTGCAGATGGTGCAGGGCGTGCTGCTGCTCGTCGATGCCGCCGAAGGCGTTATGCCGCAGACGCGCTTCGTGCTGCGCAAAGCGCTCGAACTCGATCTCAAGGCGATCGTCGCGATCAACAAGATCGATCGCAAAGACGCGCGCGCGATGGAGATCGTCAACGAAGTCTTCGATCTCTTCATCGAACTCGGCGCGAACGACGAGCAGGCCGATTTCCCGGTCGTCTTCACCAACGGCCGCGCCGGCATCGCGAAGCTGAAGCTGGAAGACGAAGCGACCGATCTCGAGCCGCTCTTCGAGCTGATCCGTCAGCACGTGCCCGAGGCCCCCGCCGAAGACGGCCCGTTCCAGCTGCTGATATCGGCGATCGATCACAACAAATACGTCGGACGCATCGGCATCGGCCGCATCTTCCGCGGCAGCTCGCGCGTCAACGCGCCGATCGCCAAGGTCGCGCGCGACGGCAAAATCGCGACGGGCCTGCGCCTCACGAAGCTCCTCACCTTCCAGGGCCTGGAACGCGCCGAAGTCGACGAGGCATCGGCGGGCGACATCGTCTGCGTCTCCGGCATCGAAGATCTGAACATCGGCGATACGATCGCCGACGCGAACGCACCCGAAGGCATCCACGCGGTCGCCGTGGACGAGCCGACCGTCTCGATGTTCTTCTCGGTCAACAACTCGCCGTTCGCGGGTAAAGAGGGCAAGTTCCTCACCTCGCGTCAAATTCGCGAGCGCCTGATGCGCGAGCTCGAATCGAACGTCGCGCTCCGCGTCGCCGATACCGAATCGGCCGACACGTTCGAAGTGCGCGGTCGCGGCGAGCTGCATCTCTCGATCCTGATCGAAACGATGCGCCGCGAAGGCTACGAACTCGCGGTCTCCAAACCGCAGGTCATCGTCACCGAGCGCGACGGCAAGAAGTGGGAACCGGTCGAATACGTCGTCGTCGACGTGCCCTCGGAATACGAAGGCCCCGTGATCGAAGCGCTGGGCAAGCGCAAAGCGACGATGTCGAACATGATCAACGTGGGCGAATCGCGCCGCCTGGAATACACGATGCCGACGCGCGCCATCTTCGGTCTGCGCGGCGAACTGCTCACGCTCACGCGCGGAACCGCCGTCATGTCGCACACCTACTACGATCACCAGGAGTGGCAGGGCGAGCTTCCCGGTCGCAACGTCGGCGCGCTCGTCGCGACCGACACCGGCCGCGCGACCGCGTACGCGATCGTCGGCGTGGAGCAACGCGGGCGCTTCTTCGTCGATCCCGGCGAAGATATCTACGAAGGCATGATCGTGGGCCGCGCCAACGACGACAAAGACGTCGGCCTCAACGTCGTACGCGAGAAGAAGCTCACCAACATGCGCGCAGCGGGCAGCGATGACAACGTCAAGCTGCCGCCCGCGGAAGAGCTCTCGCTCGAACGCGCGATCGAGTTCATCGAAGACGACGAACTCGTCGAGGTGACGCCGCAGACGATCCGCCTGCGCAAGCGCATCCTCAACGAGAGCGAGCGCCTCAAAGCCAAGCGCCGCGAAAAAACCGGCGTCTAATTGATCGCCTCGGCGGCACTCGTGCTCGCGCTCGCATCCGTAGCGCAGCCCTGTCGAGTGCCGCCGCAGGCGATGATCGTCCTCGAAAGCGACGCGCCGAGCGTCACGGAGAGCGACATCGCGATCTTCGATCTCGCCGACGCATCGCGCACCTGCAGCATACCCGTTCCCGGCGGCCCGTCGCCCGCGATCGCGGTCTCCCGTGACGGTACGATCTACGCGGCGATTCAGCCGCACAAAGAGACCGAGTTCACCACCGACGCCGGGCATCTCGACGTCTACAGTCCGAACGGACGGCTGATCCATCGCATCAGCCGCGGACTCGCCGGGATCTGGGACCTTCAACTCGACGACGCGCACCATCGCCTGTACATCGAAGTCGGTACCGGTACCGTCGTCGACGGCGCCGTGCTAACCGGTCGTGAAACGGTCGTCGTGTACGACGCCGAGACGCTGCGGCCGCTGCACCGGTTCACGCCCGACGATGACGACTTTCGCGCGTACGCGCTCTCGCCCGACGGTGCGATCCTCGCGATGGGCTACGAGCCGCTGAATAAAAAACCGCACATCGATCTGATCGACACGGCCACCTATCGTGTGATACGGCGGATCGAGACGCCGGTAGAGCAGCTCTGGTTCACCGGGAACGTGCTGCACATTTCCTCGCAGCACTACGATGCCTCGATGCGCGTACCCGGCGGTACGCCTGCAGTCGGCCCCACGCCGTCGCCCGAACCCGCGGCCGCGATCGACGGCATCGTATACGCCGAGCACGACGGCGACTTCGCCCTTCCGGGGCAAGGCGTGATGCACACGACGTACACGCGCACGCGCCTCGCCGACGGCGCGACGCTCCCGCCGATCGTTGCCGACGGCATCGACGGCCCGTTCTTCGTCGTGCATCCGAGCGCGGCCATCGCCGCCGCGACGCCCGGGCCGGAGCTTGCACCTCTCCGCTTTCCTTCGGCTGCGCTCCTACGGGCGGACGCGGGAACGCGCGCAGGCATCGCGTTCGATGACAGCGTGAACGACACGCACTACGAGTATCTCGGCGATCTCGCACGCAGCGAGTCGCGCGACGGCACCGTGACGGTCGTCGATTGCCGCGCGGGAATCGCGTACGTCGCGAATACGCAGGTGCGGCAGTACTACACGCTTGCGATGGATCCGCTACCGACGAGCACCCCCACGCCGATGCCGGTGCTCTCGCCCGCAGCGCGCGCGCGGATCGCACGCGCGTATCCGCAGCTTACGAGCACGATCAGCGTAACGATGATCCCGCCCTCCGCGCGGCACGTGCCGACGGCGAGCATCGCCTATCGTGCGACAGAGGTTATGCGCTACGGTTCGCAGAGCGCGACGATGATGAGCGATCGCGAATACGCCGTGCTCCCGATGGGCGCCCCGTCGTGCGCGAATCGCACGTTCGCGCACGAACCGCCCGCTATCGTGCCGGGACGAGACGTTGCGCTGCACGACCCGCTCGGCGCGATCCTCGCCATGAGCGGCGATTCCGAAGGAGCGCGGCTTCCGCGCATTCCGCACGGCGCGTTCCTGGTGTATGCCGAGAGCCAAGAACCCTCGGGCCCTCCGCGTACGCTCGTCCACCTGACCGGAATCAGCAGCGTTCCCGTGAGCGCCTTCGCGCGGTTCGCGCCTCCGGCAGGATATCTGCAGATCCCCGCGCCGAACTACTAACCGCATGAAGCGTATCGCTCTCTTTGGCGCACTTGCACTCGCGCTGATGGGCGCCATGCCCGCAGCGAACTTCAACCCCGCGGCCCTCACCGTCGGCAAGCCCGCCGTGGATCTGCCGGCTCATGCCGGGAAGCCGCTCGCGATCGTCGCCTTCGCCTCGTGGTGCGTCGGCTGCATCGACGAATTGCCGCGCGTACTCGCCGATTATGCGAAACTCAAAGACCGTGTCGACTTCCTCGGCGTCGACTACCTCGACAATCCCAAGGCGGGCGAGGCGCTCGTGGCGCGCTTCCACATTCCGTTCCCGGTGGTGATCTCGCAGCCGCTTGCGAATGCACCGACGCCGCCTCCGAACGACGCGGCGATGGCGCCCGATTCGATGGTGCTGCACGGGATCACCGCAGCGATGCTGCCCGCGCTCGCGCCGAAACTCACCGCGCATCTTCCGCCCACGCTGGCCGCGACACTCCGCGATGTCGCGGCGTTCTGCGCGAAGCACGATGCGGCGACCTGCGACGAGTACGCGGCATCGAAAAACGTTACGCTCGACACCGATCGCGAAGCGCGCGCCGATAGGCTGCCCACGGCTCCATCGCCGACGCCGAGCGCGGCGCCCGCCGGAAGCGGACCGATTTCGCTGCCGCACCTCTTCATCGTCGACGGCAGCGGCGTCGTGCGCTTCGACGAGACCGGCTACGACAGCGCGAACGACACGCTGCTCACCGATCTCGCGAAGCTCGGCATCTCACCGTAGCGCGGGCTCTTTCAGCGGTTCGAGCTCGCCGCGCAGCGGCGGGAGCGGCGGCGGTACCGGTGCGGGTGCGACGCGCGGCGTCGTCGTGCGCGGGAGAATCATCGGCAAGAACGCCGCGGCCATCGTCGCGAGGGCGAAGAAGCGCGTCGCGTCGACCGCGGCCAAGTTCGATGCCTGCTGCGCGACGAGTTCGCTCAGCACGCCGATCGCCTGCGACCCGTGCTGCTCGATCGCCGAAGCTACCGCGACGCTATGACGCGTGACCGAGCTCGCGAGATCGTTCAGCGACGAATCGAAGCCGCGATCGAGCAGCGTCGCCGCGTAGGCCGAGCCGACCGAGGCGCCGATCTGCTGTACCAGGCGCGTGAGCGCGAGCGCGGCGGGAATATCTTTCTGCGGCACGCGCTTGAAGAGCGCGACCGAGAGCGGCACCCAGATAAAGGCGTAGCCCACGCCGCTGAGCGCCTGGGTGAAGACGAGCGCCATGAACGGCGTGTGCGTCGTCATCACGAAGGTCTGGAGCCACGTCGCGAACCCGGCGACAAACGTGCCGACGATCGCGATCCAGCGCATATCCCAATGCGCCTGCGACGTCACCCACGTGGTGACCGGATAGAGCATCACGAGCACGCCCGCGCGCACCATCAAGAGCAGGCCCGCGAGCGTGGTGGTGAAGCCGAGCGATTCTTGCGTCCACTGCGGCTGAATGAAGACGAGCGCGAAGATGCCGCCCGCGATCGCGAAGTAGATGATCGAGAGTCCCCAGACCGTGCGATCGCGGAAGACGCGTAGCGCGATGCCCGGCGTCTTCGTGCCGTAGAGTTCGTAGAAGACGAACGCGACCAGTGCTACCACCGCGGCGAGCGCGGTGAGCGTGATGCGCGTGCTGTCGAACCAGCCGTTGCGCTCACCTTCGTCGAGCACGTATTGCAGGCAGCCGAGGCCGATTGCGAGCAGCGCGACGCCGAAGACGTCGAACGGAATCCGGCGCGGCTTTTCGGGGTCGCGCACGAAGAGCATCACGAGAATCGTCGCGGCGATCCCCGGCAGCAGATTCACGAAGAACACCCAGCGCCAGGTGAGATTGTCGGTGAGAAATCCGCCGAGCGTCGGCCCGATCACGGGGCCGATCACGACCGCGAGCGCAAAGAGCGATTGACTCTTCGCGAGCTCTTTGGGCGGGAACGTATCGCGGATGATCTGCTGCGCGGGCACCATCAAGCCGCCGCCGAACGCGCCCTGCACGAAGCGCAGCGCGATCTCGGTCGTGGTGTCGTTGGCGAGGCCGCAGAGCACCGAGGTGACGGTGAAGCCCGCGATCGAGATCGCGAAATAATTGCGACGCCCGAGCAGCGTTTGGAACCACGGCGAGAGCGGGATGATGATGACGTTCGCGATGATGTAGGCGGTGACGAACCACGCGCCCTCGTCGGTGGATGCGCCGAGCGATCCGTCGATCGTCGGTAACGCCACGTTGACGATCGTGGTATCGGCGAGTTGCATGAGGGCGGCGAGCATCACGGCGACGACGACGAAGTTGCGCCGGATGCCGTATTCGATCACATTGGACACGGTACGCCTACGCGAACACGGGTGCGGGCAAAAGGTCTGCGTTTTCGGCGGCGATCCGCGCAAAGAATTGGGCGGCGCGCCGCTCGCGCTCGCCCAGACGCAGGAGCGCGACCGTGGATCCGCCGTCGCTGCCGAGGGTCTCGGCAGCTCGCACGAAGGCCGACCAGGCCTCGTCGCCGCCGTCGCGCAGGGCGCGCTGGTAGGCGGCAGTCACGTCGGCCGCTTCCCTGCGCAGGGAGGCCGCATAGGATCCGAGCACCCGAGCCTGGGCGCGCACCTCGGCGAAGGAGCGCTCCGCGTCGGCCGAGAGCCCGCTGCTGGACGAATCCGCGCTAGGCATAGTACAATACATCTTGTACAAAAGAATAGTACAACACTTCTTTTACTGTCAAGAGATGACGAACGAGACAATCGCTACCGCCGCCGAGACCGCGCACCGGGAGCTCTGGTACCCCGAGCGCGAGGACATCACCATCTACGGCATCCTCGCGGCGCTGAGCGACCCCACGCGCCTGGAGATCGTGCGCACGCTCGCGCGACACGAGGAGCGCTGTCCGTTCGATTTCCTGGATATCACGAGCAAGCAAAATCTCACCCATCACTTCAAGGTGCTGCGCGAGGCGGGCCTGATCAAATCGCGCTACGAGGGTCGCAAGAAGTTCGTCTGGCTGCGGCGCGATGTGCTCGACGAGCTCTTTCCCGGACTGCTCGACGGCGTGCTCGGCGCGCTCGACGCGACCTCGGAGCCGCGCCCCTAGGGCCTCGGGAGCCGGTCGGTGAGCCGCAGCGTGACCACGCGGTCGCGATGCGCGCGCCGAATCGTGTAGCTCACGCGATTCGCGCGTAGCGCTTCGCGCAGTTGCGCGATGTCGAGCGCCGCGAGTGGGTAGCCGTTGATTTTCACGAGCACGTCTCCGGCGATGATCCCGGCGCGCGAAGCGGGCGAATCGGGAACGACGGCGATCACGCGAAACCCTCCATCGGCAAGACGCGTCGCGATAGCACCGGTGCTGTGCTCCGGCACGTACGCATCGAGCAGCGCGTTCGGCGTAAAATCGACGCGGCTTCGCGGATAATCGATCGTGAATACGAAGCGGCGTAACACATCCACGCCGACGTTGCCCGCGAGCGCACGATCGGCGAGCACACCGGTCTTCGCGAAGGAGAGCGTGGTGATCTCGTTGCGCACCTCCGCGCCGCCGATCGCAAAACGATGCACGCGCACATCGGCTCCGCGCTGCATGCCGCCGACGCCCGCGAACATGACCGGCACGCGCCGCGGATAGCGTTCGGCGAACCGATGCGCCGCGGTAAAGGCGGCCGTGAGGGTGAGATCGCCGTCGTCGCCCGTATCGAGTTGGAATGCCCCCGGAATGCCGTCGACGCGCGCGTGCACGACGGGCGTGCCGCGCGAAAGATCGGCGGAGACCGCGACCGCGCGCCGCGGCTTGTGATAGGCCGTCGGCGCGGTCAAGGTGAGCCGGTGATCGCGCAGATCGACGGTCACGGCATAGCGCGCAAGAAACGAATAGCCGAGCATCCCGTCGATCGTGCCGTAGTCGCCTTGATACGTCACGTCGGGCGGCATCGGAATGATCGCCGCCGCAACGTTCGTTTCGAGCGCATCGGCGACACCGACGGAGCGCAGCGTGACGCGTTGCACGCTCATCCGGGCGCCGACGCCGGTGGCGTGCAGCACGCCGCTTCCGGCCAAGCCGAGACGCCGCGCGCACTGCGGCGTGATGACGGTGATTCCGGCGCCGGTGTCCACCAGAAAATGGAAGGGCCCCTTGCCGTCGATCATCGTCGAGACGGCGCCCAGACGATCGATGCGAGCGCTCACGGCCGACGGAGCGGGAACCGACGCGATGGTTGCGGCGAGCACGGCGGCAAGCATCAGTGCTGCTCCGCAAGCGGAAAGTACGCGACGGTGAGATTGTGCGCGGAGGCATCGCCGTATGCGGATTCGGCGTGTTCGATGTGCTCCAGAAGCGTTTCGATCTCGCCTTTGAGGCGATGCGCCCGCTCGGCGGTAAGATGCACGACCTTGCGCGTGAGGATGGCGCTCGCCCCGTCGGCAAATGCCCCGGATCGCGCGCTGCGCTCGGCTTCGACGCGGGTGCCGTCGAGAACTGCGGCCAGCATACCGTCGATCGCCGTCGTCGCATCGTCGAGTGCGAGCAGCGAGCGATCCACGCGAAACGCGCGCGCCGCGGCGCGGTACTGCTTCTCCGCAATCCCCGAGACGATCCGCGTCGCCGCCACGACGATGAGCGCGTGGCGCTCGAGGAGGTCGAGATGGTAGTAGAGTTTGCCCACCGGCATCCCGAGCTGCCCGGCGATCTCCTTGGCGCTGCGGGCCTCTTCGCGAACCGCCGCCAGCAGCCGCAGACGCAGCGGGTCGGCCAGGAGACGCAGCGTTTCCAGGTCTCCGATCGTCTGCTCCGCCGATATTCTAATATTTTCCACTATTTAAATAAATTAGAATATCAGCCGCCGGACGTCAACCCCGGGCGACGAGGGAGGGAGGGGCCGAAGCTCGCTTATGCGAGCTTCGGTCGTTTCGTGTGGAAGGAGGTGCGCGCCTGATAGGCGCGCGCGATGCCCGCGAGCTTCATCTCGCCCCAGGCGCTGCCGATAAAGCCGAGCCCGGTCGGCAATCCGTGTTCACCGAAGCCGTTCGGCACGCTCATGCTCGGAATGCCCGAGAGGTTGCCGGGCGTGACCGGATCGATCTCGCCGGGCGTATCGGGATAGACCTTGTCGAACGATTCGTCGATGGGATACGCGACGGTGGGAAGCGTGGGAAAGACCACCGCGTCATACGGTGCAACCGCCGCGCGCACCGCCGGATCGAGCTTCGCGCGCACGCGCATCGCATCGACGTAGTCGACCGCGAGCGTTGCGTATTGCGAATATCCGCCGATGCGATCGTCGGGATTCGCAAGCTCGCGCGCGCGTCCGCTCTCGATGAGATCGCGGAACGCCGATGCGCACTCGCCGTTAATGAGCGCGGTGATGACCGCGCCGTACGGACCGTGCGGAAGTTCCACGTTTTCGTGAACGTCGGCAAACTGCCGAAGCACCGCGAGCGATGCCTCGAAGTTCTTCTTGACCGCGGGCTGTACTTTGCCCGTCGCCTTGGCGAAGACGCCGATCTTCGGACGTCCGCGCAGCGCCGCGAAGGGCTTGGTCCGAGCCGTCGTATCGCGCGGATCGGCACCGGCGATCAGCCGCAGCACGAGCGCGGCGTCACGCGCGGAGCGCGCCATCGGCCCGAGCTTATCGGAGCTCCACATCAGCGCCATCGCGCCGTACCGGCTCACGCGACCGAAGGTCGGACGCAGACCGGAGACGCCGCACATCGCCGAGGGTGTAAGGATCGACCCGTTGGTTTCGGAGCCGATCGCGAAGCCGACGAGGCCCGCCGCCACGCAGGCGCCGGGTCCGCTCGAGCTGCCGCCGCTCCAGTAGTCGCGATTCCACGGCGTGCGACCGGGACCGGTGAACGATGCATCGGCGCTGTTGTAGCCGAACCCGCCGGCGAGCTCCACCATGGCGAGCTTGGCAACGAGCACCGCGCCCGCACGATTGAGCTTTTCGACGACGGCGGCGTCGTAGTGGAAGACCTGATCTCGATACGGCGCCGCACCCCACGTGGTGGGGGCGCCGACCGCGGCGAGCAGATCCTTCACGCCGTACGGCACGCCGTGCAGCGCGCTCTTGCGATCGCCGCGTGCGAGCGCCGCGTCGGCGGCCTTCGCTTCGCGCAACGCGCGTTCGTGCATGATCGTCACGACCGCGTTGAGCGAAGGCCCGTAGCGTTCGAGACGATCGAGGTAGAGCTTGGTGAGCTCGACCGAACTGACGCGCTTCTTCGCGATCAGCGAGCCGAGTGTGGTTGCATCGGAAAACGCGAGGTCGTCGTTCGTCATCCGCCCACCTCGAATTGCGGCGTCGGCGGATCGGCGTTGATCAGGCCGTGGCCTTTCGGACGCAGATCGCCGCCCAACGTGTAGAGTTGATCGATGCCGCCCGCGATCTCGTCGAGTTGCGCATCGGTGAGCGACGAATCGAATCGTTTCATACGCTCGGCGAAGGCTCGCGCGGCGGGAGAGGGCGCCGGCGTCGCGCTCGGTGACGGAGCGGGCGACGGCGCGGATTGGGCCTCAACGGACGTGGGCGCGAGTAAACTCGCGCCCACGAGACCCGCTGCAGCCAAGAACTGCTTGCGAGTGCTTTCCATTGTGGATCTACCCGTGCGTAGCCGTCGTCGGCAGTCCGATCGAAAGATCCGCCTGTCCGTTCGCACCGACGATCGTCGGCGTCTCCGACGTGTTCGTCGGCGGAGCCGATTCAAGCGCCGGATAATCGAACGAGATCGGGGTCACGATGTACGTGTCACCCTTCGCGATACCCGACGTACCGGGCAGGGTGAACGACTGCGCCCCGGTTCCCATCACTTCGACGGTGAAGTACGAGCTGCTCGTAACATCTTCCACGAAGATCAGGGTTTCCGTGACACCGGCACCGACCGTGACCGTTCCGCTGAACCCGCCGGTGGTCTCGGTGAGAGCACCGAGCACCGGGGCCGGAAGCGGCGTAACGCTCGCGAGGGTTGCCGACGCGGTGAACGACTGGGCGGCCGCGTTCGACGGCGTGACCGCAACGTTCTCCGTATAGGTTCCGGCGACCGGCGTTGCTTCGAACGCCGTGAAGCCCGGCGAGTAGCCGGCGAAGCCGCCGACGCCCGTCGGGAGTGCTGGCGTCGCCGGCGGGCCCATCAGGTAGAGCCCCTGGTTGGCGGGAGCCGCGCCGAAGGGCTGCGGCCACCACGGCAATGCTCCGGTCGCGCCCGCTGAGGACGGAACCCACGGCGCCGGAGATCGCGAGGTAGCCTGGGCGTTGTACGCCGAGGAGGTGAAGCCGTTTCCGGGCGTGTTGTTGGGATTGCCCGGGAAGAAGCCCTCGACGCCCTGCTGGTCGCTGTTGAGCGGTGCGAGCCCGTACGAGAACACGCCGGTAAAGGTACCGAGCGTGGTCTTCGCAGGGGTCACCGAGACGTTCACCTGCGGCGAGGAGCTGATCGTCGAGGTCCCCGCATCGACGCTCGTGCCGTATGCACCGCCGAGCGAGGCCGGAACGGTGAATCCGGCCGGGCCGCTGATCGACGGCGTGTCCGCAAGCACGATTGAGAGGCCGTTCGTTCCACGCAGGGTCGAGACGACATTCAAGCCGGTTGACGCATCGGCCGCGTTGTAGGCGACGCCCACGGCAAGCTGGAGCTTGCCGGTGATCGTCGGCTGCGAGGTGGACGGGACTGCGCCACCGTTGGTACCGCCACCGCCGCCGCACCCCGCAAGGAGTGCAGCGACGGAGATGGCGGCAGTTGCTCGAGTGAGGTTTTTCACCAATACACCTCTAGATCTTGACCGAGTAGTAGAGATAGAACGAACGTCCGATACCGTTCGGGAGATTTACGAACGCGCCGTTACCGCCGAACGCGCCCAAGTACTGCTGGTTGGCGAACGGAACCTGATAATCGACCGCGTGGTAGCTGTACCCCGTCAGCGGTCCCGCGACGCCCGTCGCGATCGGCTGGTAGCGGTCGTTCAGGAACGTTCCGTTCGACTGGTAGTACTTATTGAAGATGTTCTCGACATCGAGACCGATCTTGTAGTTCCCCTTCGGCGGCGAATATTCGAGCGTGATGTTCGCGTAGAAGTTCGGCTTGGTCAGCTTTCCGCCCGGGCTCGACGTCTCGCTGTTGCCGCGAGTCGCGATCACGTTCGGATTGAAGACCGAACCGGGGTTCATCGGATCGACGTAGAGCGCCGGCCCGAGGCCCGACGACTGCGCCGCACCGCCCGGCTGCACGTTGGTGTTGGGAACGTTCACGCCTTGATTGTTGATCAGCGCGGCAGTTAACGTACCGTTACCGATCGGATAGCCGATGTCGTAGCTGAAGCGCGGGTTGATGCGCCAGCCGTTCTTCGTGCGATACGTCAGGCCGAGCGTCGTCTGGAACGGCGACAGGAAGCCGACGCGGTATTCGTTGCCGGCGAGCACCGACGCATACGGAATGCTCGGGAAGAAGTCTTCGCCCGACGTCGTCGGAAGCACCGACGAGAACTCGTTCACGTAGGTCATCGTCCACTGGGCCGAAAGGCCGGTGGCCGATTCGCGCGTGATGTTCACGTCGACACCGTCGCCGAACTCCTTACCGAGGTTCGTCGCCGATGCCGGTCCGAAGATGACCGTGCCGTTCTTGATGACCGGCTGGCCGTTCGCGTTGAGCAGCGGCTGCGCAACCGTCGCTTCGGTGTTGTTCTGACGACGGAGCCACGGCGCGATGCTAACCGCGACACCGTTCAGGATGCCCTTCGTGAACTGATGCTGCAGCGTGACCTGGTAGTTGTTCGAGGTCATCGGCAGAATCGGCTGATACGGAAGGCCGAAGAGGTTCTGCGACGCCCAGTAGAGTTCCGAGGCGTAGTTCGTGCAGGCGACCTGATATGGCGCGAAGCCGCACGACGCGACATTGGTTCCGGACTGTCCGCCCACCGTCGGGATCGCGTACGCGTTGTTCGGGATACCCAGGAACGCCGAGTTGTAGAGACTGTACGGGGCGAGCTTCGCATAGGCGGCGTAATTATCGAGCGAGTAGCGATCGTCGATCAGGCCGAGCAGCGGGAACGACGCCGCCTTATCGTACGTGAAGCGAATCGCCGTATTACGCGCGATCTGCCACGAGATACCGACGCGCGGTTCCAGCACGCTCGGGTGGATCATCGCGTTCGTGATGTTGCTAAAGTTCGGCGTGAACGGACAGTTGCCCGGGCCGATCGGGGTATTCGTGTTGTAGTTCGGGTTGGCCGGAGCCGACGCCGGGTTGTACAGGAAGGTACAGTCCGACTGCAGTCCGGGCGTCGGAAGACCGACGAAGTCGGCTTTCTCGAGACGCAGGCCGACCGAAGCATTGAGGCGATCGTTGAACGAGATCTTATCGTTGATGTAATACGACGTATCGCGACGGTTGAGATCGCTGTTTTGCGTCGAATACGGAACGGTCAGCTGAGCCGCGTTCGGAAACGCACCGTAGGCATAACCGCACGTGCCGGGACCGAACGGGCAGTTCGGATCGTTCGGGCTGATGAAGTCGTACGGGGTGAACAGCGTGGGGTTGTTGACCAGGTATGACAGGAAGCTGTAACCCGACGCATTGAAGGCGTAAATCGGGTGCAGCCAGCGGTAGTCGTAGCCGACTTGCACCAAGTTCTTTTCGTTGATCTGCTTCTGCAGTTTGATCGATCCGCCGAGGCTGTGACCGCCCTGCTGCAAGAAGAAATCACCGTAGCCGAGCGAGTTCGTACGCGCCGTCGGGAAGTCGAACGTCGTCGTCGCGTTCACGCTGTAGAGATCGGCCGACAGGAACGTCGACGGATTGATGATCAGCGTGTAGCCGAGCTTGTACGATTCATTCGGCTGATAGTACGTTTCAGCCGTACGATTCGCTTGTGCGAGCGTCTCCGTCGGCGAGGTCTGATTGGGATAGAGCGGCGTGATCGCCCCGAGCTGCGCCGGGCTGAGGCCGTAAACGCCGCCGTAGAAGTTCAGGAAATACGGGTTGCAGCTCTGGAAGCAGAGGCCGTTCAGACCGCCATATCCCTGATAGAAGTTGTGCTGCGCGATATCCGCCAGGAACTGAATCGCCTGATTGTGATTCTTCCCGAAGCGGAAGACGAAGTTGTTCAGGAACTCTCGGTCGGATTCGAGCAGCCCGCTGAACGATGCACCGATTTGGTTCGCCGGATAGTCGCCGTTGCCGATTTTCGGCTCGGAGTTTGCACCCGCGAACGCCGCATAATCCGAATACGTCCCGTTCGGCGCGGCGAAGCTGATGTCGGCGTTCATACCGTGGTCGAAGCCGGGTCCGCCGACGCGGAACTCGCCGTCCGAAGCGCCCGGATAGGTGCCGCGCTTGGCAACGAGGTTAATGACACCGGTACCGTTGGATTGCACCGAAGCGTCACCGACGCCGGGGGTCAACTGCGCCGACGCAAGGCCGGAGCCCGGAAGCGAGAGAGAGTTGACGAACTGGCCGGTGAAGGCATCGGTATACGGAATGCCGTCGAACGTGAAGCCTTCTTCGTTTTCACGGCCGCCGTGGATGACCGGATAGCCGCTCGAGTCGTAGCCGACGCCGGGCAGCGACGTGATCAGGTTCGACTCGCTCGTGTTGAGGTCGGAACCCTGCAGATTCTGCACCTGCGTCGCATTGACGGTGTAGGTGTCCGCGGTCTGTTCCGGCTGGAACGCACTTGCCGCACTACGAGCCGTCACTTTCGCAATAGTCTTCAGGCTCTTCGTGAGTTTCGTGTCGACCGTGACCGTCTGGTCGGCGAACACCGTAACGCCGGTAACCTCGCTCGTGTCGAAGCCGGCTTTGACGAACGACGCGGTGTAGGTATCCGCGAACACACCGGTGATCGCGTAGAAGCCCTTGGCGTCGGTCGAGCTCTTATAGGTGCCGCTCGGGGCGGCGAGAGTAACTGCTACATCCGCGATCGGGGCACCGGTTGAGCCGGTGACGCGGCCGTGGACGACGCCGGTCGTTCCGGCGAGTGCTGGAGTGAGCGTTGCTACAATGCAGGCAACCGCCGCGGCACTAGCTGCGACGGTCCTGACGGCAGCAAACGCGCGCCTCCACACGCGAGTAAGCTCCATCTAATGGCTCCCTTTAGGGAAGTGAATGGTAAAACCGCAGGTGACTGGTAGCATAGCTGCCAGGACCTTCGGTTAATCCATCTTAACAGAACCGGAGCCGAAATGGGTTTCGTTCAGAAGCTTTTTTTAGGTTCGGAGTTGACCGAGGTCGCCGTCAAACGGGTACATTCGACGATTCGCCGGTTGCAAAGGTTAGCATACCGGCCATGTCATCGAAGCCGACACGAACCGTGTCGCCGTCGTGCACCTCGCCCGCGAGGATGCGGCGGCCGAGCGGCGTCTCGAGCTCCTTTTGGATCGTGCGCTTGAGCGGACGCGCGCCGTAGCTCGGATCGTAGCCCGCCTTGACCAGATGTCGCGCCGCCGCCGCGTCGAGCACCAGGGTGATCCTGCGCTCCGCCAGGCGCGCGCGAAGCCGACCGAGCTGGATCTCGACGATCGATCCCAGCTGCTCCTCGCTCAGTGCGTGGAAGACGATCGTCTCATCGACGCGATTCAAGAACTCGGGACGGAAGTGCGCGCGCAACTCCTCCATCACGGTCGCCCGCATGATCGCTTCTTCCGCGCCGCCGAGCGCGCCGCGATATTCGAGGATGCGATGGCTGCCGATATTCGAGGTCATGATCACGATCGTGTTGCGGAAGTCCACCGTGTGGCCTTGCCCGTCGGTCAGCCGCCCGTCGTCGAGAATCTGCAAGAACACGTTGAACACGTCGTGGTGCGCTTTCTCGATCTCATCGAAGAGGATCACCGAGTAGGGACGGCGCCGCACCGCTTCGGTGAGTTGACCGCCCTCTTCGTAGCCGACGTATCCCGGCGGTGCGCCGAGCAGACGCGCGACCGTGTGGCGCTCCTGATACTCCGACATGTCGATCCGAATGAGCGCGCGTTCGTCATCGAAGAGATAGTCTGCGAGCGCGCGCGCGAGCTCGGTCTTGCCCACGCCGGTCGGGCCGAGGAAGATGAACGAGCCGATCGGACGATTGGGATCGGCGAGACCCGAGCGCGAGCGCAGTACCGCCTCGGCCACCGCGTCGACCGCTTCATCCTGGCCGATGACGCGCTTGTGCAGCTCGTCCGCGAGGTTGAGCAGCTTCTGCTTCTCGCCTTCGAGTAGCTTCGCTACCGGAATGCCGGTCCAGCGCCCGATCACCTCGGCGATGTCGCTCTCGTCCACTTCCTCTTTCGAGAGTCGGCCGCCGGGCGCACTTTGCAGGCGCTGCTCTTCGGCCGCGAGCTCCCTTTCGATCGCGGCGAGACGCCCGTACTTCAACTCCGCGACGGTATTGAGATCGTACTGGCGTTCCGCCTGTTCGATCTGCAACTTGGTCGAGTCGATCTGCTCGCGCAGTTCGCGCAGACGGAGCGAAGCCGAACGCTCAGCCTCCCAGCGGATGCGCAGCGTGTGCTGTTCCTCGCGCAGCTCGGCGAGTTCGCGTTCGAGCGCATCGAGCCGTTCGCGACTCGCACGATCCTCTTCTTTTTTGAGCGCCTCGCGCTCGATCTCGAGCTGCATCACGCGTCGTGATACCTCGTCGAGTTCGGTCGGCATCGAATCGATTTCGGTACGCAGCTTGGCCGCGGCTTCATCGACCAGATCGATCGCCTTGTCGGGCAAGAAGCGATCCGCGATGTAGCGATTGCTCATCGTCGCGGCCGCGACGAGCGCGCTGTCCTTGATACGCACGCCGTGGTGCGCTTCGTATTTCTCGCGCAGCCCGCGCAGAATGGAGATCGTATCTTCGACGCTCGGCTGATCCACGAAGACCGGCTGAAAGCGGCGCTCGAGCGCGGCGTCCTTCTCGATGTACTTGCGGTACTCATCGAGCGTGGTCGCGCCGATCATGTGCAGTTCGCCGCGAGCGAGCATCGGTTTGAGCAGGTTCCCCGCATCCATCGCGCCCTCGGTCTTGCCCGCGCCGACGACGGTGTGCAATTCGTCGATGAAGAGCACGATCTGCCCTTCGCTATTGGAGACGTCTTTCAACACGGCTTTGAGGCGCTCTTCGAATTCGCCGCGATACTTCGCGCCGGCGATCAGCGCTCCCATGTCGAGCGAGACCACGCGTTTGTTCTTCAAACCCTCCGGCACGTCGCCGCGAACGATGCGCTGCGCGAGGCCTTCGACGATCGCGGTCTTACCGACGCCGGGGTCGCCGATGAGGACGGGGTTGTTTTTGGTGCGGCGCGAGAGCACTTGCACGATGCGACGAATTTCGTCGTCGCGCCCGATTACCGGATCGAGCTTGCCACGCTCGGCTTCGAGCGTGAGATCGCGCCCGTAGCGCTCGAGCGATTTATAGGTGCCTTCGGGGTCTTTCGTGGTGACGCGCTGGTTGCCGCGGACGTCGCGCAGGGCTTGCAGCAGTTTATCGCGCGTGATGCCGGCTTCGCGGAAAAGTTGGCCGACCGCGCCGGATGCTTGCGACATCGCGAGCAGCACGTGCTCCACCGACGTATAGTCGTCTTGCAGCGCTTGGGCCTCGGTCTCGGCCGTTGCCATCACCCGCCCGAGTTCGGGCGAAAGCGTCACCTGAGCCGAATCGGCATTACTGCCGGAGAGCCGCGGGAGCTTGCCGATCGCGGCGTCGGCGGCGCGGGCGATCGCCTTCGGGTCGGCGCCGGCCTTAGCGAGGATGTCCGGCGCGATGCCGCGCTCCTGCTCGAGCAGGGCGGCCAGCATGTGCTCGGGGGTCGTCTGGGTGTTGTGTTCGTGCAAGGCGCGGGTATATGCCCCGTTGAGCGCATCCGAGACGCGTTCGGTCATTTTTTCGACGTTCATGGCTACTTAATTCTACCGCTATTCCGGCGAAAAAGTTGCAGGGCTACCCTGCCAAGGGAAGACGGCAAGGCTTGACATAATAGGCAATATATCGTAGGCTACTTATATATCATAAGCTATAGGAGCAGTTCTGCCTGATGTCCACATTCAATCTCGACCCCACCCATTCCAGCATCGAGTTCACCGTCCGTCACATGGTGTTCTCGAAGGTTCGCGGCACGTTCACCGCCTTCACGATCGATCTCGATATCGACGATGCGACCAACCTTCCCACCTCGGTCGAGGCCTCGATCGACGCGGCCTCGGTCTCCACCAACGTCGCCGACCGCGACGCACATTTGAAGTCGCCCGACTTTTTGGATGCGGCGCAATTCCCGAAGCTGACGTTCGCGAGCACCTCGGTCACGGGTACCGCGGACGCAATGACGATCGCCGGAAACCTGACGATTCACGGCGTCACCAAGCCGGTCTCGCTCTCGGCAACCTTCGACGGACGCGGTAAGGACCCGTGGGGCAACGATCGCATCGCCTACAGCGCGAATGCGAAGATCAACCGCAAGGATTTCGGTTTAACCTGGAACCAGGCACTCGAAGCGGGCGGCGTGCTCGTCGGCGAGGATATCGAGATCGCGCTCTCTATCCAAGCCGTCCGCGCAGGCCAACCCGCCGCAGTCTAACCCGCGCTAGCGGGCCCCGGCAATCCGCTTGAAGCCGGCATCGATACCCGCATACGCGCGGGCGATCGATGCCGCTTCTTGCAGTTGCGCTTGGTTCGGGCCCTGGTACGAGCTGCTCAACCGCGAGAGCAAGTCCAGAACGCGCTCGCGCAGTTGTGCCGGCCCTTCGAGGTCCTCGATGTTCTTCGGGTCCAGCGTGAGCCGGTGGCGGAACGCAAGGAGTCCCGCCGCTTCCTGGCCGTGCGCGTGCTTCAGGCGCGCATCGATCGTATTGAGCATCGCGTCGATCCCGCTCAACTCGCTATTGAGTTGTGAGACCGCCGCGTAATGCTCTTGGTAAGGAGCCGGCGAGGTGCCGGTCCGCGGATCGGGCTTCACGACGACCGGTTGCGCCGTCGTCGTGCCGTCGACGGTCAGGCGAACCGTATAGGTTCCCGGAACCACGCGCGCGCCGGCGTTGGGGAAGGGTTGATTCGCAAGGAACGTGCCCTTCCACGGGGTCGGAGCGTCCTCGTTCAGATCCCACGACGTCCGGTTCATCCCGACGTGCATCGGAACGTCCTTGCCGGTGAGATGGCGCACGACGCGCCCGCTCGCATCGACGATGTCGATGGCCGCGTGCTTGGGAGCGCGCGCGAGATAGTACGTGATCAAGGCACCGTACGGAGTATTGGTGCCGACGAAGTCGTTACTCGGTAGCAGCGGCTTGGTGAAGGTATGGATCGGCGAAGCCGTCCAGGTGAGGTAGGTTGGGCGAACGGCGAAGAGCGTCATCGCCGTCGTCCGCGCTTTGGCCCATTCCTGGAGCGGGCGCAGATCGTCGAAGATCCAGATGCCGCGACCGTGCGACGCCACCAACAAGTCGTCCGCATCGGGCTGAATCTCGAGATCGTAGATAGCGGTGGCGGGCATGTTCAGTCGCAGCGAGTGCCAGTGGCCGCCGCGATCGAACGAAACGAACACGCCGCGCTGCGTACCGGCATAGAGCAGGTTCGGATCGACCGGGTCTTCGCGGATGCTCCGCACGAAGAAGTCGCGCGGCAGATTCCCGGCAATCGATTTCCAGGTTTTGCCGTAATCGTCGGTGAGGAAAATATAGGGATGGTCGTCACCGCTCATATGGCGATCGACCGCAATATAGGCCGTGCCGGCCGAATAATGCCCCGGCTCGACGGTCGGCACCCGCCCGAACGACGGCATCGCCGCAGGCGTGACGTTCGTCCAGTGCGCGCCGCCGTCGCGCGTGAGCTGTACGACGCCGTCGTCCGTGCTCACCCACATCAGCCCGCCGGCGAGTTTCGAGACGCCGATATCGAGGATGGTATCCGAAGTTTCGGCACCCGATTCGTCGCGCGTTATCGGGCCGCCGGTGTGCCCCTGATGGGCCTTGTCGTTACGGGTAAGATCGGGACTGATCGCCGTCCAGGTTTGGCCGTGGTCGGCGCTCTCGAAGACGACGTTCCCGCCGACGAGCGCCTTGCCGTCGTTGGTAAACGTGATGGGCGATTCCCAATTGAAGCGATACTTCAACGCCGACGCGGCTTCGTCGCCGTTGATCTCCGCGTCGGGAGAGACTTCGCGCGCGTCCAACGTGCGAACGTCACTCAAAAAGACCTGCCCGGTATCGGACGCCGTCGAGGTGGACCAGACCAGGTTCGGATCTTTCGGGTCGTAGACGGCCCACATGCCGTCACCCGGCGCGATCGTGTACCAATCGCGATTGAGCACGCCGACACCGTTGGTGGAGCTGGACGGCCCGCACCACGTATTGTCGTCCTGCAAACCGAAGCACACGTTGTAATACGGCAGCGTGTGGTCGAAGCCGATGCGATACGGCTGCGCGAAGGGCAGATCGTATGGTTGCCACACGCTCTGCATGCTATCGTTGGACATCACCACCGCTTCGTCGCTCGCGATCGCCACGCGCCGCCCGTCGTGCGACCACCAGACGAAGTGATAATCCCATCCGGCCGCGAGCGCGACCGGCTTGAACGTTTTACCGCCGTCGGTCGTCATCGACAGGACCAGCGAGACATTGATGAGCCGATTCGGGTCGGCCGGGTCGACGTAGATGCGATTGAAGTAGAACGGGCGTGCGCCCAGCAACGGGTTGTGCGGCATCGCCTTCCACGTGACGCCTTCGTTATCCGACCGCCAGAGTTCGCCGTGTTTGGCTTGAATGATCGCATAGACGCGGTTCGAGGTGCCGGCGGCGAGGCCGATGCGGCCGATGATGCCGCCCGGCAATCCATGGCCGGTGAGTTTCTGCCACGTCGCGCCGTTATCGGTCGAACGATAGATCGCGTCGAGCGGGCCGCCGCTGCTCATGTGCCACGACGAGCGGCGGAACTGCCAGATGCCCGCGAACAGCGTTGAAGGATGGTCCGGCGAGCGCACCAGATCCGACGCACCGCTCGAAGGCCCGACGTACAGCGTATGCGCCCAGTGCGCGCCTGCATCGTGGGTCACGTACACGCCGCGGGAGTGGCTGTCGGCAAAAGGGTTGCCGAGAACGCCGACCGCCACCGTGCGCGTGTCGCGCGGGTCGATCGAGATGCGCGCGATCCGTTGCGACGATGCGAGGCCGGCATGGTGCCAGGTCTTACCGCCGTCGGTCGAATGCCAGAGCCCGTCGCCGCTCTCGGACGTGTTGCGCGGATAGGCCTCGCCCGTACCGACCCAGACGTCGTTCGCGTTTTTCGGCGAAACCGCAATCGCACCGATCGGCGCGACCGGCTGCCGGTCGAACACCGGACGCCACGACACGCCGCCGTCGGTCGATTTGAAGACGCCGCCGCCGGCACCTCCGGCGTAGTACACCATCGGGTCGGTATCGCTGCCCGCGATTGCCGTCGCGCGGCCCCCCGCAATGGCGGGGCCGATCGCTCGATAGTGCAACGCTGCGAACGCAGCCGAATCCGTGTCCGCGTTAGCGGCGGTCACGGTGCAAAGCGGCAAAACCAACGCGGTCATGCCAAGGAGGGCGACGCGTAAACCGTTCATGTGCGGAGCATACGGGCAAAGCGCGCAAAACCTTTGTTCGCGGCGGGCCGGAGCGACGCGTTGCCGAACGGTGCCAGAGTATGGACATAGTCACGGGAGCGATTCGCGCGTACTACCTCTTCGACGTCGCCGACACCATCGACTTAGCCACGCTGCGCACGATCGAAGGCGAAGGCCTCGCCCCCGCCGACATCCCCCTGCGTCCGCACGCATCGAGCGCGTACCTCAGGCTCGAGGTTCCACCACTCGTCGCGCGGTTGCCCGATGCGGAACTGGGCGATCTGCGCTGCAGCGTACGCGTGAAGCTATTCGACTACGGCGTGATCTCGCTGCGCCTTTCGTTCGATGCGAGCGGGGACTGGGAGCGCATGGCCGCGCTCTCCGCGCGTCTGCGCAAAGACGAGGCCGTCGCGGCCTACGCACAGCGCATCACCACCCGCATTTGCCAGGAACTCGGCGAAGCGCTCGACGATCCGCACGACACCCTCATGGAAGACTACCAAGTGATCGACATCGAGCGTTGCGCCCCGCCGGTCGATGCGCAGACGCTCCTCGCCCAGCACCCGGCCCAACTGGCGAATCTGCTGCTCGGCGAAAGCTCGGAGCTCGCTCGCGCCGAAATCGACGAGACCCTGCGCGTGCGGTTTTCGTATTTTGCCGACGATCTCACGATCGTCCAATGGGATACGGCGTTCGTCTTCGACCGGCGCGAAAGCAGCGACGCGATTCAAGACATCCTCGAGTTCGCCAACTCGCAGCTCCTCGAATTGCGCACCTACGACGCCCAGCTCGATCGCGAACTCGATATCATCTACAAACTGCAGCCCGGCGGCGCCGGGAGTTCCATGCTCGGGCGCCGCGAAGCCGACCAAGCCGCCCGCCTGCGCTACACGATCGTCGACGTGCTAGAGATCATCGATCGCTCCAGCAACGCGCTCAAAATCGTCGGTGATGCCTACTACGCGCGCATCTATCGCGCCGCCGCCGCGCGTCTGGGCCTGGCCGACTGGCAGAAGCAGATCGACACGAAGCTCGCAAGCGTCGAAGACATGTATCGCTTTTTCATCGATCAGTCGCGCGGCCGCCGGGACGCGTTCCTCGAAACGATCGTCATCGTGCTGAT
>DAHUZB010000018.1 GCA_027306785.1 Vulcanimicrobiota bacterium
GTACTAATCGCTCGGAAATTTTAAACAACGCCATCGCTCGTTTGGCACTTGGAGGTTCTTCTCTGTACAGCTTTCTCGACCGCGGTCGACTCGAGCTCAGGCTCGTCATCGCGGGCGAGGATCAAGTTTCTGGCGTCCATATCGGCGGGGTCCCACCCGTTCCCATCCCGAACACGGCAGTTAAGCCCGCCTGCGCCAATGATAGTCGGACCGCAGGGTCCCTCGAAAGTAGGTCGGCGCCAGATTATAGACCACGGTTGAGCCCGTTGCAGCACTGCAGCGGGCTCTCGTGTTTTCCGTCGCTATGAGCCAGGACGCGTCATGCGCGTCCGAAACGTTTCGCATATGAAGATGGATCGACCGCACGATCTCGGGGGACAAGAGGGTTACGGTGCGATCGAGATCGATACCGACGCCGAGCCGTTTCGTCACGAGTGGGAGGCGCGCGTGTTCGCGATCAATCGCTTGCTGCTCGCCCGCGGGCTCTACACGCTCGACGCCTTTCGATACGAGATCGAGCGTCTCGATGCCGATCGCTACCGCGAAATGTCCTATTACGAGCGCTGGCTGTTCGCGATCGAGCGTCTGTGCGAATCTCGAAGCGAGGATCACGCGTGAACGCGCGCTTTGCTCCGGGCGATCGCGTGCGGATGCGAGCGCTGCATCCGGGCGGGCATACGCGACTGCCGGGGTATCTCGCCGGTCGTAGCGGCGAAATTCTTCGCATCTCGGGATACTTTCCGGTCGCCGATGAGCGTGCGCTCGGTTTGCGCGATGCGCGAATCGAGGCGGTGTATGCCGTCCGCTTCGCGTTCGCCGAGCATGAGGTCGTCGCCGATCTTTGGGAGCGCTATATGGAGGCGGAGGCATGAACGTCGATCACGATCACGTGGATAGTGCCGTGCTGACGCGTCGCGTCGATGCGCTCGCGGCCGAGCTTGCGCGACGCGGCCTGCTCGACGAATCCGCGATTGTGGAGACGCTCGATCTGTTCTTGACGCACGCGCGACCGAGCAACGGGTTTCGCATCGTCGCGCGCGCATGGTGCGATCCGGCGTTCAAATCGCGCTTGCTCGACGATGCCTCAGCGGCGATCGCGGAGCTCGGCATGGATATGCGGCATTGGAGCCCGGTGCAGCTGCGCGTGGTGGAGAACACCGCGGCGGCGCACAACCTGATCGTCTGCACGCTTTGCTCCTGCTATCCGATCGGACTCCTCGGACCGTCGCCGAGCTGGTATAAGAGTCCGGAGTATCGTGCGCGCGCCGTGAGCGAACCACGCGCCGTGCTCGCGGAGTTCGGCGTGCGACTGCCGCGCGAGACCGCGATCACGGTGTGGGACAGTACCTCGGAGCTTCGCTACATGGTGCTTCCGCGCCGACCCGAGGGAACGCAGGGACTCGGCGAAGCGGAGCTCGCGGCGCTCGTCACCCGGAACGGCTTGATCGGGACGGCGCTCGTTTAGCGCGTGTTCGGACGGATGCGATAGATCGCGCCCGCCGCGTCATCCGCGACGAAGAGACTCCCCTCTCGGCCGACGCTGATGCCGGTCGGACGGCCGATGCGCGTCGCATCGGAGCAGCCGGGCTGGAAGCCCGAGAGGAACCGCGTCCATTGCGTGCTCGGGTCGCTCCAGTGTACCGGGGTTGCCGGCACATCGCCGCGCATCGGGACGACGACGACGTCGGGCTGCACGTGACACCCGTCGGGAAGCGTATGCCACGATCCATGGTGCGTCGCAAAGAGCGCTCCGGCGTACGCTGCGGGAAACGCATAGCGTCCCGACATCGCGCGCGGATAGAACGTGATGCCGATGATCGTGGAATACGCGGGGGTCTCGACGAGCGGAACGACGGTCGCGCTGCAATCGGCACCGCCGACGTACGCGACGCGGTTCTCTTCGCAGTCCGGCCATCCGTAATCGGCGATGCCCACGTGAGCGCTCACGTCGTCGATATACTCATAGGGATGCGGCTGCGGGAGCGCATCCTGGCCCGCGCCGCCAGCCCAGAGCTCGCCGCTCGCGGAATCGATCGTGAGTCCGATCGCGTTGCGAATGCGCGTCGCTCGCACGCGGAGATTCGTACCGTCGAGATTCATCGCGAGGATCCGCGCTCGTGTAGGATCGCTCTCGACGCATGCATCGCACGACGATCCCACGCTTGCATAGATCGTGCCGTCTGCGATCGCGACGCTCGTCGTTGCGTGCCCGCCCGCAGACCCGGTTCGCACGCGTGCGATCCGCGTCACGGCGCGTGCTTGCCGATCGCCGTCGACGTAGGGAATCGTAGAGACGCCGAGGTGCGTGCCGACGACGATCGTGCACGAGGCCTCGTCGAAAGCTACGCCCGCCGCCGGTGCATCGCCGAACGACGCGAATACGCGCGGCGCGCCGGCGTTGGCCGAACCCTCGGCGTTCGGTACGATCATCACCTCGCCGCCGAGCGTGCCGACGAGAAGATCGCCGTTCGGCAATGCGGCGAGCTCGCGCGCGCCGCCGATGTGCGCGATTTCTCGAATGCTAAATCCGCTCGGTACGACGAGCGTGGGGGACGTCGGCGTCATGCCGTCGGTCGCACCGGCCTGCAGCGCGCCGCTGCACGACGACTGCGGCACCGACGGCGGCGGCGTTCCGGCGACGACCCCGCTGCGCGAACTCGCGGCTCCGCCGCATCCGGCGAGTAGGCAGAGCGCGATCGCGACGAGTCCCTGTGCCACGGAGGTACCTTCCGCGCGGGTGTGCCCGATTCCAAGCGAGCGCGCGCCGACGGAACCTGTAGTACGCGGGCTGAAGAAGGGCTCATGCGCTCCCCGACCAGCTACGATGCCGTCTGCTTCGACCTCTTCGGAACGCTCGTCGATGCCGACGGTGCCGCCTTTCCGGGCGTGCGCGAGGCGCTCGCCGTGCTCCCGCCCGAGCGGTGGACGATCGTCACCTCGTGCCCGGAGCGTGTCGCGCGTGCCCTTGTGCGGCAGGCGGGATTGACGCAGCCCGGGGCGCTCGTCACCGCCGATGACGTGGAGCGCACCAAGCCCGCACCCGATCCCTATCGGCTGGCGGTGGAGCGCTTCGGGCTCGCACCGTCACGGGCGCTCGCTGTCGAGGATAGCCGCGAGGGATTGGCCGCCGCCCGAGCGGCAGAGCTCGATTCGATCGCGGTCCTGCGCGGGCGGGGAAGCGGCTTCGCGCGCGATGCGCTCTTCTTGGCGGAGCGCTTCGCGGATATCCGCTGGTTCGTGGAAACGAACGGCTCGATCTCGTTCGAGATCGAGCCGTCGGGGCGTTAGGCCGGCGTCGGTGTCGGATCCGGTGGAAAGACACCGTTCGAGCGGGCGCCGCCGGGAGCGGCACCGCGTCGAGCACGACGCTCGGCGCGCATGCGGGCGAGGTTGGCCCGCACGCTCGCACGCTGTGCGGGCGTCAGGACGCCCATGATCTGCTGATGCAGCGCTTTGCGGGCTTGCCGATCGGGCGGGCTGCCCTTCGGGTGCGCGGTGTGGAACTGCACGAGCGCCGCATGGATTTGGGAGCGCTGGGCGGAGCTCAGACCGACGCCTTGGAACGCGCGCATCATGCCGTGCGGGTGATGCTGCCGCCAGACGTGCGGTGCGGGTGACGGAGGCGGCGTCTGTTGGGCCGCCGCGGCCAGGGGAAGAGCCGTCCCGAACGCGAGGATGGCCGCGATCAGGGGGCGTGGGGTTCGTTTCATGCGCCCATCCTACGCCCGTCGCTCGCGCGCCGCGTGAACGCGGCGTTAGAGAATATCAGCCTCGCCCGATGAGCTCGAGCTTGGTTCCGGCCGGGTCTTCGAAAAAGAGCGCCGGGTAACTCTCCATCTCGTCGCTCCATTCGATCTGCTCGCCCCCGATGCGAGCGAGCAGGGCCGCGAATTCGTCCAGCCGCTCGCGCACGACGCGGAACGCGATGCGCGTATCGTTCTTGCGGTGCAACGGGTCTTCGATGAAGCCGATGAAGCGGCGCGGCTTGGTCGGATGCTCCGGTTCGTAATACTCAACGACGTTCGCGGTGTCGAACTCGCGGTGCCACGTGCCGTTCGCGTCGACGTAGGCGTAGTGTTTTTCGGTCAATCCGAGCCGCGGCAGCAACTCGTCATAAAACGGTTCGACTGCCGCGAGCGAGCGCACGCGGCAGTCGATATGGTCGAATCCGAGGAACTCCGGCCCGTTCATCGCTCAGCCGCGCGGTTTGATCGCGACGGCCTTGACGTTGTCGGATGCGTGCATCTCGAAGCGCTTGAAATTGTCGAAGAAGAGCTGCGAGAGTTTACGCGCCTGTTCGTCGTAGGCGTTCTTGTCGTTCCACATGTTGCGCGGATCGAGCACCTCGGTGGGCACGTCCGGCACGTGCTTGGGAATCAGCAACCCGAAAAACGGCTCTTTCTCGAAATCCGCCGCGATGCGGTCTTCGATCGCGGCGTTCACCATCGCCCGCGTGTGCGCGATCGACATGCGTTTGCCGACGCCGTATGCGCCGCCGCTCCAACCCGTATTCACGAGCCAGCACTGCACGTCGTGCTCCTCGATCTTCTTGCCGAGCAGGCGCGCGTAGACGGTGGGATGATGCACCATGAACGGTGCGCCGAAGCAGGTCGAAAACGTCGCCTGCGGCTCGGTCACGCCGCGTTCGGTGCCGGCAACCTTCGCCGTGTAGCCGGAGAGGAAGTGGTACATCGCTTGCTCGCGCGAGAGTTTTGCGATCGGCGGCAGCACGCCGAACGCATCGGCCGTGAGCATGATGATCGTCTTCGGATGCCCGCCTTTGCTGCCCGGCACGATGTTCGGAATGAATTCGAGCGGATACGCGGAGCGCGTATTTTCGGTTTTTGCGTCGGAATCGACGTCCAGCGCGCGAGTGTGTTCGTCGTAGACCACGTTTTCGAGCACGGTCGAGAAACGATTGGTCGCCGCCCAGATTTCGGGCTCGGCGCTCGGTGAGAGGCGGATCACCTTCGCATAGCAACCGCCTTCGAAGTTGAAGACGCCGTCGCTCGACCAGCCGTGTTCGTCGTCGCCGATCAGCGGACGATGCGGATCCGACGAGAGCGTCGTCTTGCCCGTGCCCGAAAGACCGAAGAAGATCGCCACATCGCCGTCCGCGCCGACGTTCGCCGAGCAATGCATGGGCAGCGTCTCGCGCAGCGGCAGCAGGTAGTTCATCACGGTGAAGATCGATTTCTTGATCTCACCCGCGTACTTGGTGCCGCCGATCAGAATGATGCGCCGTGCGAAGTTCACGAGAATGAACGTGGAGCTGCGCACGCCGTCGCGCTGCGGATCGGCCTGAAACAGCGCGGCGTCGACCACGGTGAATTCGGGTGCGAATCCGGGCGTCACGTCGTCGGACGAGATGAAGAGGTGGCGCGCGAAGAGATTGTGCCACGCGAACTCGGTGTAGACGCGAATCGGCACGCGATATCGTTCGTCGGCGCCGACGTAGGCGTCGAGCATGTAGACGTCGCGCTCGGCGAGATACGCTTGCACGCGGTCGAAGAGCGCATCGAAGATCGCGGCGTCGACCGGCGCGTTGGTGTCGCCCCAATCGATGTGCGCCTCGCTCGAGGGCTCGCGCACGAAGGCTTTGTCCTTCGGCGAGCGGCCGGTGTGCGGGCGCGTGTCGACGATGAACTGACCATCGCGGCCGAGCACGCCCTCGCGATTACGCAGCGCGTGTTCGATCAGCTGGGCGGCGGTGAGGTTCTCCCACAGGTTGGCGGCCTGCAGTTTCTCGGGAACGGTAAGAATGGTCCTGATCCTCGTGACGGGGCGAAAAATACGATATCGGGTGCATTTTTCGTACTGCGGGGCGGTGCCTGCATGCAGGCCCCCCAAGCTCGTGCTCCCAATGCTTCGGGCATGCCCAAGCGCTCGATACTGCTCGCGATCGCTCTGACGATCGGCGTCTGCTGCGCCCTGCCCCGCGACGCGCGGGCGGTGCTGCCATTCCACTTCGGATTCTTCGCCTCGGGACCGCTCGACGCGATCACCGACGTTCCCGGCGTGCGCGTCGGGCAAGTGACTTTAGTCGAAGGCGGCAACGTGCGCACCGGCGCGACCGGCATCTTGCCGAACGGCGACCCGTGGGACGACAAGGTGGCCGCGGCGACGCTCGCCTTCAACGGTAACGGCGAGATGACGGGCACCCACTGGATCAAGACCGCGGGCTACCTGGAGGTGCCGATCGTTCTCACCAACACGCTCAACGTCGGGCGCGTCGACGACGGCGTGGTGCAGTGGATGATCGACAAGTATCCCAACGTCGGCCGCACCGACGATGTGCCGCTCCCCGTCGTGGCCGAATGCGACGATCAATTGCTCAACGACATCCAACTGCGCAGCGTCACGCAAGCCGACGTCGTGCGGATGCTGGATGACGCCAAAGGCGGCCAATTCCCGCGCGGCAGCGTGGGCGCGGGCACGGGTATGAAAGCCTTCGGATTCAAGGCCGGCATCGGATCGGCTTCACGCGTCCTCCCCGCGAGCCTCGGCGGCTATCACGTCGGCGTATTGGTGAACGATAATACCGGCAGTTCGCGCGAAGCGCTGACGATCGTCGGCGTCCCGGTCGGCGAGCGCCTGAAGAACGAGTACCAAACGGTGTACCCGCGCCATCTGTCGGCGGCGTCGATGCACGGCCGTATGAAGAGCGGATCGATCATCATCGTCGTCGCCACCGACGCGCCGCTCGACAGCCGCCAACTGCGTGCGATCGCGCTGCGCGCCGGACTCGGCATGGGACGTACGGGGCTCACCTCCGACGTCGGCAGCGGCGATCTGTTCATCGCGTTCTCCACGACCGAAGTGTTCAAACGCACGGGCAACTTCAAGATTCAGCCGCCGACGCGGCCGATCGTCGAATCCGACGAGGTGCTCAACGCGCTCTATCGCGCGACCGCCGAAGCGACCCAGGCCGCGATCTACGACGCGCTCTTCGAAGCCAAGACGATGACGGGGCAGAACGGCGCGACCGTGTACGGCCTGCCCGACGGGCGCGTGCTCGACATGCTGCGCGCGGCGGGCGCGATTCGGTAGAATGCGATGGCGTTCGTCGAAACCGAGCGCTTACTGCTGCGCACGTGGATGCCGGGCGACCTCGATGCGTGGCATGCAATCGTCTCCCAGGCCGACGTGCGGCGCTTTTTGCCGATCTCGGGCGAGCCGACGCGCGACGACACCGCCGCGTGGATCGGTCGGCAGATGGAGGAGCAAGAGCGCGAAGGGTTCTCGTGCTGGCCGGTGCTTCGCAAGGACGACGGATCGCTCGTCGGCCGCTGCGGTTTGCATCGGCTGCCGGATGGGGACGTAGAGATCGCCTGGGCCTTCGCGCCGCCGGTATGGGGTTGCGGATACGCGACCGAAGCCGCGCGCGCCGTGCTCGCGTTCGCCGCGGAGCATCTGCGCTTGCCGCGCGTGGTCGCGCTGGTCGATCCGCGTAACGCGGCCTCGATCGCGGTGACGCATCGCGCGGGAATGCGCTTCGATCGCGTGGTGCGGGCGTATCGCCGCGATCTCTTGAGGTATCTCGCATGACGATTCACCTGGGGACGGTAGGGCATTTCGGGCTCGCGGTGCGCGATCCGCGCGCGAGCGCCGCGTGGTGGTCGCGACACTTCGATCTGCGCGAGCTCTTCGCGGGCGACGACTACGTCGGCTTGACGAATGACGACATCACGATCGTGCTGCAGCGCGGGAAACCGTCGCCGCAAACCATCGATCACGTCTCGTTTCACCTTCCCGATATGCGCGCGCTGCGCGATGCGCTCGCGCGCTTACGCGCCGCGGGCGTGGATCTCGAAGATCCGGGCGATGAGATCGGGCCCGAGGCGCCGGGTTCGCCGAACCTCGGCCTGTGGTTTCGCGATCCCGACGGTTACCGCTTCGAACTCTCCGTCCTCGGCGGCGCGCGCGGTACCTGATTCGCTCGAATGCTTGACCGTTGTCGGTCGTTTTTCGTATGATCTAAGTGTCCTAGTGTATTAATACACAAAGACACCGTGAAAACGCATGAATCTGACCGCCATTTTTCTCGACGACGGGTCCGCGCTACCGGTCTACGTGCAGTTGCAGGAGCAGCTGCTCGCGGCGATCGCTCGCGGAGACGTGGCGCGCGGCGAACGTTTGCCGAGCGTACGCGATGTCGCCGCGGCGCTCGGGGTCAACCCGAACACCGTCAACCGCGCGTATGCGGAGCTCGAGCGTGACGGCGTCCTCGCCACACGGCGCGGGCGCGGCACCTTCGTCGCGCAGCGCCGCAAGCGGACGCTCGACATCGGGCGGCTGCGCGAGATCGCCCTGCGCTTCGTCGCGCATGCGCGTTCGCTCGGCTACGACGGCGATCAGATCGTGGGTTCGGTACGCGATGAAGTGCGGCGCGGCTCGACCGCGCAAAGGAGTTCTCGATGAACGCGTTCGTTGTGCTCGGAATGGTGTGGCTCACCCTCCTCGCGGTGCGCCGTTACGAAGCGCGCCCGCGCCGCCGCGAGCGTCCGGCCGACGACGCGTTCAGCCACGCGTTGCTGCCCTCGCGCGACTGGCGCTAATCGGTCGGCGCGTACTCGCCGAGCGCGCGACGCAGCGGATCGAGCAGACCGCCGTACGCACGCGATGCGCGCACGGAGCTTGCGTAGAGCGGGCGAAACACCTGGCTCGAGCTCGCGGTGCGCACGAGGCGTCGCGTCGCGTGAAACCGCAGGCACGCCGCATCCCACGGTAATTCGCAGTGCGCGACGATCCGTCGCACCTGCGCCTCGAAATCGCCGACGAGCGTTTCGTACTCGACCTCGAGCATGCGCTCCGCGGGCAACACCGCGCGCCAGTGCGCCATCAGGGTCGCATACGCGCGGTAGTATCGGCCGATCCGCGCGAGGTCGGTTGCCCAAGCGAGCGCCGGGTCTTCGAAGGCGTTCGAGAAGCACGAGAGGCCCACATCGAGCGGATCGCGCCGGACGTGGATCATGATCGCGCGCGGCATCGTGAGGTGAATCAGACCGGCGAAGCGGAAGTTGGCGGGCAGCTTGTCGGTGACGCGTATCTCCGCACTTGGCGCGAGCGCGGCGAGGGCATCGTCGTAGCGCTCGGCCACGCGGCGTGAAAACGCGCCCGTACGTGCGATTTCGTCGCTCGCGATCTCGTCGAGCAGCGTGAGTTCACCGCCCGCGTGCACGAGCGGGTGGCTCGCGAGAATCTGTTCGACGAGCGTCGTCCCCGAGCGCGGCATGCCGAAGATGAAGATCGGGCGCCGCGTGGGGTGAGCGAGGTCGGTTCGCCCCATCAGCGCGGCATCGAAATGCCGTGCGATCTCCCGTAGCGGACCGAGGGCGGCCTCTTCGTCGTACGGCAGGTACCGCGACGCGTCGCGGTTGGCGGCGACCAGGTGTGCGAACGACGCACGCACGTCGCCGCGCGCCGTCTCGATGCGCGCGAGCGCGAAGCGGGCGTCGGCCCGTGTCCCGTCGGGAACGGCATCGTCGCACAGGCGACGCAGCGCTTCGATATCGGCGGCGCCGAGCAGTCGCGCATCGTGCTCGGCGAGCAGGCGATAGGGCGTGCTTTGCGTCGGGTCGAGCTCGATTGCGCGTCGCAGGCAGCGCACGGCTTCGTCGTACGCGCCGAGTTCGGTCAGAAGCGCTCCCAGCCCGCTCCAGGCCGCCGCGTCGGTCGGATCGAGCTCGAGCGCCTGCCGGAGGCACGCCTGTGCCCCGTCGGCGTCGCCGCAGCGCCACCGCGCGATGCCGAGCAGCCGTCGCAGCGCGCCGTGCGACGGATGGCGCTGAACCAGCGGTTCCAACGCGGCGCGAGCCGGGCCGTAGGCCCGCGAGCGGTGCATCGCTTCGGCGAGGTTGCCGAACGCATCGGCATACTCCGGCACGAGAGCGAGGGCCGTGGCGAAGCTGCGCAGGGCGCCGTCCTCGTCGCCGAGGAGGCGCTGCACCCCGCCCAGGTTGTTCCACAGTTCGGCCCGGGAAGGGTCGAGCGAGACGGCGAGCTCGAGCTGAACCCGAGCTTCGAGCGGGCGGTCGGCGAGGGCGAGAATCGCGCCCGCGAGGCCGGCCGCCCCGGCGGAGTGCGGATCGATCGCCAGGGCTCGGCGCGCCAGAGCGAGCGCCTCGTCGCGGTGTCCCGCGGCGAGCTCCTCCCTGCTCGCGGAGAGCGCGGCCTCGAGCGTATCCATCCTCCCGTTGTCGGCACGGGCAGGCCCGCTGCTTACCGGCGAGGAGTGAAGTACGCGGCGGGAAGCGCCGATGACTCAAGTGAATAAGAAGAGTCGACCGGAAGGATGGACCCTCCGGTTCACGGATACCCGCTTCGGCGGTTCATGGAGGATTCACGGATGGGACAAGGTTTGAGCATTGCCAACAATCTGTTGGCGAATAACGTCTCGCTCAACCTCAACAAGAATCAGGAAGCGCTCAAGAATACGGTCACGCAGCTCTCGTCGGGCTTGCGGATCAATACGGCGGCGGACGATCCTTCCGGTCTTGCGATCGCGACCAACTTGCAAACGCAGGTTGACGGCTTCAATCAGGCCGTGCAGAACGTGCAGAACGCGAACAACGCCGCGCAGGTGGCGGAAGGCGCGCTGCAGACGACGACCGATATTCTCCAGCGCATCCGTTCGCTCGCGGTCGAAGCGGCCTCCGACGTCAACTCGAATAGCGATCGACAGAATCTGCAGACCGAAGTTTCGCAGCTACTGCTCGAGGTCAATCGGATCTCGCAGAACACGAACTTCAACGGGCAAGCGCTCCTGGACGGCTCGCACGCGGGATTTCAAAGCGAGCAAAACGCGTCCCTGACGGTCACCGCGAACTCCGCGCTTGCGACGAACGGCAACTTCGCGCAGGTCAACGGAATCAATTACGGCTTCCTCGTCGCAAGCGCCGTCGGCGTCAACAACTACTTCAACTCGACGAGCATCTCCGGCGGCGGCGTTCAGGGCATCGGCAGCGGCCAAGCGACCGTCGACGGCACGCTCGAACTGCAGGTGATCAACACCGGCGTTTCGATCGCCGTGCAAGAGACGTTCATCCAGAGCGCGACCGGCTATGTGTGCGTCTCGACGACGCTCTTCGGCCCCGGCGCCGCGGCCACGAGCCAGAAGAACATCACCGCGAATCACGTTGGCTCGTCGGCCTACGGCTTCGATAACGTCGCGATCACGCTCGGGGCGATCACGACGGCCGATGTCGGCACCACCGCGTACATCAAGGTCAGTCAGAACGTCGCGGCGCTGACGAATCCTTCGAACCCGGCGTTCAATTTCCAATCGGCCGCCGACGAAGGCGACGTCATCCAGGTCGGCATCGAAGCGACCAACACCGCGACGCTCCGTATCTCGAACATCAACCTCGCGATCTCGGCGGCGAACAATCCGTCGATCGGTGCGGAAGACGCGATCGGGCAGATAGACAACGCGCTCGAACGTCTGCTCAACCAGCGCGCGCAACTCGGCTCGGTCATCGTGCGCTTGAACGAGGACGCGTCGAACGACAACGTCGCGGCGGTCAATCTGCAGGCCTCGGAGTCCTCGATCCGCGATCTCAACGTCGGCCAAGCGACGACGGAATTTACCAAGCTGCAGATCCTGGTGCAGGTCGGCACCTCGGTGCTCGCGCAATCGAACTCGAACGCGCAGTCGGTACTCAGTCTCTTCCGCTAACCGCTCCGCACCGCCGGAACCCACGAAGGGCGTCGCGGTCGCGACGCCCTTCGTCATTGCTTACGGCGCGCGTTGAGGCAGGCGCAGGATCAGACGATCGCGCGGGCCTTCGGCATCGAGCACAAAGGTGCACGGATCGTACCAGAGATACGAGGTCTGTTGCTCACCGGGTGCCACGTGCGTGACGATCTCGAGGGCACCGTCGCCGACGGGTACGCCTTCGGGCGTGGGTACATGAGCCGCGTGAACCTCCATCGCCGTCCACGCAATCGGGTTGACGCGGAGTTGCAGAAAGTGGTCGTGCGGATGCCGGGCAAGCAGCCAGGGAAGAAGGTCGTAGCCCGCTCCCGCGACGAGCACGGTGTCGGGCGGTGCGGTGTAGCGCCGCAACTGCTCGGTGTAGATGCCCGAAGGTCCGTCCGTCTCCGAGCGGATCGTATACGAGCCGTCGGCGGCGCGTGCGAGCGAGGACGTCCACCTACCACCGCAACAACTCGCATGCGAGCGGTACGAGAGCAGCGAGAGCGTGGTTGTATCGTACGTAGCGCTGGAGTTCGTGAACATGCGGTCGCCGACCATGTCGTCAACACGCACGTCCGATCCGCTGTGCTGCACGCTGTACGTCGGGCGAATCGGTGCCCCGGTAAGATCGAACGTCCACGTGCCGGCGAGCAGCCCGCAGAGCGCGAGCGCGATCACCCTTGCATCGCGAGCAGCGCGATGCGCATCGCGCGGCCGAGCGAGGGGCGCATCTCGAACTCGATCAGCGCCTGCGCGGTGCGATCCGCGGTCTTGTTCGTCACGAACCACGGCGGCTTCGGCAAGAGCGTGGCGCCGTAGCCGAAGAGGCTGCGCGGAAAGGGCGCGAACGGCGCGTACACCACGCTCTTTTGCGCGCGGTCGAAGAAGAAGCGATTGTGCACGACGCCGATGCCGGAGCGCACGTCGTCGAGCGTGTGCCCCGGGAAGGCGCCCCATGTCGCCTCGGTGAGCAGGAAGCCGACGCCGGTCCACGCGTTGACCGCCACGCAGCCGAAGCGCATCGCCTCGATCGCCGCATCGAGCTCGCGAGCGTACGCGCGCATCGTCGCGGGATGCACCACCACGTTGCCGCCGAGCGTGCCCCACAGACGGTCGTTGGCAAACGCGACGGCGTCGCGCAGATAGGTCGAGGTGTCGCCGGGAATCGTCGTCGCGGTGAGCAGACTCGCGAAGGCTTCGATCTCGAAATTCGGCGAGGCACTCTCGGCATCGACGACGACGAGCGTGCGCGGCGTGTAGCCGTCGCCATTCGCGCCGAATCGTTTGATCTCGACGCCCTCTTCGGCCAGACGCGCGCAGCGCTGCGCCGCCCCCGGATAGTAGGCCGGGCGATCGCGCAGCTCGGCGAGGACGGCCTCGATCTGCGCCAGCAGCCGCGGCGTGCCGTCCCAATCGCGCGGCAGGATCAGCACTTGCGATGCGATGCAGTTGAAGCCGCCGTTGTGCATCTTCTGCGTGACGATCTGCTCGGCTTGAAAGCGGAAGTCCGCATCGCTCCACGGGCCGGGAACGACGATCGTCGGGCTCACGTTGCCGAGCTCCGACGTGATCGGTTTCTTCAGCACGGGATCGTTGCGCTGCTTGCGCTCTTCCATCTCGGGGCCGTCGCCGAAGACGATGCGGTCGTGGGTCTTGTCGCTGCCGGTGATGTGGATCTGATCGACCAGCGGGTGCGCGCAGAGCGCCTTACCCACCTCGGGGCCGCCGTACGCGAAGCGCAGGAAGCCTGCTTCGACGAGCGGCGCAAGCGCGCGCTCGAAGATCGGCCCGAGGTACTCGTTGACCGGATTCATCTTGAGGATGCAGACCGCGCCTTTGGCGAGCAGTTCGTAGAGCACGTCGAGCGGCGGAATCGAAGCGATGTTGCCCGCGCCGAGCACGAGGGCCACGCGCGGCTGCGGATTCGGTTCGCGGTACCAGACGGCCATCGTCTCGCGCAGTGTGGCGGGCGTGACACCGGGCTGCATCCAGACCTCGGCGCGCACCCCGTTGAGCAGCAGTCGGTCGTAGACGCCGTCCGGAAAGACGTCGACGACCGTCTGGCCGCTCGGCCGCGTGCGCACGCGATTCGGAGCGATCGCGGGCACGCCGTCGCGCGCGATCTCGCGCAGCGAACGGATATAGCGATTGAGGGCATAGAGCAGCGCCCAAGGGCCGCTGATCCACTCTTCGCCCGCGAGCGGTGTTCCGGTCACCCCTTTGGCCTCGGCGGCGGCTGCGGCCCAGGCAGGGGCCTCGGCGTACGTGCTCTCGCGCAGCCGCTCCAACAGGTCGGCTTTGGCGGAGGCGGTGAGCGTCAGCCAGCGCTTCGCACCGTCGTGGAGCTCGGCGAGGGAACGGTCGATTTCGGTCGGCGTAGCAACGGCGATCATCTTACGTGCTTCGACCAAAGTCGCCGTCCTCCGGTTGCAACTCGGCGCCCGCCTTTGTGGTAGAATCCCTGCGGAGGTGCCACCATGGCCAAACGACGACGCAAACCCGGCGTCGTGCTCGTGCCGCGCCTCGGTCCGCCGCAGAATCTGCGACCGGCCGGAGCTCACGAGACACGCACGCGCTACGACCGCAAGAAAGAAAAAGCCGCTCTCCGGCGGGATGCCGAGAGCGGCTTTCCATTTTGCGCCGATGCGCGACGCGGCTAGCTGATCAGTTCGCGCTGCACCATGATCTCACGCGGGTCGACCAGGTGCTTGTTGAGGCCGAGCTTCTCCGCCGGCACGCCGAGTGCGTACGCGACGAGTTGCGGCAGGTGGAAGGTCGGCAGATCGGTGCGGCCCCAGCGGGCGCCTGCATCCTGCTGATAGCCGTCGAGCGCGAGGTGGCAGAGCGGGCAGGGCGTGATCACGGCTTCGGCGCCGTTATCTTTCGCCATGCGCATATTCTGGCCGACCATGTCGGTCGCGATGCCGTCTTTTTCGAGCTGCACGTGGAAGCCGCAGCAGCGCGTCTTGCCGGCGTAATCGACCGCTTCGCCGCCGAGGGCTTCGATCAGATCCTCGAGCGAGTGCGGATTGCGCGCCGACTCCCAGCCGTTCACGTTCTCCGGACGGATGATGTGGCAGCCGTAGAACGGCGCCACCTTCAGGCCGTTGAGCGGACGCACGACCATCTTGCGGAGGTTATCGAGACCGATGTCGTCGATGAGCATCCACAGGAGATGGCGCACCATCACGCCGCCGTTGTACTTGGCGCCGAATTTGCCGAGGATGGCGTTGGCCTGATCCATGCGCTCTTCGCTCTCGAGCAATTCCTTGTTCGCCGCGCGCATGTGACCGGTGCAGGTAGAGCAGATCGTGATCACGTCGTCGAGGCCGAGCGCTTCGGCCTGCGCGTAAGTGCGGGCGTTGAGAACGCGCGCGACGTCGCGGTTGACGTCGTTCACGACCGACGCGCCGCAGCACGACGCCGCCGTCAGTTCGATGAGCTCGACGCCGAGTTTGTCGGCGAGCAGCATCGTCGAATTGAAGAGTTCTTTGCAGGACTCTTTGGCGACGCAGCCCGGGAAGAAGCCGTACCGTTTGGTTTCACGCGAGCGCGACGCGCGATGCGAGTCGAGCGCGCGATCTTCGGGAAGAAGCGTTGCAGACATTAGCTGACCGGGACCTCCAGGGCTTCGAAAATAGTGCGGACTTCATCGACCTTCGGAATCGGTTTCACGAACACCGGAGGCTGCTTGCCGCGCAGCGCCATGCGCGGACCGAGCGGAGCGAGCGCTTTGACGAGCCCGATCACGTTGAACCGGCCGATCGTGCCGAGGATGACCTCGGTCTCGGCGAGCATGCCGGTCTGCTTGATCGTCTTCGAGACGACGAGCGCGTGACGCGGACCGCGTTCGTTCATCATCACGCGATCCTTGATGGCGGCGCGCTTGACGTCGACGATGCGGTTGTTCGGCTCGACGTGCTTCGGACAGTACGAGCACGCGTAGCAGTGCGCGCAGAGCCACAGATAATCTTCCGAAATCTGGGCGATGCGCTCGTCGCGCTTGGCGTCGCGCACGTCTTCGATGAAGCGGTACGCGTACGCGATCGCGGCGGGACCGGCGAAGGCCGGATCGACGCTGACCACCGGGCAGAGCGCGTAGCAGGTCGCGCACATGATGCAGTTCGCGACGTCGACGAGCTTCTTCATGTCGTCGGGCGAGACGCGGCGCTCGGTCTCGTGATCCGAGTCCTTGTCCTTGGCCTGCAGATAGGGCTTCAGGCGTGCATACTTGTCCCAGAACGGGTCCATGTGCACGACCATGTCCTTCATCGGCTGGAAGTTCGGCATCGGATCGACGGCGATCGTGCCGTCGTCCTTGATGACGTCCTTGCAGTTGGTCTTGCAGGCGAGCGAGGTCACGCCGTTTACGTTCATCGAGCACGATCCGCAGATGGCCGAACGGCACGAGCGGCGGAACGAAATCGAGCCGTCGACCTCGGCCTTGGCCGTTTCGAGCGCGTCGAGGACCGTGATGGTCTCCGGCGCGTCGATCTCGACGAGGTCGCGGTGGGGAACCGTGTCGACCGCTTCGTCGAAACGGAAGATATCGAGTTTGATCTTTGCCATCGTTAGTACGTTCTCACCTGCGGTTCAAACTTGGTGATCGTCACCTTGCGCGAGTAGTCGAGGCGCGGCGTGCCGTCCGCTTCGCGGAACGCGAGCGTGTGTTTGAGCCAGTTGGCGTCATCGCGATCCGGGAAGTCGGTGCGCGACTGCGCGCCGCGCGATTCGCGGCGCTCGAGCGCGCTCTTGGCGAGTGCGTAGGCCGCGTCGATCAGGAAGTCCGTCTCGAACGTCGAGACCAGATCGGTGTTGAACGTCGAGGACTTGTCCATCACGTAGACGTTCGCGTCGAACTCCTTGCGCACGCGATCCATCTCGGCGACGGCTTCGGAGAGGCCCTGCTCGTCGCGGAAGATGTACGTGTTCTTGCTCATCGTCTCGTTCATCGCGGCGCGCAGTTTCGGCGCGCGGGTACCGCCGGTACGGGCGAGCAGCTCCTTGACGCGATCCTTCTCGGCCTGCAGGGTGCGCTCCGAGGGCCGAACGTCGCCGACCGTCTTGATGTAATCGACCGCGTGACGCGCGGCACGCGCGCCGAAGACGATCGTTTCGAGCAGCGAGTTGCCGCCCAGACGATTCGCGCCGTGGACGCTGACGCAGGCGCACTCGCCCGCGGCGTAGACGCCGGGAACGCGCGTCGCGCCCCATTTGTCGGTCTCGATACCGCCCATCGTGTAGTGTGCGCCGGGCAGAATCGGAATCGGCTCGTGAATCGCGTCCTTACCGGTCGCGTCGAGCGCGAGCTCGCGAATCTGCGGCAGACGCTCGAGGATCTTTTCGCGGCCGAGGTGACGCAGGTCGAGCAGCACGCAGCCGTCGACGCCGCGGCCTTCGAGAATTTCGGTCCATTCCGCACGCGAGACGACGTCGCGCGAGGCGAGTTCGCCCTTGTTCGGCGCGTACTTGAACATGAAGCGTTCGCCCGCCGCGTTGAGCAGATAGCCGCCCTCGCCGCGCGCGCCTTCGGTCATGAGCACGCCGTTCTCTTTGAGCGTGGTCGGGTGGAACTGCATGAACTCCATGTCCATGAGCGGGATGCCCGCCTTGTAGGCGATCGCCATGCCGTCGGCCGTCGAAGCGTAGCCGTTGGTCGTCTTGGCGTACATGCGGCCCGCGCCGCCCGTCGCGAAGATCGTCGCCTTCGCGGTGATCAACTCGAGTTCGCCGTTGCGCATGTTATACGCCACGACGCCGGTGCCGATGCCGTCTTCGACGGCGAGCGCGGTGCAGAAGTACTCTTCGTACACCTTCACGCCGAAGCGTTCGAGCTGCTCCCACAGCGTGTGCAGGATGACGAGGCCGGTGACGTCGGCGGAGTAGCACGTACGCGGGGCGCCGGCGCCGCCGAAGGGGCGCTGCGCGATTCGGCCGTCCGGCATGCGGGAGAAGATACAGCCGCGATGCTCGAGCCAGATGATTTGTTTGGGCGCATCTTCGCACATCGCTTCGGCAGCGTCTTGGTCGCCGAGATAATCGGAGCCCTTGACGGTATCGTAGGTGTGCGATTCGGGGCTGTCCTCTTCGCGGTTGCCGAGTGCGGCATTGATGCCGCCTTGCGCCGCGCCTGAGTGGCTGCGCACCGGATGCATCTTGGAGACGATGGCGACGTCGGCACCGAGTTCCGCGGCTTCAACCGCGGCGCGCATGCCGGCGAGACCGCCACCGATAACGACTACGTCGTGCTTGATCACGTGAGCCTTTCCCGGGACGAGTGAGAAGGACGGTTTGCTTCTTTATACTATCCGGTGGAGAGGGCTCCCCACGACAATTATCGGGCGACGCTCGCTTCAGGCGGTCGCGTCCCGTGTTCCGGCAGGGGCCTCCCCCCCGCTTTTGGCGCCGCGGGAGAAGAACCGGTACTGATTTTTCCCGGCTTGCTTCGCTTGATAGAGCGCTTCGTCGGCCGAGAAGAAGAGCGTCTGACCGTCGGTCCCGTCATTCGGAAACATCGCCACGCCGATCGAGCTCGCGAGGCCGTTGCGCCGCAGGGCGGACATGATGCGCTCCACGCCGCGCGTCGCCTGCTCGCGGTCGCTCTGCGCCATGATGAGCACGAATTCGTCGCCCGCGTAGCGCGCCACGATGTCGCCTTTGCGCGCGTTCTTTTTCAACACCTGGGCGAAGCGCTTGAGCGCGAGATCGCCGAGGCTGTGTCCGCCGGAATCGTTGATCTTTTTGAGATCGTCGAGATCGAGGATCAAGAAGGCGAAGGGCGTGTCGTAGCGTTCGGAGGTGTGCAGTTCGCGATCGAGCATCTCCGAGAGCGCCCGTCGATTGAAGATGCCGGTGAGCGCGTCGGTGTTCGCCATGCGCTGCGTCTCTTCGAGCAAGCGGCGCGTCTCTTCGTACAGGCGCGCGTTTTCGACCGCGATCGCGGCCTGCGATGCGAAATCGAGCAGCACGCGCAGCTGATTCTCGGTGATTTCGGCGCCCGGCGGATCGTCGGCGTAGAGCATGCCGCGCACCACGTCACGCGCGACCAGCGGCGCCGCGCAGTAGGAACCGCGCGCGTCTTCGAGCGGGGCGTCGGGATCGTCCCCGTTGCCGTAGGCGAGCTGCAGATCGCCGTGCGCGACGTCGACGAGCGTCGAACCTTCGCGGTAATCGCGCGGGTCGAGCGCGTGGATCACCGCCCCGTTCGCGTCGCATTCGAGCCGGCGCACGATGGTAGAATCTTCGAGCACGTCGAAGAGAACCACGCGTTTGAACTTCAGGGCTTCGACCACGCCGCGCAGCACCATCGAGAGGATGTCGTTGATGTCGAGGGTCGAGTTGATGGTGGAGAATACTTGCTGCAGTACGAAGAGTTCCGCGTTCTGCTGCGCGTATTCGTCCCGTTCGGCCTCGAGCAGGGTGATGCGACGGCGAAGCCGCTCGATCTCTTCTAAGAGATCGGCTTCTCGGGTCGGCCCGTCGGACAGGTTGGCGCCCATCTTTTAATGTAACGTCTCGCTTGCGAGTTTTCTTTAGGTCGGGTCGGTAGTTGAAGCAGTTTGTCCATCTCCACGTTCACTCGGAATACTCCCTCCTCGACGGGGCCTGCCGCGTCGATCGGCTCTGCCGCCGGGCCGCCGAGGACGGCGCCCCGGCCGTCGCGCTGACCGACCACGGGGTCATGTACGGGGCGATGGAGTTCTACTACGCGGCCCGGGACACAAAGTTAACCCCGATCATCGGATGCGAGGCCTACATCGCCCCGCGGGGCCGTTTCGACCGGACCGTCCGCGACGAGGCGCACGTGACGCTGCTGGCCGCCGACCTGGTCGGGTATCGTAACCTGACGGCGCTGATCTCGAAAGGATTCCTGGAAGGCTACTACTACAAGCCCCGGATCGACCTTGACTTGCTCGCCGAGCATAACGACGGGCTGATCGTCCTCTCGGGCTGTATGTCGGGCATGGTGGCGGCTCCGCTGCTCAAGAATGACTACGAGACCTCGGTCAAAAACGCCAAGACCTTCACCGACATTTTCGGCGACCGGTTCTATATCGAGGTCATGCGCCACGGCATGCCCGAGGAGGACGTCATCAACGACGGCCTCGTGAAGGTGGCGCGCCAATTGAACATCCCGATCGTCGCGACCAACGATTCGCACTACCTCGAACAGCGCGACGCTCCCGCGCACGACGTGCTGCTCTGCATCGGCACCGGCAAGACCGTCTCGGACACGAGCCGGATGAAGTTCTACTCCGACCAGTTCTACGTAAAATCGCCCGAAGAGATGTACGAGCTCTGGCGCGATCTCCCCGAAGCGTGCGAGAACACGGTGAAGATCGCCGATCGGATCGACATCAAGATTCCGGAGAAGATCTTCCATCTGCCGCAGTATCCGGTGCCGCAACCGCCCGCGGAGCGCGACGACGAGCTCACCGCCGAGCAGTATTTGCGCGATATCTGCGAAGCGGGACTCGCGGAGCGCTACGGCGCGGAGCGCGCGATGCACGATACGGCCCTACGCGAGCGGCTCGACTACGAGCTCAACGTGATCAACACGATGGGGTTCGCGTCGTACTTCTTGATCGTCTGGGATTTCATCAAGTACGCGCGCGATCACGAGATTCCGGTCGGTCCGGGGCGCGGTTCGGCGGTCGGTTCGCTCGTCGCATACTGCCTGAAGATCACCGATCTCGATCCTCTCAAATTCAATCTCTTCTTCGAGCGCTTCCTGAATCCGGATCGCATCTCGATGCCCGATATCGATACGGATTTCTGCGTGGAACGACGCGACGAAGTGATCGCGTACGTGACCGAAAAGTACGGCAAAGAGCGCGTTGCGCAAATCGTGACCTTCGGTACGATGGCCGCGCGCGCCGCGGTGCGCGACGCCGGGCGCGCGCTCGGCGTTCCGCTGCCCGAGGTCGATAAGGTCGCGAAGATGATTCCTTCGGGGCCGGGCGGACTCTCGATCGCGCAGGCGCTCGATCAGATCCCCGAACTCAAACTCGCCTACGCGGGCTCGCCTCAGATCCGCAAACTGCTCGATACCGCGCGCGATATCGAAGGGCTCGCGCGTAACGCGGGCACGCACGCGGCGGGCGTCGTGATCTCGGCCGGTCCGCTGATCGACTACGCTCCGCTCGTGAAGTTCTCCGACGGCGGCGTCAATACGCAGTTCGACATGGTATGGGTCGAAAAGATCGGCCTGCTCAAGATGGACTTCTTGGGCCTGCGCAACTTGACCGTGATGAACGACGCGGTGCGCGAGATTCGCCGCACCGTCGATGCGGATTTCGATCTGATGCGCATTCCCGACGACGACGAGAAGACGTTCGCCATGCTCGGACGCGGCGAGACGATGGGCGTGTTTCAGCTCGAATCCGACGGCATGAAGCGCGTCTGCATCGAGCTCAAACCCTCGCGCTTCGAGGATATCATCGCGCTCGTCGCGCTCTATCGTCCGGGTCCGATGGACTGGATTCCCCAGTACATCAGCAACAAACACGGCCGCACGAAGGCGCACTACCTGCATCCGAAACTCGAGCCGATTCTCGCGGAAACCTACGGCGTCGCCTGCCTGAAGCACGACGCTCAGGTGTGGATGGCCGACGGCAGCCGCAAGCCGATCGAACGCGTGCAGCCGGGCGACCTCGTCCTGACCTCGCGCGACGGGGTCACCAAACCCGCGCGCGCGGCAAAAGTTTGGCCCTCGGGCAGCAAGCGCGTGCTGCGGATCACCCTCTCTACGGGAACGACGATCGAGTGCTCTGAGGATCATCGCTTTCCGACCCCCCTCGGCGATATGCCGGCGCGCGATCTTCGCGTCAATCGTGCCGCCGATCGGAAACGCTACTCGTGCGCCGATCCGACGTCGGTCCTCTTCGAAGCGTGGACGCCGTCGAGAAACGAAGGCGCCCGGGATGTCGACCCGCAGCGTGCATACCTCCTCGGGCTGCTGATCGGCGACGGTAGCCTAAAAACGCACGGGTCCGTTACGATCACCTGCGGCAGTGAAGCGGCCGCATCGTGGGTTGCGGACGCGGCAACGGCCTCCTTCGGAGCACGCTGCACGGTCTACCGGAACACGCGCGCATGGTACGTTCGGCTCGCCTTCGATACGACGCCGCGCCCCACGCCGCTCACCCTGTGGCTCGACGGCATCTACGGCGATCGCTCGTGGAAGCAGCACTGCGCGCAGAAGTTCCTCCCCGACGACAGCATCGACTGGCGCGAGGAATATCGTATCGCCCTGCTACGCGGACTCTGGGACAGCGACGGCTGCTATCTGGCGAGAGCACCTTATTTCCGCTCGACGTCGACGCGGTTGATCGCGCAGGTGGGACGCCTGCTTTCGTCGCTCAAAGTCGCATACTACGTCCGCGAGAACGCCGTTCACGTTCAGGACATCGCGCGCTTCCTGAACCTGATCGGCGGCTCGTGGATGCCGGGCAAACGCGGCAGCGAGCGGCGCCCGCGGACCGTGCTGCCCGTCCCCGGTTCGCGGCTGCGCGAACGTGCGGCCGGCGCCGTGCGCGCCGCCGATTCGCGCGATCGAAAAGTCTTCGTGCGATCGACCGCCGCGGTGATGGTGCGTCCGAACGTCTATGCGGGGTACGGCGATCGCGCGCTCGGCTTACGCGAAGCCTACGAGTCGACGTACGGCGACACATATCTCGGCGATACGCGTCCGGTCTACATCGACGCGATCGAGGCGATCGGGGATCACGCGTGCTTCGATCTGCAGATGGAGGATCAGTCGAGCCCGTATTTTATTGCGAACGGCGTCGTAACCCATAACTGCTACCAAGAACAGGTCATGCAGATGGCGCGCGATATTTCCGGGTTTACGATGGGCCAAGCGGACGAACTTCGCAAGGTCATGGGAAAGAAGCAAAAGGACAAAATTCCCGTCTATCGCGAGAAGTTCATCGACGGCGCGCTCGCGACGTCGGGGATCGAACGCGAACTCGCCGAGCAGATCTTCGCCTTTATCGAGCCGTTTGCGGGATACGGCTTCAATAAATCGCACGCCGCGGCGTACGCGTGGATCTCGTACCAGACCGCGTTTCTCAAAGCGAATCATCCGCTGCAGTATCTCTCCGCGCTGATGACCTCGGTGAAAGACAAGACCGACAAGCTCGTCGAGTACATCGACGAAGCGAAGAAGATCGGCATCACGGTGCTCCCGCCCGACGTCAACGAATCGCTGATCGATTTCGCCGTGGTCGGCGATCGCATTCGCTTCGGCCTCGCCGCGATCAAAGGCGTCGGCGAAGGCGCCGTGCGCAGCATCATCGAGGCGCGCGACGCGGGCGGGAAATTCACCGATCTCTTCGATCTCGCCAAGCGCGTCGATGCCAAACAGGTCAATCGCCGCGTCTTCGAGGCGTTGATCAAGTGCGGCGCGCTCGACACGCTGCCCGGCAATCGCGCGCAGAAGCTCGCGGCACTCGAAGCGGCGATGGATCTCGCCGCGCATGCCACGCGCGAGGCGGAGACCGGACAGTTCTCGCTCTTCGGCGACGCGGCCGAACACGCGCCCGCACTCGTGCCGACGCTTCCGATCGTACCGGCACCGGGTAATCGCGAGCAGCTCGCGTGGGAGAAGGAGACGCTCGGCATCTTCGTCTCGGGGCATCCGCTCTCGGAGTACGCGGAATTGCTGGTGCGCCAAGGCGCGACCCCGATCAAGGATCTGCGCACCGTCGACGACGACGCCGCGGTCACGATCGCGGGGATGGTGACGAGCGTGCGCCGGACGTTGACCAAGAGCGGAGCGCAGATGCTGATCGCGCAGCTCGAAGACACGACGGGCACGAGCGACGTGGTCGTATTCTCGAAGCTCTATCCGGTCGTGCAGCAGCTCTTTACCGACGATGCGATTCTCGTCGTCAAGGGCCGCCTGCGCCTGCGCGAACGACCCGGCGCGGTGCCGGGCGAGGAGACGCCGCTCGAGCTCTCGGTGAGCGCGAACGATGTCACGATCTTCGAACCGCCCGCACGCGGAGCGCTCCCGCTCGCGCCCGCGCGCGGATGGCACGTCGACGTATCGTCGCGCGAGCAGATCGATCGCCTCGCGGCGCTCGTCGATGAGTGGCCGGGCGAGGTGCCGCTCGTGATGCACGCACGCGGGCGTGCTCGGCCGCTCGCGCGCACCGTCGCCGCCGATCGCCGCCTGCAGGGCGAGCTCGAGCGCATCTTCGGTCGCGGCAACGTGCGCGAGGGCGTCGCGGAAAGCGAACGCGCCTGATGCTGCGCGTCGCGGAGGCGCGCGAGCGGACCTGGGCTGCCGCCTGCGCCCGCGCGTTCGCGCCGACGCCCGAGGTGATGCGCGGCGTCGCCGAGATCGTGGCCGACGTGCGCGTGCGCGGCGACGACGCGCTCGTCGCGTGGACGCGCCGTTTCGACGATCCGCGCTTCGACCTCGCGAAGATGCGGGTGCCGATCCCGATGCACGACCAAGCGCGCGGATTGGTCTCCGACGATGTCGCGCGCGCGCTGCGCGAGATGCGCGCGCGCATGAAGCGGCTCGCGGGCACGCTCTCGAGCGCGATTGACGTCGGGGACGACGGCTCGGAGGCGGCGCTGCTCTTCGAGCCGTACGAGAGTATCGCGGTCTACGTGCCGGGCGGTGCGCATCCCCATCCGTCGGCGCTGCTCGCGGCGATCGTTCCCGCGCGCGCGGCGGGCGTTTCACGCACGGTCGTCATGACGCCGCCCGCGGCCGACGGTACGGTGCATCCGTCGATGCTGCACGCCTGCAGCCTCTGCGAGGTCGACGAGCTCTACGCCGTAGGCGGTGCGCAAGCGATCGCGGCCGCGGCGCTCGGCACCGGCGCCGTGACGCCGGTGCGGAAAATCGTCGGCGGGCGCAGCCCCTGGGTGCTCGAGGCCAAGCGCCTGCTCAACGGCAATTGCGAGGTCGACCCGATCGCCGCCCCGCCGTCGGCGCTGCTGCTTGCCGACGAAGAGGCGAGCAGCGAATGCATTGCCGCCGATGTGCTCGCGCTCGCGGAGCGCGGGCCGGACGCGTGCGTGCTCGTGCTCTCGGAGTCGCGTCCGCTGCTCGAGGCGATCGCGCAACTGCTCGATACCTTCGGCGCCGCGCGACTCGAACGCGTCTGTTTCTTGGTGCGCGTCGCGGGGCGGCGCGAAGCGCTCGCCATCGCGGCGGCCGCGGCGCCGGATTGCGCCGTACTGCACCTGCGCGATGCACACGCGTATGCGGAGCACCTGCGCGGCGTGCGCACGCTTCTGTTCGGGTCGGGGGAGTGCGCGCTCGCGGGCGGTGCGTTCGTGCTGCCGGGCGCGTACGTCGCGGCGGATTTCGTGCGCCCGCGTATCGCGAGTCGGCAGCCCGCCGAACGTGCGCTCGTCGATAGTCGGGCGACGGCCGCGCTCGCCGAGTTGGAAGGCCTCTCCGCGCACGCGCAGAGTCTGCGGCTTCGCGGAGAGATCGCGTAGATGACGGTGCGTCTCGTCGCCTTCGATTTGGACGGCACGCTCGTCGGGCGCGATCTGGTCGTCCGCCCGCGCGTCGAGGCCGCGATTGCACGCATGCGCGAAACGGGCGTACGCGGGTGCATCGTGACCGGACGCATGTATCGCGCGGCGATCCCGTTTGCGCGGCGGCTCGGGCTCGACGCGCCGCTCGTCTGCTATCAGGGCGCCGCGATCGTGGACCCGCGCACCGACGCGATCCTGCGCGACGTTCCGCTCGACGCCGAGACGGTGCGCACGATCGTCGATGTGGTCGAACGCGATCGGCGGCACCTGCAGCTCTATCGCAACGACGAGTACTATTGCGAAGCGCGCAATCGCTTTTCGGAGCTCTACGCGCGGCTCTCCGACGTGCAGCCGGTGATCGTGCCGTCGCTGCGCGAGAGCTTCGCATTCAGCCCGGCGACGAAAGCCGTCGTGATCGACGATCCCGATGCGGCGGCCGATTACGCGGAACGCCTGCGCGCCGCCCTCGGGGAACGCGCGTACGTCACGCGCAGCTATCCCGAGTTCGTCGAGATGCTCAATCCCGCGGTCGACAAGGGCGACGCGCTCCGATTCGTGGCGGCGCATCTCGGAATCGAGACGAGCGAGATCGTGGCGATCGGAGATTCGTGGAACGACACACCGCTGCTCGAGGCGGCGGGGTGCGGCATCGCGATGGGATCGGCCCCGCCCGAACTTCGCGCCGTCGCACGAGCCGTGGTGTCCGGCGTCGAAGAAGACGGCGTGGCAGAAGCTCTCGAACGGTACGTCCTCGCGTGACGCCGCGTAAACCCCGGCGCCGCCGTCGCGCCTCGCCCGGGACGCGTATGCGGCCGTTTTGGCTCTTGATTCTGCTGCTCGCGGCGCTCGCGGCGGGCGGCGGCTATGCGCTCGCCTCGTGGCCCGCGCTGCGCCCGCATACGATCCTCGTCGAAGGCAACCGCGTCGTCACCAAAGACGACGTGCTCGCGCACGCGGCGGTCTCGCTCGATCGGAATCTCTGGCTTCAGAATACGGCGGCGATGCGCAAGCGGATCGAGTCGATCCCGTATGTCGACCGCGTCGATATCTCGCGCCGTCTGCCCGCGACGCTGATCCTGCGCGTTACCGAGCGCACGCCGTTCGCGGTCGTCCGCAGCGGCGACGAGGCGGTCGTGGTCGACGAGCATCTGCGCGTGCTCGCGCCGGCCGATGCGCGCGCCGCGCGCACGTTACCGATCTTCGCGGTGAGTGCCGCGCCGACGCTCGGCGCCGGTACGTTCATCACCGATGCGCCGATCGTCGCGTTGCGCGACGACGAAGACGCGTTGCTCGCCGCGCACATCGCCCCGGCGATGCTCGCGCACGACAAGTACGGCGATCTCGTCGCAACACTGCGCAGCGGGGTGCGCATCCTGCTCGGCGACGAGAGCGAGCTCGCGACGAAGATCCCGTTGATCGATCCGATCCTCACGCAAGTGGGTCGTGCCGGTCGGCCGATTGCGGCGGTCGATCTACGCGCGGAACACGCGCCGGTGGTCGTGTACAAACACTAAAAAGAGAGCGGTTCGTGCGAACCGCCCTCCGATCGTCGGCCGTTTCCGGCGTCGCCGTCTAGTGACCGGAGAGGTCGAGATAGACGAGCACTTCGCCCTTCGAGAGCGAGAGCTTCACCTGATCGCCGACCTTCACTTTGGTGAAGTCGACGGTCGGGCGGCCCGCTTCGAGCGTCGTCTCCGCGCCGTTGTCCATCGTCACCTGAATGTGCTTGCTGTCGAGAACCTTCTCGACTTTGACGGTGTAGGTGCCGTCGGGGATCAGGCTGGCATCGATGCTGTTGGCTGCGAGCGCGGCGATCGGGGCTGCGAGCGCGGCGGCGAGTGCGATGAGGGTCAACGGTTTGTACACGGTGTCTCCAACAAGTAGAACGGGGGAGCCTAGAGTAGCTGCAAACTACGATGATAGCGCAAGTGCGCCGGGGTCTTCTAGTGCCTGCGGCTCGGTTTTTTTGCCGTCGCCGAAGGCGGTTTGGCCGGTCTGGAACTGCCCGACCAGGTCGCGCAGCGAGTTGGCCTGCGAGCGGACCTCGTCCGCGCTCGTCGCCATCCCGGCGACCGCGTCGGAGTTCTGCCGCCCGAGATCGGCCGACTGCTGGATGCGCGTGCCGAGCGCCTCGACCGAGGATTGCTGCTCGGTAGAAGCGCGCGCCACTTGCGCGGTACGGTTTTCGATTTCGGAAACGCTTTCCAGGATCTGATTCGAGGTGATCGCCTGTTCGCGCATCGTGGCGGCCGCCTCGTGGGTCATCGCGCCCATCTGTTCGCTTGCCTTGGCAAGTTCTTCGGAGGCGCGCGCCTGTTCGGTGGTCGCGACGCTGATCTCGCTCACGAGCTGAGCGACCTCGGTGACGCGGGTGCTGATCGTCTCGATCATCGAGGTAACGTTACGGGCGCTCTCGGCGTTGCTCTGCACGAGCGAATTCGCGCGCGCGGTGCGTTCGAGCACGGCCGAGGTCCGGCGTTGAATGTCGGCCACGAGCGAGCCGATCTGCTTGGTCGAGCTGGCCGAGTTCTCCGCGAGCTTACGAACCTCGTCGGCGACGACGGCGAAGCCGCGGCCGTGCTCGCCCGCGCGGGCCGCTTCGATCGCGGCGTTGAGCGCGAGCAGATTCGTCTGATCGGCGATCTCTTCGATGAGACCGAGAATCTCGCCGATCTGGCGCGAGGCGCCGTCGAGGCTCTGCATCTCGGTCACGACGTCCGAGACCGTATCGCTGATCGAGCCCATGCCCTTCGAGAGCGCGAGCACTTCGTTGCGGCCCTCGCGCACTTGCTGATCGGTCACGTTCGATTCGGAGCGCACGCGGTCGGCGTTACCCGCGACCTGCACGATCGACGCGGACATCTCTTGCGTGTTCGCAACGGCCTGCTCCACCACGGTCGCGAGGTTGAGCAGGTTTTGATCCATCTCTTGGATCGATGCGGTCATCTGCGCGACCGCGCTCGAGATATCGGAGACGCGGCGGGCGACCGCTTCGGCGTTATCGGCAACGGTGCCGGAGGTGGTCGCGAGATCGTGGGAATACGAGAGTGCCTGCGAGAGCGCGGCGAGTTCTTCTTTCACGCGGTCGTCGACCTGCAGCGCGATGGCGCTGGACTGCTCGGATGCGCCCTGAACGGTGAGCGACGCGTGCTGAATCTGTCCGATCATGCCCGAGATGCGATCGGCGAACTCGTCGATCGACTGTCCGAGCCGCCCCATCAAATCGCGGCCGTGCCAGTGAATGCGCTGGGAGAGATCGCCCATCCCCATCGCCTCGAAGACTTCGACGCAGCGCCCGACGCTGCGCAGCATGACCGAGCGCAGCCACGTCGCCGAGAGAAACGCGAGGATCACCGCGACGATCATGCCGCCGAAGAGGCCGATCAGACCGAGCATCCGCGCCTGCATCAGCCGGTTGAAACGATCGTCGGCGAGCTTGTTGAGGGCGTTGAGCATCGATTGGCCGTCGGTGCTCTGCTTCTCGTAGGCGGTGCTCGAGGGTCCGTTGATCTGCGCGAGCGCCTCGGCGCGTTTTCCCTGCTGAAGCAGGCTCACGGCGGAGAGCGCTTGGAAATCGTAGGCGCTCGCGCTCGTGCCGAAGGTGTCGACCAGCGGCCCGATCTGCATCGCGATCGCGTCGGGGTTCTTCGAACACTGCGTCGCGCTCAGATCGGTCTGGGCGCTTTTCGCGATGAGGTTCGGCGGGCAGAAGATGTCGGTCATCTTGCGCGCGTCGTCGGGGAACTGCTTGACGAGCGTCTTGGCGAGGGCCAGCTGCGTAGCCGCGGCCGCGGGATCGCTCGCGGTTGCCGCCTCGAGCGTCGCGGCTCGGAGGCTGTCTGCGTCGCCCGCGACCTTGGCGTAGGCCAGCTGACCCGCGATGACGCGGTGGTCGAGGACTTCGGCTTGCGTGGTGATGCCGTTCATGGCCCAGAGCATGACGGGAACCATCAGGATCATAACGAGGATCACGAGGCCAAAAGCCAGCGTGAGACCGCGTTCGAGACTCGTGCGGCGCGCTTCCATATCAGTGTTTCCATCGGCCGTTCGGGTGCGCCAGTTTAAGCGGGCGTTATGCTTGGCTCGAAATCGGGGCCGGGTTGTGCACAGGCTGTCCTCAAGGAGTCGCGGCGGCCCCGCCAAACCCTCCGTGAAAGTTTGGGTATGGGCCCACAACTTGTAGGGTTTCCCGGCTTGCGCCACAATATATAGCGGTTAAAGCCCCTTCTGGAGTAACAGGAAGAACGGATGAAGCACGAGACCGTCTGCGGCCTCGATATCGGCACGACCAAGACCTGCGCGGTCGTTGCCGTGGATGGCCCGAACGGGCTCGAGATCGTCGGGGTCGGCGAGGCGCCGTCGCTCGGGATGCGCAAGGGGGTCGTGGTCGATCTCGATGAGACGATCAAGTCGATCGAGGCCGCGACCGAACGAGCCGAGCGCATGGCGGGCGTGCACGTCGGCGACGTCTACGTCGGCATCACCGGCGATCATATCCGCTCCACCAACAACCGCGCCGTGGTGGCGACGACGAGCGAGGACCGCGAGGTCTCGGCAACCGACGTTCGCCGCGTCATCGACGCGAGCAAGATCATCAACCTGCCCGCCGATCGTCAGATCATTCACGCGCTGCCGCGCTACTTCACCGTCGACGGTCAGGAAGGCGTGGAGGATCCGATCGGCATGGCGGGCGGTCGGCTCGAAGTCGACACGCACATCATCACGGGCGGCACGACCTTCATCACCAACGTGCTCAAATGCGTGCACCGCGCGGGACTCGAGGCGGCGGGACTGGTCTTCGAACCGTTGGCGAGTTCGCACGCCGTGCTCTTCACCGAGGAAAAACAGGTCGGCGCGGTGCTGCTCGATATCGGCGGCGGCACGACCGACATCGCCGTCTATTCGCTCGGCAGCGCGATCTACACCGCGACCGTTCCGGTCGGCGGCAACATTCTCACGAGCGACATCTCGCTCGGGCTGAAAACTTCGCTTGCGGAAGCGGAAGAGGTGAAGAAGCAATTCGGCGCGGGCATCGGCGATAACGGCGAGCAGACGTTCAGCGTGCGCGGCCTCGACGGGCGCACCACGAAGGACGTGACCACGCCGCAACTGCGCGCGATCGTCGTTCCGCGCGTGCTCGAGACGCTGCGCATGGCGAAGGCGAAGATCGTGGAGAACGTGCCGCGCGATCTCGTGCTCGGCGAGGTCGTGATCACCGGCGGCGGCGCGAATCTTCCCGGCCTGCTGCCGATCGCCGAAGAAGTCTTCGGGCTGCCGACGCGCGTGGGCGTGCCGAGCGCGATCGGCGGACTGACCGATGCGATGAATCAGCCGCAGTACGCGACCGCGATCGGTCTCGTGCTCTTCGGCGCACACGGCGAAACCGAGGTCGGCGAAGGCCCGCGGCGCGGCGCGGGCGGTGCGGCGATCCTCACGCGAATCAAGAAGTGGTTCGCGGACCTTTGGAATTGAGACCGGAGCGCGGTCAACACCCCATTCAACTCTCGTTCATCGAGGAGCACACGAACATGGCAGACGCACGACGCTTTCAACCCGAGCATTCCGCCGCGATCAAGGTGATCGGCGTGGGCGGAGGCGGCTGCAACGCCGTCAATCGCATGATCCAAGCCGGTCTCTCCGGGGTCGATTTCTTCTCGGTCAATTCCGATGTGCAGGCGCTGCGTAACGCGCTCACCGAGAATACCGTGCACATCGGCAACGGCATGACGCGCGGTCTCGGCGCGGGCGCGAATCCGTCGCTCGGTCGCGAAGCCGCCGAAGAGTCGCGTGAAGATCTCTCGATGATCCTCGACGGCGCCGATTTGGTCTTCATCACGGCGGGTATGGGCGGCGGCACCGGCAGCGGTGCGGCGCCGGTGATCGCCGAACTCGCGCGCGAATCGGGCGCGCTCACGATCGCGGTCGTCACCAAACCCTTCGCCTTCGAAGGCAAGAAGCGCATGCAGACCGCCGAGCACGCGATCGCGGAGCTCGAGACCAAGGTCGACACGCTGATCACGATTCCGAACGAGCGCATCCTCCAGGTGATCGAGAAGCGCACGCCGCTCAACGAGGCGTTTTCGTACGCCGACGACGTGCTGCGTCAAGGCATTCAGGGCATCAGCGATCTGATCACGCAGCCCGGCTTGATCAACCTCGACTTCGCCGACGTCAAGACGATCATGACCGACGCGGGCTCCGCGATGATGGGCATCGGCGAAGGCTCGGGCGAGCATCGCGCCGCCGATGCCGCGCAGAAGGCGATCGCATCGCCGCTGCTCGAGACCACGATCGAAGGCGCGCGCGGCGTGATCTTCAACATCACCGGCGGTCCCGATATGGCGATGTACGAAGTGAACGAAGCCGCCGAGATGATCAGCCGTGCGGTCGACAACGACGCGCAGATCATCTTCGGTGCGTCGATCGACCCGAATATGACCGGCAAGGTGCGCGTGACCGTGCTTGCCGCGGGCTTCGGCGCGGCGCGCACCTATCGCCCGTCGCTCGGCGCGACCACGTTCGATACGGGCAAGCTCGATGCGGTGACGCCCGTGAACATGGACGACATCGAAGTTCCGGCGTTCCTTCGTTACCGCGGCTAGTAGACGTGGAGAACGGTTTCAGCGCGCGGGTGCTCACCGATTCGGTGAGCCCCGCGGGCATTCGTTTGACGACGCTGGAAGTGCGCTTCCCGCGCTTTGTCCTGAGCGAATTTAACACGCACAGAACGTTTTCTCGAAATTCGAGTTCATCTCGTGCCGTGCCAACCAAGAAAATGATCGAACGCGTGCTGCAGAATCCCGCCATGCCGGTGGAATGGGGCGTCAACAAACCGGGAATGTCGGCGAGCGAGGCGCTTAGCGATGCGCAAGCGCAAGAAGCAAAAGCTGAATGGCTGCGTGCCCGCGACAGCGCCGTGCAGCACGTGCGAAACATGCAGCAATTCAACGTTCACAAACAAGTCGTCAATCGCATGCTCGAACCGTTCATGTGGCATACCGTGATCGTGACCGCCACCGAATGGGGGAATTTCTTCGCGCTTCGTTGCGCGCCGAATGCGCAGCCCGAGATTCGCGTTGCGGCGGAGCTGATGCGCGACGCAATGGCGGCGTCGGCGCCGCGTTCCGTCGCGATCGACGAGTGGCATCTGCCGCTCGTGCAAGACGACGAGCGCGATTTTCCGATCGAGGATCTCAAAAAAATCAGCGCCGCGCGCTGCGCGCGCGTTTCGTACCTCACGCACGACGGCAATCGCGACGTCGATAAGGATATCGAACTCTGCGAGCGTCTGCGCGCGGATCGTCACCTGAGTCCGTTCGAGCATGTCGCGACGCCGAGCGGCGACGATGGCTCCCACGCGAACTTCCGCGGTTGGGTGCAGATGCGCAAGGAGATCGAAGGCGAGCTTCGCTCGATCTCCAGTCTCTAGTCGAGTGAAGCCGGTCCGCCTTGGAATAGGGAAAGGGAACTAGCTCACGCTCGGTAACGTTATGCGCTCATGAAGATCACGAGCTACAGCACCGCACTTGCCGTCACCCTCGCCCTCGTGGCCATCAGCGGCCGGTGGGCGGCCGCGAATCCCGACCGGAATCTCGTCGTGGTGACAAATAACGCCGACGTCTGCGTCAAAATCGATGCAATTGGTGTCGCAGCTCCGCCGGACGGGAACTTCAGTCGCCCGAACCATGACTGGGCGCAGGTTGGCCGGTACGAGGAACGCGATGCGGCACCCGGCCAAACGGTCCGTTTCGAGGCGCTCGATGGAGTCCGCGCTCAAGTGTGGGCGAGCCTCCGTCCTTCCGCCGATTGCCACTCGAAGACCATCGGCGGATCCGGCCCCTATGTGACGCAGGCTCCCCGCGTGCACCTCATTTTCGCGCACCACAGATTCACGCAAGTTGCGCTTCTTTAACGCCCGCTAACAACAACCGCGTCACCCCCGCCCGGCATGCCCATCGAGGACTTGAAAAAGATCAGCGCGGCACGTTGCGCGCGCGTCTCGTACCTCACGCACGACGGCAATCGCGACATCGCAAAAGACGTCGAGCTTTGCGAACGTCTGCGCGCGGATCGACATCTGAGCCCGTTCGAACACGTCGCGACGCCGAGCGGCGACGATGCCTTCCACGCGAACTTCCGCGGCTGGGTGCAGATGCGCAAATCGATCGAACGCGCATTGATCGAGCGACCCTGAAGAAGGTCGTCCAGCGCTTGCTTCGGGTTCGCAAGGAGGACTTGGACCGGGGGCCGAGGCGTAGTCGCAACAAGGGAAGCCCCAGCCAAAGCGATAGCTGTGATTTAGGGCGCTATTTTCAGAGTTGGATCACGAGGATTTTCGCACGGAGGCAGTCCGGCGTCGTCGCTTATCGTTGCCGAATCGTTTCCCCCCGAGCACCGTCGGTCTTCATAGAATGTGCTCGGTAAAGTAGCTACGATCCCGGCGACGACGCTCCGCGGCTGGCGTCCAGGCTAGGTATATGCTGTTCCGATAGTCATCAAGGCTCGCGCAGCGTTTGAGCGATGTCTCGTAGCGCAAGAGCATGGAGGGCTTCATCCCGAGCAAAACCGCGGCGACCGCAGCCACCAACGACGCCGGAACATGTGAGAGGCTCAGGTTGGCGCTCCAGCCCGCCGCGTCGCGGTGGATTGCCGCGGTCAGCGTGACAGCCGATGAAATACCCTGCCCAACGGCCGCGATGACGGTAGCAAAACGCCCAGCGCGGACGAGCGCGAAGACCGGCTTCGCTCTTGTCGCGGAATGGCCGATCGGCAAGACGCGGAGCGCGAAGCCGAGCACGCCTCCGAGGATAGTCGCGAGCGCAAGGCTGATGCGAAGGGTGGAAATGTGCGAAGGCCCCGACGTGGCGGTGCAGGCGAGGAAAAGCCCCGCAGCGATTGTGGCGAGGTCGACGAGCGTCTCCAGATGATCGCTCGCCTGCTTGCGCTGAATTTCACGACGGGTGGCGTCGGCAAGATATTTTGGCGACACCATATTTTCGACGATGCGTTTCTCATTTTGCCACCTGCGCGATTTCTCGTCGACGAAGTCACGACCGAGCGGATGCGGCGCGTATGCATCTTTCTCGTCAACTGCATCGCGAATGAACTCGCGGATCTCTTCGACGCGTTCGTCGATCAGATCGTCGGGATAACCGCGCAGATAAAAGCGATATTTCGAGAGGTATGCTTCTGCATAGCTGACGTGCGGCATTAACTATGCCTGCCCTCCAAGAAGGGCTTCCATTGAACTGCGAAATTGCGGCCATGCGGATCGCGCGCGGCCGAGGTGCTTGCGCCCCTTATCGGTTAGGGCCCAAGTCTTCCGCTTTCGCCCTCCATCGAGCGACCAGGTGCCTTCGATTTTACCGCTTGCTTCAAGGCGCGCGAGGGTCGGATAGAGGGTTCCGTCCGAGAGATCTTGACCAGTCACGTCTCTTACCCGAAGCATCAGACGATAACCGTGATCCGGCCGGCGATCGAGGAGAGCCAGGATGGTAAATTCGAGGCTATCGCGGTGGAGCGGCCCCATGTGATACCTCCGATTTTAGGTACATGCCTCGAAGTATAGGGGTCGATGGCGCTCTCGTCAAGCGCGGCATCAGCGCGATTCGAATGGTGCGTGCATCGAGCGATAGAATGGGCTGGGAGCACTTAATTACGAGACGCGCATTTGCGAGGAATAACCATGCAGCAGGTTGCACTCATGGAGCTCGCGGTCACCAGCGATCTTTTGCCAGCGCTTTCAATGGCGCTGGAACCGTAGGCAGGCGATCGCGCGGTAGTCATCGATCTCCTAGGTCGTCCATGTGTCGGATTCGCGGTGACACGAATGTTGCGGCGCTTTGCGAGCCTGGGGGCGGGGCGCGGTTCCGCGCTACGGTCCGCTTCATCGCTTTACGGTGCCTTGGCGCACTTGTGCCGTCGCTCGAATTTCGAGGGTTCAAGAGCATGCTTCTTGATGCCAACCTACCGGATCGAACTCCGTGCGAGCGGGGCCTTTTCGCGGTGCTTCGTCATCGTGCCGCTCGAGCAAGAAACGATATAAAACGTGCATAGGCTGAGACTGCGCTGCGTGTTCAAATGAAAAAGTCGCCTGGGCGACGCGTGACCCTTGCCGAGCTACAGCTGCGCGTCCGAAACGCGGGGGATTATCTCGGTAAGATGCTTTATTACGAAAAGGCCGCGATTGAAGCCACGACAGGGATGGGGTACCATCCGGACGAGTATGCGGAGGCATACCGGTGCTATTGCCGCGATCTTGCGAGCTTTGTTGCGCACGCACGCACCGCATGGAACTATATGCTGCAATCGGTTCCGGACGGAGACGCTCGGCGGTGGCTCGATAGGCGCCTCTTCGAGGACCCGCTCGCGGTTTTTCATCGCGCGCTAGCAAACGAAGATCTCCACGATCATGGAATTATTATCGCGGTCGAGCAGCAAGTGAAAGTCGAAGGCGAGGTGACCGTTCCGATCCTTCCTGGCAATCATTCATTCTCGATGCCGTTACGCGTGTCAGGGTTTGCAGGCGTGACTTTTTACTACAACCTTGAAACTCTCGAGCTAGAGGCTAAAGAGGCGTACGAACGCCTTATCCCGGTCCTAGGGAAGCAGTCGGTAACCCACCTAGCGTTGAGGTTCTTTGATCTACTAAGTTCCACAGCGAAGAGTGGCATGCGTCGGGGACGATTTACCGCTGGCTCTGCTAGAGGCGATTCAACCGCATCGGAGTCGGTTCACAACGCGAACCAGACTATTGAGTGATTCGGCATATTCCAGTTGGTTGCATCAAACCGTCGATGTTGGGACCGAGCCAACGGCACGAGCTGCTCTCGTTTCGCCATTAGAAGGCTTTGGATGCAGCGCCCAACTTCATTCAAATCGGTTATAAACTCTGGCTAGATGGGCGGCCTCTAATAGCCGGGATATGGGCCAAGCGACCCCGCCCCGCCATGGTCGGTCTTCCGGGCCCCGATTTCGCGCTTGACATCCAGGGTCGCACCGCCGACGGCAGCAAAGCCTTCGATTGGCAACCTTTGGGTCGGTGAATGCAAGGCCACGAGGTTGGCTCCGCGCCGGAAATGTGCACCGAATTCGATCGTAGCGCGATCGGTGCGATGCGCCAACGCCTCGAGAGTCCCAACGAGTCGAGAGCCCTGGATACTTGAGCACCAGGGGCAGCGCGGCGGCAGCTGTGAAGGTTATAGGATTCGGTCTCAAGCGGGCCTTCAGGACGTCGATCAACCTCCCGAGCATGTTGGCATTCGAGCTGTCGACTATGTCGGTCCAGTCAATTTTGGCCGCAATAAACACCGATCGGCATTGCTGGGATAGGAAAAAATACCCATGTAGGCCGTCTTGAATACTTGATTCGACAGGTCGATTTATTGATTAGCCTATGAAAGCCACAAGATTTGAAATTTTTGCGCAGCGAGCGTCGAAAGAGATTGTAGATCGGCGCGTCTCCTCTGTGATGGTATTTCGGTATCACAACTCGTCGTGGTATACCTCAAATTCCGCGCCTGCACCACCAGGTTTAGTGGCTGAACTGGATGTGACTCGGAAGCGCGGGGCGAGTTGGCGGCACCCGAACTCGCGCCGCGCATTCTTCCCCGTAGCAGACCTCGACGCGGTACTTGTTGGTGACTTCCATGATTCACCATCTGCCGCGACGCGCAAGACAGTCGAGGCTCTTGTTGGCAAATGCCTAGAATCAAGCAAGAATAAATACGCCGCCGATTATAGACCTTTAACGGGCCTACTTAACCGAGAAGCATTCGATGAAATGCTAAGAACACGGATCGCGGCCCAGTCAAAATCGACATCTAGCGGAGAAATTGGCGTTGACCGTTTATCAGCGCTTGCTCTGGTCGCGTTTGATATCGACCATTTTAAACAGAAAAATGATACGTTTGGCCATCAATTCGGAGACATTATTTTACGATCCCTTTCTATCCGCTGCGACGAAATTGCATCGAAGTCTTCCGACCTCGCGCAAGAAATTGTGTTCGCACACCCCGGAGGCGAGGAGTTCTTGGTCCTAGTTTCCGGTTATGACAGCGACGATGCACCTTACAAATTTGCCGAGCGCTTGCGAGTCGCCGTTTGCGACGCGGATCTTCCATCTGACACCGATTTAGCACGGATGGAACTGTCTACGGTCGACAGAGACTCAGTACCAAGGGACCCAAATGCCCGACGCGTGAGGATATCATGTGGTGTGGCGTCTCTGGCGCAGGTGACGCAGTCCGAGGACCCGGCTAACATCGTTGCTCTTCTTAAGCGCCGTAGCGACCGCGCGCTTTACCAAGCAAAACGGAGCGGTAGGAATCGGACTGTCGAATTCTCCAAAATAATTGAGTCGCACGGACGTGTCCTGGAGCATTGCAAGGAGGTCAATACTGTTGCTATCGACATAGGTACTGAGGTTGGAGTCCAAAATGGGCAAGAATTCTTGATCTACCATCCGCAATACGATGGCGAACAGGAAATGCGAATGTCCGATGGTCGTTCGGAGGTCGTCCTCGGCAAATATCCGCGGCGGGTCATGGGGCGTTTAGTCGTCTTTGATCCGCAATCTGATATTGCGTTCTGCGAGGTGCCTAGCGAAAATGGGTCCGGTATTGAGATTCCCGCTGGGGCCCGATTAGCAAATGTCCCTCTCGGAGCAATCGGCCACTTGATACCGGCATCTGGCGCGCCGATGACGAAAATTATTGCACTAGCTGGGCGCGTAAAATTAATTCAAGAGCTCAACGCGAAACGTAGTGCAGGTAGCGCCACCGTTGTTGCATCGATAGGCGTCGACAAGCTTAACGATTTGACTATAATGCGCGGCGTCGCGCACGTGAACGCGATACTTGCAGGCTTGTACGAAGAAATTGTTCGTGCGGTCGGAAGACAATTTGCGTTCCAGCTTTCGCCGGTCGAACTAGCGTTTATCGTCGCGCCTGGGCATGATTTTGACACCCTAGTCGATGGGCTTCGCAGATCAGCGACCGAACTTGGCATCTCCGTAGCCGTCGGTTACTCGAAGCCACCGTGGTCTTTCTTAGGAGCGGAAGCGGTTGACGCTGACGCTCAGGTCGAGCAGGCGCGATATGCCTTAGCAATGGCATTGAGCGATGAGGGCGGGAGCATCCATGAATTTTCTGAGGATACGATGTGGCACACGCTCTTGGCTGCGAGACGGAAAGGAGATTATAGAGGCGGTGCCGTCGATTATGAACGATTCCTTTCGTGGGGAGCGAAAGATCCGAAGTTCGATAACCAGGCCGCGTTGTTGCTTATCCGGATTGACCGGAGAGATGAGGCACTTGCATGCATCTCTAGAGCTGTGATTGCCGAACGCGACGCGGTAAAGGCAGGCGCCGATACCGGGATGCTCGCGGTGTTCCTTGCTAACGAAATGATCCTTAACGCAAATAGAAATCTTGAAAAGGCTCTCTCGAGCTTTTTGGAGGCGCTAAGACTGGATTTTGATTTTAAGGAGCCGTATGCTACTGCGGCTGTCGAAATTCTTTCGTCAGCATCCTACGCAAAGCTGCCTTTGTATGAAGCGATTGGTAGCGGTGAGCTTATCGGAAAATTCGATGCGGTTAACCGTGCGGAGCTTTCGGCTGGAGCGGCCGCGTGGCTTGAGGCCCTCGACTCAGGTGGATCGGCATAGCTGCCCAGCTGGCCGCTCCTTCGCGCCGGCAGCGCGCCAGGGCGTGGTGACCGCCGATCTCCACCCCGAATACAGCGAATTGCTCGGCCTCACGAGCGGGGCTATCCGATCATCGCCAACCGCACGATCGACTCCGTGCTGCGGGTCGACGACGCGCACACGATCGTGCTCGGCGGGCTGATGCGCGATTTCAGCAGCGAGACGATTTCACGGATTCCGGGGCTCTCGAGCATCCCGGTACTCGGCGCGTTCTTCAAGAACAAGCAGCGTCACCACGAGCGCGACGAGATCGTCTTTTTCATCACGCCGCACGTGATCCGGCCGACTCCGATCCGCGCTACCCGCTCTGGCGCCGCGTTACCGTGACTTCGGTACGCACGACCGATCCTTGCGGTACGGTCATATTCTCTTTGCTGTTCGTCGCGAGCAAATAGCCCGCGCTTGCACCGATGAATCCGCCGGTACCGCCGTGCCCGCCGAAGACCTTGTAGATCGCGTTGCCTGCGAGCAGGCCGCCGACCGCTCCGAGGATCTCTTTGGCCGTATTCGGCTTGGTGTTGGCCTGCATACCGGTCACGGTGCCGTCGATCGCGTAGCTTGCGCCGCTCGCGAGCGTCAGTTTGGTGAAGCGGATTGCGAGTTCGGCGCGCGTGCCCTGTCCGGCGCGCACCACGTGCGTGACCGTGCCGAACATGCGGGCGCCGGTGACGGTTTTATCTTCCGAGACGACGTTGTCGAGTTCGACCGGGTCGCCTACCTGCGCGGTGGCGGTTCCGATCTCGCGCGTGATGTAGCCCGCGTATTGCGCCTGCGTGGGCGGCGCCGCCGCGAGAAGAAGGCTGATGACGAGCGATGCGTAGAGCATGCGCGTATGCTCGCAGATCGCCATGAAGGCGTTGGGAAGAACGCAAGCGCGCATACGATCCCCCGGCTGCATCCGACGGTTTTCGCGTGCTGGTCGATCGCATCCGGCCGCGGGGCGTGAGCAAGGCCGACGCCCGCATCGACCTGTGGGCCAAGGAGATCGCTCCGAGCACGGCGCTGCGCACGTGGTTCGGTCACGATCCAGAGCGTTGGCACGAATTCGCCGCGCGTTACGAGGCCGAATTACGCGAGCCGGAAGCACGCGCGCGCCTGCGGGAGGTGCTGCACGCCGCGGGTCGGGCGCGTACGCTGACACCGGTTTTCGGCGCGAAAGACCGCGAGCACAATCAGGCCGCGGTGCTGCAACGCCTCTTTTCGCGCTCGGCGGCGGAAAAATAGCCGAAATTCCTCGAAATCCGGCGGTTTTCACAAGGAACTAGGGGCGTTTTTGCGTATCCGTTCCGGCAATTAGCTGCCCCCGTTCGAAAGGACAGTATGACCAAGAACGAGTTAGCTCGTGAGCTCGCCGAAGAGCTCGAACTGCCGCGCAAACAGGTCGTCGAGCTCATCGACGCCATCCTCGAAAAGATGATGGACGTCCTGAAGTCCGGTGACAAGGTGCAACTCACCCCGTTCGGCCAGTTCAAAGTTCGCGATCGCGCCGCTCGCATTGCGCGCAATCCGAAGACGGGCGAGCCGATCAAAGTTCCCGCGAAGCGCGTGCTGAAGTTCATCGCCGGCCGCGTCCTCAAGGAAGCCGTCGGCACCGCCAAGCGCGGCGCCGCCAAGCCCGCCGCCAAGAAGGCCGCTCCGGCCAAGAAAGCCGCGGCGAAGAAGGCTCCGGCTCGCAAGGCTGCTCCGGCCAAGAAAGCCGCAGCGAAGAAGGCTCCGGCTCGCAAAGCCGCTCCCGCGAAGAAGACCGCCGCGAAGAAAACCGCCGGCCGCAAAAAAGGCCGGTAATTCGCCGCTCCGCGTGAGACGATGAGACGAGCCGCCGTAACAGGCGGCTCGTTTTCGTTGTGCGAACACACGCGCCGTGCCGTACACCTCCGTCGTCGATCTCTTCAAAATCGGGCTCGGACCTTCGAGTTCGCATACGGTCGGTCCGATGCGCGCGGCGGCGCTCTTCGTCGCGGAACTGGCGGAACGCACGGCGTTTGCGAGCGATCTGCGCGTCCGGGTCGATCTTTACGGTTCGCTCGCGCTCACCGGCATCGGGCACGGCACGGATCGCGCGGTGATCCTCGGCCTCGAAGGGCACCGCCCCGACACGATCGACCCGAGCGACGCCGATCGCCGCATCGCGGCCGTTCGCGGCGAGCATGCGCTGCTGCTCGGAGGATCGGCACGCATCGCATTCGATCCCGACGATGCGATTCGTTGGCACCGCTCCGAGGTATTGTCGGGGCATAGCAACGGCATGCGCGTGCGCGCCGTGCGCGGCGAGCACGTCGTCTTGGAGCGCACCTACTATTCGGTCGGCGGCGGATTCGTCGAGATCGAAGGCGCGGCACGCGACCTGCGGTCCGAGCGCGCCGTTCCGCATCCGTTCGGCTCGGCGGCCGATTTGATCGGCCGTGCCGCCGCGCTCGGCTGCGGGATCGACGCGATCGTGCTCGCCAACGAAGACGCGCTGCGCCCGCGCGCGGAGACGCTCGCCTATGCCGATCGCATCCTCGATACGATGAGCGCGTGCGCGGAGCGCGGCCTCGTCACCGAAGGCGTGCTGCCCGGCGGCCTCAACGTGCGACGTCGCGCTCCGCGCCTCCATCGCCGCTACCTGGAGCGCTCGCACGAACCGCTCGCGATGATGGACTACGTGAACGCCTACGCGATGGCCGTAAACGAGGAGAACGCGGCGGGCGGACGCGTGGTTACCGCGCCGACCAACGGCGCCGCGGGCGTGATTCCGGCGGTGCTGCAGTACTATCGCGTCTTCGCCGCGGCGCCGTCGCGCGAAGGCGAGCGGCGCCTGCTCTTTACCGCAAGCGCGATCGGCGCGCTCTATAAAGCGAACGCCTCGATCTCGGGCGCCGAGGTGGGCTGCCAGGGCGAGGTCGGTGTCGCGTGTTCGATGGCGGCGGGCGGACTAACGGCGGCGCTCGGCGGCACGAACGAGCAGATCGAGAACGCGGCCGAGATCGGCATGGAGCACAGTCTCGGCATGACGTGCGATCCGATCGGCGGCCTCGTGCAGGTGCCGTGTATCGAACGCAACGCGGTCGGTGCGATGCGCGCGATTCATGCGTGCCGCATGGCGATGGAAGACGCGGGCGATCACGTCGTCTCGCTCGATCGTGTGATCGCGGTCATGTATCGCACCGGTCTCGATATGCAGGCCGCATACAAGGAGACCTCGCTCGGGGGCCTCGCCGTAAGCGTGGTGGAGTGCTAACGCAAGCAGGCCACGCGCGTACGCATAGGTAAGCAGATTATCGTGTTTCGATACCTCACGGCGGGCGAGTCGCACGGCCCGGCGCTGGTCGGCATCCTCGACGGTCTGCCCGCGCATCTCCATCTCGACGTCGAACGGATCAACGAAACGCTCGCGCGCCGTCAGGGCGGCTACGGCCGCGGCGGTCGCATGAAGATCGAACGCGACGAGATCGAGTTTCTCGCGGGCGTACGCGGCGGCCGCACGCTCGGATCGCCGATCGCGGTGATGATTCGCAATCGCGATTTCGAGACGCCGAGCGTCCGAGCGCTGATGGATCCGCTCACCGGCGCGGGAAAGCCGCTCACCAATCCGCGTCCGGGCCACGCCGACTACGCGGGCGCGCTGAAGTACCGACACGAGGATCTGCGCAACGTGCTCGAACGCGCGAGCGCGCGCGAAACCGCGATGCGCGTCGCACTCGGCGCGATCTGCGCGCAGTTTCTCGAAGCCCTCGGCATCCGCACGCGCAGCTACGTACAGCGCATCGGCGACGTGGCGGCGCCGGAGCTGTCGGATTGGTCGCAAGACGACGTGGAGACGAGCGACGTACGCTGCCCGGATCCCGCCGCGGCCGAGCGCATGATCGCGGCGATCGACGCGGCGAAGGCCGCGGGCGATACGCTGGGCGGCACCTTCGTGGTGCAGGTCGACGGCATGCCGGTCGGGATCGGTAGCAATCGTCAGCCCGACACGCGCCTCGACGGCGTGCTCGCGGGCGCGCTGATGGGGATGCAGACGGTCAAGGCCGTGGAGGTCGGGCTCGGCGCCGAGGTCGCCTCGCGCGCGGGCTCGCAGGCCCACGATACCTTTGCGCTACGCGGCGATGACGTGGTGCGCGGCAGCAATCGCGCGGGCGGCATCGAGGGCGGCATGAGCAACGGACAGCCGATCGTGCTGCGCGTCTCGGTGAAACCGATCCCGACGCTGATGAAAGCACTTCCGTCGGTCAATCTGCACGAGAAGAGCGACGCACCCGCGACGATCGTACGCAGCGACGTCTGCGTGGTGCCCGCCGCGGGCATCGTGGGCGAAGCGATGGTGCGCCTCGCGCTGGTGGGCCCCGTCATCGACAAATACGGCGGCGACTCGATCGAGGAGACGCGCGAGAATCTCGCGCGCGCGAACGCCGCCGCCGCCGCACTCTTCGAATCCGCAAAGGAGGGCGTATGAAACATCACGTGGCGCTCGTCGGCTTCATGGCCGCGGGCAAATCGACCATCGGAAAAAGACTCGCGCGCAAATTGAAGTGTGCGTTCTTCGATACCGACGATCTGATCGTCAAAGATCACGGACAGATCTCGGATATCTTTTACGAAGAGGGCGAGAAAGCGTTTCGCGAGTACGAACACGCCGCGATCGCGCACGTCGTCGACGAAGGCGAGCCCGGGATCATGGCGCTCGGCGGCGGCGCGCTCACCTACGAGCCCACGCAGAAGCTGCTGAAAAAGCGCACCTATCGCGTCTTCATCAAGGTGACGCCGGAACAGGTACTCGAACGCCTGCGCAACAGCCGTCGCGTGCGTCCGCTGCTCGGCCCCACACCCGCGCTCTCGCGCATCAAGGATCTCTACCACAAGCGGATGCCGCAGTATGCGCACGCCGATTTGGTGATCGAGGCCGACGGCATGTCGACCACGCAGATCGTCGAGGCGATCGTGGAGTGGATGCACAAGAAGAGGATCGAGTTCTGATCGACGACGGCGACGACGAAACGACCGTCGTCAATACCGATCTCGCCTATCCGGTGACGATCGCCGAAGACGCACGGCCGCACGTGCTCGCCATGCTACGCGAGCGCGCGCAGCCGTTCGTCGTGCTGGCCGATGCGCAGAGCGACGTAGCCGCGCTCGCGGTGCAGTTCGCGCGCGTCGAGGGCTGCCTCGGGGTGCGCGCGGTGCGCCTGGGTGAGGCGCGCAAGCGGCTCGCGACGGTGGAGCGCGTGCACGAGCTGCTGCTCGCGGCGGGTGCCGATCGGGGCACGCTCGTGCTCGGCGTGGGTGGCGGGGTCGCAAGCGATCTCTTCGGCTTTGCCGCCGCCACCTACATGCGCGGCGTGCCGTACGCGCACGTGGCCACCTCGCTCGTCGCGATGGTCGATGCGGCGATCGGCGGCAAAACCGGCGTGGATCTGCGCGTCGGCAAGAACTTGGCGGGACTCTTCGTCGATCCGGTCGCGGTCTTCGCGCACGTGGGCGCGTTGCAGACGCTGCCCTTTCGGCACCTTCGCGAAGGCTTGGCCGAGGTCGTGAAAGCCTCGGTGATCGAAGGTGAGGAGCTTTTCGAGGCGATCGAGTCGCTCTCGCCGCATCCGTTTTGGCGCTGGCCGTGGACCGCGATCGTGGCGGCGGCGGTGAAGGTGAAGACGATGATCGTGCTCGACGATCGCACCGAGCACGGCATGCGCGAGCTGCTGAATCTCGGCCATACCTTCGCGCACGCGCTGGAGTCGGCGAGCGGCTATCGCGTCTCGCACGGCGTCGGCGTCGCGATCGGTCTACGCGGCGCGGGGCTGCTCGCGATGCGCACCAATCGCTTTTCCGAGCGCGAGCATCTGCGGGTGCTTGCGACGATGGCGCTTCTCGGGATGCCGCTGCAGACCCGCGTCGATCCCGCGGCCGCCTTCGCGGCGATGCAGAGCGATAAGAAACGTCGCAACGGCAGATTACGCTTCGTGCTGCCGCGTGCGATCGGTGACGTGGAGTACGGCGTCGAGGTGCCCGAACGTACCGTGCGCGCCGTGCTCGCGCACCTGCACGAGTCGCCGGAGTCCGTTGGCTAGCATGCGCGCGATCGACGCGCTCGCGGCGATCCGCTCCACGCGCTTCGATCTTCCGCTCACCTACGCATCGGGCGAGCTTCATCTACGGGTCGGGGATGTGGTGCGCGTGCCGCTCGGCAATCGCGACGTGGTCGCGTTCGTCGTGACGGCGCCGCGCGAGGTGGAGGCGAGCGATCGCATCAAGCCGGTATCGGAGCGTCTCGAGGTGCCGCGCGCGTTCGACGAGATGGGGCTGCACCTCGCGCGCTTCGTGAGCGAGTACTACGTATGCACGCTCGGTGAGGCGCTCTCGGCGGTCGTGCTCTCGGGAGCGGTGCCGCGGATCGTCGATACCTTCGTGCACGCGGTCGCGCAGCCGAATCCGCCGCGCTATCCGTCGGTTCCGCCCCGCCTGGTGCGCACGATCTGGGAAGAGTTTCCCGACGGCTTCGCGCTCGAGACGCTGCTGCGTCATCCCGATGCGCGCCGTGCGGGCGATCGCGCCGCGTTGCTGCGGCACGTGCAGAGCATCGTACGCAGCGGCGAGCTGCGTCGCGAACGCCGTTTCACGGCGCCGAAAACTCAGGCCTATCGCGTGCGTGTCCTCGAACCCGGTGAGGCGTCGATCAAGGGGAAGAAGGCGGAGGCGTTGCTCGCGTACGTTCGCGAGCAGCCGGGCGTGCCGCGCGCCGACGCGGTCCTCGCGGGCTTCTCGGCCGCGGTGATCGCGCGCGCCGTGAAGAGCGGCGCGCTCGTCGAGCGTGAGATCGAACCGCAGCGCACGCGTGCGCGCGCGCCGATTCCGCCGCCGCCGTTCGAGGCAACGCCCGAGCAGGGCGCCGCGCTCGCGCGTATCGATGCGTGGCTCGACGCCGGAACCTTTCGCGAAGCGCTGATTCACGGCGTCACCGGCAGCGGCAAGACCTTCGTCTACGTCGAGGCGATCAAGCGCGTCGTGCGTGAGGGCGGACGCGCGATCGTGCTCGTCCCGGAGATCTCGCTCACCCCGCAAACCGCGCGACGCTTCGAATCGGCGTTCGGCGAACGGGTGGCGGTCCTGCATTCGGCGCTCTCGGAACGCGAGCGCTTCGATGCGTGGCAGGCATGTATGCGCGGCGAGATCGACGTGGTGGTCGGCGCACGCAGCGCGGTCTTCGCGCCGCTCGAACGCGTGCGGCTGCTCGTCATCGATGAGGCCCACGAGAGCTCGTACAAACAGGACACCTCACCGCGCTATCACGCCGTGACGGTGGCGCGCGAACGCATGCGTCGCGAGGGCGGCGTGTTGCTGCTCGGGAGCGCCACGCCCGCGCTCGAAGCCTTCGAAGCGGCACGGCGCGGAACGATCGAGCTGATCGCGCTGCACGAACGCGCGACCGCCCTGCCGATGCCGAGCGTGCGTGTCGTCGATCTCGGCCGCGAGTTCGAGGCGGGGAACAAGCGAATCTTTTCGACCGCGCTCGCGCAGGCGCTCGAAGCCTGTTTGGCCCGCGGCGAGAAGAGCGTGCTCTTCGTCAATCGTCGCGGGAGCGGCAGCTTCGTGCTCTGCCGCGCGTGCGGCTTCGTTCCCGCGTGCACGCGCTGCGACGTCTCCCTCGTCGCGCATCGCAGCGACGGCGTGTTGCGCTGTCATTACTGCGATCTCCAGATGCCGCTGCCCGCGATCTGCCCGACGTGCGCGAGCCCGACGATTCGCGAGTTCGGCATCGGCACCGAGCGGGTTGCCGACGAGGTTGCGCGGCTCTTTCCGCAGGCGCGCGTGCTGCGCATGGATTCCGACACCACGACGCGCGTGGGCGACCACGCGCGCATCCTCGGTGCGTTCGAAGCCGAGGGCGACATCCTGGTCGGCACGCAGATGGTCGCGAAGGGACTCGACTTTCCCACCGTCACGCTGGTCGGCGTGGTTGCCGCCGACGTCGGGCTCCATATCCCGGAATTTCGCGCCGCCGAGCGCAGCTTTGCGTTGATCGCGCAGGTCTGCGGGCGCAGTGGACGCGCGCGTCCGGGCGAGGCGATCGTGCAGACCTACGCGCCGACGCATCCCGCGATCGTGCACGCGGCCGCGCACGACTACGAGGCATTCGCGCAGGAAGAGCTGGCGGAGCGCCGTGCGCTGCAGTATCCGCCCTTCGTGCGGCTCGTCTATCTCGGGGTGATCGGCCGAAGCCGCTCGCACGCGTGGGATGCCGCGGCGCGCTACGCCGAGGTGCTGCGGGGCGCCGATATCGGCGAGATCCTCGGACCGGCGGCCTATCCGATCGCGCGGTTGAACGACGAATGGCGCGTTCGCATCGCGATCAAGACGCGCACGCCGCGTCCGATGCGAGCGGTGCTGCGGGAGCGAATTCTGCCGCTCGCGCATGCCGATCGCGAGACGCGTCTCGCGATCAACGTCGATCCCTAGCGAAAACGTCCGCTACCGACGGTGACGTGCAGCGCGCGCGTGGGGAAGAGCAGTTGCGAGAGCAGCAGGCCGGCCACGAGTTGTACCGCCGCGAACGCGGCGTTGATGCCGAAGGTCGTGGCGCTCGAGATGTTCTGCTGAAAGGCGAAGAGGACGCTCTCGTAACTCAAGCTGCCCGGAACGAGCACCAGCAGCGCGGGCACGAGCATCACGGCCTGCGGGATGCGCAAAAAGCGCGCGCCCATGTTCGCGACGATGCCGCAGATGAACGCCGAGGCGAAGGCCGAGACCTGATGCACCGAGGTCGCGCCGACCACATGCGAGATCAAAAGGGCGACGAAGCACGAGGCGAAGACCCAGATGAAATCGCGCAGGCGCGCGTCGAGATCGACGCAGAAGCCGATCGCCATCAGGATCGAGGCGAACATCCACAGATGCGCGGGAACCGGATTGGTGTGCACGTCGCCCGTCTGCAAGAGCGTCGGACCGAGCAGTGCGAAGCCGAGCAACGCGCCGCAACTGAGCGCGAGCAGCACGGAGAGCACCTTTCCCAAGCGCGCCACGCCCGCGACGAGATCGCCGTTGGCAAGCTCGTGCAGCGCGAGGGTGAGCGAGTAGCCGGGCAAGAGCACGACGACGCCCGCGACGATCGAGACGTAAATGTTCGTCGGACCGACCAGCTTCGTGAAGAGCGCGACGATCAGCGTGCCGACGAATGCCGCGATGACTTCGAAGAGACGCGCGACCGTATTGTTCTTGGTCGCGACCGCCGAGATGATGCCGGTAGCAAGGCCGATGCAGCCCGAGACGAGCAGCTCGCGCGGCCCCGCGCCGAGCAGGATGCCGACTCCCACCGCGACGATCGCGAGCGCCGGAATCTGCCAGAGCGGGTTGAGGCCGGGCCAGCGGCGATCGATGTTCGCGACGAGCACGCTCGCTTCGCGGAAATCGATCTTGCCGGCACGCAGCTCGTCGTAGATCATGTTGAGCAGTGAGATCTTGCGCAGGTTCACGCGCCCGGGATCGAGCCGCATCAGGACGAGCTTTTGATTCCAGCGCGGGCCGATGGCGATCGTGATGCTGGTCGGAAGGGCGAGGATCTGCATGGTGAGCCCGATCGCGCTTGCGATATCGCTCAGCGTCATCTCGAGGGCGTCGGTCGCAAGACCCGCCAGGTGCAGTTCGCGCGCCATCGTCGCCACGAAGACCGCTTTGGGATCGTCGGCGATGGCGGAGATTTCGTCGCTCTGGCGCTCGCTCACGCTCGCCATATACGCGCAAAAACGAAACCCGCCTCGTCAACGAGGCGGGTTTCGGAAACGAACGGCGCGAGGCGCGTTACTTCTTGGCGCGGGCCTTCGAGCTCGAGCCCGACTTCTTCGCGGTCGCCTTGGGCGCGGGCGCTTCGGCGGCGCGCTTCATGGCCTTCGCGAGGCGCGACTTCTTACGAGCCGCCTTGTTCGGGTGGATGATGCCCTTCTGCGCGGCTTTGTCGAACTCGGACTCGACGCCCTTGGCGAACTCGGCGTCCTGCGTCGTGACGGCCTTCTTGTAGACGGTCTTCAGGCGGGTCTTCGCATCTTTGTTGCGGACCGTTCGCTTGTCGGTCTGACGCGCCCACTTCTCGGCGGCCTTGATGTTCGGCAAAGAAAAACTCCTTAGGATGGCAACGCGCCGTAGTATACCAGAGGCCCTCCTCCGAATGCAAGCCGCCCCGGGCGCTCCACTAGGTCGGCTCGAGCAGAATCTTGCGGAAGCTCTGGTACCGGCTCTCGGCGATCCGCCCGGCCGCCACCGCCGCCTGGACCCCGCAATCGGGCTCCCGCAGGTGTGTGCAATCGGTAAAGCGGCAGTCGCGGGCGGGCTCCGGGAACTCGCGAAAGCCGTGGAGCAGCTCGACCGGCTCGATCTTCCCGAGGCCGAACTCGTTGACCCCCGGGCTATCTATAAGGAAGCCCTCTCCGAGCCGGTAGAGGCGGGCCGTGGTGGTCGTTTGGCGGCCCAGGCCATGGCGCGAGACCTCGCCCACGCTCGCTTCGCCGCCGAGCGCTCGGAAGATCGAGGATTTGCCGACACCGGAGACGCCGGCGAGCAGCGCGTGGCGTCCGGCGATCGCGTCGCGGAGCGCGTCGACATTGGAGCCCGCTCGCGGATTGACGACGAGCGCGCGATAGCCCAGCCGTTCGTACAGCTCGACCAAGCGCGCGCGCAGCGCCGGGTCGGCGAGGTCGGGCTTGGTGAAGACGACGAGTGCGTCGAGCGATTCGAGCTCCGCAAACGCGAGCAGCTGGTCGAGCGTCACCGGGCGCGGCGGTGGATCGGCGAGGGCCGTGACCGTTACGAGCAGATCGACGTTGGCCGCGAGCGTCTTCGAGCGGCCGTCCGCGGTGCGCCGTTCCAGCGCCGCGGCGCGCGGTTCGATGCGGTCGATCACGGTCTTGTCGTCTTCGAGCACGCGAACGTGCACGATGTCGCCGGGAACCGGCATGAAGCGCTTGCCGGTCTGACGGCGTAACTGCGCGACGCGCGGGAGCGTTTCACCGTCGAGTGAAACCCACGCGGCGTTCTTCCCGGTAGAGACGACGAGGGCGCGACGCAGTTCGTTCATGCGAATGATTGCGGACGCGTCGCGGCTAACGTTTGGAGGAGAAACGTGATTGCCTTCACCCTGCGCTACCCAGCCGTCCCCGACGATGCCGAGATCGGCAGCGTCGAGATGCTGGCGCGCGGGCACGACGCGCGCGTGACGTGGCGGCGCAACGACGCGGCACCGACGTATGCGCTCGTTGAGGGCGCCGATTCCGGCTTGCTCGACCGCCTGCGCGAGCGTTCGGCCGCCGCGGTGTGGGATTTCCCGATCATCGCTCTTGCAGTTTTCCCCGGCCGTCCCGAAGCCTTGTCGCCGCTACGCGATGCGCTCGGCGGCGCGGGGCGCCCGGCGGGTGTGGTGGGTTGCGAACCGCTCGGCGACGGCGTGCTCGTCGAATGGAATCCCGAGCGCTCGAGCCCCGAGCTCGTGCTCGACCTCATCGACGTGGAGCTCGCCCGCTTCGGCGCCGGTCGCCGCACGGAGCTGCTCGCCCCGCTCACGCTCGCGCGCTGGACGCAGATCGCCGCAAGCGGCCTGCGCGCCCCCGAGATCGCGCCGGATCGCGTGCTCGAAGCCTTGATCGAGGCTGCCCCATGTCGCTGATTAACACGATCGCGGGCTACCTCGGCTACACCGATCTGCTCGACATTCTCGCCACGAGCGTGCTGATCTACTACGTGCTGCTGCTCATTCGCGGCACGCGGGCGGTGCAGATCCTTACCGGGGTGCTCGTGCTCGTCGGTCTGCTCGGTCTTGCGAACCTGCTGCGCCTCTACCTGCTCGGCACGATCCTGCAGTGGCTCGTCGTCGGCGCGGCGGTCTCGCTGCCGATCGTCTTTCAGCCGGAGCTGCGCCGCGCACTCGAACAGATCGGCCGCGGCGGCCTGCTGCACATCGGCGAAGAGGCGGGCGAGTGGACGCGCCCGGAAGATAAGAGCGTGCTCACGCTCGCGCGCGCGGCGTTTCTGCTCTCCCGCAATCGACTCGGAGCGCTGATCGTGCTCGAACAGCAGAGCGGCCTCAAAGAGTTCGTCGAGAGCGGAACCGTGCTCAACGCGGAGCTTTCCGCCGAGCTGCTGCTCGCGATCTTCATGCCGCGCTCACCGCTGCACGACGGCGCGGTGATCGTGCGCGAAAACATCGTCGAAGCCGCCGGTTGTTTTTTGCCGCTGGCCGAACAGTCGCTCGCGGAGCGACGCGTCGGCACGCGCCATCGTGCCGCGATCGGGCTCACCGAACAGACCGACGCGGTGGTGGTCGTCGTCTCCGAAGAGAGCGGCGCGATCTCGATCGCGCGTCAGGGTAAACTCTCGCGCCCGGTCGAGGAGGAGCAGCGTCTGGTGAAGATGCTGCTCGCGATCACGCGGCCGCCGCGCGATCATCGCCGTTTCGTCGGGAACGACGTCGTCTCGCAGCTGCGCGCGCGCATCACCGCGCAGCGCGACAAAGGACAAGTCCGTGCAGATCATCCGAAAGAACTTCGGACTTAAAGTCCTCTCGCTCGCACTCGCGATTACCGGCTGGGCGTACTTTCGTTTTGCCGCCAATCCCGTGATCGCGGCGCGCTTCGACCAGCAGATCTCGGTGCCGATCGTCGCGGCGAATCTGCCGGTCGGCTACATCGCGCACTTCACCGACAAAGAGGCCGTGGTGACGATCGCGAGCAGACGCAATCAGCCGCCGATCAAACCCGACGAAGTCAAAGCGGTGCTCGATCTCTCGAATAAGACCGCGGGCGTCTACAACGTGCCGATTCAGCTCGTCGCGCCCGCCGTCGCGGTGCAGAGCCTGAGCCCAGCCTCGGTGAGCCTCACGATCGAGCATATCGACGAACGTTCCTATCCGCTCGCGCTGCACTATACCGGCGCCGAGCAGAAGCAGATCGTGGTGAACTCGGCGCGCGTCGATCCGGCGGGCGTGACCGTACACGGGCCGACGAGCCTGCTCTCCGAAGTGGCGGCGGTGCGGGTGGACGTGCCGATCCCCACGGTCCCGACCGCCTTCGATTCGATGGTCCGTCCGGTCCCGGTCGATTCGCTCGGGCAGGAGATCATGGGGCTCGAGGTCGCACCGGATCTGGTGCGCGTCCAAGCGCATTTCGTTCAGAGCACGGGAGCAAAATAACGACAGTGGGCCGATTCTTTGGAACCGACGGCGTGCGCGGCGTCGCCAACGCCGATCTGACGCCGGAACTCGCCTTCGCCATCGGCCGCGCGGGGGCGACCGTTCTCGCGCATTCGAGCGATCGTCATCTCCCGGTGATCGTCGGGCGCGACACGCGCCTCTCCGGTACCATGCTCGAAGCGGCGATCGTGGCCGGGATCACCTCGGTCGGACGCGACGTGATCGCGATCGGGATCGTTCCGACGCCCGCCGTCGCGCGCGTCACCGTCGCGGAGGGAGCGGCGGCGGGCGTGATGATCAGTGCGTCGCACAATCCCATCGCGGATAACGGCATCAAATTTTTCGGCCCCGACGGATTCAAGCTCTCCGACACGGTCGAGACGGAGATCGAGTCGTTGATCGGCAGCGATGCGCTACCGCGGCCGGTCGGCACCGAGATCGGCGTCGCGCGTCTCGCGCAAAATCTCGGCAAGCACTACTACGACGAGCTCTACGGGACCGGCGTCGATCTGCGCGGACTGCACATCGTGGTCGACGGCGCGTTCGGCGCCGCGTACGCGATGGCGCCGTATGCGCTGCGCAAGCTCGGCGCGGCCGTGACCGAGATCAACTGCGAAAACGACGGCGCGCGGATCAACGTCTCGTGCGGTGCGACGCATCTCGAGCCGCTGCAGGCGAAGGTGCGCGAACTCGCCGCCGCGGGCGACGATCACGTGGTCGGCGTGGCGTTCGACGGTGACGCGGATCGCGCGCTCTTCGTCGACGAAACCGGCGCCGTCGTCTCGGGCGATCACGTGATGTTCGCGATCGGGCGCGCACTGCACGAACGCGGCGAATTGCACGGCGATACGATCGTCGGAACGGTGATGAGCAATATCGGCTTCGAGCGCGCGCTCGAACGACACGGCATTCGGCTCTTGCGTGCCGCGGTCGGCGATCGCTACGTGCTCGAGCGGATGCGCGAGAGCGGCTTCACGCTCGGCGGCGAGCAGTCCGGACACATCATCGATCTGCGCCGCAACACCACGGGCGACGGGCCGATGACGGCGGTGACGCTCTTCGGCATCGTGCGCGCGAGCGGCATGCGCTTGCACGATCTCGTGCGCGAGGTGGTCGTCGCGCCGCAGGTGCTGGTGAACGTGCGAACGCCGCACAAGCAGGTTCTCGACGATGCGGGCATCCGCGGCGCGATCGCGCTCGCCGAGGAACGGCTACGCGGCGCGGGCCGCCTGCTGATCCGACCCTCGGGCACGGAGCCGCTGATTCGCGTGATGGCCGAGGGCGACGACCGGGCCGTCATCGAGGCGGTTGCGGCCGATCTTGCCAAGCAGATCGAGCAGACAGCCGCCCGTTTGTAACGGAAAAGATAAGCCGAGGGAGGAGACCAACCTCGGCAGGCTAAACCTAAAGTCCCAGTCGCGAGACCCAGATCTCGCGGCACGTACGCCTGCACAAGAGCACTGAATCCGGCTTGGCCGCCGGAGCGGGGGACTCCACGGTAGGGGTGAATGGGCCGGTCCGGTCCTAGGGCGATCTTTCCCGTCCGAACCCGTCAACTAACCTCGCAAGTGTTGTGAAAGAGGAGTTTTTCTTGCGTCAAGCGTTAGCTGCCGGGGCGTTTGCCCTGATGCTTGCCGGATCGTTTGCCGGCGCGGATGCTGCGCCGTCCGCCGCCCACTCATCCGTCGCCGCGACCCGCGCGGCCGCTCAAAGTCCCGATGTCGCCGAATGGACGGCGCATCTGATCGTCACCTCGAATCATGCGGAGAAGAACGGCCAGATTCGTTCCTTCGCGGGTGGGGTGCTCGCCCGGACCTCCAAGATCGCCCAAGAGCTCACCAAGAGCGCCCTGAAGTTTCTCGGCGTTCCCTACGTTTTCGGCGGCACGTCGCCGAGCGGTTTCGATTGCTCGGGCTACGTTCAGCACGTCTTCGCCATGCTCGGCATCAACATTCCGCGCACCGCTGATGCCCAGTACTACTACGGCAAGAAGATTCTCGGCGGTATGCGGCCCGGCGATCTCGTCTTTTTCCAGACGTACGAGCCCGGACCGTCGCACGTCGGCATCTATCTCGGTCACGGTCGCTTCGTTCACGCGTCGAGCCACGGCGTGATGATCTCGAGCCTCTCGAACTCGTACTGGGCGGCTCGGTACATCGGCGCCAAACGGCTGATCGCAACGCGATAGCTACTCCGCCCGAACGGGTCGCTGAAGAGACGCGACTCGTCTCCCTCGCGTACATCGTGTGGATCGTCGCGATCTACGACCGCATCGCGGCTCGCGACGAAGCCTCCGCATGGTACCGATTCCATATGCGGCAAGCCCTCTGGTTCGGTGCGCTGAGCGCGCTGATCGGGCTTGTCGCTTTGTTATGGCCGCTCGTCTCGAGCATCGGTATCGGGAGTATCCGCGTGACGCTCTGGATCTACGGATTCGCGAGCCTGCTCGACCTTGCGCTCTTCGTCTTATGGGTCGTGCTCGCGCTGCGGTATAGTCAGCGAGCGAGCCGAGGCGAGCTCTTCGACGTCCCGTGGGTTGCGCGCATCACGCGTCGCTGGAGCGCCCCGCACTAAAAGGGACCGCAGAAGAAGCGCCGTAATCTCGCCCGTCGCGTTTCCCGCGCGAAACCGCGATGGGGTGTAGCCAAGCGGTAAGGCAGCGGACTTTGACTCCGCCATGCGTTGGTTCGAATCCAGCCACCCCAGCCAAAAGCAACCGGCCTCCCGATGGAGGCCGTTTGCTTTTGGCTCCGCGGCCAGGCGGTGCTTCGCTTCGCACGCGCATGGCGGAGTCGAAGTTCGCTGCCTTACCGCAGTGGAGGCGCGCAGCGCCGGAACGGAATCTCAAGCGGGGGGCCCCGGCGCGCGAGAGCGCGCTGGGAAAAGCAGCGGATTTGACTCCGCCATGCGTTGGTTCGAATCCAGCCACCCCAGCCAAAAGCAACCGGCCTCCCGATGGGAGGCCGTTTGCTTTTGGCCGCGACTGACTGTGCTTCGCCACCTACTCGCATGGCGGAGTCAACGTCCGCTGCCTTACCGTAGTGGAGGCGCGCAGCGCCGGAACGGATCACAGAAAAGAAAGCGAGTAAAGCAAAGAAACAAAGTTGACTAAATACAGTGAGTAAAGTACTGTTGGTTTATATGCTTCCTTCCGGATCGTTGAGTGAGAGGGATCGGCTGCTGCTCGAATTGGGTGCGGCTCGCGAGCGCGTCACGGCTCTGGAGCGTCGCATCGCCGAGCTGGGAGATCTCCCCGGCGGGGATGTCGGCGCGGCCTCGGACGAGGTGCCGGGGAGATTGCGTGCCGTGCTCGAGGCCTTCGATGGCGCGTCCGGACCGCGGACCCTCGACGAGGTGTTTCAGTTCGTCAAGAAGGCCGAGCGTCGTGCGATCACGCGCGCGGGGGTTCGCAATCGAATCATCAAGCTCGTGGAGCTCGGGTACGTGCGTCAAGTCGATCGCGGGCTGTTCGAGCGCGTACCCGCCTGATCGGCGGGCTCGAAACGACATATCCGGCAGGGACGCTCGCTTCCTCGCCAAACGGGGATGCATGTCGTTTCTGCGCTCGTTCGTCATCGCAGCCGCGCTTGCGTGTGCTTGTATCGCGTCGGCCTCGGCCGCGTCGCCGTTGATTCTCCAATCGCCCACGATCAGCCGATCTCGGATCGCGTTCGTGTACGCAGGCGATATTTGGACGGTTCCGCGGTCGGGCGGCGACGCGCGCCGCCTGGTGACCGGCTACGGGCTCGCAAGCGCTCCGTACTTTTCACCCGACGGATCGACGCTCGCGTTCAGCGCGAATTACGACGGAAACATCGACGTCTACACGGTCTCGGCGCTCGGCGGCGAACCGCATCGCGTCACCTATCATCCGGCGCCCGATATCGTGATCGGATGGACGCCCGACGGCAAGCACATCCTGTTCCGCTCCGGGCGCAACAGCCCGACCGATGCGATGCAGGTCTACGAGATCTCGCCGCGCGGCGGCGATGCGTCGATGCTGCCGCTGCCCGACGCGAACGCGGGCTCGTTCTCGGCCGACGGATCGCACTTCGCCTACGTGCCGAACGGGCAGTGGGAGCCGTTCTGGCAGGGCTATCGCGGCGGGCAGACGACGCCGATCTGGATTGCGAACATGGCCGATTCGTCGGTCGTCGCGATTCCGCGCAACAACTCGAACGATCGCTTTCCGATGTGGATCGGTTCGACGATCTACTTCGTCTCCGATCGCAACGGCAACTACACGCTCTTCGCGTACGACACGCACACCCACGCGGTGAAGCAGCTGGTCGCCAATCACCATAATTTCGATATCGTCTCGGCCTCGGCCAACGACGACGAGATCGTCTACTCGCAGTTCGATTCGATCCACGTCTACGATCCGCGCACGCGGCGCGAGCGTGCCGTGCCGATCTCGATCCGTGCCGATCTGCCCGAGGTGAGACCGCACTGGGAATCGGTCGGTGGCGAGATTCAGAACGCGAACATCTCGCCGACCGGCGTGCGCGCGGTCTTCGAAGCGCACGGCGATATTCTCACCGTGCCCGCCGGCGCGGGCGATATTCGCGACATCACCAAGACGCCGGGCGTAGAGGAGCGCGATCCGGCGTGGTCGCCCGACGGCAAGTGGATTGCCTATTTCTCCGATGCGGGCGGCGAATATTCGCTGCACCTGCGCGATCAGCGCGCGCTGCATCCGGAGAAGGTGTACGCGCTCGAACCGCACCCGTCGTTCTACTACTCGCCGATTTGGTCGCCCGACAGCAAGAAGATCGCGTACAGCGACAAGCATCTGGGCGTCTACTACATCGACGTGAGCGCGGCACATCCGCGGGCGGTGAAGATCGCGTCGCAGCCGTTCGAATCGTTCAGCGCCAATCGTCTCGACGGCGTGTGGTCGCCGGATAGCCGCTACTTCGCGTTCACGCAACAACTCACCAATTTCGAGCACGCGATCGTCGTGTACGACACGCGCACGCACGAGACGCATCAGGTGACCGACGGCATGAGCGACGCCACGACGCCTGCCTTCGATCGCAGCGGAAAATACCTGTACTTCCTCGCGAGTACGAACACGGCGCTCGCCGCCTACGGACTCGATATGGAGAGCGACAATCGCCCGGTGACGAGCGCCGTCTACGCGGCGGTCTTACATTCGCAGGACGCCTCGCCGGTGGCGCCCGTGAGCGACGAGGAGCATGTGACGAGCGACGAGCCCGAAGCCGCACCGGCGAAGGCCGCGACGCCGCATCCGAAAGCCGCACATACGAAACCGTCGGATGCACCAATCGACTTCGCGGGCATCGGGCAGCGGATCGTATCGCTTCCGATTCCGGTGGGCAACTACACCGGGCTCGCCGCGGCCGCTCCGGGCACGCTCTTTCTCTCCGAAGCGCCGCCCGTGGCGGTCGACGGAGCACCGACGACGCAGACGCTGCTACGCTTCGATCTCACCTCGCGCAAGGTGCTGCCGTGGACCGGCGGGATCGAAGGCTTCGCGGTGAGCGCCGACGGGAAAAAACTGCTGATCGATCGCGCCGGGCCCGCGGGCGGCTCGTGGGCGATCGTCTCGGCCGCCGCGGCGCCCAAGGCGAACGAAGGCACGCTTGCGACCGGCGCGATGGAAGTGTACGTCGATCCGCGCGCGCAGTGGAAGCAGATGTACCGCGAGACGTGGCGCATCGAGCGCGATTTCTTCTACGATCCGCACCACCACGGATTGAACATCGCCGCCGCGGAGAAGCGCTTCGCCGTCTTTCTCCCCGGTCTCGCATCGCGCGACGACTTCACCTATCTCACGCACGAGATGATCAGCTATCTCTCGGTCGGCCATCTGTGGGTTTACGGCGGCTCGACGCCGCTCATGCGCCACGTGAACGTGGGATTGCTCGGCGCCGATTATACGGTCGCGAACGGTCACTACCGCTTCGCCAAGATCTACAGCGGCGAGAATTGGAATCCGCAGCTTCACGCGCCGCTCACGCAGCCGGGTGTGAACGTGAAGGCGGGCGAGTACCTCTTCGACGTGAACGGCCGCCCGGTCACGACCGATCGCGAGGTCTACGCCTTCTTCGAAGAGACGGCCGGGAAGCAGACGATCATCCGGGTCGGCCCGCACGCCGACGGCAGCGGCGCGCGCGACGTCACGGTGGTGCCGCTCGCGAGCGAGGCGAATCTGCGTAAGCTCGCGTGGATCGAACACAATCGGCGTGAAGTCAACCGCTTGAGCGGCGGCAAGCTCGCCTACGTGTATATGCCCGACACCGAGTTCGGCGGGTTCACCGATTTCAATCGCTACTTTTTCTCGCAGGTGAATCGCGAGGGCGTGATCCTCGACGAGCGCTACAATCACGGCGGACAGATCGCCGACTACGTGATCGATCTGCTCAGCCGCAAGCCCGATGCCATTCTCAAGGGCCGCGACGGCGATACCTATCTCGATCCGCCGCTCGCGATCTACGGGCCCAAAGTGATGTTGATCAACCAGTATGCGGGATCGGGCGGCGACGCGATGCCGTGGCTCTTTAAGAAAGCGCACTTGGGCAAGCTCGTCGGCGTGCGTACCTGGGGCGGACTCGTCGGCATCGGCGGGTATCCGACGCTGATGGACGGCGGTGCGGTCATGGCGCCGCGCGTTGCGATCGGCGGCCTGCACGGACATTGGGAGGTGGAAGGGCACGGCGTGACGCCCGACGTGACCGTCCTCCAGGATCCCAAGCTCGTGCGCGAAGGTCACGACCCGCAGCTCGAGGCCGCGGTTCGAACGGCGATGGCGGAGCTGCGCGCGCATCCGTTGCCGCACTACACGCCGCCGCCGTTCCCCGATCATCACCCGGTGCTGCCGCCGAACTAAGGCGGCGGCACCTCTACCCCATCTTGCGGATCGTCCAGAGGTCGAACGCGAGCTTGGTGTTCGTCAGGTAGTCGTAGGGCATCGTGAAGAAGCCGTCGAGGCCCCACGTCGCCCCTTCGGAGTTGAGCGCGATGACGCTCTGCGTGTCGTCGTCGTACCCGACCACCATCACCGCATGGCCGGCGATCTTGGTATCGTCGGCCGCGGGCATCGTCATGTGCCCGGTCGCGGTCGCCGCGAGACACGGTCCTTCGAAGACCTCGATCCCGCAGACGAACGGATAGCCCTCGGCGAGGCACGCTTTCGCATGCGAGAGATCGTGTTGCGAGAGACGGAAATACTGCAGCGCGTGCATGGTCGCGTTCGCGTAGCATACCTGCGGCGGCGCTTCGGTTACGTTCGACGCGAGGTACGGCCAGAGCGTCTCGTTACAGACGCCGACGGCGGCGAGCGCCTTGATCGCGTTGCGGAGCGTCGCGCCCGAATCGGAGCCTTGATCGTGCGTGAGCGCGCGCGTGTTGTAGTAGAGAAAGAGTCGCGACGGCAGCACCAGCGGCCGCCCCGCCTTTTTTTCAAGAAAGGTCAGCGACGACGCGAGCGCGTGCGCGCTGCAGCTTTTGAGCGCGCCTTGCGTGTAGACCGGGCCGCAGCCGGCGCGTAGATCGACGCGCGCGGGAAGCGCGGCGGCGGTCGGAACGTATGCGGCGTCGCGCGGGTCGTCTTGGTCGCGCCCGGTGCCGTAGTGGGCGAAGGTTCGATCGAGCATGTCCTCGGGATTAGCGAGGCGCTTCCTTGCTCCCGCCGCGAACCCGCTGCATGATCGCCGCTCCCGCATCGCGTATGAACGCCGCAGCGATGAGCGCGACTACGCTGCATATCACGAACGGCGACTCCGTTGCGTACCTGGTGAAGAAGGCCGGGCTCTTGGGCACGCACCTGCCGTGGACCGACGCGCTCTACGAAGGCCCGGTGCCGGGTGATCTGACGCTCGAGGGGCTGAGCGCGCTACGGGCGGATTACGCCGCCGCACGCGGGTACGGCAGCGCGATCGCGCTGCGCCGCGACGTGCGCAAGCGCGACGCGACGGTGCTGCGCGCCGCGGAGTTCGACGAGGTCGTGATCTGGATGGAGCACGATCTTTTCGATCAGCTGCAGCTCGTGCAGATCCTCGCGATTCTGCATGCGCTCGATCTCGAACCGGGGCGCGTCGCGCTCGTGCAGACCGACAGCTATCTCGGGATGATGACGCCCGCCGAGATCGAGCCGCTCTTTCCGAAGCGCCGCACGGTGACCGTTGCCGCCTTCGCGCAGGCGCAGCGCGCATGGAGCGCGTTTACGAGCGGCGATCCGCACCGGTTGCTTGCGGTCGCGCGCGAAGAGACGCGCGTGCTGCCGCACCTGCGCGCGGCGTTTCTGCGGCTGTGCGAGGAGTTTCCGTGGACGCTCGACGGCCTCTCGCGCTCGCAGCGCTCCGCGCTCCAGGCGATCGCATACGGTCCGGGTCGCACCGACGAGCTCTTTCGCCGCGCGCAGGCGCGCGAGGAAGCCCCGTTTCTCTCCGATGCGCACTTTACCGCGATCCTCGGCGATCTGCGCGCCGGAGCGGCGCCGCTCGTCGAAGGAGAAGAGGGTGCGCTCGTGCCCACCGCGCTCGGCCGCCGCGCCCTCGCGGGCGATGCGGATTGGATCGCAGACGCGCCGATCGATCGATGGATCGGCGGCGTGCATCTCGTCGGATCGACGCCGCCGCGCTGGGACGACACGACGCAGAGGTTTGACATCGCGGAAACGGTGGGAGAGTAGATGACGCTGCGCGCCCTCATCGACGAGCTCGTTGCCGCGTGGCAAAGCGGCGATGCGCTACGCGCGAGCGCGTTCTTCGCCGCCGACGGGCGCTACCACGAAGCGGGACGCGCGGCGATCGAGGGCCGCGAGGCCATCCTCGCGCATTTTCAACGCTTTTTTCGCGACGGGCCGCCGTGGAAGTTCGCGGTCGACGCGTGCATCGTCGAGGACGAGCGCGCGGCGGTCGCGTATCGTTTCTCGATCCGGATCGCCGACGGAACGTGGCGCGGGAGCGAAGGGTGCGCGCTCGTGCGGCGTGAAGGCGGGCTGATCGCCGAGTGGCGCGAGTATCAGGGCTGAAGGAGAACCTCAGGCATGTCGCACGATGAATTGAGCATCGATATCAAGACCGAGAACCACGGCGAGACACTCGTCTACAAGCTGCGCGGCAGTCTGGATCTCGCCACCTCGCCCTCGGTGCGCGCGGCGCTGCTCGATGCGGCAAGCCAGGGCAACCATCACATGATCGTCGATCTGACCAAGCTCGAGTTTCTCGATTCGACGGGTCTGGGCGCGCTGATCGGCGCGCATCGTCGTGCCCTCGAAAACGGCGGTCAGGTGCGTTTGGTGGTGCACGACGGACCGATCGCGCGTCTGCTCAATATCACCGGCCTCATGCGCGTCTTCCCCGTCTACGGCACGCTCGCCGACGCGATGGGCGATCAGGCCCGCCTGACCGTCGCGCCGTAAGCCGCGTAGGCGTCGTCGAGCAGTTCGACGACGTGCGCCACCCGCGCCGGGGAGCCCGCCGCGCGCAATCCGGCGGCAACCTGCAGCGCGCAGCCCGGATTCGCGGTCGCGACGATCGCCGCACCGGTCGCGCCGATGTTCTCGGTCTTGCGTCGTTGGAGCCGCGCCGCCATCTCGGGCTCGGTGAGGTTGTAAATACCCGCGCTGCCGCAGCAGACCGCGCTCTCGTTCATCTCGATCAGGCGCAGCCCGGGGATCTTGGCGAGCAGCCGGCGCGGCGCGGCGCTGACGCGCTGCGCGTGCGCGAGGTGGCAAGGCTCTTGATAGGTCACCGTGCTCTCGATCGAGCCGATCTTCGGGTCGAGTTCCATCGCGTCGAGCACCTCGGTGATATCGCGAACGCGTGCGGCGAAGCGCGCCGCGTGTTCGCTCCAGTCGGCATCCTCGGAAAAGAGGCGATCCGCCTCTTTGAGCGCGGCGCCGCAGCCCGCCGCATTCACCACGTACACGTCGGCACCGCTCGCTTCGAATGCGGCGATATTGCGTTTGGCGAGCTCGCGCGCGAACGACGGATCGCCCGCGTGCACGGCGATCGCACCGCAGCAGCCCTGTTCCTTCGGCACGACGACGTTGAGGCGCGCGCGGTTGAGCATGCGAATCGAGGCCTCGTGCACGCGCGCGAACGCAACCGGCATCACGCATCCCGCATGAAGAAATGCGGTCCCGGCGGCGCCGCGCACCTCGTAGCGGCGGCCGTCGGCCACGAAGAAGCGATCCGGAATCTCCGGTGCGAGCGCCGCCGCGTCGCGCAGGCCGAAGAGCGATGCGCCCAGGCGCTGCAGGCCGGTTCGCTGGGCGAAGCGCAGCAGCGTGGCGGCCGCGCGCATCGCGCGCCCCGATGCGAAGAGGCGATGCAGCAGCAGGTCGCGTAGGCGGCGCTGCGCGGGCGGACGGTTCGGCGCGACCGCGGTTTCGATGCGCGCGCGCATCTCTTCGACCAGCACGCCGTACTCGACACCGGAGGGGCAGACCGCTTCGCAGGCGCGGCAATCGAGGCACTGCGACATCTGTTCGACGAAGCCCGGGCTCAGCAGGTCGATCCGGCCTTGATCGACCGCGGCGATCAGGCCGATACGGCCGCGCGGTCCCGACGTTTCCGTCAGGGTTTCGAGATAGGTCGGGCAGGTGGGCAGGCAGAGCCCGCACCGGACGCACGCGTTATAGACCTCCTCGATCATGCGGCCGAGCTTTCGCCCTGCATGAGCGGAACTTCTCCCGCTCGAATCAGAGAAGCATGCACCCGCAGGGGGAAGTCCCCGATCTCGACCAGGTCCATGTCAACGTCGCATCGCCCGCCGGCGCCTATACGGTCGGCAACGCGTCGTTCTTTCGCTATATCCTGCGCCTGGGAGAGCTCGAACTTCCGCTCGCGCGCGGCGACCGCGAAGCGCTCGATATCCTCTCGGCGGTGCCGCACGCCTTCGATGCGGGCGACGAGTTGCCGACGCTCTCGGGCGCGGGGTGGCGCATCGTGCTGCCCCAGAGCGAGCTCGACTGGCCGGTGCTCGAAGCGACGCCGCAGCGACTGCGTAGCGCCTTCGAGCGCGCGCGTGCGCTGCTTTGGACGAACGCGGCTCGCGTGCGCGTGAGCGCGACCGAGATCAGCGCGATCGAGGACGAGCTCGACGCCGTTTACGGCGTGCTGATGCGCGCGGAAGCCGCCGGTTTCGCGGTCAACGTCTCGTACGTGGCGTGAGCGCTGCGATCGTCGTTCCGCTGCGCGGCGCGGGCGGCGAACCGATCGATTTCGCGCGGACGATCCATTCGCACGGCTTGCCGGCGCTTGCGCCCGGGCGCATCGACGGCAGCGCGTACGAACTGCGCGCGCGCGTCGGCGGTCGCGTGCGTACGCTGCGCTTCGAAGCCGCCGGCGACGAGCTGCGCGTGCGCGCCCTCGGAGCCGCGCTGCGCGGCGGCGAGCGCGAAGAAGCCCGCGCCATCGTGACGCGGATGTTTCGCTTGGGCGACGATCTCGCGCCGTTCTACGCGATGATCGAGAACGACGCGTCGCTTGCGTGGGCGGCGAGCGGCGCGGGCCGCCTGCTCGCGAGCGCGAGCATTTTCGAAGACGTCATCAAGACGATCTGCACGACGAACTGCGCGTGGTCGGCGACGATCCGCATGATCGATGCGCTCGTCGACGCGGGTGAGGGAGCGTTTCCCGACGCGGAGCGACTCGCGCGCACGTCTGAGCGCTGGTACGCGGAGCGCGCCCGCATGGGTTATCGCGGCCCCTACGTGCGGGCGATCGCGCGCGACGCGGCCTCCGGGGCCCTCGATCTCGACGCGCTCGCGCCCGCGCGCGGCCTGGACGACGACGAGGTCGAGCGACGGCTGCTCGCGCTTCCGGGCGTGGGTCCGTATGCGGCCGCGCACGTGATGCAACTGCTCGGGCGCCATCACCGCCTGGTGCTCGACTCGTGGACGCGCCCGACCTACTTGCGGATCGCGGGCAAGAAACAGGCGAAGGATTCCACGATTCGGCGGGCCTTCGCGCGGTACGGACGCTACGCGGGTCTCGCGTTCTGGCTGCGGCTCACGCGCGATTGGCCGAGCGAGTAGCGGCTCGTAGTTTGCTCGGGTACGTTCGTGGGTACGTACCCGCACGACGTGCGAAGCTCGCCCCAGCGAACCGAGCCGGGATTCGATTATCGCAAGCTAGCCGAAGCGATTCCCGCGCTCATGTGGTTGACCGACGCCGACGGCCGCGTATTGTACGCGAACCGCCGCTGGGCGGATTTTACCGGCGAAGAGATCGCATCGCTCGAACGTCATGAACTGCGCGAGCGTTTGATCCATCCCGACGATGTCGATCGCGTGGCCCGTGCGTGGGATGGCGTTGCCGACGGGTCGGGCTGGATCGAAATCGAGTACCGGCTGCGTACGCGCGACGGCGGCTATCGTTGGGTTCTCGCAAGCGCGGTTCCGCTGCGCGACGAGCGCGGACGCGTGCGGCAGTGGCTGGGAACGGCGATCGACGTGGACGATCAAAAGCGCGGCGGCGAGCAGATGCGCGCGATGATGGAGTCGATTCCCGAGATCGTCTTTACCTCGCATCCCCTCGCGGGCGTGGATTACTACACGAAGCGCTGGTACGATCTCACCGGCCAAACGGAAGAAGAAGCGCTCGGCTCGGGATGGCGCGAGGCGATCCACCCGAGCGATCTGGACGGGCTCGCGGAGATCGTCGGACGGAGCAAAGCGACGGGGGTACCGTATAGCGCCGAATACCGCATCCGATGCGCGCTCGACGGCACCTACCGCTGGCACACGGTGACGGCGCGGCCGATCGTCGACGATTGCGGCGCGATCGTGCGTTGGATCGGCGTCGCGACCGACATCGACGATCAGAAGCGCCGCGAAACCACGCTCGAAGTATTGGCGGAAGCGAGCGAACTGCTGGCGGAATCGTTCGATGTCGAACGGCGGCTGGCCGCGCTTGCGGAGGTGGTCGTTCCCGATCTCGCCGATTGGTGCGGCATCCATCTGTTGCGCGGCGACGGAGCGCTCGAATCGGTCGCGCTCGTCCATCGCGATGCCGACCGGGTTCGTATCGCGCACGAGATTCTGCGCAGCTATCCGACGCGCGTGACCCCGCGGGTACGTGAAGCGCTCGAGAACGGGCGCACGCTCTTCATGCGCGTCGTGCCCGACGAAGCGCTGCAGCGAGCCGCGCAAGACGAGACGCACCTCGGTCTCTTGCGTGCCCTCGAGATGCGCTCGTCGATCCAGGTGCCGCTTCACACGAACGGTCAGGTCTTCGGATTCATTCACTGCGCGAACGGCGCGTCGGGCCGTATCTACGACGAGCAGGACGTGCGCATGGTCGAGATCCTCGCCAAGCGCATCTCGATCGCGCTCGATAACGCGCGCATCTACGAACGGGAGCGGCGCGTCGCGAGCACGTTTCAGCATGCGGCGCTTCCGCGAACGCTGCCGGAGATTCCGGGCGTCAGTCTCTCCGCGGTCTACAATCCGGCGGAGAGCGAGGCGGAGATCGGCGGCGATTGGTACGACGCGTTCTTGGTCGATCCGCAGCACCTGGTCGTCTCGATCGGCGACGTCTCGGGCAAGGGGCTCGAGGCGGCGGTGCTGATGGGCACCATTCGTCAGTCCATTCGCGTCGCGGCGCTCGAGGGGCTGGATTGCGCGCGAATCATGCGCGCGACCGACAAGGCGCTGCAGCTCGAGTATCCGGGGCACGTGGTCTCGGCGCTCGTGATGCAGATCGATCTGCGCACCGGCGACTGCCGGTACGTGAACGCCGGCCACCCGCCCGCGCTCGTGCGCGCGGGCGACGGAAGCGTATGCGAACTGCTCCACACGAATCTCCCGCTCGGGATCGTGCCCAAGCGTGCCGACGAGGTCGGATCGATCGTGCTCGACCGGGATTCGCTGCTGCTCTGCTACACCGACGGCCTGATCGAGGCCACGCGCGACGTGCTCGAAGGCGGCGCACGTCTGCGCGAAGTGCTCGCCTCCGACGCGATGCTGCACACGCCGAATCCGGCGCGTCTGGTGCACGATACCGTGCTCGATGCGGGTGCGCGCGACGACGTGGCGATCCTCGCGATCTCTTTCGGGCGCAGCCGCCACTGGAGCTTCGATGCGCGCGATGCGTCTCGCGCGCAGGGAGCGCGCACGTCGTTCGTCCGTCATCTGCGCGAGCAGGGGACCGGGGATTCCGATTATGCGGGCGCGGAGATCATCTTCGGCGAGCTGATCGGCAACGTGGTTCGCTACTCACCGGGGCCGATCGATATCGATCTCGAGTGGAGCGAGGAGCGCCCGGTCCTGCACGTGCTCGATCGCGGAAGAAGCTTCGCCGTGCGGACCTCGCTGCCCGAAGACGTGCTCAGCGAGAACGGGCGCGGACTCTTCATCGTGCGCACGCTCGGCGAGGATCTGAGCGTGCGTCCGCTGCCGCGGCGCGGCAATCACGTGCGCGTGCGGTTGCCGGTGCGACGCCGTCCGCGCTAGCGGACGAGTAGTAGCGCGGCGATGAGCGCGGGCGTGACGACCACGATCCCGAGCCGCAGAAACTGCCACGCCGTCACCTCCACGCCGTCGCGGCGAAGCGCAATGAGCCAGAGCACCGTCGCGAGCGATCCCGTTACGGAGAGGTTGGGCCCGAGGTCGACCGCGACGAGCGTCGCATGCGCAACCTGCGGCGCGACCGGCGCGGACTGCAGCGCGAAGCCGCTCGCGAGCGCGACGGGCAGGTTGTTGAAGAGGTTGCTTGCCCCGGTGACGGCGGCGCCGATCGCGAGACGGCCCGCGATCGGGCCGAGCTGTTCCGCGTGCGTCAGCAGTGCGCGCGCCGCCGGCAGCGCGCCCGCGCGATCGAGTGCCGCGACGATCGCGAAGAGCCCGGCGACGAGCGGAACGATCTGCCACGAGACGTGGCGTGCCGTGAAGCGCAGCGCCTCGGCGTCGCCGACGGCGGCGACGCCGAGGGCGAGTACGGCGAGCACGAGCGCCGCATAGCCCACGTCGATCCCCACCGCGGCGGCGGCGACGAGCCCGAGGGTCGCCGCCGCGATCGCAATGCCCGCGCGCACGTTCCGCGCGCTCAAGACCACCGCAGCATCGTCGTACCGGTAGGTCCCGGCGAGGTCGCGCCCGCGCGCAAGCCGCAGGGCGAGATAGGTGAGCACGATCGCCGCGACCGCCGCGCCACCGAACGCCGCCACCCAAGGGACGAGCTGCGGAAGGCTGCGCCCGAAGATCACCAGGTTCGCCGGGTTGGAGATCGGGAGTACGAACGAGGCGGCGTTCGCGACGAACGCGCATGCGTAGAGGTACGGCAGCGGGCGTGCATCGGTGCGTGCGAGCGCCGCATACACGGCGGGCGTGAGCACGACCGCGGTGGTGTCGTTCGAGAGCAGCGCCGTCACGAGCGTTCCGACGCCGTAGAGCAACATGAAGAGGCGCGCTCGCGAGCCGCCGCCCGCCCGTAAGAGATAGGTTGCCAGCCATTCGAACAAGCGTTCGTAGCGCGCGAGCTCGGCGAGGGCGATGATGCCGATCAAGAACGCGTAGACGTCGAGGCCGCGCGCCACGGCGCTCGCGGCCGCCGCAGCCGGGAGTAATCCGGAGAGCACGAGCGCGAGCGCGCCGCCCAGCGTCCAGACCCATTCGGGGCTGCGAAACGGGCGTACGAGCATGCCTCCGATCGCGATCAGCGAGACGACGAGAAGCAAGAGCTGGGTGAGCGTCACCGGTTGAGTGTACCCGGAGGAAGCGCGGCGACGCGAGCACCGATCCCGATCCCCACCCTATCCACACCGAATTTAATATCCACAAACAATGATTTGGTGATGTGAGTCGCGCTGTGGAAACTTCCCGAGAGCTGCCCGGAAAGCGGAGAAAAATGTGCTAGGTCATAGTAATGACGATGATCCATCCGCTGCCCGACGATCTGGCTCCGGAGTTGCTGCTCGACATGATCGAGCGCGCGCCGGATGCCATGTGTTTGGTCGAGCGGGCGAGCGGCGCGTCGGATTTTCGATTTCGGTACGTGAACCGCGCCTTCGAGGTGATTTACGATTGCCGCCGCGTCGAGGTCCTCGGCGCTGCGCGCGCGCCGTTTTTCCGCGCGCGCGGCGCAGCGGCCGACTTTGCGCGCATCGACGAGGGACTCGCCAAGGGCGATCCTTTTCGGATACGTCGCGGCTTCGATCGCAAAGACGGAACGCACGTGTTCATCGAGGTCAATTTCCAGCCGCTGCCCTGCGAGGGCGGGGAGCGCTGGATGTTTATCACGCGCGATGTGACGCGCGAGAAATTGCAGCACGACCGGATGGTGCAGCTCACGACGGCCGTCGAGCAGGGCGTCGATCCGGTGGTGATCAGCCGCCCGAGCGAGGGCAAGTGGCCGTTCGTCTACGTGAACGAGGCCTTCACGCGCGTGACGGGCTATCTGCCCGAAGAGGTCATCGGCCGGTCGTGGGATATGCTGGTGCCCGATCAGCGCGAGCGCGTGCGGCTCGTGGATATCCGCGCGGCGCTCTTTTCGGGGCAGCAGGTGCGAACCGACTTGAAGTTCCGCACGAAGGACGGCCGCAACGGCATCTTCGAGGTGCAGATTCAGCCGATCCAGGAGCCGGCTTCGGGTGAGTTTACCTCGCTCGTGGCGATGTTTCACGATGTGACGGCGGTACGCCAACGCGAGCAGGCGCTGCAATTCGAGGCCGAGCACGACACGCTGACCGGACTCTTCAACCGACGGTACCTGGAGCGGATGCTCGGCACCGCGATCGCGATGAGTCACGGCCGCTCCTCGCACGCGCTGCTCTTCGCCGACCTCGACGGATTCAAGGCCGTGAACGATCGGTTGGGCCACGATGCGGGCGACCGCGTGCTGATCGCGGCCGGCCGCGCGTTTGCAAACGCGCTCTTCGTGACCGACGTGCTGGCGCGGTGGGGCGGTGATGAGTTTGCGGTGCTGCTCTTCCACTGCACGCCCGAGAATGCGGTGAAGACGGCGCGGGCGATGAGCGCGGCGTTGATGGGGTGCGGCGAGCGTGAGGAAACGACCGTCAGTATCGGCGTCGTGCCGATTCGGCCCGGCGAGCACGTGGCCGAACTGATTCGCCGCGCGGACCGCGCGTGTTATCTGGCCAAGGCCGCGGGACGCGACCAAGTCTACTCCGAAGGCGCGTAGCGGAGGGAACCAATCGCCCGTTTCGTCGGTTTAATCAACCGTATGCGTCGTGAGACGACCGGTGCGCGACCGCTTGTTGCGGTCGTCGTTCTCGTGCTTGCGATCGCCGCCACGTTCGGCGTGCTCGGCGTGGGACACGCGCGCTACATCGAGCTGGGACGCAACTTCCATCTCCTGGCGCGGATGCGCCTACGTGCCTCCGTCGCGCGCATCGACGGGTATTTCAACGATGCACGTCAGCTCGTGCGGGTGATGGCGGGCGAGCTTGCCGAGCAGCCGAATCGCGATCCGCGCACGGTCGCGTGGGTGGTGCGGCAGGTCTACCGCGCGCATCGCGATCCCGCCGTCTTCGGTGCCGGTGCGTTTTTTGTTCCCTACGCCTTCGAAGCCAGGGTTCGCTACGTTAGCGTGTACGCGCACGGCGGGCATCGCAACGCCTTCGAGCGCGCGGCGGCCGCGGTGGGCGGGCTCGTGACGTTGCAAAATGCATCGAACGCTCCGGGCGACGACTACACGCGTTTCTCATGGTTTCGTGACGCGCTCGCGCACCCCGACCGCGTAAACGTCGACGGTCCCTACGTCGAAGACGGACGTACGTTCATTACCGTGATGAGCGCCTTCCGGCGCGACGGACGTGTGTTCGGCGTCGTGGCGGTCGATACGCTCTTCTCCTCGTTTCAGCACATGCTGCGTACGCGTCCGGGCGACGTCGCATGGGTCGAGAATGCCGCGAACGGCGCGTATTACATCGGCACGGGGCCGCGCCCCAACCCGCAGGGACGCATCTCCGTCTCGCGTCTGCTGCCGGGTTTGCAAGCGCGCGTGGTGCTCTCGGCCGATGCCGCGCCGCTCGGTGCGCAGCGTCACGCGCTCGTCGCCGAGATGCTGCTGTCGCTCGCGGCGATCTGGGGAGTCGCGGTGCTGGTGGTGGTGGTCGTGCGTCAGCGACGTCTGGCGGCGCAGCGCGATGCGGCGATGCTCGTCGAACGCGAGCGCTTGGAAGCCGAGGTGCAGTTGGCGCGCCGTGTGGAGGGCGAACTGCGTCGCGTCGCGTTCACCGATGCGCTGACCGGGCTCCCCAATCGCGCGGGCTTCGTCGAACAGTTCGATCCGCGTCGAGCCGACGGCGCGCGCGCCGCGCTCTTGCTGATCGACGTCGATCGCTTCGGGCAGATCAACGAGACGTTCGGCCATGCGGCAGCCGACGAAGTGGTGCGTGAGTTGGCGGATCGCCTCGTCTTCGGGTGCGGTGAAGGGGCGAGCGTGGCGCGGCTCGGCGGCGACGAGTTTGCCGTGGTCGCGCCGATCGACGATCCGACCGCGCTCGCACGGCGCATCCTTTCGCTCTTCTTGCAGCCCGTGCGCATCTTTTCGAACACCGTGCAGGTGCGCGCCTCGATCGGAATCGCGATCCTCGAGCGCGATGCGCAGGCGCACGAAGCGCTGCACGATGCCGATATCGCGCTGCGCGCCGCGAAGGCGAACGGCCGCGCGCAGTGGGCCGTCTTCGACGACGCGATGCGCGCTCAGGCCGAACGCGAAGCCGAGCTTGAATCGGCGTTTCGCGCCGCGATCGAAGCGGGCGATGTGGTGGCGTACTATCAGCCGATCGTGGAGGTCAAGACGCGCGCGATCGTATCGTTCGAGGCGCTCGCGCGCTGGCATCACGCCACGCGCGGGACGGTGAGCGCAGCCGAGTTCGTCGCCCTCGCCGAAGCGCGCGGACTCGTTTACGAACTCGATGCGGCGATGCTCTTCGACGTGTTCGGTCACGTGGACGAACTCGTGCGCGCCTTTCCGCACGCGACCGTGGCGCTCAACGTCTCGGCGGCGGAGCTCGCCGTGACCGGTCTGATCGATCGCTTCGAGTCCCTGCTACACGCGCACGCCATGCCGCCCGAGCGCATTCGCCTCGAGCTCACCGAGACCGCGATGATGACGCGCGGATCCGACGCGCGCGAGGTGCTCGAACGACTGCGGGCGATCGGCATCGGGGTCGTGCTCGACGATTTCGGCACCGGGTACTCCTCGCTCTCGTACATCGCGCACCTGCCCGTCTCGGGCCTCAAAATCGATCGCTCCTTCGTGGAGCCGCTCGGCAGCGATGCGCGCGCGGCCGAGTTGGTGGCGAGCATCGTCGCGATCGCCCGATCGTTCGGTTTGCATACCACGGCAGAGGGCGTGGAAAACGATGCGCAGCTGCGCGAGCTCGAGCGCTTGGGCGTGGAGTACGCGCAAGGCTTCTTCTTCTCGCCCGCGCTCGACCTGGCCACGCTGATCGAGCGCTACGCCCCGGAGGCGGATGGAGGCGCGGCGAAGATCGGGTAGATGAGCGGATACATCCCCGCCGACCCCACGATCGCCGAATTCGCCGCCTACCTGCGCCTGGAGCGCGGCCAATCGCCGCGCACCTCGGAGGAGTACGCGCGCGACGTGGAGCTCTTCGGGGAGTTTCTCGAGCCCGGGCATCCCAAAACGGCGCCCTTCTTTCGACTTGGCGAGACGACGACGTCGGACGTGCGGCGATTCGTGATGGAGCTGATGGGGCCGCGCAAGTACACGCCGGTCTCGGTGCGCCGCAAGATCGCGGCCCTGCGCTCGTACTTCGCGCTGCAGAAACGCGAGGGACGCCGCGCCGACAATCCGGCCGCCGACGTGCCGCCGCCGAAAGCGCCCAAGCGCCTACCCCACGTGATGTCGGAGCCCGAGGTCGCCAAGCTGCTGCGTACGCGGGTAGCGGGAAAGTCGGATTTCCAGCGCCTGCGCGATGCGGCGATGATGGAGCTGCTCTACGCGAGCGGCATCCGCCGCGCGGAGTTGGTCGGCTTGAACATCAGCGACGTGGATTTGGATCGGCGCCTGATGCGCGTGATCGGCAAGGGCAACAAGCAGCGCACCGTCTTTATCAACCAAGCCGCGGCCGACGCGATTCGCGCCTATCTCGGCGTACGCCCGCGCACCCCCGACGAAGCGCTCTTTCTTTCGAAGCGCAAGACGCGTCTGTCGCATCGGCAGGCGTGGGTGATCTTCCGACAGTTCGCCGAGCTCTCGGGGCTGACCAAACACGTCACCCCGCACGTGATGCGCCATTCCTTCGCCACCCATCTGCTCGAGAACGGCGCGGATCTCGTGACGATCAAGGAACTGCTCGGACACGAGAGCCTTTCGACGACGCAGATCTACACCAACGTCTCGCTCGAGCATATGCGCCGCAGCTACGAAGAGGCCCATCCGCGCGACCGCACCGAAGAACGCTAGCGTGAAACGCATCGCATCCCTCCTTCTTCTTTTCGCGCTCGCCGCGTGCGGCACGAACGAGACCCGCGTGCAAACGCAGATCGGCGCGCTCGAACCCGGCTCGACGTTGACCCTGATCGCTCCCTCGGGCGAGGTGAACGTCTATCGCCCCAAGATCGGCGACCCCGACGACCGCTATACCGTCGGCGTGAACGCCCACAACGGTGCGATGCTCGCGCCGCTGAAGGCACGCCGTGAAGGGACCGGCATCGCGGTGACGACGCCCGAGGGCGCAAGCTCGCTGCTCGTGCGCGTGCCCGATCGCGTGCAGTTCATCGTGCGCTCCACCGAAGGCGACGTAAACGTGACCGACGTCACCGGCAACGTACGCGTGATCGGGGGCGACGGTAACGTGCGGGTGATGGTGCCGGGCATCGCGCAAGCATCGGCCGATCGCGGCAATCTGAACGTAACCTTCGGCGCGACGACGTGGCCCGGCACGCTCCGCTTTTCGACCAACCGCGGCCATATCGAAGTCTACGTCAAACAGACGGCCGCATTCCGCGTGCATCTGCACACCGACGACGGCACGCTCTTCACCGATTTCGGCCTGCGCGGTACCGCGAAAGGGAACGCCGAGACGATCGACGGCGTGGTGAACGGCGGCGGACACGCCGCGATCGACATCGAGACGAAGAAAGGTGCGATCCGCCTGCTCGCGCTCACGCCGCAGGCGTAACGCGGTTAGATCACCGCGCCCGGATTCATGCGGCCGTCGGGATCGACGGCCGTTTTTATTGCGCGCATCAGCGCGCGTTCGCTCTCGCTGCGGTGCGCGGGGAGTTCGTCGCGGCGGTAACGCCCGATGCCGTGCTCGGCGGTGATGCTGCCGCGATAGCGCGCGACGATGCCGTGCACGAGCTCGTTCACCTGCGCGCTCGTCGCGGATCGGTCGGGTGGGAGCAGCACATTGAAATGGATGTTGCCGTCGCCGACGTGTCCGAACGCGAGCACGCGCGCGCCCGGGAAGCGCGACTCGACCGCGTCGCTCGCCTCGCGTACGAAGGCGGGCACATCGGAGAGCGCGACCGCGACATCGTGCTTGGCGCTCGGCCCTTCGCGGCGCTCGCTCTCGGTGATCGATTCGCGCCACGTCCACAGCGCGTCGCGCTGCGTCGAGCTCTCGGCCACGATCGCGTCGCCCGCGATCCCGCGTTCGAGTGCGTCCCCGAGCGCGCGTTCGAGCGCGTCGCGCAATCCGGGGAGCGAGGAGCCCGCTTCGATCAGCAGATACCAGGCGTGCTCGGGCAGCGGCCGTTCGCGCTCGGGCCGGTGCGCGAGTTGCAGCGCAAGAGTGCGTTCGGAGAAGAGTTCGCAGGCGCTCAACGTTTCGCCGAGCGCGTCTTGCAGCAGCGCGAAGAGCGCGAGCGCATCGTCGAGCGTGCGCAGCCCCGCGAGGGCGGTCGCGACGGTGCGCGGGCGCGGAAAGAGGCGCAGCACCGCGCCGGTGATGATGCCGAGCGTACCTTCGGAGCCGATGAAGAGCTGCTTCCAATCGTAGCCCGCGTTGTCTTTGCGCAGCGCGCGCAGGCCGTCGGCCACGCGTCCGTCGGGCAGCACGACTTCGAGGCCGAGCACGAGCGTGCGCATCGATCCGTACCGCAGCACCGCGGTGCCGCCCGCGTTGGTCGCGATGGCGCCGCCGATCTGTGCGCTACCTTCGGCGGCGAACGAGAGCGGAAAGAGCCGCCCCGCTTCTTCCGCCGCGCGCTGCACCTCGGCGAGCACGCAGCCGGCATCGACGGCGATCGTGAATCCGGCGGCGTCGAGCGCGCGAATCCGCCGCATGCGTTCCAGGCTCAGCACGATCGCGTCGGCGAGTCCGATCGGCGTGGCGCCCGCGGCGAGACCCGTATTGCCGCCCTGCGGTACGATCGCGACGCCCGCGCTCGCGCACGCGGCGACGACGCGCGCCACCTCGTCGGTCGAGCTCGGCCGTACGACCGCAAGCGCCGTGCCGGTGAACGCGCCGCGCCAATCGGTGAGGTAGGCCGCGATGCGCTCGGAATCGATCAGCAGTCCCGCGTCGCCGACGATCGCGCGCAGAGCCGCGAGGACCTTCGCGTTCACATGCGCGCGCGTGCGAGCAACGCTTCCTTGGCTTTGATGAGGCGCACCATCGTCTCGTTGCACGGGGTGGCGACACCGGTACGTCGCCCGAACGCGACGACCGCTCCGTTGAGATGATCGATCTCGGTCGGATGGCCCGATTCCAGATCGAACGCCATCGAGCTCTTGGAATCGGCGCCGATCTCGATCACCTGCATGACGTACTGCCACGGATTCACGAACGGCAGGCTGATCTTGAGCGCCGCGGCCACGCTCGCCGCTTCTTCGGCGAGCGATTCGGCCAAGCGCGAGGCGTTCGAATCGAGCGGGATCGCGCCCGCGTCACAATCGAGCAGCGCCGAGATCGCGTTGATCGCGGCGTTGGCGACGAGCTTGCCCCAGAGGTGCGGTTTGATATCGTACACGACCGCGGTGCGCAGGCCCGAACGGGTGAGCAGATCGGCGATCGTGCGCGCGGTTGCGGGCGCCGCGCTCGACGATCCCAAGATCGTGTTGCCGCTCTCCGAACTGCGCACGCGCCCCGGGGCGGTAGTGAGCGACGACTCCGTGGTGATGCCGAGAATGACCGGCACCGCGCCGCCGAGCGCCGTCTTGATCGCATCTTCGTTACCGACGCCGTTCTGCAGCGAGACGATCGGCGTGGAGGGATTCAGCTCGCCCGCGAACGCGCGCAGCGCGCGCAGCGTATCGACCGCTTTGACGAAGAGAAAGAGCACCTGCGAGCCGTAGAGATCGCGCGCGTGCGTGGTGACGCGCACCGACCGCGGCGTTTCGTCGTTGACGGCGACGCCGCTCTGACCGATCGCGGCGATCGTGGCGGGATTGGTGTCGAGCATCGTCACGTCGCACGTCTGCGCCAGGTGATAGCCGAAGAGCGTGCCCATCGAGCCCGCCCCCACGATACCGACTTTGAGTCGTCCCTCGCTCATCATACCTCGTTACGGGAATTGTGCTTGGATGCCGTAGGTGAAGCGGCGCTCCTGATGGTTGAGCGCGCGTTCACCCGCGAAGAGCTTCAGTGATTTGGTCAGATTGACGTTGCCGTAGAGATCGAGCTGCGGACGGCGCGGATTGTAGAAGCGTCCGTCGATCCCGAAGAGGCCCGCATGGTACTCGCCGAGCACGCCGAGCTGCGAGTACAGGATGCCGCCGCCGAGCGTGACGTTCGGGCTCATCTTCTGCAAGAGCGCGAGGTTGGTCGTGGTGTAGTGCCCGATGTCGTTCGCGCCGACGAAGAGGCTCGTGTTGCCCTTGGGTAAGAGCACCGCGTTCAGATCGGTCTGCGGTCCGCGGTCGCTCGTATAGAGCGGATTCAGGCAGCAGGTGTGCTGCGCGGAGAGGCCGCTCATGCGCAGTTGAATCGCGATAAGGCCGCTCGCCACGTTGGCGAGCTTGCGCTTGATGAGCAGCTCGCGCTGCTGCGGCGACGGCGTTGCGCCGCTGATCGCCGGAGCGCCCGCGGCGGGAGCCGTTCCGGGCGGTTGCGACGTACCGACGGGGTAGGGCGTGGCGTTCGCGTCGACGCCGTAGACGCTGCTCGTGCCGCCGAGCGCGCCGAGCAGCGAGTTCGCGCGCTGCATCGTGGCGTTGAGGTTCGCGACGGTGTTCTTCAGCTGCGCTTTGGTCTGCGGATCGCCGGTGAGCGATTGCAGATCGTGCGTGATATCGGCGATGTTCTTGGTGGTTTCGGCGATGTTCTGCGTGGTCGCGAGCACGTTCGCCTTGAGGTTCGGATCGGTCGCAAGCCCCTTGAGCGAGGCCATCGACGCGTTGAGCGCCTGCGAGGTTTGGTCGAACTGCGCGAGGATGCTCGTGATGCGCTTGGAGTTGAGCTGCGTGGTGCTGTTGAGCGTAGAGGTCATCGCGACGATGTTGGCGCTTGCCTGTGCGAGGCTCGTCTGCAGCTCGGAGGACATCGAAGTGATCGCCGTGCGCGCGTCGCGGGTGATCGCGTTCGCGTTATCGAGCGTCTCCTGCATCGTGGCGAGCAGGCGCGGCTCGCGCGCTTGGAGATCGGAGAGCATCTCATCGAGGCGGCGGATCTCACCCTGCCCCTGCTGGAGCAGATCGGCGATCGTGGCCGTGTTGGTGCCGTACGGCTGGTCTTCGACCGGCAGTACGCGCCGTTCGAGCATGGCGAGGCGCGGCCGCTCGCCGTTCGCGCCCTGCGGCACGATCGGGGGGACGATCAGCAGGTTGGGATCGCCGGTTAGCGGCGCCTGGATCAGGAAGCGGGAGTTGAGCGGGATATCCACGTCGCGGTTGATCGCGAGGATCACGTCGACCGTGTTATCGGGCAGGAGCACGATCGAATCGACCGTGCCCACGGTCACCCCGCTGAAGTACACCATCGCGCCCGAATGCAGGCCCGCCGCGGACCGGAAGTGGATGCCCGTGCGGTACCCCGTGTGCCGCGTCCCAAAGTCCGTGATCACGTAGAAGACGCCGAACAGCAACAAGAGCGCCACGAGCGCGAATGCCCCAACCTGGGCCTGCCTAGTCATTGTCCGCTACATACTCCGAAGAGCTCCGCGTGCCCCGCCCGGGCACGCTGCCGCATCATCATGGGAACAGGCCTCGAGAAGGCCGGCATTCGGCAAACCACCTTCTTCGAGGCCGGCTCCCTGTTAATGATGCCCGCGGCCGTTATTCCTAGTTGATCGTGAGATGGCCGTCGGGTGCCGAAAAGTTATCGGTACACCAAATCCATTGATACATGTGTTGGGTGTACGGCGTCCAATTCGTTGCGTCCCACTTTTGAAAACCTTGACGTAACGGCTGATCGCTGCCTTGCTCGCCCGTATTCGCGCCGGGTTTGAATTGGTTGAAGCGAACGTGTACGGACGACCTTGCATATTCCGTTCCGCTGCCGAACGTAAGCGGCAAGCCGATTTTCGGAATCGTGAATTTGAATTTGGTCCAATTCAAATTTCGAGCAAAACGCGCGGGGCACACAAGCCTTCCGCTCTGACCGCTTCCTTTGAAAATTGAACCGTTAAACGTCGCAAAACCGCAGACGACAGCGGCATTAATGGACACACGAAAATCCTTTGAACTCGTAGGATGTCCGTGGGCCCCGCGTTGTTCCAAGAACGCACACGGATTATTACGCCACGAACCTCCGCTGACGCTTGAAACCGGCATATCCTTCGTGAAGTTCGGAACGTCGATCTTCTCGATGTCGCTTACTATCTTTTGCCCGTTTGATAGCGAAATTACCGCCCGGTAATAGTTCGGAACCCCCGGTGCCAAGAACGTGATCGGAATGCGCAAGCGCTTCCAACCTTTCTCGAGGCTCTGGCTCGGAGACTCGTCCGTCAGTTTATCGATCGCGGTCCCATAAAAGATTCGGGCTGTTCCGAATGTCGGGAGAGGTTTGAAAAGCCCGTCAATGATGCGCGCATCGGCAGGCTGTCCGGTCTCCCACAGGGCTATTAAGGAAAAAGAATCCGATTGTGCGTGGGCAGTGAAGGGAAACGATGCCGAAATCAGCAGCGCGCAGAGCAGCGCAAATAATTTACGAATGCCACACCTCCAGGCAAGCTTGGTTATTGTGCATTCAAACCTACCCCGGATACTTCAAGTGCGTCAAGTATGACCTGTGTCAACGCTTTTGGGCGCTTCGCATCCCCGGCGCAGAGCGCCGTTAATCGGCGCATCCGAATCGCGTCGTGCACGGCGCACGTAAGCCGCCCACATTAGGGGCGGATTTACGAGCTGCGTTCGAAACGCGGTTTGTCGATTATAGCGAGCTGCGTCCGCATTCTCGCTAGCCACCCTCATGCCTACGGAATTTAGAAAAGCAGATCAGATCCTAAAGGGGACGCTTTTGCGATCAGGAGCGCTTCTCCGTCGTGCGCTAATATATAAACACGCCGAACCGCAGCGACAACCGTCTCCATAAACGCAAGATCAACGTAGCGGCGATCATTGAAAGCAAGATCACCGGTATCGATTTGAATGTCGACAAAGCGGTACGTCCCGATGCCTGAAACTGCAGCGACGATTTCCCTTAAATTGTTCATGCCGGCAAATGTATAGACTTCATGTTAAACAATAGAGCTTTGCGCTTTGAACCCGCATCAGCGGCTTCGTCGTCCACCCATCGGTCGGTCTTGCCGAATAATGTTCGCAGGTTAGCATTGTTCCAACCGTAACCGACGGCGTTTCTATCTGCGCGTATTGCAACGATAGGCGTCAAAGCGTTTTACCGTCCGCTAGGTTTGCCAGACGTAACCCATTTGCTTGGCCGCATTCATGGGTTTTCGATGAGGTTTCCATTGAAAGAATCGGCAGCCGCCACCGAGAATGCGCTGATATCCATATCCTTCATCCTTGAATCGTTCGGACTATACGAGCGGCAACGTAGGTCATCGGTGCAGTTGTTGCGCGTTAGATGGGGATGGGGCCGACTTCGGAGCCTTGGAGGAACTGTTGGACGATCGGGTTGATCGAGCGTTTGATTTCGTCGACGGTACCGTACGCGATGATCGCGCCTTCGAAGAGCATCGCCACGTAGTCGGCCATCATGTAGATCGATTGCAGGTCGTGCGAGATCACCACGGCGGTGCCGTTGAGCAGCTTGCGCAGGCGCACGATCGTATCCGTGATTAAATGCGTCACGATCGGATCCAGTCCGGTCGTCGGTTCGTCGTAGAGCACGAGCTCCGGCCGCGTCACGATCGCGCGAGCGAAGCCGGCACGCTTGAGCATACCGCCCGAAAGCTCGCTCGGCATGCTGTTGAACGTATTCGCCAGGCCGACGCTCTCGAGGGCGTCTTCGACGATCTTGCGGATCTCTTCGTCGTGTAGATGGGTGTGCTCGCGCAGCGGCAGCGCGACGTTCTCGCCGACGGTCAGGCTATCCAGCAGTGCGGCGAACTGAAATGAGAGGCTGATCTTGCGACGCACCTCATTCAGATCGCTCTCGGGCATATGGCAGATATCGTGATCGCGGACGTACACGTGCCCCGCGTCGGGTTTGCGAAGGCCGTCGAGCAGGCGCAGGATCGTCGATTTCCCGGCACCGGAGAGGCCGATGATACAGGTGATCGCGCCTTCCACGATGTCCAGATTGCAGTTGCGTAGGATCACGCGATCGCCGTAGCTCAGCGATACGTCGTCGAGGCGTGCGATGGCGCTGCGCATCGTTAGTGTCCGCCGAAGAGCACGAACGAGAGCACGAAATTCGAGATGAAGATCAGGATGATCGAGGTCACGACCGCGTTGGTGGTCGATTTGCCCACGCCCGCCGCACCGCCGCGCGTCGAGAGTCCCTGATAGGCGCCGATCAGCGCGATGATGCCGGCGAAGACGAGCGACTTCAACAGACCTTTGAGGATGTCTTCGAAGCCGATGGCCTGGCGCGCCGATGAGATGAACGTGTCGTTCGAGATGTGCGCGTAGGTCTGCGCGATCCACATTCCGCCCGCGATCGAGATCACGTCGGCGAACACGGTGAGGAGCGGCAGCATCACGACGAGCGCGAGCAGACGCGGCACGACGAGAAAACGTGCGGGCTCCAAGCCCATCGAGGTGAGCGCCTCGATCTGTTCGGTGACCACCATCGAGCCGAGTTCGGCCGCAATCGCCGATCCTACGCGTCCCGCGACGACGACCGCGGTGAGCATCGGGCCGAGTTCACGCACGCTCGCAAACGCGACCGCGCCGCCGACCAGGCTGCCGATGCCGAACTGCACGGCCTGCACCGCCGATTCGAGCGAGATCACCATGCCCGTAAAGAGCGAGGTGAGGATCACGATCACCACCGACTGCACGCCGAGCAGGTAGCATTGACTGATCGTCTCGATGAAGCGGATGCGCAGTCGCACCAAGAACGAGGTGGACTCGCCCGCGAGCAACGTCACGCCGCCCGCATATTCGAGCAGGTCGATCGAAGCTCGTCCCACCCGGTCGAGCATTTTCATGCCGAGCCGTCTCCGAGCCGTTCGAGATCCGCGAGGATCGATTGCGTCGCCTCGATGCGCTTGACCGCCACGCCGCGCTCGGCGCTGAGGTTGAAATGCACCTGATTGATCTGTTCGAGCCGCTTATCGACGTCACGCAGATGCGCGCGCGCCTCGCGTTCGAATCCGCCGAAATACGAACGAACCGCGCTCATGTAGCGCGACCGCTCGCCTTCGGCGGCGCCCGCCCGCAGCGCTTCTTCCATTCGCGTCTGGGCCTGCTTCATCGCGCGGTCGGTGATGTGGAACGCGCCGACGCGCGCGACGAGCGCCGCGAGCGATTCGTCAGACATTGACCGCCTTGCGAATCGGAACCCCGGCCGCGGCGAGTACCGTCTCCTGCGCGGCAAAGAGCGTACGAATGCCGCCCTCGGCGAGCGCAAGCAGTCGATCGAGCTCGGCGCGGTCGAACGGTTCGGCTTCGGCGGTGCCTTGGATCTCCACGTACTTGCCCGCGTCGGTCATGAAGACGTTCATGTCGGTGTGCGCGTTCGAATCTTCGTCGTACGCGAGATCGAGCATGAGAATGCCGCGCACGATGCCGACGCTCGTCGCCGCCACCATGCCGCTGAGCGGCCAGCGGGCGCCGGAGAGTTCGGGCACCTTCGCGAGCGCGAGCGCGAGCGCCACGTACGCCCCGGTAAGCGATGCCGTACGCGTGCCGCCGTCGGCCTGTAGCACGTCGCAATCCACCCAGATCGTGCGCTCGCCGAGCTTCGCGAAATCGGTCACGGCGCGCAGCGCGCGGCCGATGATGCGCTGAATCTCGTGCGTGCGTCCGCCCACCTTGCCCTTGGCGGATTCGCGTGCGGTGCGATCCTGCGTGGCGCGCGGCAGCATCGCGTACTCGGCGGTCACCCAGCCGGTGCCTTTGCCTTTGAGCCACTGCGGCACGCGCTCTTCCAGCGTCGCCGCGCAGAGCACGCGCGTATTGCCCACCGAGATCAGCGCGCTGCCCTCGGCGTACTTCAGGTAGCCCGGTTCGATCGTGACCGGGCGGAGTTCATCGGGCCTGCGCCCGTCGGAGCGCTGCATTATTCCACCGTCACCGTCTTGGCGAGATTGCGCGGCTGATCCACGTCCTTGCCTTCGATGTCGGCGATGTGATACGCGAGCAACTGCAGCGGGATCACGTTGACGATCGGCGAGAGCAGTTCGTCCACGCGCGGCACCCAGAACACGTAATCGGCGATCTCCGCCGCTTCGTCGTCGCCGTGGTTGGCGACCACGATGATGGGAGCTTCGCGCGCCTTCGATTCCATCAGGTTGGAGAGAATCTTGTCGCGCACGCGGCCGTCGGTCATCACCCCGATCACCGGCGTGTCGCGATCGAGCAGCGCGATCGGGCCGTGCTTCATCTCGCCCGCAGCGTAGCCCTCGGCGTGGATGTAGCTGATCTCCTTCAGCTTCAGCGCGCCCTCGAGCGCGGTCGGGAAGTTGATGTAGCGCCCGATGAAGAGGCAACTGCGCATCGAGCGAATCTTGCGCGCGACATCACGAATGTAATCCGAGGTGTTGAGCACGACGTCGATCGAGGCGGGCAGCAGGCGCGTGTTCTCGCCGATCTGCTTCAGTCGCGCGGAATCGACGGTGCCGCGCACTTTGGCGAGATAGAGCGAAAAGAGCGTCATCGCGGTCACTTGCGAGACGTAGGTCTTGGTGGCCGCGACGCCGATCTCCGGGCCGCCGCGGGTGTAGAGCGTGCCGTCGGCGAGGCGCGTGAGGTGCGAGCCGAGCACGTTGCAGATGCCGAGGATCGTGGTGCCCGCATCCTTCGCGATACGCACCGCTTCGATCGTGTCGGCCGTCTCGCCCGATTGCGACATCGCGATCACGAGCGCGGTCGGATCGATCACCGGATCGCCGTAGCGGAACTCGCTCGCGAGCTCCATCTCGACCGGCAGCTTCACGAGCGAACGCAGCAGATACATGCCGACCATGCCCGCGTGATAGGCGGTGCCGCAGCCGGTGATCGCGATCTTCGAGATCGCGCGCAGTTGATCGTCGCTCACCGCGCCGAGCTCGCTGCCCAGATGCACGTTGCCGTCTTCGTCGATCCGCCCCGCGAGCGTCTCCTTGATCACGTTCGGCTGCTCGAAGATCTCCTTGAGCATGAAGTGCTTGTAGCCGCTCTTTTCGGCCGAGGTCGCGTCCCACGTGACGTGCATCACCTCGCGTTCGATCGGCGTGCCGTCGTAGCGCGTGAGCACGTAGCCGCTGCGCGAGACGACCACCATCTCGCCTTCTTGCAGGATGATCTCTTTGCGGGTGTAGGGCAGAATCGCGGGCGTATCGGAGGCCACGAACATCTCGCCCTCACCGATGCCGACGACGAGCGGGCTCGCTCCGTTGCGCGCGAAGATCAGGCGCTCGGGATCGTCGCTCGAGATCACGCCGAGCGCATAGGCGCCGGTCAGTTCGCCGAGCGTCTTGCGCACGGCGGCTTCGAGATCGCCGTCGTAGTGCATCTCGATCAGGTGCGAGATCACCTCGGTATCGGTCTCGCTCTTGAACACGTGTCCGAGCTCGATCAGCCGCGCGCGCAGCGGCGCGTAGTTTTCGATGATGCCGTTATGCACCACCGCGATCTTGCCGGTGCAATCCATGTGCGGATGCGCGTTCGCGTCGTTGGGGCGCCCGTGCGTGGCCCAACGCGTGTGCCCGAGGCCCACGCTGCCCGCGAGGCTCGAGCCGTTGCGCAGCCGCTCCGACAGACGCGAGAGCTTGCCCTCGGCCTTGCTGCCGGTCAGCGCGCCGTGCGCGTCGATCACGGCCACGCCCGCACTGTCGTACCCGCGGTACTCCAGGCGCGCGAGCGAGTCGATGATGATCGGAACGCTATCGCGTTCCCCGATATACCCTACGATCCCACACATACTGATGCCCTATTAACGTGGTGTTCTTTGCGTACGGTCGCCCGAGCGACCCTACTTGATGCCTTCTTTGGTGCGGTGGTAGGCGATCTGTCCCTCGGCGATCTCGTCGAGCGCGATCGAGACCGGCTTGTTGGGATTGATGTCTTCTTTGTCCACGAGCGGCTCGCTCGCGAAGAACTCGCGCCGATCCGACGGCGGCAACTGCTGCACGCGAATCCAGTTGTTGAGCTGGCGCGCGCGCTTGGTAACGATGTTGACGAGGCTGAACTTCGAATCCGCGTGCTTGAGCAGCGCGTCGAGGTCGCCGAATACGGTCTTGCTCACCTGAAGTGTTTCCTTTTACGTACGTTCGATGGTGCCGATGGAATCATCGCCGAAGCGATGGATGCGGAAACGTTCCGCGTGGAGGATCGCGCCCAGATCGCGGACGGCGATCTCCGAATTGCCCTGCTCGTTGATGACGAGGTAGTCGAAGTTCCGAATGAACCGCATCTCCTCGCGTGCGATCGCGAGCCGTCGCGCGATCTCTTCGTTCGTCTCGGTGCGCCGAGCGAGCAGCCGCTCGCGCAGGTGCGAGAAGCGATCGGGCACGAGAAAGATCAGAACCGCGTCGGGATACGATGCCTTGATCGCGAGCGCCCCGTGAACCTCGGGCTTCACGATCAGATCGTACCCGTCGGCGAGGGTTCGCTCGACGAAGTCGCGCGGCGTCCCGTACAGGTTGCCGTTATACTCCCGCCACTCGAGAAAACCGTCGCGCTCGCGCAGCGATTCGAAGGCTTCTCGCGTGAGAAAGAAGTAGTGCTCGCCTTCGTGTTCGCCGGGTCGCGGCTCGCGAGTCGTCGCGGAGACCGAGTACCGCAAGCGCGGCATCTGTCCTCGTAACGCCTCGACCAGCGTATCTTTGCCGGCCCCCGAGGGGCCGGAGACGACGAAGAGCAGCCCCGGGCCGGTGATCAAACGAACTCCTGTATACGAACGCGCGCGGCGATTGACGGACGAGCAAAGCATGAAGAGTTCCGAGCCGACGGAGAGGAAACCTCGTTTATGGCGCTAGCACTTGCTTCCATTCTTGCAGAGAGCGCGCTTCGGCGCCCCGGCCGCACGGCCCTGATCTTCGGGTCCGAGCGCATCACCTATGCGCGGCTCTGGGAAGAGGCGCGCCGCTACGGGGCCATGTTCCGGCGCCACGGGGTGCAGCCGGGCGATCGTGTCGCGATCCTGCTCCCGAACGTGCCCGACTTCCCCCGCGCCTACTACGGCGCCCTCGCGATCGGCGCCGTGGTGGTGCCGGTCCACGCGCTCCTGACCGCCGAGGAGATCGCCTACGTGCTGCGCGACTCGGGCGCCAAGGTGCTCGTGGCGCACCCCCTGCTGCTCGCGGCGGGCGCTGCCGGGGCCGCGCAGGCCGGGGTGCCCTGCGTCGAAGCGGGCGTGCCGACCGACGAGCCGATCGCGCTCATGGAGCAGCGCGCGACCGAAGACGATGCGGTGATCCTCTACACGAGCGGCACCACCGGCAAACCGAAAGGCGCGGTGCTCACCCAGAGCAACATGGTGCATAACGCCGCGGTCAGCGCCTTCGACCTCTTCTCGCTGCGCGAGGACGACGTCTTTCTCGGGGCGTTGCCGCTCTTTCACTCCTTCGGGCAGACCTGCGTGATGAACGCCGCCTTCCGCGTGGGGGGCGCCATGGTGCTGCTTCCGCGCTTCGACGGCGCGGCGGCACTCGAGCTGATGCTCGCGCACGGCGTCACGGTCTTCGCTGGCGTGCCGACGATGTACATCGCGCTACTCGACGCCGGTCGCGCCAACCCGGCGCGTCCGGCCCTGCGCCATGCCGTTTCGGGCGGCTCCTCGCTGCCGCTTGCGGTGCTCGAAGCCTTCGAGGCCGACTTCGGGACCCCGATCTACGAGGGGTACGGTCTCTCCGAGACCTCGCCGGTGGCGAGCTTCAACCAGCGCGAGTTCGGACGGCGCCCGGGGACGGTCGGCTGCGGCATCTGGGGCGTGGAGCTCGCGATCGCGCGCCCCGAACTCGACGAGCGGATCGAGCTTCTCCCGCACGGCGAACTCGGCGAGATCGTGATTCGCGGCCACTGCGTCTTCAAAGGCTACCTGAACAACCCGCAGGCCACGCGCGAGGCGATCGTGGACGGCTGGTTCCGCTCGGGCGATCTCGGCACCAAAGACGACGACGGCTTCATCACGATCGTCGACCGCAAGAAAGACATGATCCTGCGCGGCGGCTTCAACGTCTATCCGCGTGAGGTCGAAGAGGTGCTGATGCGCCATCCCGCGGTCAAGCAAGTCGCGGTCATCGGCGTGCCGCACGAGACGCACGGCGAAGAGATCGTGGCGGTGATCGTGCGCTCCGACGACGGCGGCGAGGCGACGACCGAGGCGATCGTCGCGTGGTCGCAAGAGCATCTCGGTCGCTACAAGTATCCGCGTCACGTGCATTTCGTCGACGCGATGCCGCTCGGCCCGAGCGGCAAAGTGCTCAAGCGCGAACTCAAACGCACGATCGTCCCGGCCGGCTGATCGCCGCGTGCGCACCGATGCTCTGCTGATTCGGCGGCTCGCGTTCGAGCTCGACGCGCGCTACCGCGGTGCGAAGGTGCGTGACGTGGGCATGCTCGCGGACGGACGCACCGCGATCGAACTCTGGTCGCGCGGACGCACCCTGCGCCTGGCGATCGACATCTTCGGTACGCCGCCGCTCGTAGAGATCGTCGACGACGAGCTTCCGATCGCGGTGGAACCGGGCTTTATACGCGCGGTCGGCGCGGCATTGCGCGGCACCGCGCTGCTCGGCGTGCGCGCGCGCAAGGGCGATCGGCTGCTGCGCTTCGTGTTCGGCACGCGCTCGCGCTTCGGCGTGGGCGACGAGATCGATCTCTACGTCGAATTGGTGCCGCGTTTCGGCAATGTCGTGCTCGTGAAGCGCGATACCGTCGTCGCCGCGGCCAAGGAATTCTCCCTCGCCGAGAACGGCACGCGCGCCGTGCAGGCGGGTCTGCCCTACCAACTCCCGCCGCTCGCGCCGCGCGCCGCGCTCGCACCGGCGCTCACCGATGACGAGCGCGACGGCGAGGCGCTCGTGCGCGCGCCGCTGTACGTCTATCGACGGGACGGGAGCGTGGTGCAGGCCTATCCCGCGCCGCTCGACGGCTTCGCCGATGCGGCGTGCACGCGCGAAGAGTCGCTGCTCGATCTGGTCGGCGAGGTGCGGCGCGCGCAGGTGGGCAGCGCCGCGCATCGGCGCGCCGCGCAGCGCCGTCACGCCTTCGCAAAGCGTCTCGATGAACGCGAGCGCAAAACGCGCGCCGAACTGGCCGCGCTCGATGCGAAGCGGCGCGAAGCGGCCGCCCGCGACGTGCTGCGCGAGGAAGGCGAGGCGATCTTCGCGCGCTTGTACGAACTCGCCGACGAGGCGGCGCGCGACGAAGCCAAGGAGCGGGCGACGGCGCTCTTCGCGCGCTATAAAAAACTCGGCACCTCGCTTCCGCATATCGAGGAACGCGAAGGCGCGCTGCGGACCGCGCTGCACGCGATCGAGGAGTTACGCTGGGAGGTCGAACGCGCCGCCGACGGCGATCTCGACGATGTCGAGAGTGCGCTCGAGGCGCTCGAACCGCGTCCCAAGAGCGCCCGAGCGAACGCGAAGCGGCGCAAGCGCACGCCGCTCGAGGAGCGCACCGCGCACGGCTCGCGCATTCTGGTCGGGCGTTCGCCGCTCGAAAACGCCGATCTCACCTTCCATGTGGCGCGTCCGAGCGATCTCTGGTTCCACGCGCAAAACATTCCGGGCGCGCACGTGATTCTGCAGCGTGACGATCGCAGCGCCGCGCCCGAAGCCGATATCGAGCGCGCCGCCGAACTCGCGGCGTTCTACTCGAAGGCCAAGAACGCGCCGAAGGTGCCGATCGATTTTACCGAGCGCAAATTCGTGCGCGCGCAACGCAACGCGCCGCCCGGCCTGGTGTGGTACACGCATCCGCGTACGCTCACCGTCGTGCCGCGCGGCCCTTCGACGAACTCAGCCCTTCGACCGGCTCAGGGTGACACGTAGTCGGGGCGGCCGAGGAGGAAGCCTTGCACGTAGTCGACGCCGCGTTCACGCACCCACGCGAGCTCTTCTTCTCGCTCGATGCCCTCGGCCACGATCGCGATGCCGAGATCGCGCGCGGCATCGATCAGCTTGCCGGCGAGCACCGATTTGAACGCGTCCCGATCGACGTTCTGCACGAGCGCCATGTCCAGCTTGACGAAGTCCGGCCGCAGATGATGCAGCAGCGTGAACGACGAGTATCCCGCGCCGAGATCGTCGAGCGCCACACGGAAGCCTTGCGCGCGGTAGGAATCGATGATCGTGCTCAAATGGTGCGGATCGTGGATTCGATCGCTCTCGACCACTTCGAAGACGACGCGCTCGTGCGCGATGCCGTGTTCGCGGAGCGCCTGCACGGTCGTCGCGAGACAGGTTCGCGGATCGTAGATCGCCGAGGGCAGGAAATTGACGAAGATGTTCTCCGGAAATCCGGCGCGCGCCGCGCTCGCGATCGCGGTCTCGCGCGCCACGCGATCGAGGTACTGCGTGAGATCCTGATCGCTCGCGGCGCGAAACGCCTCGCCCGGACCGACGTAGAGCCCGTCGCGACGCACGCGCAAGAGCGCCTCGCGCGCGAACACCGCCCCGGTGCGCGCATCGAAGATCGGCTGAAAGAACGAAACGGGCGCTTCGTCGCTCAGGGTGTCGAGCAGCCAGCGACTGCGCACTTGCGAGATGACGCGACTCAATTCGCTCGCGCGCAGATAGTCGGAGACCGAGGGGGCGCCGTCGCCGTCGAGGATCAGCGCACGCGCCGCCTCGAGCTCGGCCGAGGTGAGTCCGCGTTCGATCTCGCCGAGCAGCGCTTCGAGCGCATCGTCGGCGATCGGGATCGTGAGCACCTCGCCCTCGGAGGCAAAGGCGATACCCACCGCGCGTAAGAGCGAAGCAAGTTTCATCCGGGTGTGATCGAAGCGCACCGAGATCACGAGGCGCACGTGTGCGCGCGGCCGTCGTTCGGGCAGCCGTTCGCAAGAACAGGGCATACGTCGCAATACCAATTCCGCGCCCGTGCTTCCTCCCGCGAACGAGCGGGGCACACGATGCATGAAGGGGGCGACTCGTTGCGAGTCGCCCCCTTCGTACGATTTCCGTAAAGACGCGCGTTACTTCAGGCGCGACTCGGCGACGCTCCAATCGACGTGCGCCATGAACGACTCGATGTACTTGCCCTTCTCCGCGGGCTTGTAATCGCGCAGGAACGCATGCTCCCACAGATCCATCACGAGCACCGGCTCGCAGCCCGCGAGTTCGTTGATGTTGTGATCGCCGATCCACACGTTGACGAGACGGTTCGCGACCTTGTCGTGAAACGCGATCGCCCAACCCACGCCGCGCATGCCGCCGATCGCCGAGAAGTCTTTTTTGAAATTCTCGAGCGAACCGAACGAGGAGCCGATCAGATCGTGCAGCTTGCCGCCGCCGAGTTCTTTGGGCGACTTCGTGAGGTTGTCGAAGTAGTACTCGTGAAGGCGCATGCCGTTGAATTCCCAGCCCAACCGGCGCGCGATCTCCGCGTAGGCGGGATCCGCACCGCTGTTCTTACCGGCCGCGCGCATCTCCGCGAGCAGATCGGTGAGCAGGTTGGTGTTCTTGACGTAGCCTTCGTAGAGACCGAAGTGAATCTGCAGCGTCTCGTCGGAGATGCCTTGCAGACCGGAAAGTTCCCACTTCTTCGGTGTATAGACGCTCATGAAAGTCCTTCCATCTTCGAGGTATGACGGTAGTGCGTTATCGGGATGGGGTCAGTCATCCCTGCCGGGCGCGTCGGGCACGAGCACGATCTTGCCGATGTGCGCGCTCGATTCTAAGCGCGTATGCGCCTGCGCGGCCTCGGAAAAGGTGTAGATCGAATCGACCAGCGGCACGATCGGATCGCGTGCGTCGAGCAGCGGCCAGATGCGCGCGCGCAGTCCGCCCGCGATCTGCGCCTTCTCCGCATCCGTGCGGGGACGTAAGCTCGAACCGAAGATCGTGGCGCGGCGTTGCAGCAGGCGACCCAGGTCGATCTCGGCCTTGGTGCCGCCCGCGGTCGCGATGCAGGCGATGCGCCCTTCGAGCGCGAGCGCGCGCAGATCGCGCGCGATGTAGTCCCCGCCCACGATATCGAGCACGATGTCGACGCCGCGTCCGTCGGTGAGCGCAAGCACGCGCTCGACGAAATCTTCGGCGCGGTAGTCGATCGCCGCGAAGGCGCCCATTGCGAGCGTCGCTTCGCACTTCTCGCGCGTACCCGCCGTCGCGATCGCGCGCGCGCCGAGCGCACGCGCGAACATGATCGCGGTGCTGCCGATACCGCTCGTGCCGCCGTGGACGAGCACGACGTCGTCGCGTTCCAGGCGCGCGCGCACGATCAGGTTGTCGAAGACGGTGAAGGCGTTCTCCGGCAGCGTCGCGCCCTCGATGAACGACCACGACTCGGGCAGCGGCAGCACCGCTCCGGCCGGCACCGTCACGGATTCGGCATACCCGCCGCCGTTGCAGAGCGCGACCACGCGATCGCCCGGTGCAAAGCCGCGCACGCCCGCGCCGAGCGCCGCGATCGTGCCCGCGACCTCCAGCCCCAGATGCGGCGAGGCGCCGGGCGGCGGCGGATAGAGTCCCTTGCGTTGCAGGGTGTCGGCGCGCGAGACGCCCGCGGCCTCCACCTCGATCGCCACCTCGCCGGGGCGCGGCTCGGGCGCGGCTGCGCTCGCGACATGAAGAACCTCGGGCGTGCCCGGCCGATCGAATGCGACGTAGTTCACGTTGTCCTTAGTACCCGCGTTCCGGCGCGCGCGTCACGAACATCGCGTCGCCGAAGGAAAAGAACCGGTAGCGACGCTCGACTGCTTCGCGGTAGGCGGCGAGCACGCGCTCGCGGCCGGCGAAGGTGCTCACGAGCACGAGCAGCGTCGATTGCGGCAGATGAAAGTTCGTGATCATCGCGTCGACGACGCGAAAGCGAAAACCCGGACGAATGAAGAGCGCGGTGCTCCCCTCGCCCGCGACGATCGCCCCATGTTCGGCGGCGCAGCCTTCGAGCGTACGCACCACGGTGGTCCCGGCCGCCACCACGCGCCGCCCCTCCGCGCGCGCGCGCGCGATCGCGCTCGCGGTTTCGTCGGGAATGGCATAGGTTTCGGCGTGCATGCGATGCTCGTCCAAACGTTGCGCGGTCATGGGACGAAACGTGCCGAGCCCGACATCGAGCGTGACGTAGTGCACCTCGACGCCGCGCGCGCGCACGCGGGCGAGCACCTCGTCGGTGAAGTGCAGCGACGCGGTCGGCGCCGCGACGCTCCCCGGCACCCGTGCAAAGACGGTCTGATAGCGTGCTTGCGCTTCCTGCGAATCGTTGTGGATGTAGGGCGGGAGCGGCAGCGTGCCCGCCGACGCGAGAAATGCTTCGAACGGCACCTGCAGCTCGAATCGCACCTCGCGCAGCCCGTCGTCGAGCGCGCGCACGATCTCGCCTTCGCCGAGCGCGCCGAAGGCGATGCGCGCGCCGGGCTGCAGGCGCCGCGCGGGCTTGGCAAGCGCGGTCCATACCGTTGCGGAGGCATCGTAGCGCGCGGCATCGGCCGGGTGCAGCAAGAGCAGCTCGACGCCGCCGCCGCTCGGCACGCGCGTGCCGTGCAGGCGTGCCGCGATCACGCGCGTGTCGTTGAGCACGAGCACGTCGCCTTCGCGCAGGAATTCGGGAAGCTCGCGAAAGACGCGGTGTTCGGTTCGTTCGCCGTCGAGCACGAAGAGACGGCTGCCGTCGCGTTCGGGAGCCGGGGCTTGCGCGATGAGGTCGTCGGGAAGGTCGAAGCGATACGCCGACGCGTCGTCCGCGTCAGGCGTGGCCGGAGAGTCGTTGGTGTTCAAGTTCGAGAAAGTTGACGAGGCGTTTGCGGTCGTCTTCGGAGGCTTCGACGATCAGCACGCCCACTTGGAACGTCTCGCCCTGGAAGGCCCGAATCCATCGTACTTGACCGCGCAGGCGCAGAAACGGGTTGCGCTTCATCGTGATCGTGTACTTGGTTCCGACGGGTAAGTATTGATCGACGATGATGCGCATGCCGGTCGGCGAGATGTCGGCGACGGCGCCGCGGATCAGCATCGACGCGAGCGGATCTTCGATGACGACGTCGATGAATTTGCGCAGACGCAGCGCGAAGCGTTTATCGCTCGCGTCATCACCCGTGCTCTGCGGTTTGCGCTGGTCAGTCATGCCCGATGGTCGTACCCGGAAAATAGAAGGCGAGGATCTGCGCGGGCGTCGCTCCGGTGAGGGCCATGCCGCGCGCTCCCCACTGGCAGAGTCCGACGCCGTGTCCCAAACCTCCGCCTTGCAGGCGCACGTTCGCTGCGTCGAGCGGATCGATGCTCGCGATGAGCACGCTCGGCACGGTACGCGGACCGACCCGCAGACGGAACGACGAGCCGCCGACGAACGCGGAGCCGCGCTCGCAGCGCAGTTCGATCGTCTTGGCGCGGCCGCTCCGGTCTTTCATGCCGATCGCGACCGTTTGCAGCGCGCCGTACGGCGCGATCTCCGTCGCGAAGTGCGCCGCGATCTCGGCGAGCGCGAGCGTTCGTTCCCAGCGGTAATTCGGAGAGGCCGTGCAGTACGGGCAGGCCACGCCGCCGAGGTACGGAATCGGCGCGCCGCCCCAGGCGTCGCTCGACGATTCGGTGTGGCCGCCGCAGCACGACGAGTAGACGATCTGCGCGAACGCCTCGCCGTAGCGTAGCGCCGCCCCCGCCGTGGCGTCGACCGCCGCGCGGCCGGCGGGCGATTCGCCGCTGCGGCCCGTGTAGACCTGATCGACCTCGGAGGGCACGACGTCGTAATCGCGGCGCGGGTCGCTGCGCCGTAACACGTAGGTGCGCGCGCAGATCGCCTGCGCCGCGAGCGCCGCCTGCGGCCACGCGGGCGACATCTCGCGCGGCACGACGCTGTACAGATACTCCTCGAGCGAGACGTCGTTCACGATCCGGCCGCCCGGCGTGCGGGTGAAGGTGCCGCGATAGGCGCGCCCCGCAAAGGTGAAGCCGCCGCCCGGTACCGGCTGCGCGTCACCCCGGCCGAGCAGTACGCGCAGCGACTGCGTCGGCGCGTTCATCGCCGGGTCGAACTCGTCGTCGGCGCGTACCCGCCGCGGCGCGACGGCGCACGCAGCCGCGGTCGCGGCGAGAAAGGCGGCGCGGCGCATCAGAGCAGCCGCTCCTGGCGGGCGCCTGCCGTCCCGCCGCCGTCGATGGCCAGATGGCGATAGGCTTCGGGCGTCGCTTTGCGTCCGCTCGCCGTGCGCACCACGAAGCCCGCTTTGAGCAAATACGGTTCCACGACATCTTCCAACGTCTCGGCGTCCTCGGTCAGCGTCGCGGCGATCGCGGCGATGCCGACGGGTCCGCCGCCGTACTGCTCGATCACGGTGCGTAGGAAGGCGCGATCGAGGCGGTCGAGCCCGAGTTCGTCGACGCCCTCGCGTGCGAGCGCTTCGGCCGCGACCTCGGCGGTGATGTGCCCCGCCGCGCGTACCTCGGCGAAGTCGCGCACGCGGCGCAGCAGGCGGTTCGCGATGCGCGGCGTGCCGCGGCTACGGCGCGCGATCGTGCGCGCACCGTCGGCATCGGTCGGTACGCCGAGCACGCTCGCCGAGCGCGTCACGATGCGTTCGAGTTCGTCGACGTCGTAGTAATCGAGATGGTGCACGATGCCGAATCGTTCGCGCAGCGGCGCGGTCAGCATACCCGCGCGCGTGGTGGCGCCGACGAGCGTGAAGCGCTTGAGCGGGAGTTTGATCGTCTTCGCGTAGGCGCCGCGATCGACGACGAAATCGATTTGGAAATCCTCCATCGCCGGATAGAGAAACTCTTCGACCACGCGTCCGAGCCGATGGATCTCGTCGATGAAGAGCACGTCGCCCTCTTCGAGCGAGGTCAGGATGCCGACGAGATCTTTCGGCTTTTCGAGCGTCGGGCCGCTGGTGGGGCGAAAGTTCGCACCGAGTTCGCGCGCGATCAACCCCGCAAGCGTGGTCTTGCCGAGTCCGGGCGGACCGTAGAACAGCACGTGATCGAGCGACTCTTCACGTCGCCGCGCCGCGTCGATCGCGATGCGCAGGTTCTCCACCACGCGTTCCTGACCGACGTAATCGGCGAAGGTGCGCGGGCGCAGGCTCGCGCCGTAGACCTCGTCCTCGAGCGTGTCTTCGGGACTCACCACGCGCTCGGGGAGATCGCCCGCGTCTTCGGGGCCGAGCAGTCGTTTGCGCGGCGTCTCGCTCATGCGCGCTTCTCCGCTTTGCGGCGGTAGATCTCGGCGAGCAGCGTCTCCGCGTCGCGGATCGCGGTGGCGGATTCGAGCGTCTCGCGGATCATCGCCTCGGCCTCGGGGCGCTTGTATTCGAGCTGCAGCAGCACCGCAAGCGCTTCGTCGGCGAAGTCCGGCATCGCCTGCTCGGCGGCGGGCCGCGCGTCCTGAATCAGCAAGAACTTCGCGACTTTGCCTTGCAGCTTGGCGACGATATCGCGCGCCTTCTGCTGCCCGATGCCGGGGAGCGTCTTCAAGTAGGCGTGGTCGCCGCGATCGATGGCGCTTGCGATCGCCGACATCGGCTGCGAGAACGCGCGCGCGGCCGAGCGCGGTCCGATCGAGGCGACGCTGCAGAGCGATTCGAAGAACTCGCGCTCGATCGCGTTGGTGAATCCGTAGTAGGTGAAGCGCCCGCTGTTGCCGTCGATGTTCAACACCGCGTGGATCTCGAGCGTGAGCGGCTCGCCGGGCACGTGCGTGACCTTTTCGGCGACGCACGGCGGCAGCACCACCTCGTAGCCGAGGCCGTGCACGTCGACCACCACGTGCTCCGCCGCCCGCTCGACGAGCGCGCCGCTAATACGCGAGAACACGATCGGTCATGTTCGAGAAGGCGAGCGCGATCGCGAGCGCGTCGGAGACGTCGTTCGGTTTGGGCGCGGTACGAAGGTTGAGCAGGCGCGTGACCATCGAATTGACCTGTTCTTTGCGCGCCGCGCCGGAACCCGTGAGCGCGCGCTTCACGTGTGCGTGTCCGAGCGTCCGCACCGGAACGCCCGCCTGCGCGCTCGCAAGACACATCACGCCGCGCGCGTGACCCATGAGGATCGCGGTCATCGGATTCTTGTAGGTCGTGTAGAGTTCTTCGATCACCACGATATCGGGGCGCGTCTGCGCGAGCACCTCGCTGATGCCGCGGTGCAGTTCGTGCAGACGATCTTCCAGCGCGCGATCGGTGCGCGGGCTCACGATGCCCGCCTCGATCAACCGCACCCCGCGCGCGGTGCGTTCGATGGCTCCGTAGCCGGTGACGCGCAGCGCGGGATCGATGCCGAGGATGCGCGCCGGAGCGCTCGCCTCAGTGCTGGACACCGTTGATGATGATCGTCACGCTCGATCCCGGATCGAGCGTCGTACCCGCCGATGGCGACGTGCGCACCACCTTGCCGTCGGCCCCCTCGCTCGTCGTGTAGGTCAGTCGATCGACGCGGTAGCCGTACTGCAGGAGCGTGGACTGCGCTTCGGCGAGCGACATGCCTTCGGTGTCGGGCACCTCGCCCGAGACCGAGAGCGTGATCGTCACGGTCGAACCCGCCGGAATCTTGCTGCCCGCCGGCGGATCCTGCGCGACGATCAGCCCGTTCTGCTCCGTCTGCGTGACGAACTTCACCGCCGCGGTGAGGCCCGCGCCGTTGAGCTGCGAGACCGCGTCGCCGTACTTCATGTTGAGCACGTTCGGTGCGCTCACGGCCGAAGCGTCGGGCGGCGCGCCGGTCGAGACGATCAGATGGATCGTCGTGGTACGGTCGATCGCATCGCCGGGATTGACGTCCTGCGAGGCTACGACGTCGTTCGCAACGCCCGGATACGCGGCGCGTTGCGATGCATCGACGACGAGGTTGCTGCGTTTGGCGAGCGCGAGCGCGTCGCTGACGTTCATGCCGACGAAGTTCGGTGCCGAGATCTGCTGCGGACCCTTGGAGAGCACGAGCGTGATCGTGCTGCCCTTGCGAACCTTCGCACCGGGCTTCGGACGCTGATCGATCACGCTGTCCTTCGCGGCGTTGTCGTAGCGCGAAACGGTCTTCACCGAGAAGCCGTCACCGGCGAGCGTGCGTCGCGCGTCGTCGGCGTTATAGCCGCGCACGTCGCGCAGGCCGACGAGCGGCAAGCCGTTGCTCACCACGAGCTCGACGAGCGAGTTCTTGGCAACCTCGGTGCCCGCGGCCGGATTCTGCCGGATCACGTGATCGGCCGGCACGGTATCGCTCGAGGTCTTGATAAAGCGCGCCACGAGTCCTGCATTCACGACCGCCGCCTGCGCTTGCGTGTCGGTCATGCCGGTGTAGTCGGCGACCGCCACGTTCGCGCCGAGCTGCGGGAGCGAGAGCGGACGTCCGAAGAGCACGTATCCGAGTCCGGTCGCGACGATCGCGAGCACGATCAACGTGGCGATGATGCCGCCGCTGATGCGCGAACGGCGCTCTTCTTCTTCGCTGATCGAGGTGAAGTGACGATCCGGCATCGGCGAGCGGCGCGGCGGCGGCGCGGTGCGAAAGGCCTGCGTCGGGGCGTCGTTTGCGATCGCGTAGGCGGCGACGCTCGGACGCTCGCGCGCCTCGCGCAGCGCCGATGCAACCTCGCTTGCGGAGCGGAAACGATTTTGCGGCTGCTTCTGCAGCAGCTTGTTCACGATCGCCGCGAGCGCGGGCGAGACGCCGAGCGCCTGCGTATCGAGCGTCGGAACCGGATCGCCGATGTGTTTGAGCGCGACGGTGACGGGCGATTCCCCGGTGAAGGGCAACTCGCCGGTGAGCATCTGGTAGAGCACGACGCCGACGCTGTAGAGATCGCTCGACTCGTGCAGATCGTGCCCTTGCGCCTGCTCGGGCGAGATGTAGTACACGCTGCCCATCACGAGGCCCGGCTTGGTGAGCGCCATCGTCTGTTGCGAGACCGCGCGGGCGATCCCGAAATCGGAGAGCTTGACGACGTCATCCTTGGTGACCAGGATATTCGCCGGTTTGATGTCGCGATGCAGCAGCCCCGAACGGTGCGCGTAGGCGAGGCCGTTGCAGATCTGCGCGGCGTAGTCGATCGCGACCGGTTCGGGCAGCTTGCCGTCGGCGGCGATGATCTCGGCGAGCGAGGGCCCGTCGACGAGCTCCATTACGATGTAATAGGTATCGCCTTCGCGCCCGACGTCGTAGGTATTCACGATGTTCGGATGCGAGAGACGCGCCGCGGATTCGGCCTCTTGATAGAAACGCCGCACGAACTCTTCGTCGGCGGCGTACTGCGGGCGCAGCACCTTGATGGCGACGCGGCGCCGCAGCACCGTATCGGTGCCGCAGTACACGGTCGCCATGCCGCCCTCGCCGAGTTTGCGATCGAGACGGTAGCGGTTATTGAAGGTTTCTTGCTCGATCACGCTAGCTTGCTATCAATCCTTGACGACGCTCAATGCGGTACGAAGTACGTCGCGCGCGATCGGTGCCGCGACCGTGCCGCCGTACCCGGCATTCTCCACGACCACCGCGACGACGACGCGCGGATGATCGGCCGGAGCAAAACAGACGAACCACGCATGCGCGGCTCCATGCGGGTTGGTCGCGGTACCGGTCTTTCCGGCGACGGCGACGCCCGGGATCTGTGCTGCGGTGCCCGTGCCGCGCTGCACCACGGCGAGCATCATCTTCTTCACGTCGGCCGCGGTGTCCGCCGATATCGGGGAAGCAAGCGACCCGGTCGGGGTGACGCTCGCCGGGACGCCGCCCCGCACGATCTGCCGCACGATGTAGGGGCGCGGCATCGTGCCGCCGTTCGCGACCGTCGCGGCGATCAGCGCCATCTGCAACGGCGACATCAGCAGCGCTCCCTGGCCGAATCCCATCTGCGCGAGCTCGCCCGGGACGATCGAGTCCTGCGGGGGAAAGCGTCCGCTCGCGGCCGGGAGCTGGAAGTCGAGCGGCGCCCCGATGCCCCACTTCGCGAGATAGGCGTAGAAGGTGGCGGTGCCCATCGCAAGCGTGATGTGCGCGAAATCGACGTTGCTCGAAAGCGCGAAGGCGCCGGTGATATCTTGATTGCCGGTCGCTTCGCCTTCGTTGTCGTGCAGCGTGAAATTGCCGATGCGCACGTAGCCCGGATCCTGAAAACGCGTGTGCATGGTCACGGTTCCGCTTTCGAGCGCCGATCCCGCGGTGAAGATTTTGAAGGTCGATCCGGGCGGATAGAGGCCGTCGGTCGCGCGGTCGATCAGCGGGCTTTGCGGGTCGCTCTGCAGCTTCGGAAATTCGCGATCGAAGGCGTTTGGATCGAAGCTCGGCACGCTCGCGATCGCGAGCACGGCGCCGGTGCGCGGATCGAGCGCGACGCCCGCCGCGCGCGCGTGGCGCGCGAGTTCGGTATACAGGGTGCGTTGAATCGCGGGCACGATCGTCGTTACGACGTCGGCACCCGCGGCATCGGAGCGCTTTCCGCGGAGCGCCGCGACGATCTCATCGAGCTGCGCGAGAGGATCGCCGGTCGTGTCGGGCGGCGTCAGCGCGCGGTCGTAGGCATCTTCGATCCCGCTCTCGCCGTAGCGCGTGCTCACGTAGCCGACGGTCTGCGCAAGCGAGGGGCCGAGCGGATACTCGCGTACGCCGTCGACCGTCTGCGCGAGCACCGTGCCGTCGGATGCGAGGATGCGACCGCGCCGTGCGTCGAGCAGCGCGTGGCGCGGATTGTACGGCTTCGCGGCGATCGACGGGCCGGCTACGAGCATCACCCACGTCTGCCGTCCCGCGAGGATCAGGAAGAGCAGCGCGAAGAGCGTGCCGAGCCGCGAGATCGCGCGATTGGTCACGAGCGCTCGCGCAGCACCGTGAACCCGTCGCCGGAACGCACCGCCATATGCGGTCGCTCCGCCTCGGCCTCGAGCAGGAGGTTGATCATGCGTTCCGCGAGCCCCTCATCGATCGCGCTCGTCGCGAAGACCACCTCGACCTCGAGATCGCCGAGCACTTCCGGCGCCACGTACGCGCAACTCGGAAGCGTCGCGAAGTGATGCGGTTCGTAGACGCCGTTGCGCCACGGCCCGCGCTTCCCGAACACTTGCGTGTGGTAATCCCAGGCGCAGAGCTGCTTCTCTTTCCAGACGAACTCATCGCGCACGCAGAGACGGCGACAGGCGGCGCACTGCACGATCGGGGCGCCGGGATGCGCGAGGGCGTCCGCGATCTCTTCGGGCACGTCCTCGATGTTGAGCACGCCTTCGTCGGTGAGCGTCTCGGGCAGATCGGCGTGCCACTGCACGCGTGCGAGCAGTTCGATATCGCGCATCGGCGCGACGAACGCGCGCTCGTCCTCGGGCGGGAACGTACGATCCACCCAATCGGGCAGATTGGCGATCGCGATGCCGACGTTTTGCCAGGTGTCGCCGATCACCACGCCGACCGGCGTCCACGCGAGCGGCACGAGCCGTGCCGTCACCACGCCGCCCTCGCTGCGAAAGCTGTTGATGAAGCCGAGCGTGCTGCCGCTGCCGCCGAGCACGAAGACGCGCGGCGCGTCGCCGAGTTCGAGCAGACGCTCGCTCTTGTCCGTCGGTTTACGCCCGTGCACCATTGCGATACTCCTGAAGACTGCGCGGCGGCCCGGGCACCGTTTCGAGTGCGGTGACCAGCGCCTTCGCGGTGTCGAGCGAGGTAAGGCACGCGATGCCGCTCTCGACCGCGGCGCGGCGAATGCGGTAGTTATCGGAGATCTCGCGCGGGCCTTTGGCATCGTTGATCACGAGATCGACCTTGCGCGCGTGGATCACGTCGAGCACGTGCGGAGAACCCGCGGCGATCTTGTTGATCGCTTCGCACGGAATGCCCGCCGCTTCGAGCGCGGCGCGCGTGCCCGGCGTCGCGACGAGCGTGTGGCCGAGATCGGCGTAGCGCCGCAGCACCGGCATCGCTTCGTGCTTCTCTTCGTCGGCGATCGAGACCAGGATGCGTCCGCCGCTGCCCGGCAGGCGCACGCCCGCGCCGATGAATCCCTTGCGCAGCGCGCCCGCGAAGCTCTCGTCGATGCCGAGCACCTCGCCCGTCGACTTCATCTCCGGGCCGAGAATCGTCTCCACGCCGCGCATCTTCGAGAACGAGAAGACGGGCACTTTCACCACGACGTAGGGCGTGCGCGGAATCAAGCCGGTGCCGTACTCCATGTCGCGCAGCTTTTCGCCGAGCGCGATGCGTGTGGCGGCGGCGACCATATTCACGCCGGTCGCCTTTTGAATGATCGGCACGGTACGGCTCGCGCGCGGATTGGCTTCGATGATGTAGAGCGCGCCGTCGTGGATCACGAATTGAATGTTGATGAGACCGCGGATGCGCAGCTCCTGCGCGATCGCGGTCGTCACCTCGACGATGCGCCGCGTCATCTCCTCGCTCACCGTTTGCGTGGGATAGACGCTGATCGAGTCGCCGGAGTGGATGCCCGCGCGTTCGACGTGCTCGAAGATGCCGGGAATCAGGATGTCGTCGCCGTCGAAGACCGCGTCGACCTCGACTTCGAGCCCCTTGAGGTACTTATCGACGAGCAGCGGAGCCCCGGGGAGAATCGGCGGCGCCGACTCCGCGTACGACGCGAGCTGACCTTCGTTGTAGATGATCTCCATCGCGCGCCCGCCGAGCACGAAGCTCGGCCGTACGAGCACGGGGAAGCCGAGCTCGCGCGCGAAGACGCGCGCCTCGCGGAAACTCGTCGCCGCCTTGCCTTCGGGACGCGCCACACCCAAGCGCTGCAGAGCCGCTTCGAACTGCGCGCGGTCTTCGGCCATGTCGAGGCTCGCGCGATCGCTGCCGATGATGCGCACGCCGCGTTCGCTCAGTTCGCTTGCGAGATTGATCGCGGTCTGTCCGCCGAAGGCGAGCATCACGCCCTTGGCGTTCGTCGCACGATAGGTTGCTTCGACCTCGTCGGCGCCCGGCGGCTCGAAGACGAGCGCGTCGGAGATGTCGAAATCGGTCGAGACGGTTTCCGGGTTGTTGTTGATGACGACCGGCGATGCGCCCGCGGCCTTCAGCGCCCAAGCCGCATGCACGCAGCTGTAGTCGAACTCGATGCCTTGACCGATGCGGATCGGACCGCTGCCGACCACGATCACCGCGTCGCTCGGGGTCGGGCGCATCTCGTTCATCTCGCCGTGCGAGAGATAGTAGTACGGCGATTTCGCCGGAAATTCGGCCGCCGCCGTGTCGACCATGCGGAACGACGGATCGCCCGGCTCGATCGCCCGGCGTGCCGCGCGCGGATCGCCGCTCGTCTCGGCCGCGACGATCTCGGCGAGTTCGTGCAGCCAAAACCGATCGATCGTGCTGCTCGCGTGAATGCGTTCGATCGCGGCGTCGCGTCCGGCGGGGCCGGCACGGCGCAGCATCTCCGCGATCGCGAAGAGCCGCTCGTGCGTCGGGCGCGCGACGATCGCGTCGAGCTCGGCGTCGCTCCACTCCAGGTATTCACCGCCGGTCAGCATCTCGCGTTTGAGATCGAGTCCGCGCACCGTCTTCATGAACGCGCTCTTGAAGGTTCGCCCGATACCCATCGCCTCACCGGTCGACTTCATCTGCGTGCCCAACTGCGTGTCGGCGAGCGGGAACTTGTCGAACGGCCAGCGCGGGAACTTGACGACGACGTAGTCGAGCGTGGGTTCGTAGGCGGCCTTGGTGACCCCGGTCACGGGATTGGGAATCTGATCGAGCGTCTGTCCGAGCGCGATGCGCGTGGAGATCTTGGCGATCGGATAGCCGGTCGCTTTGGATGCGAGCGCCGAACTGCGCGAGACGCGCGGGTTGACTTCGATGATCGCGTACTCGCTCTTGGTCGGATGCAGCGCGAACTGGATGTTGCACCCGCCCTGCACGTTGAGCGCGCGGATCACGTTGATCGACGAGGTGCGCAGCATCTGGTATTCGCGGTCGGAGAGCGTCTGCGACGGTGCGACGACGACGGAATCGCCGGTATGCACGCCGACCGGATCGATGTTCTCCATGTTGCAGACGATGATGCAGTTGTCCGCACCGTCGCGCAGCACTTCGTACTCGATCTCTTTCCAGCCGAGCAGCGAGGTTTCGAGCAGCGCCTGATGGATCAGCGAGGCGTTGAGCCCGGCGTCCAGACGCTCGCGCAGTTCTTCTTCGTCGTAGACGACGCCGCCGCCGGTCCCGCCGAGCGTGTAGGCGGGACGCACGACGAGCGGATAGCCCACGCGTGCCGCGAAGGCGAGCCCCTGCTCGACCTCGGTGACGATCTCGGATTCGGCAACGGGCTCGCCGATCTCGAGCATCTTGGCCTTGAAGCGCTCGCGGTCTTCCGCTAACTGAATCGTGTCGACGGGCGTGCCGAGCAGCTCGACGCCGTAGCGTTCGAGGACGCCCGCTTCGAAGAGTTCGACGGCGAGGTTGAGGCCGGTTTGGCCCCCGAGCGTCGGGAGCAGGGCGTCGGGCCGCTCGCGCGCGATGATCGCCTCCACCGACGGGACCGTGAGCGGCTCGAGGTAGACCGCATCGGCCACCTCGGGGTCGGTCATGATCGTCGCGGGATTGGAGTTGACGAGGACGACGCGGTGGCCTTCCTCACGGAGCGCGCGGCACGCTTGAACGCCCGCGTAATCGAATTCGGCGGCTTGACCGATAATGATCGGTCCCGAGCCGATGACCATGATGTTACGGCGGGGCATGCTGAGGGTGGGGGATTAGCGCGACGGTCGCCCTAGTCCTGGACGAGAAAGGTCGCTCGTCACACCGTGGTCGAGCCGGTAGCGGCGCTCGAGCGCGGGAATGACCGCGGCGTACGCATGCAGCAGCTCGTCCTCGGCGGCGACCACGTCGCCGAATTGATACGCTTCGTCGGCCAGCAGGGGGAAGCGGTTCGCGTCGGTATCGGTCTCGATCGTCGTGATAAGTCGGTCGTAGTAGGTGCGCAGGTCGCGCTGCTCTTCGTAGACCGATGCAAGCGCGATCCGCTCGCCCGACGGCATGACCGCGAGCGAGCGATCGGACTCGGCGACCGTCCAGGCCACATCCTCGAGGTTTAGCGCGCCGAGTCCATGCGGCGCGATCGTGCCGAAGAACGTCGTGAAACGATCGAAGCTCATCCGCTCTCCGTGGGCACGCAGGAGCGTGACCTCGCGGTCGATCGCCGCGGCCTCGCGTTCGTGCTGTCGCGCGACGCGTGCGAGGACGCTGCGATTGGCCTGCATCTCGCGCACGATGTTCGCGACGTTTGCGCGCAGGGAGTGTTCTTCGCGCAAGCGCGCCTGCCAATTGTTGACCGCGAGCGCGAGCAGAATCGCGACCACGATGGAGAGCATCTCGACGATTACGTCGCCGAGTTCGATGCGAATCCGCGGAGGCTTGATCACGGTTGCAGGCGCGCGATGCTCCAGCGACGCCCGTCGCGCTCGTAGGCGAGCCGGTCGTGCAGTCGGTTCGGCTGCCCTTGCCAAAATTCGAGGTAGGTCGGGGCGATCAGATAGCCGCCCCACGAATGCGGACGCGGCACGTCGTCGCCCTCGAAACGCTCCTCGAAGTGCGCCATGCGTTCGGCGAGCGTCGCGCGATCCTCGATCCGCTCGCTCTGCTCCGACGCCCATGCACCGAGTTGATGGCCGCGCGGGCGCGAGGCGAAGTACGCATCGGATTCATCCTCGGAGAGCGGCGCGGCGGTACCTTCCACGCGTACCTGCCGATGCAGCGCGGGCCAATAGAACGCGACCGCGACGCGCGGATGCGCCTCGATCGCGTGCGCCTTGCGGCTGAAGTACGAGGTGTAGAAGGTCAACCCGCGGCCGTCGAGCCCGCGCAGCAGAACCATGCGCGAGGAGACGCGACCCTCGCGGTCGACCGTCGAGAGACACATCGCATTGGGTTCGCGGATCTCTTGCACCGCATAGGCCTCGTCGAGCCAGCGTTGCAGCTGTTCGATCGGATCGGCGGCAACCTCACCTTCGAGCAGCGGGGCCGATGCGTAGGTGTCGCGGCTGGAGTGGATGTTCATGGATATCTCCCGGGGGCGAGGCCGGCGAGCAGCGTCATCGCGAGAAGCGCCGCGCCGAGTACGAAGAAGCCGGTCGCCGCGGCGACCGGGCGGCGCGCACAAGAGGTTACGCGGCCGAGACGCGCGAGCGCGTCGCGCAGTTGCCCGGCGTCTTCGACGCGGGCGTAGGCGCCGCCGCTCGCCTGAGCGTACGCGCGCAGCGCGCCTTCGTCGATCGTCGCCTGCGCGCCGCCGATGATGTCGCCGTTGCGGGTACCGAGGCCGATCGTGTAGATCGGCACGTGCTCGGCGCCGAGCGCGGCGGCGACCTCTTGCGGATCGCTCCCGGCGTTGTTCACGCCGTCGGTGATCAGCACGACGACCCGATGTCCGGTCGCGGGCAGCTCTTGGCCCGCGAGCTCGAGCGCGTCGCCGATGGCGGTCGCGCCGTTCGGCGCGGGGAGCCGTGCGAGCGCGCGGCGTACCGCGGCGTGATCCGCGCTCAACGGCTGCACGAGTTCGGCGCCGTTCGCGAACGCGATGATACCGATGCGCGTGCCGGGCGCGGATTCGTCGATGAAGGCGGCCGCCGCACGCTGCGCCGCCTGCGCGCGCGTCGGCGCGACGTCGCTCGAGGCCATCGAGCCCGAGGTATCGATGCAGATGAACACCGAGCCGTCGCGCACGGGAACCGGGATCGAGAGATGCGGTCCGCCGAGCGCGATCGCGCAGCAGGCGATTCCCGCCACCCACGCGACGCGCAGGGCATCGACGATCCGGGTGCGCGGCTGCACCGCGCGCGCGAGAAACTCGAGATTCGAATAGCGTTGCGCTTGCGCGTCGCGCGCGCGCTCCGCGCGCCGATACGCGATCGCGAAGAGGATCGTCGCGAGTATGCCGAGCGCGAGCAGCCACGGACGATCGAAGCTCATCGCGCCGCCCGTTCGAGCGCGTGCAGTCCGAACGCCTGCGCGAGCGCGTCGCGTCCGCTCGTCTCGGTGAGGATCCCGGTCCGCCAGCCGCAGCGCTCCAAGCGCGCGTGCAGCGCCGTCTCGCGTTCGCGTACGGCGCGCGCGAACGCGGCGCGCTCGCGTCGTCCGATGAACGCGCGCAGTTCGCCGCCCTCCGCGCCGCGCAATCGGACGATCCCCGCGAGCGGGAGGCCGTCGTACCACGGATCGCGCGCGACGAGCGCGGTGCAATCGTAACGACGCGCGAGCGCCACGAGCAGATCGTCGTCGCCCTCGCCGAGTTCGTACCAGTCGCTTGCGACGAGAAGCGCGCTCCCCCGCGCGAGCGCCGCGAGAGCGGTACGCAAGGCTCGCTGCAGATCGAAGGCTTCGTCGAACGGCTGCAGCGGCGCGGCGATGCGGTCGGCCGCGACGCGGAGCACGCGATCTCCGCTGCGCGCCGCGGCGAACCACGCGTCGACCGCCTCGCGCGCCGCGTCCGCGAGGGTGCGTTCGCGTCCGACCCGCAGCGAGGCCGAGGTATCCAGAATCGCGGCCAGCGTCAGCGCGACGTCTTCCAGGACGACGCGCGTTTGCAGTTCGCCCGCGCGCGCGGTTGCCGCCCAATCGATGCGGCGCACGTCGTCGCCGGGCACGTAGGCGCGCAGCTCGACGAATTCGTAGCCGTCACCGCGGTACACGGTCGGCGATCCGGCGCCGAATCGGCGCGGGCGACGGCGGCCGCGCAGCAGCGCGTCGCGCAGCGTCATGGCGTGGGAACGGCTGCGATCAGTCGCTCGATCAGCGCGGCCGTCCCGATGCCCTCGGTCGCCACGCGGAAGTTGAAGCCGATGCGATGGCGCAGCGCGAGCGGTGCGACCGCGCGCACGTCGTCGGGAACGACGTAGTCGCGTCCCGCGAGCAACGCTTTGCCGCGCGCCAGATGCGCGATCGCGAGCGTCGCGCGCGGGCTCGCGCCGTGGTCGATGTAGGTCGTCTCACGCTCGCGCGTCACCGCGACGAGCTCGACGATGTAGTGTTTGAGCTTCGGCTCGACGTGCACGGCGTGCGTCTCTTCGCGCCAGGCGAGCACGTCATCCAAGGTTGCGACCGCGGTCGCGGGCTGCGTCTCGTGCACGGCAAAGCGTTCGAGGATCTCGAGCTCTTCTTCTCGCGTCGGATAGCCGACGTCTACTTTCAACAGAAAGCGATCCATCTGCGCGATCGGCAGCGCGTAGGTGCCTTCGGAATCGAGCGGATTCATCGTCGCCATCACGAGGAACGGATCGGGCAGCCGGTGCGTCTGCGGTCCGATCGTCACCTGGCGTTCCTGCATCGCCTCGAGCAGCGCGGACTGCACTTTGGCGGGTGCGCGGTTGATCTCGTCGGCGAGGACGACGTTTGCGAAGATCGGCCCGCGCACGGTCGAGAACGCGCGCTCGTGCTGATCGAAGATCCGCGTGCCCACGATGTCGCTCGGAAGCAGATCGGGCGTGAACTGGATGCGCTTGAACTCACCGCCGAGCGCCGCGGCGAGCGCGCGGCAGGCGAGCGTCTTCGCGAGGCCGGGCGGTCCTTCGAGGAGCACGTGACCGTTTGCGAGCAGGCCGAGCACGAGCGCCTCGACGGTGCCGGATTGGCCCACGATCGTGCGCCCCATCGCGTCGATGAGCGTTTGCGGTCGCACGCTCATGCGGTCATACGCTCCAACTGCGCGAGCGCGTCGCGCACCGCCGCGTCGAGATCGGCGTCGTGCGTGAACGACGCGCGTTCGAGCGCGCGCAGCAGCGCGCGCATCGGCTCGTCGTCGTGAATCGTTCGCAGCACATCATCCAACGTTTCGGCGTCGCTCGCGCCGACCATGCGCCGCACGAAGCTCCGCACGCGCAGCGCCGCGCCGCGACCGGGCTCGGCGCGCAGGGTCGCGAGCGCGTCGCGCAGGTCGTCGGCGCGCGAGCGCGGCGGCGGCGGCGGCGCGGGGGGCTCCGGCGGCGGCGGCGGAAGCGGAAGCGGACGTGCGGGCGCGCGGCGCGCGAGCAGCATCACGACCGCGCCGAGCGCGCCGAGCGAGAGCAGCAACGCGAAGAGCGCGACGAGGGTGCGCGCGATGCCGACGGCGATCGAGCCCGCCTGCGATGCGAAACCGGGTCCGGCAACCTGCAGCGTCAGCGGGGCGGACGAATAGCGCATCGGCTTCCCGGTGCGCGCGTCGATCGCATCGAGCGTAACGGGCGCGATCGCGATCGTACCGGAGTGGTGGGCGACGACCGTGATCGTCTCGCGATAGGTCGTTCCGCTCGCATCGCGCACGGTGGCGGATTGATCGCCGAGGATCTCCACCTCCGCGAGAATCGGCAGATCGACGTTCTCGAGCCGCGCGATACGCTCGCGCACGTGCGCGGTGACGATCAGGTGAAAGGGAACTTCGATATGCGGCGTCGCGGTGTCGGCCGCGAGGCTGAGCTGCGTTACCGTCAGCCGCTGCAGCGTCTCCGCTCGCGCGCCCGCCGCGATGCCGAGCAGCGCGGCGAAGGCGAGCGCGAGCGCTACCGCACCGCGTCGAGCCATTCGGCGAAGAGGCGGCGCGCGTCGAAGGGACCGGGCGACGCTTCGGGATGGAACTGCACCGCCGCAATCGGCAGCGTGCGATGGCGGAAGCCTTCGTTCGTGCCGTCGTTCAGGTTGGTCATCGTCGGTTCGAGATCGGCGGGCAGCGAGCGCGTGTCGACGGCGTAGCCGTGATTGTGGGCGGTGACGAGCACCTCGTCGTTGACGAGATCCTTCACCGGCTGATTGCCGCCGCGGTGACCGTAGGGAAGTTTATACGTCTTCGCGCCGCAGGCGAGCGCCAGGAGCTGATGCCCGAGACAGATGCCGAAGAGCGGCTTGCGGCCGAGCAGCGCGCGCAGCGTCTCAATCGTTTCGGGCAGGTCGGTCGGATCGCCGGGACCGGGTGAAATGAAGATCGCGTCGGGATCGTCGGCGAGCAACGCGTCGGCGCTCGTATCGTACGGAACGACGGTCACCTCGCTGCCGAGCGCGGTGAGCTCGCGCAGGATCGCCCGTTTGACGCCGCAGTCGACGAGCGTGATCCGCTTGCCGCCCTGCGCGCCTTCGACGTGACGCTCGCGCGCCGCGACGCTCGGCACGAGATCCTTGGTGCTTGCGGTGCGCACGAAGGCGGCGAGCTCGCGCTCGGCGCGTTCGAGCGCTTCTTCTCCGACCGCGAGCGCCGCCCAGATGGTACCGTGTTCGCGTAGCGCGATCGTGATCGCGCGCGTGTCGGCCCCGACGAGCGTCGGAATCCGCTGTGCGTCGAGCCACGACGGCAGATCGGTCTTGGCGAGATGATGCGAGGGATGGTGCGCGATCTCTTTGATCACCGCACCCGCGACGCACGCGCGCGGGTATTGCGCCGCTTCACCCGAGATGCCGTAATTTCCGATCATCGGATAGGTGAAGGTGAGAATCTGCCCCGCGTACGACGGATCGGTCAGCGCCTCTTCGTAGCCGGTCATTCCGGTGTAAAAGACGGCTTCTCCGAAGGCGATTCCGCGGTGGCTGAGTCCGGTTCCCTCGAAGCGGGAACCGTCGGCGAGAAAGAGCGCTGCAGGCGTGGTCATCCTGAAGGCTCCTCGGTTAGGCGGAGGGGTCGCGCGCACCTGGAAGTAACGCGCACTTCATGGACTGGCACTTCGGCGCGACCGCGTTCGCCACGGCGATCACGATCATCGATCCCATCGGTATGATTCCGCTCACCGTGACGACCACGGGCAACTGCACGCCCCCTCGCCGCGCCCGCGTGGTCGACCAGGCGATCCTGGTTGCGGCGGGCGTGATGCTCGCGATGGGCATCGTCGGCCCCGCGCTGCTCGGCTACTTAGGTATCACGCTGCCCGCCTTCGGTATCGCGGGCGGCATCCTGCTCTTCCTCATCGCGATCGACATGCTCTTCGCGCGCCCGACCGGCGCGCGCGCGACGAGCGACGAGGAGCGCGACGCGGGCGAGAACCCGGCCGTCTTTCCGCTCGCCATTCCGATGATCGCCGGACCCGGCACGCTCGCGACCGTGATGCTGCTCGTCAATCTCGCGCACGGCGACGCGGTGAAGTACGCGATGGTCGCGGGGGCGTATGCGGCGGCGCTCGCGATCACCTGGCTCTTCATGCGCGGCGCGGCGCGCTACATGCATCGCATCGGGACGACCGGCATCCACGTCGTCACGCGCGTGCTCGGCATCATCCTCGCGGCGCTCGCGGTGCAGTTCGTGATCAACGGCATCCTGCAGACGCCGCTCGTGCACCGCTAGGACGGCGTGCGCTCGTCGTCGCGATAGCGCATCTCGCCGTCGACGATCGTCGCGACGACGCGCCGCGCGAAGGTCATTCCGGCAAAGGGCGTCGTCGTGCCTTTCGAGGCGAAGCGCGCGGGATCGACACGCCACGGGCGCTCCGCGAAGATCGTGACGTCGGCGGGCGATCCGACGCGCAGCGTACCGCCCGCGACGCCGAGGATGCGCGCGGGCGCGGTGGAGAGCAGATCGACGAAGCGCAGCAGCGGCAGATCGGGCAGTGCGTGCGCGTATGCGCCGAGCGCGACTTCGAGCCCGGTGAACCCGACCGCCGCGTGCAGCAGGTCGCCGGATTTCTCGGCCTGCGTGTGCTGCGCGTGGTCGGTCGCGAAGGCATCGATCACGCCGTCGCGCACCGCGTCGCGTAGCGCGCGCGCGTCGTCGGCCTCGCGTAGCGGCGGGTTCACCTTGCCCGCGGCGCCCGCGGTACGAATCGTTTCGTCGGTGAGCAGCAGGTGATGCGGCGTTACCTCGCAGGTCGCGGCGCCGCCGTGCGCGCGCGCGTGCTGCAGCGCTTCGAGCGCGCCGTGCGTCGAGAGATGCGCGATGTGCCAGCGTTTGCCGGTCTCGGCGCCGATCAGCAGATCGCGGGCGACGATCACGTCCTCGGCGACGGCCGGACTGCCCGGCAGCCCGAGGGCGCGCGAGACCGCGCCTTCGTGCATCACCGCGTTGCCCTTGAGATGCTCGTCCTCGGCGTGCGAGATAAAGACGCCGTCGACCGCGAGCGCGTCGATCGCCGCATCGCGCAATACGCGCGCATTCATCACGGTATTACCGTCGTCGGAGAAGGCCACCGCGCCCGCGCGTGCAAGCGCGGCGAAGTCGACCGGTGCTTCGCCCTTGCGCCCGCGCGTGATCGCGCCGACCGGATAGACGCGGCAGCGCGCGTCGCGCGCGACGAGCTGCGCGAGCGTCGCGAGCACCGCGGGATCGTCGAGCGCGGGATTCGTATTCGGCATGCAGGCGACCGCCGTGAAGCCGCCGCGCAGCGCCGCACGCGTGCCGGTCGCGATCGTTTCCTTCTCGGGAAAGCCCGGCTCGCGTAGATGCACGTGCATGTCGATGAAGCCGGGCGCGACGATCGTGCCGCTTGCATCGAAGGTCGCTTCGCCCGCGTGCGGCTGCAGGTGTTCGCCGATCTCGACCACGAGACCGCGATCGAGCCGAAGATCGCGAACGGCGTCGAGCGGCTGCGAGGGATCGACCAGCCGACCGTTGCGGATCAGCACGTCAGCGCGCGTTCGGCGAGGCTTCGCCGTTGACCAGAAAGTCCAGGATCGACATGCGTACGTAGACGCCGTTGCGCACCTGCTTCGCGTAGCGCCAGCCCGCGAATTCGAGCACGCTATCGTCGAGCTCCATGCCCCGGTTGTAGGGACCCGGATGCATCACGATCGCGCGTTCATGGAGGCGGGCCAAACGCGCCCCGTTGAGTTGATAGCGCGCCGTGTACTCGGCGTCGCTCATCGGCATCGCGGCGAAGCGTTCGCGCTGGATGCGAAGCAGCACGATCGCATCGGCTTCGCCGAGTACCGCATCGAGTTCGCGCGCGATCGTGACGCCCGGCTGCGCGTACTCCGAGGGCAAAAAGAACTCGGGGCCGACGAGCACCACGTTCGCCCCGAGCCGGTGCAGCCCGGCGATCGTGGAATGCGCGACGCGCGAATGGAGGATATCGCCCACGATCGCGATCGTACGACCGTCGAGCGCGCCGAACTCCTCGCGCAGCGTGAAGAGATCGAGCAGCGCTTGGGTCGGATGCGCGTGCGCGCCGTCACCCGCGTTGACGACGTGGCCGTCGAACGCTTGCGCCACGCGCTGCACGTAGCCCGCCTCGGGGTGACGCACGACGAGCAGCCGCACGCCCATCGCCGCGAGCGTGAGCACGGTGTCTTCGATCGTCTCGCCTTTGGTCGCGAGGCTCATATCGCCCGGTGCCAGATTCACCACGTGCGCGCCCAGGCGTAGCTCGGCGAAATTGAACGACGTGAACGTGCGGGTGCTCTGTTCGAAGAACAGGTTGACCGTCGCGACGCCGCGCAGCAGCGGCGCGGGTTCGGTATCTTCGAAATCGGCGGCGCGATCGAGGACGTAGTTCAGTTCGCCGCCCGAGAGATCGCCGAGATCGATGAGGCTACGGCGTGCCCGCATGGATCACCACCGCGTCGCTCGCCGCCTGCTGCGCCGCGAGCGAGACCTTGACGCGTTCGCGTCGGCTGGTCGGAATCACGCGCCCGACGAAGTCCGCCTGCACCGGCAGCTCGCGCAGTCCGCGATCGATCAGGACGCAGAGCCGGATCGCGGCGGGACGTCCGAGATCGGTCACCGCATCGAGCGCCGCGCGAATCGTGCGTCCGGTGAAGAGCACGTCGTCGACGATGACGACCATGCGGTCGTTGATGTCGACCGGAATCTGCGATTCGGGCATCTCGTGCATCACGCGATCGTCGCGATAGAGATTGATGTTGAGGAAACCGAGCGCGGGCGCTTTGCCGCTGATGCGTGCGATCTCCGCGGCGAGGCGCTGCGCGAGCGCTTCGCCGCCGCGGCGAATGCCGATGAGCACGACGCCGTTTTGCGCATCCTCGGGCTCGAGGATCTGATGCGCGAGACGCGCGATCGCCCGTCCGATCTCCGCGCTCTCGATGAGCACGCGTCCCTCTTGCGCCGTGGTCATGCCGATTCTCCCATCGCGGCGAGCGCCGCTTCGACGTTCTGCAACTCCGCTCGATAGGCATCGAGCTTGTCGCGCTCTTTCGCAACGACCTCGGGCGCGGCCTTGGCCGTGAACTGCGCGTTGCCGAGCTTCTTCTCGCCGCGCTCCACCTCGCCGCGCAGGCGGACGAGCTCCTTGCGGTAGCGCTCGAGCAAGAGCCCCTTCGGTGCGCGCCCTTCGACCGCCGCGAGTGCGTCATCGAGCGATGCGCCGCGTTCGGCGCTGCGTTCGATCTCGCCGTAGGTGTAGAGGGCGAGCAGCGACGCGACGGCGTCGGGCACGTTGTGCGGGACCTCGAGGGTGAGCGGCGCTTTCGGCGCGAGCCCCATCTCCGAGCGTAGGTTGCGAATGCGCTCGATCGCGCGCTGCAGCGCATCGAAGCGTTCCGCCGCCGCGCGATCGACGGGAACCTCGAATGGGTCGGGCCAGGTCGCCGTCATGATCGTCACGCCGTCGTGCGGGAGCGCGAGCCACACCTCTTCGGTGATGAACGGCGCGATCGGATGGAGCAGACGCATCGCGTTGTTCCACACGAACGAGAGCACGGCGGCGCGCGTCGCGCGGTTTTCCGGTGCCTTCGTCGCTTCGAGATACCAATCGCAGAACTCGTACCACACGAATCGCCAGATCGTCTCGGCGGCGTTGCCGAAATCGAAGGCGTCGAGCAGGCGGCTCATCTCCTCGATGGTGTCGTGCAGGCGGGTGAGGATCCAGGCATCGGCGAGCGTGAGTTCGTGCGCCTTCGGCAGCGTCATCGCGCGCGGCAGGCCCTCGGGTAGCGAGAGCAGATAACGCGTTGCGTTCCAGATCTTGTTGTTGAAGTTGCGCGCTTCTTCGCAGCGCGACTCCTGGAAGCGAATCTCCTGACCTTCCAAGCGCATCTGACGCAGGATGCCCATGCGGAACGCATCGGCGCCGTAGCGTTCGACGAGCTCCATCGGATCGATCGCGTTGCCGAGCGATTTCGACATCTTGCGCCCCTGCGAATCGAAGACGAGCGGCGAGATGAAGACGGTCGGAAACGGCACCTTGCCGACGAAGTGCAGGCCGAGCATCACCATGCGCGCGACCCACAGGAAGATGATCTCCCAGCCCGTGATGAGGACTTGCGAGGGGTACCAGCAGTCGAGTTCGGGCGTCTGCTCGGGCCAGCCGAGAATCGAAAACGGCCAGAGCCCCGAGGAGAACCAGGTATCGAGCGTATCGGGATCGCGGGTCAGCTCGGTCGTTCCGAAGCGGCGCTGCGCGATCTCGCGCGCCTCTTCTTCGGTCTCGGCGACCACCACCTCGCCCGCGGCCGTGTACCAGACCGGCAGCTGGTGCCCCCACCAGAGCTGACGCGAGATGTTCCAGTCGCGAATGTTCTCTAGCCACTGCTCGTAGGTGCGACCATAGCGTTCGGGCACGAAGCGCAGGCGGCCGTCGCGATAGGCCGCCAGCGCCGGCTCCGCGAGCGGCTTCATCTTTACGAACCATTGCAGCGAGAGCAGCGGCTCGATCACGTCGCCGGAACGCTCGCTGATCGAGACCGCGTGCCGATACGGCTCTTCCTTCACGAGATGCCCGCTCGCGCGCAGATCCGCCACGATGCGCGCACGCGCGTCGTAGCGATCCAGTCCGGCATACGGCCCGACTTCGATCTCGGCGTCGCTGATGCGCGCCTGCAGATCCATGATGCTCGGCATCGGCAGTTCGTGGCGCAGACCGATCTCGTAGTCGGTCGGATCGTGCGCGGGCGTCACCTTCACGGCGCCGGTTCCGAAGGATGATTCGACCGACGCATCCGCGACGATCGGAATCTCGCGCATCGTGAGCGGCATGCAGACGAGCTTGCCGATCAGATCCGCGTAGCGCTCGTCCTCCGGATGCACCGCGATCGCCACGTCGCCGAGCATCGTCTCGGGGCGCGTGGTCGCGACGGTGATTTCGTAGGAGCCGTCCTTTGCCGGATAGCGGACGTGCCAGAGGTGCGCGTCGCGCTCGACGTGATCGACCTCGGCGTCGGAGACGGTCGTTCGGCCCTTCGGGTCCCAGTTGACGAGGCGCTTGCCGCGATAGATCAGGCCCTCACGGTAGAGCTCGACGAAGACCTTGCGCACGGCGGCCGAGAGCCCGTCGTCCATCGTGAAGCGTGCGCGGTCCCAGTCCGGGCCGAAGCCGAGCGTGCGGAACTGCTGATTGATCGTGCCGCCGTAGGTGCGCGACCACTCCCACGCGCGTTCGATGAAGCCGTCGCGACCGAGCGAATCACGCGCGATCCCTTCCTTCGCGAGCTCGCGCACGAGCACAGCCTCGGTCGCGATCGCGGCGTGATCGAGGCCGGGCAGCCAGTCGGCATTGTCGCCCTGCATCCGATGGTAGCGCGTCAGCACGTCCATCGGCGTGTAGGTGGAGCCGTGGCCGAGGTGCGCGCGCCCGGTGACATTGGGCGGGGGCATCGCGATGATGAACGGCGGGCGCGCCGGATCGGGCTCTTCGTGAAAGAATCCGCTCGATTCCCAAAACGCGTAGAGCCGCGGTTCGACGGCTTTGGGATCGTAGGTCTTCGGAAGGTCGGTCGAGATCTCGGGAGAGTCCATGCGAGCACAAGGGATTCAAGCCGGTGCGCGCACGGCCCTAGCTCCTACTCATGTCGGCGGCTGCGCCGCCGAACCGCCTCGCGCAGGCCTTGGACGATCGCGCGTCGGTCGGCCGACTTTTCGAGCACCGTGTCGGCGCCCGCGACGCAGAACGCGCGTACCACCGCATCCGATGCGCCCGAGGAGTAGACGTACACGTTCGCTTTGGGCGCCAGAGCCCGCGCGAGCCGCACCGCATCCAAGGGATCCTCTAAGTAATCGGTATCGAGAAAGATCACATCGGGCTGATCGTCGAGCAGGCGGCGCGGATCGATCGTCGCGCCGACGTAGTCGACGAAGAGCCCGGCCTCCGAGAACACGTCCACCAGCGCCGCGACGAAGAGATGCTGCGGCTCGATGAGATGGACAACGGTGCGGCCGGTCGCGTCGAGCATCTCGCCCGCGCGCCGCTCAGCGGCCCGTCGCGACGATCGGTGCCTCGTCCGAGACGAGGCGAGGCACGTCGCTTCCGTACGGGGTGTAGTCCGCGCGTCGCGGCTCGATGCGGTTGATCACGAATCCCAGCAGGTTGCGCACGCCCAGGCGTGCCAAGCGTGTCATCGCCCCGGTCGCCTCGCGCAGGTCGGTCGTCCCCTGCGAGAGCACGAGGATCGCACCGGTGACGCGCCGCGCGAGGATCGCCGAATCGACGTTGCCGACCAGCGCCGCGCCGTCGAAGACGATCGTGCGGTAGCGTTCGTACAGTCGCTCCAAGAGCGCATCGAAGTGCGTGGATTCCAGGAGCTTGATCGGATTCGGCGTCACGGTGCCGCTGGTGAGCACGTGCAGCCCGCTGCGCTCGTCGGACTGCACCGCCTGCTCGAACGAGAACGCGCCGATCAGCACGTCGGAGAGGCCGCGTAGGTTCTCCAGGTGCAGCTTCGCGTGCAGCGACGGGCGCCGTAAATCCGCGTCGACGAGCAGCACGCCGCCTTCGAGCTCCTGGAGTGCAAGCGCGATGTTGAGCGCCACCGTCGATTTTCCGTCGCCTTGCGACGGGCTGATCACCGCGAGCGAGCGTAGCGGCTCGTCGGTTGCGTACTTCATGTTGGTGACCAGTTGCAGAAACGATTCGAGCGCAAGCTCCTTGACCCACGGGACGATCGGCTCGCCGTTGCGCAGGGCGATGAGCGGAATCGCGCCCAGCTGCGGCAGCGCGAGCTCTTCTTCAACTTCGCGTTCGTCGGTAATGCTGCCGTCCACGTATTCGAGGAGCAACGCGCCCGTGATGCCGAGGATCGCGCCGATCACGATCGCGATCGCGAGGTTGAGGGTGAGGCTCGGTCGGACCGCCGCGTCGTGCGGCGATGCGGCCTGCACGATCGTCACGTCGGAGAGCGCGGTCTCCGACGCCACCTGCGCGTTGACGTACTTTTGCTGAAGCGCGCCGTAGACGTCTTGCGCCGTCTTGGCATCGCGCTGGAGATCGGCCAGCTGCGCGGTCTGGGCGGGCAGCGCGGCGAGTTGCGGTTCGAGCGCCTTGCGTTGCCGCTGAAGTTCGGCGATCTGTGCGGCGTCGGCGGCGATCGTGGCGCGATAGTTCGCAGCCTGCTGCGCGAGTTGCTGGTAGACGGGATTGGGCACCTCGCTCTCGCCCGAGACGACCGTCTGCGCCTGCTTGGCGATCGCGTCACGCAGTTGCTGCCGCTGCGTTTTGAGCGCGATGACGGCGGGATAGCGGTCGGTATACTGCTGCTGCGCCTGCTGCAGCTGCACCTCGACTTGCGTGAGCTGCGTCTGCAGTTGCGCGACGACCGGATTCTGCGACACCGTCGTGGTGCCGGTGATCGTCGCGGGTGTACCGCCGATCTGCGAGCTTGCCGAGGCCAACTGCGCCTGCGCCTGCGCGCGATCGGCTTGCAACTGCCCGATCTTGCTTTCGAGCGCGGTCATGCTGCCGATCGTCGCTTGCGTTTGGGCGTCGATATTCGCGATGCGATGCTGTGCCTCGAATGCGGCGAGCGCGCTCTGCGCTTGCGTCATGCGCGCCTTCGCAAGCGGCATCTGCTGCGCGAGCGAGGCGAGCGCCGCGTTTGCTTGACTCGAGACCAGGTCGCGCTGGCGTGCCACGACCGCCGCGCCGAAGGCGTTCGCGATGGCGGCGGAGGTCTGCGGATCCTTCCACGTCACGGAGACGCTGAGGATGTTCGTGTTGGTGATCGGGGTGACGACGACGTGCGAGAGCAACTCGCGCGGGCTCACCCCGAGGTGCAAGTCGTCGACGACGCGGCGCATCACCGGCGTCTCGCGAAAGAGCTCGGCGTAGGTCTCCGACGATTGCATGTCGCTTGCGATGATGAGCGCGTTGAGCACCGGCAATTGCGCGTCGGCATTCGCGGAGGATCCTGCGGCATTGCCGTTTCCCGCGATCACCTTGATCGTCGTGGTGTAGCTCTTGGGCCAGACGATGGTGCCGATCGTCATCAGCGCGACGAACCCGAGAAAGATCTGCACGATCGTCGCGCGGCGTCGAATCAGGCGCCGCAGCAGCGTTTGCAGTTCGCGTCGTCCCGCCGTGCCGGACGCGGCGGATGCGTCGACGCCGCCGGGGAGCGGGGTGGGCGCGGCACCGGGAAATGCGTACACGCTGCGATCTCCTACGGAATGAAGAGACGGCCGAGCAGGTAGAGCAAGGGCGAGTCGAAGTTCATCTTCGCGCGCGCCTGCGGAACGTACACGACATCTCCCTTATGCAGGGTGATGTCGGCCGCTTCGTCGTTGTGTTCGAGCGCCTGATAGAGATTGACGGTGTACTCGTGCGTCTTGCCGTCGGCGCTCGTGCGCATCACGCGGATGCGATTGAGATCGGCGTTCGAGGATGCGCTGTTTCCCGCTTTGGCGATCGCCATCGAGAGTCGGTCGCCCTCCGCCACCGCGATATCGCCCGGATGGTCGACGGCGCCGGTGACGACGACGTTGATCATCACGGGTCCCGGCACGTAGACGACCGATCCCTCGGAGAGCGGCGCATCGAGTGCGACATCGCCGCGATGCAGCAGCTCCTCGAGTGAGACGGTTCGCACGTCGCCCTGCGCGTCGGAGATCCGCGCGACCGGTAGATCGCCGTTCACGTCGGCGATACCGCCCGCCGCCGCGATCGCGTCGGTCAAGCGCGCACCCGAACGCAGTTCGTACTTGCCGGGAGTCTTCACGTTGCCGAGCACGAGCACGGAGGGCGTTCCCAATTTCGCGATCTCGATCGTCACGAGCGGCGTTCGTACGTAGCGCTCGAGCCGCGTGCGCAGGAGCGCGGTCGCGGCGATCACGCTCAGTCCGCCGACGCGCAGTCCGCCCACGAGCGGATAGTCGATCGTGCCGTCGGGGAGCACCGTGACGGTTTGCGAGAGCGTCTGCTGTCCGTACACCTGCACGTTGAGCTGATCGCCGGGATGGATCGTCGCGGTCGGTGCCGCGGCGGTCTGTGCGGCGAGCGCGAGCGCGAGCACGAGGCCGGAGGTGGTCTGCATATCACTATCCTACGGTCGCGGGGCGGCGGCGCCGTGACCCAGGCGGCTCAATCTGTCGGCGTCCGAACATCCTACGGGGTCGGTGTCCCGGTACAGGCGCCGAGCGCCGGACACGGCGTGGGCACGCTCGGGTTTGCGCCCGCCGCGCTCTCACTGCGAACGGCGTCGAGGTCGGCGCGAATCGTGGCATTCGGCGTTGCGGATGCATCGGGGTTCCATTGCGGGATCGCGGGAAAGAGGCTCGCGCCGCTCGTCTGTCCCTGCGTCACGTCGGCCAGCAGACGCGTCTCGGCCGCGCTCAGCGCGCTCCCCGCGCGCAGATGCCGTGCCCACGCATCGATCGCGTTGAAGTTCCAGAGATCGAACGACTCGTCGCCCGGTGCGTTGCTCGATTCGTAAAAGATGTACAGCGAGGCCGCGGTGCTTGCCGCATCCGGGATGTTGGCGGCACCGTCGTTCGGCGCATCCGAAAGATTCAGATTGTGCGCGGGAACCGCACCGAGAAATTCCATCGTCCAGAACTGCGCGTGATTCGGCGCGAATCCGATCACCAGATAATTGCGACCGGGCACGGTGGTGTAGGTCGGGTCCGGCGAGGCGGGGATCGCGGTCGCCGTCGCGCCGATCGTGTAGGCACCGGCGCCGTCGGTGGTCGTGAGACCGGCTTGCTGCGTGCAACCGCAGGTAAAGACGACCGGCGCGTTCGCAAGCGGCACGCCGTCGCTCATGACCCCGGTCATCGCGTAGGCCGGAGGCGTCGCGACCGAGCCGCCGCCGCCGCTCGGCGGGAGGCTCGCGCCGCCGCCACCGCCGCCGCCTCCACACGCGGCGAGCAGTGCCGCAGCGAGAATGGTACCGAAGAGCGCGAGTCGAGCGGAATATCTCATGATCTCGGAGCCTACACGTCGCTCCCTCGGTTCGCATCGGCGAAATGACCACCGCGCGGCGGGAAATGCAGGACAGTCAAGCGAGCCGCGGCCTCTGGTACCTCTAAAGCATGCCCCGCAGACGCGCCGTGGTGGTCGGATTCAGCTATTACGGTCACGCCCTCGCTCGGCTGATGAACGCGCACGCGACGTCGTGGTCTATGCGGTACTTCGACGGTTCGCGGATCGGCACGCTCGCCTCGATCGCCGCGGCGCGGGACGCCGACGCCATCGTGAGTTTCGGCGGACCGGGGCCGAACGCGGCGCTTGCGGCCGCGGCGCGGCGACGCGGGATTCCGGTGGTCGTGATATGGGCCGGCTCCGATGTCCAGCGCGCCGCGCGCGAGCCGCAGATGCTCGAGCTGATCAAGTGTCTCTCGTACACGCACCTGGCGGACGGTCCGTGGCTCGTCGACGAGCTTCGCGCGCTCGGCCTCGAGGCGCGCTACGTGCCGGTGACCGCGGTCGAGCCTTGCACGCTCGCCCCGCTGCCCGACGAGTTCTCCGTCTTTACCTATCTGCCCGAACCGCGCCGCGCGTTCTACGGCGAGCGCACCGTCTACGCGATCGCGCGCGGCCTACCGAACGTGCGCTTCGACGTGATCGGTCGCGGAGCGCCGAATCCCGGCGCTCCGAGCAACGTGCGCTTTCTCGGCTACGTCAAGGAGATGGGCGCATGTATCGATGCGCATACGGCGCTGCTGCGCATGCCCGAGCACGACGGCAAGTCGATGCTCGTGCTCGAGACGCTCGCGCGCGCTCGCCACGTGTTGTGGAGCTATCCGTTCACCGCGGCGACGCGCGTGCGCACCGCGACCGAGGCGATCGCGACGCTCGCCGACCTGCGCGATCTCCACGCGCGCGGTGACCTCGAGCTCAATCGCGCGGGCACCGTGGTCGCCGCGGCGTTCGAGCCCGCGCGTCTCGCGCTGCGGTTTGCACGCGAGCTCGATACCGCGGTGGAACGCCGCGAAACACGCGCGGAGCGCGGCGCGACGGTGGCGATCTCGGGTCTCAACCTCTTCTCCGCGCAGGTTATGCGTTTGGCCCGGGAGCGCAGCGATCGTTGGGACGTGGTGCCGATGCGAACCTCCGCGCGGCTCGAGGTGCTGGCATCGATGCTGGAACTCCGACGCGCCGACGTCTGGTACTCGATCGGCGCGCCGATCGGAAGCCGCTGGCTCTATCGCTTCGCGCGATTGCTTCGCAAGCCGCACGTGATGCACTGGGTCGGCTCCGATCTCGAACGGCTCTGCGGCGACCGCGCGCTGCAGCGCTACTGCCGCGGCCGCGGCATCGTGAATCTGGCCGAGGTCGACTGGACCGCGCGCCGACTCCACGCGCTCGGCATCGATGCGCAGATCGCTCCGCTGCCCGTCGCGCACGTTCCGACCGAGCTGCCCTCGATGCCGAGCGAGTTCACCGTGTTGTTCTACGTACCGACCGCGCGCGGCGCATTCTACGGCCGTGCCGAGTACGAGCGTCTGATTCGCGCCTTCGCGCATCGCGCGGTGCGCTTTCTCGTCGTCGGCGGCGGCGAGCTCTACGTGCCGCCCGGCGCGCGTGTGGAGCGGCTCGGATGGTGCGACGATCTCGATCCCGTCTACGCTCGCACGAGCGTGCTCGTGCGCCTGACGCGCGGCGACGGCCTCTCGATCATGGTGCTCGAAGCGTTGATGCGCGGACGCTACGTGCTGTGGACGCAGTCCTTTCCGTTCGCGCAGCAGACGCGAAGCTATCGCGAAGCGGCCGAGGATCTCGAGCGCTTGCTTGAGCTGCACGAACGCGGTGCGCTCGCGCTGCGTACCGATGCCGCGCGCGCGACGGCCGCCGCGTTCGAACCGACGCGGGCGCTCGAACGCATCGTCGATGCGTGGGAGCGCGCGCGATGATCGAGATGCTTACGGTCGAGCGATGGCTGCGGTACGATGCGCGGCATCCGGCGCCGACGTTCTTCGCGCGCCCGGCCTGGGCGCTCGCGCTCGCGGAGAGCGTAGCGGGGCTCGAAGCCCTGCCGATCGCGCTTGAGGTGCAGGGCGTTCGCTGCATCGTCCCCGCCATGCGATCGGCCGCGCATCTCGGGCAGCGCGATGTGATCGCATCGCCGCTCGGCGCGTACGGTTGCGTGCTGCTCGAGAGCGGCGGAGCGGCGGCTCCGCTTCTCGCGCGCGCGGCGATCGAGCGGATCGGGCGCGCCGTCGATGCGCTGCGCTTCATCACCTATCCGCTCGCTCCGCAGCCGCAGCCGATCGGGGCGTCCGTCGAGCATCGCACGACCGCCGCCATCGATTGTCGCGACGGGTTCGATGCGGTGCTCGCGCGCATGCGCGGCGTCACGCGCCGGATGGCGGGTCAATCCGAACGCCGCGGTGTGATCTGCGAGCGCGCGGAGCCCGGCTATGCAAGCGTGGATCGTTACTACACGCTCTACGCGGCCGCGGCGCAGACGTGGGGCTACACGCGACCGCCGATCGCGCGCGCCGTCTTCGATGCGCTCGCGCGACGGGCGGGACCCGATGCCGAACTCTGGTTCGCCCGTGCCGACGGACGCGACGCGGCGGGTGCGCTCGTGCTCTACGGCGCGTCGGAGCTCTTCGTGTGGACGACCGCGATGGATCGCGCGGCGGCACCGCTGCGCCCGACCAATGCGCTGCATCTCGCGCTACTGCGCCACGCGTGCGCGCGCACTATTCCTTGGTACAATCTCGGCGCGAGCGCGGGGCTCCCCGGCGTCGCGCGCTTCAAACGCGATCTCGGCGCGCGCGAGTTCGCCTATGCGGAGTACGTGCTGCGCTCGCCGGTCTTCGCGCTCTACGAACGTGCGAGTCGCGGCCTTCGCGCGCTCGTGCGGGGAGGTGGATAGATGCGTCCCGGTTTACCGCTCGAACTGCTCGGTGATCTCGCCGCCGCCGCCGTCGGCGCGGTGCTCGCATCGCTCCTCGTTTCGCGCAGCGATGCGCTGCTGGTGCTCGTCACGATCGCGACGGTGGCGATCCTGCTCGGACGCTATCGCCGCGATTACAGCCGAACGCCGCGCGATGAGGTCGCCGCGGCGCTCGCGGTCGCCGCCTGTGCCGCGTTGCCCGCGGCGCTGCTGCTCGCGGCAGCGGGCGAGCCGCCGTGGGCCGCGATCATCGTTGCGCCCGTCTGGGCGCTGCTCGCGGGCGCCGCCGCCGCAACGACCTTTGCGCGTCGTCGGGTCTGCCCGCTCGATGAACTCATCGCAGGCGCGGGCTATCCGCGCCGAAAGCGCACCGCCGCGTTCACCGAAGGGATCGTGCGCAGCATCGATCTGGTCGTCGCATCCGTACTGTTGGTGCTGCTCGCGCCGCTGCTGCTGCTCATCGCGCTCTTGATTTGGCGCGAAGACGGCGGCGCGCCGCTCTTCGCGCAGGAGCGGGTGGGACGGGACGATCGTCCGTTCGTGATGTGGAAGTTCCGTACCATGCGCGCGGACGCGGACGACGCATGGGCGCGTCCCGGCGATCGGCGAATCACGCGCATCGGCGCGATGCTGCGCCGCAGCAGCCTGGACGAACTGCCGCAACTCGTCAACGTGCTGCGCGGCGAGATGTCGCTCGTGGGGCCGCGCCCCGAGATGCGCGAGTACGCGTTGCGCTTCGCGCGCGAGCGCAGCGAGTATCCGTACCGGCACCTCGTGCGTCCCGGTATCACCGGCTGGGCGCAGCTCCAACTGCCGCGAAACCTGCGCCCCGACGACATGCCGCGCGTGCTCGGCTGCGATCTCTACTACGTGCGCAACGAGAGCGTGCTGCTCTATGCGTTCTGCATGGCGAAGACGCTCCTGGACGTCGCGCGCCACGACGCGGTGTAAGGCACGATGAGCGCGCCGCTGCGCGATCGGCTCGTCGCCGACGGCGCGTATACGTTCGCCGTGCGCATCGCGAACATGCTGCTGGCGGCGTCGGTTGGCATTCTGACCGCGCGGATGCTGGGCCCCGCCGGACGCGGCATCTACGCGCTGCCGATGATCGACGCGGCGTTCGTGACGGCCGCCTTCGCCGGTCTGACGTCGGCGACATCGCACTTTTTGCTCGCCCGTGCGGCGGGCGCCGCGATCGTGCGCGCGGTCTCGGGCGCGGCGACGATCTTTCTCGTGCTCGGCGCCGTCGCCGCGGTCGCGATCGCGCGGGTGACCGGACACCCGGACTCCGCGCTCGCCGCGGTGCTCGCGCTGCCCGGCTCGGCGGCGCTCCTCACCGCGTACGGTTACGCCGTCGGCACCGAACGCGTGCGTTTGAACGCGCTCTTCGCGCTTGCGTCGAGCGCGCTGCTGCTGCTCGCGCTCGCGGCCGGATTTCTCCTGGCCTCGCGCGCGCCGTCGACGGCGATCGCGGCATGGGTTATCGCGGGCGATCTGCTCGGTGCGCTGCTCTGGCTCTGGATGCTGCGCGACGCGCGTCGGCTGCCGCCGGGGCGCGTCGATACGCGCGCGTTCGTCGGCTATGCGGCGCGAACCGGCGCCGTCTCGATGGTCTCGCTGCTGAATTACCGCGCCGATGTCTACATCGTCGCGGCGCTGCTCTCGCCCGCCATGCTCGGGCTCTACACGCTCGCGGTGACGGCGGCGGAGATGACCCTCGCGGCGACGCAGGTGACGGCGATCGTTGCGTCGCCGCATATCGGCAAACTCGACGTCGCGGCCTCCGCGCGCCTGACCGCGCAGACCGTGCGGCACAACGTCATCATCGCCGCGTGCTCGTGCATCGCGCTCGCCTTGATCGCGCCGATCGCGGTGCGCGTGCTGTACGGTGAGGCCTTCGCTGCGATGGTGCCGGCGTTGCGCGTGCTGCTCGTCGGCGTCTTCGCGCTCTCGCTCGGATCGCCGATGTCCAGCTTCTTCACCCTGCGCCTCGGTCGGCCCGAAGTCTCGCTCACCATCGCCTCGCTCTCGGCGGCGCTCTGCATCGGCGTGAGCCTCGCGCTCGTGCCGCGCCTCGGTCTGCCGGGGGCCGCGATCGGTTCGACGAGCGGCTACCTCGTCGCGCAGGCCGCGGCGATCGTCTATTTCAGCCGAACGAGCGGCCTCGCGATGCGTTGCGTGATGCCGACGCGCGCGGATCTGCGCGTCTACGCCGATGCCGCACGCGCGATCGTGCGTCGCGCGCGGGCCGCGGGGACACTCGAATCATCGCGGTAGGGCCGATGCGAACTCCCGCAAACGTTCCCCGCGCGGCTATGATGCGCACGATGACGACGATCGGCAGCATCGCGCGGACGCCGCGCGCCCGCACCGCGACGGTGCTCGCGTTCGTCGCACTCCTTGCGATTGCGGCGGCGTACGGTGCGATCGTGCTGGCGGGCACGAAGACGGGCGCCGCGCTTGCGTTCCTCTGCGTCGCGGGTCCCATCCTCGGCTACCTCGCGATCCTGCGCCCGTTCCTCGTTCCGTTCGGCCTCTACATCGCGCTCGTGCCCTTCGATAATCTGCTCGCGCTCTCGCCCGCCGGTACGCTCACGCGGCTGCTCGCCGCCGCGTCCGGTGCGGTCTTCGCCTTGTGGCTGCTGCGCACGCGGCGCTTCGTCGTGCCGGATCGCTCGCTGCTGCTCTGGGGCGCGCTCGTGCTCTGGATCGTCGCGTCGTTCGCGTGGGCGCTCGATCCCGCCGAAGGGACGGCGCCCGCGGCGAGCTTCGCGCAACTGGTCGCGCTCTACGCGGTCGTCTCGTTCATGCCGATCGACGCGGAGCGCCTGCGGCTCTTGCTGCGGCTTACGATCGCGGCGGGCGTCGCGAGCGCCGCCTACGGGGCGTGGGTCTTCGGACACGGCGCGGATATCGCCGGCGGCGGACGCCTCTTTCTCGCTAACGCCGCGAACCTCTCGGCGGCGACGAACTTTATCGATCCCAACCAGTATGCGGCGGCGCTGCTGCTCCCGCTCGCGCTCGCGCTCGGTGCGATTCTTCAGGCCCGCGGAGCCGCGGCGCGCGCGGCGTATGCGGCGTCGCTTGCCGTCATCGGGTACGGCATCGCGATCAGCGGCTCGCGCGGTGCGCTCCTCGCGGTGGGCGCGATGCTCGCGTACGTCCTGCTGCGCTCGCGTCGACGCCTGATCGTCGTCGCGCTCGGCGTGGGCGGCGTGGCGCTCGCACTCGCGCTCGAACCGTCGGGCCTTGCGCGGTTTTCGAATGCCGCCTCAACCGGCGGCGCCGGACGTTCGGATATCTGGTCGGTCGGCGCGCTCGCCCTGCGCGATCGGTGGCTTGCGGGCGCAGGCTTCGGCAATTTTCCGACCGCGTTCGATCACGCGTTTCTGCGCGTCTCGCAGGCCTATTACACCGGCTGGCACCGCGCGCCGCACGATATTCTGCTCGGCTGGGCGGTCGAGCTCGGCGCGATCGGCGCGCTTTTGCTGCTCGCCGCATGGGTCGCGCAGGTTCGTCAGCTTCGCGGCATCGCGCGTGACTCGCGTCTCTATCCGACGCGCGTCGCGCTCGAGGCGAGCCTGATCGCGCTCTTCGTCGCGAGCATCTTCCTCGACACGATGACGCAGAAGTATCTGTGGCTCGCGTTCATGCTCGTCGCCTTGACCCGCACCGCTGCGCTCGCCGCGCCGGAGAATCACCGATGAGAACGACCTTTCTTCCCTATTGCCGCCCCACGCTCGACGACGACGAGATCGCGTCGGTCGTCGCGACGCTGCGTGCCGGATGGCTCACGAGCGGACCCGCCGTCGCGGAGTTCGAGCAGGCATTCGCGCGCGCGGCCGAGGTTCCGCATGCAATCGCGCTCAACAGCTGCACCGCCGCATTGCATGTGGCGCTGCGCGCAATGGGGGTCGGTCCGGGCGACGACGTGGTGATGCCCTCACTCACCTTCGTGGCGGGCGCGCAGTGCGTGCTCGAACTCGGCGCGCGCCCGGTTTTCGCCGATATCGACCCGCGCACGTTCAGCGTGAGCGCGCGTACGATCGAGGCGGCGCTGACCGAACGCACGCGCGTCGTGATCGCGATGCCCTATGCGGGGAGGCCGCTCGATATCGACGCGGTGGTATCGCTCGCGCACGCGCGCGGAATCCGCGTGCTCGAGGACGCGGCGCATGCGGTCGGCACGCTCGATCGCGGACGATGGGCCGGCGCGCGCGCGGATGCGGCGGCATACAGCTTTTATGCGACCAAGAATCTGAGCACGGGCGAAGGCGGGATGCTCGTGACCCACGATGCCGTGCTCGCCGAGCGCGCGCGCGTGCTCGCGCTACACGGTATGGATCGCGACGCCTGGAAGCGCTACAGCGCGACCGGATCGTGGCGCTACGACGTGCGGGAGCCAGGCTTCAAGTACAACCTGGCCGATCCGCTCGCGGCGCTCGGGCTCGCGGGGCTGGAACGTCTGGATGCGCGTCAAACGCGCCGCGCCGAGATCGCGTGCATCTACACCGAACGCATCGCCGCGCTGCCCGGACTCCAAGCTCAAGCAGAGGTCGATCGTGATGACGATCGGATGAGCTGGTGCATGTACGCGCTGCTCGTCGACCCCGTGCGCGCCGGGATTACGCGCGACACGCTGGTCGAGCGCCTGCGCGACGAACGGATCGGTGCGTCGGTGCATTACATACCGACGCATCGCTTCAGCGGTTATCGCGCGCTCGCGAGTACGCCGCTGCCGATGACGGAGTTCGTCGCCGATCGCATTCTCTCGCTGCCGCTCTATCCCGGCATGAGCGACGACGACGTGGAGAGCGTCCTCGATGCCCTCGAACGCAGCGTCACGCCGCGCGCTTTCGCGCTCGGCGGCCGCTGAGAAATCGGGCCCGTTCGTTTCAGAGCAGGCCCAATTTGATCGCGTGGACGGCGGCTTGCGTTCGCGCGTATATGTTGAGTTTCGAGAAGATCCGGCTGATGTGGTTCTTGATCGTCTTCTCCGAGAGGTTCAGCCGCGCGCTGATCTCTTTGTTCGAGAGGCCTTCCGCGATCAGTCGAATCACCTCGGTCTCGCGCGCCGAGAGTTCGTTGAGGTCGGCGCGCCGCGAGCCGTTCGATCGGCGCCGCAGCCAGCCGCCCGCGACGCGCGGATCGACGTAGGTCTCGCCGCTCGCGACGAGCTTGACGGCGTTGATGAATTCGGGCGGGGTGACGTCTTTGATGATGTAGCCGTCGGCGCCGGCGGAGAGGCAACGCTGCATGATCTCCGGCGTGGGCCGCATCGTGAGCGCGCAGATGCGCGAGTTCGGTGCGGCGGCGCGAGCATGTTCCAGGAGCTCGACGAGGCCGTTCTGCGCGCCGTCGAGATCGAGGACGATCACGTCGGGGCGGGCTTTGGCGATCGCCGTATCCTCGATGCTCTGCGCGTCACCGACGACCTCCAGCGCGCGATCCTGGGAGAACACCTGGCAGAGGGCCTTGGCAAAAAGAACCTGACCCTCGATGATGTAGAGACGGATCGTGGAAGTGGTAAGCACGAATCGCTTCCTTTCGGGGACAACCGTGATGGCGGCTCGCACGCGTTCCAAGGTGTGGAACGTGTGGATAACATACGCGAAGGATACACGGCGCGCTGGGTCCTGACACTCCCCTGAATGGGGTAGTTTTTTCACCGTACTCAACGTTTTGCGGGTGCACTGCGCGGAAATGCCCACCGCCGGATAGGTCAACGGCCCTACTCCGGTTTCGCTCGAACCCTGCTCGTGCAAGCGTTGCGGGCTCGTGCGTGGGGATGCCTCGATCTGTAAAGCGCGCGTAAACGAACTCTTATGAACGTCGGGCGCCGACGATGGCTGGGCTATGAAACGCCTCTCCATCCTCATCGCCCTCGCGTTCTCGCTCGCCGCTTGCGGCGGCGGTGGGGGCGCAGGTTCGACCGATTCATCGTCGCTGCTGCCGACGGCCGGGGTGCCGGCGGCTCCGCAAGCGACGACCACCACCTCCGCGATCCAAACAACCGGCTCGATCGTCGCCCTGATTACCGGCGGCTTCACGCTCGATACCGGCTATCCGCACGGAAAGATTCACGTCTACACGAGCGCGTCCACCACGTTCACCGGCGCGAAGCCGTACGTGGGCGAGACGGTTACCGTCGTCGGCAGCGGCTCGTGGGCGACCTCGATCACGGCGACGAGCGTCGCGCAGGGGACCATCGCCGCCGCCGCAACCGTCGCTCCGGTCGCAAGCGCGGCTCCGGTCGCGCTGCCGACCAATCTGGTCTCGCTCAGCGGCCCGATCAGCGGCATGACCGCCACCAGTATCACCGTCGCGACGACGACCACGCACGGGCACATTCCCGTCACCATCTCCGCGTCCACCGCAATCGTCGGCGGCACGCTCGGCGTCAACAAGTATGTGACCGTCACCGGCAGCGGCTCGCTCTCGGGTACCGTGAGCGGATTGATCGTCGGTATCTGGAGCAGTGCGCCCGCGAGCACGACCGTCACCGGCAGCGTCGTCGGCCCCACGTCGTACGGTCTGAAACTCAACGTCGATGCGACGCACCCGGCGGTGCCGATCGCGGTCGATGTCACCACGAAGCTCGGCGGCGGCGTGAGCACCGGCGCGGTCGTGAGCGTCACCGGCCTCGGCTCCACCGCGGAGGCGATCACCGCGTCGTCGATCGCGACGAGTTCCTCGGCTGCGGCCACGCCCGCACCGACGGCCGCTCCGACCCAAGCCCCGGTCGCAACGCCCGCTCCGACCGCGGCGCCGACGACCGCGCCGGTCTCCGGTAGCGTTCCGAGTCACGTCATCACGGGCGATTACCTGGGCGGCTATTGGGGCACGCACAACGTGAGCTGGGCCGCCGCGGCGCCCTATCTGACTTGGGCCCAGACGAGCGTCGCCGATGCGCCCGCGATTCACGCGGCGGGCATCAAGACGATGTTCTACACCGACCCGTTCAAAGTGCAGTCGAACGACCCGATGTATACGACGACCGAGAGCGCCTTCGCGCACGACTGCAGCGGCAATCGCATCACGACGACCTATAACGGGATCGTGCAGTACGTGATGAACGCCGAATCATCGAGCCTCACCACGCTCTATCACAACGTCGTCTCGAACCAAATCGGTAGCGCGCCCTTCGATGCGCTCTTCGCCGACAATACCGACCTGCTCGGCGGCACGCTGCCGTGCGGATACACCGACAGCGGCTGGGTTTCCGGCATGCAGAGCGTCTTCCACGGCGCGGCGCGTCCGGTGATCTACAACGGCCTCTCCGGCTTCAACGGACACGGCGTCTCGCAGACGATCTCGATCAGCAACGACTCCAACGTGGTCGGCGGCAACCTCGAACACTGCTACACCGACGACAGCTACGCGGAGTACGGCGGCTGGATCTGGAGCGCGACCGAGAACTCCGAGATCCAGAGCGCGGCGAAGCACAAGATGTTCCTGTGCATGGAGCGCCGGACGTCGAGTGCGACCTCGAACTACGCGGCACGACTCTTCGGGTACGCCTCGTTCATGCTCACCTACGATCCCGCGACGAGCGTGCTGTGGGAAGAGTTCAGCACCCCGAGCGGCTTCCCGGTCGAGCCGGAATCGAAGCTCGTGATGCTCGCGCCGAAGGTGGCGACGCCCGCGAGCGTGAGCGGACTGCTCACCTCCACGGGAGCCTACGGCCGCGAATACGGCGCCTGCTACGTCTGGGGATCGCCGGTCGGCCCGTGCGCCGTCGTGGTCAACCCCGATAGCGTTGCCCACGCGCTTCCGTACAGCGGCTACGGGCACACCCTCGCTCTCTCGGGCAGCGGCGTGCTCGACGGCGGCAGCCTGAGCACGAGCGGCGGCGCACCGTCGGGCACCGTGCCCGCGCTCAGCGGCGAAGTGCTCTTCAGATAGCGCTTCGTCCGAGCGCGACGCGATGGGCCGGGCCGTTCGACGGCTCGGCCCATCGTGCGTTTGCGAGTTCGGTGAAGGTGGTGAACTCCAACGCCTCACCGTAGCGCTCGCGCACGCGAGCGCCGAAGCCGCGCATCAGCGCGCGCGCGTGCGCGCCCATACTCTTGGGATGCGAGACGCTCGCGCAGACGATCTCTTCTTCATCGGCGTGCGCCGCGACGTACCGCGCAAATACGCGGAACACGTCGTCGACGCCGTCGGCGTAATTGTCGAAACTCAGCATCCAGGCCGAGCGCGGAAAGAGCCGCGCGATGCGCGCGGCGGGCGGCACGCGGCCGTCGTGGATCGAATGCCCGCCGTCGCGGTAACGTCGTCCGCGATGCAGCACGCGGCGCGCGAGAAACGGCAGATTGTTCGCGGGCGTGCGCGGTGCGCTCGCGATCGGAACCTCGAGAATGCCGCCGCCGCCCGCGCGGGTGAGCGTTCCGGCGGGGTCGAGAAACCAGTTGGCGCGCGCGGGCACGCGGCGAAAATCGACGTGCGAGAGCGCGGAGCGAAAGATGAATCCCGGCGCGATCGAGCTGTCGAAGCGAATGCCCGCCGCCGCGAGCGCGGCGAGGATGCGCGCGGTCGCGGGCGCGAGTGCGTAGCCGCCCGCTCGAAACGCCACGCAGCGATACGCGGGTCGAACCTCCGCGCACCACGCCGTGAGCGCGCCGACCCCGCGCGCGACGATCTCTTCGAGCGCGGGCGCCCCATCGCCGCCCGGATAGTGCGCGAGCGCGAAACGCTCGGATGGAACGAAGCCCGCATCGTTCCAGTGCGAGGTGAGCCAATGCGGATGCAGGTGGAGCTGCACGTCCGCGCCCGCGGCGAGCGCTCGCGCGAGCTGCGCGCGATACGGTACGGTGAAGGCGCGCAGCTCCCGGCGCTCGTGCGCGAGCGCGCAGAGCACGTCGGTAAAGAGCACGATCGGTACGCCCAGCACGTTCGCAAGCTCCAGCAGCGCGTCGGTCGGCTCGAAGAGGTTGCGCGCATAGTCGCGCGTTCCACCGAGACTCAACTCGTGGTCGAAGGCGAGGACGAGTCGAATCTTCATGCGGTGGCTCCCGTCGGTTGCGCAATGAGTTCTCGATAGAGCGCATCGTACGCGGCGGCGTTCTGACTCCAGCGCAGATGCGCGAGCGCGAAGGCGCGCGCGTGGATTTCGAAGCGTGCGCGTAACGGTGCATCGGTGAGCACCTCACGCAGCGCGGTCGCGAGCGCGCGCGCGTCGCCGACCGGAACGAGACGCCCGCTCTCGCCCTCGATTCCGAGCTCGGCGATCCCCGGCAGCCGGGTCGCGACGATCGCGCGGCCCACGTGCATCGCTTCGCAGAGCGAGACCGGGAGCCCCTCGCCGTGACTCGGGAGCACGACCGCATCGGCCGCGGCGTACACCTCCGCGATGCGCGCGTGATCGACCGTGCCGAGCATCCGTGCGTCCTCGCAGCGGCGCGCAAACCATGCGGCCCGCGAGCCCTCGCCCGCCACGACGATCAGCGGGCGCAGATCGCGCAACTGGCCGAGCGCATCGGCAAGCTCCGCGATGCCCTTGTACGGCTCGACGTCGCCGACGAAGGCGATCACCGCCCGCGTGCGCTCGATGCGTAGGCGCGCGCGTGCGTCGCCGCGATCGGCCGGGTGAAAACGCTCTTCGTCGGCGCCGTTATGGATCACGCGCACGACGCGTGCACCGAGCCGTTCGAGGTGCGCGCCGACGAACGCCGAGACCGCCGTCACGGCGGCGGCGTCGCGCACGACGGCGCTCGCCGTGCGCGCGAGCCCGGGCCGCATCCACGGCAGCCGGTAACTCTCGCTACCGTGCCCGGTGACGATGTAGCGCAGGCCGCTCGCGCGTGCCACGATGCCCGCGGGCATCAACCCTTGCGCGTGGATGATATCGGGCCGCACGCGTTCGATCTCGCGCGCGAGTTCGCGCGCAAGCTGCGCGCCGAGCGTCCCGACGCCCCAACTGCGCGGGCCCACAAGACCCCGCAGGGTACGGACCGGAATGCCATCGACAGCATACCGCTCCGGTGCGCTACCATAGCGATGCCGGCGTTCGTAGAGGCGCGGAACGCGCGCGCTCGGCCGCACCACGAAGATCTCGTGACCGCGCGCTTCGAGCGCATGCGCCTGCGCCAGGTTGAAGATGCCGTTGGTCGGCGCCGAGGGCCATGGAAAGTTGTTCGCGATCATGAGTACGCGCATCGTTCGCTCCTCACCGACTCCCACGCGGATCCTGCACGTGACGACCGTGCACGGTGCCTACGACGTTCGCATCTTTCACAAAGAGGCGCGCGCGCTCGCGGCGCGCGGATTCGACGTGACGCTCGCGACGACGCTCGACGTGCGCGAACGGCGGGACGGCGTGACGCTCCTTCCGCTCGGACATCGCGACGGTCCCCGCTGGAAGCGGCTCGGGCGCGACCTGCGTGCGCTCGCGATCATGCTCGCGCGGCGCGACGGCGTCGTGCACGTGCACGATCCCGAGTTGCTTGCGGTCGCGGCGATTGCGGCGCTCGGCGGCGCGCGCGTGATCTATGACGTTCACGAGTTCTACCGCGAGCGTATCGCCGCGTCGCGGTGGATTCCGAGGTGCCTTCGGGGCAGCCTCGCGGGGCTCTATGGCCTCATCGAGCGTCTCGTGTTGCCGCACGTCGCGGGGGTCGTCGTCGTGAGCGAAGCGATGCTGCCGAGCTACGTCCGCGCGCTGCCGCGCGAGCGGGTCGCGCTCGTGCGCAACTATCCGAGCATCGATCCGCGCGCGATCGACGCGGCGCGCGCGCGCCCGCATCCGCTCGGCGGCCGCCCCTACGCCCTGCATACCGGCGGTGCGATGCGGCTGCGCGCCTTTCACGATCTGGTCGGCGCGGCGGAGCGTCTGCGCGAACTCGGATCGCCGCTTGCGATCGTCACGCTCGGCCCGGTGCGCCTGGAGGAATACGACGATGCGGCAGTGCTCGTGCGGCGGGCGCGCGATGCGGGCGTTCACACCATCGGTCCGGTGAGCTACGACGAAACGCTCGCTTGGCTCGCGCACGCCGAGATCGGGTATCTGCCGCTCGCCGATACGCCGAACAATCGCCGCGGCATGCCGAACAAGCTCTTCGAATATCTCCTCTTCGGGCTCCCGGTGGTCGCCTCGCGCATCGGCCGCGTGGCCGAGATCGTGGCGGCGCACGATGCGGGCGTGCTCGTTCCATGCGACGACGGGCGCGCGCACGGAAGCGCGCTCGCGCGGTTGCACGACGATCGCGCGGAACGCCTGCACTTTGCCGATGCCGCACGCGCCGCGGGCGCATCGTACAGCTTCGATTCCGAATGCGAGGCGCTGCTGCGTCTCTACGCAACGATCGGAGCGGCGAGCGCGTGAACGCACGGGCGGTGACCGACGAACTGCGCCGCATGTTTCCGACGACATGGCGCATGTCGCGCCGCTATCGCCTACCCTCGGGGAGCCTCGGCGAGCCGTACTACATTCGCTGGAGCGCCGCTCCCAAGCCCGACGGCGAAGGCTGGTGCGACGCGGACTTCGACGCGGGGGGCGTGCTGCTGACCGACGGTGCGCGCGAACCCGTGCCGATGGCGCAGTTCGCGCTGCACGCGCACGATCGCTTTCGGCGCGGCAAGCCCGGTGCGCGCGCGCGCTTCCTCGCTCACGCGGAGGCGCTGCTGCAAGCGCAGGATATGCAGGGTGCGTTTCTCCACGTGCGAGCGCTGCCGCTCTACGGTGCCGGTCCCGGCTGGATCTCCGCGATGGCGCAAGGCGAGGCGGTATCGGTCTTTCTGCGCGCGCACGCGGTGACCGGTGAGCCGCGCTATCGCGCGGCGGCACGTGCGGCGCTTGCGCCGTTGCTGCGCGACGTGCGCGACGGCGGCGCGGCCTACATCAAGGGCGGCGACCTTTTTTTCGAGGAAGTCGCGACGCCCGAGCCCGCGCATATCCTCAACGGGCATCTCTTCGCCGCCTTCGGCGTGTGGGAGGCGTTGCGCGCGGGAATCGGCGACGATGCGCTGCGCGTAACGCACGAGGCCGCGATCGGTACGCTGCGCCGATGGCTGCCGCGCTACGATCGTGACGGCTGGTCGCGCTACGATCTCGCGCGCGATGCACGCGGCCGCGAGCATCCGGCGCCGCTCTGGTACCATCACTTTCACATCGCGCAACTGCGCGTCTACGCCGCGATGACGGGCGAGGCGCTCTTCGCGGAATACGCCGAACGCTGGGAGCGTGCGCTCGACGATCGCCGCGTGCGCGCGCGCATCTGGGGCCGCGCGGCGCTGCACGCGAGCGAGGCGCTGCTGCGCCGCGTGCTGCGCCGTCCCGGCACGACCTATCTCAGTGCAGATCGTAGCTGACGACGCGAATCCCGTCGGAGGTGAGCACCCGCTGCAGTACGATGAACGCCGTGCCGCTCGCGGTGACGCTGCCGGGAAAGCCCGCATCGTTCGCTCCGCCGCTCTGCACCGTCTTCTCGCGCCGCCACCCGCCGTTGGCATCCTGCGCGTAGCTCATCGCGCAGGGGCCGGCACGCGCGCAGCCCCAACGCGCGCCCATGCCTGCGAGGATCGCGAGATGGAGACGGCCGTCGGGATCGCTGCGCAGCGCGAGCGACGCGAGCGATCCGCCGTCCTGCGGACGAACGGCGAAGCGAGCGTCGCGCGTGCGGCCGCTGCGTCCGTCGTACCGCAGCATGCAGACGGCATAGGCGCCGCCGCGATCCTGGCATCCGTAGGCGATCGCGAGATCGCCGTTTCGTTCGCGCACGAGCGCGTGCGCGGAGAGGACGGGATAGCCGCGCGCGCCGTCCGCGGGCGGCTGCGCGCGCATCCGCCAATCGAAGACGAACGGCAGCATACCCGCTGCATAGCCGTCGAGCGGCGCGCCGATCAGATAGGGGCTGCGCGGGCTTAAGCGCGGCGGCGCGCGCGAATCGGGCTTCACGGCGAAGGGGTGGTGTCCCGCGCAATCGGTCCAGATCCAGGCGCCGTCGCGTTCGCCGCGCGTGCGAAAACAGGCGAGTGCGAGCGCGAGCGCGTTATGTCCGGCACCGTCCCAACTTCCCGTCACCTGTTCCACGTCGAGCACGTCGTAGATGAACGGCCCCGCGCGCGTGAGCCCGCCCCACAAGAAGTGGCGATGCAGTCCGCTCTCGCGCACGTCGGCGGCGCGATTCGCGCCCGCCTGTGAACCGCAGGCGATCGCTCCCGTGCACGTGATGCGCACCTCGCGCACCGCGGGCAGCCGCGCGGGATCGCCGGAGGCGGCGGTGATGCCGAGCGCATCGGCGGGCGCGCGCCCTTCGAAGCGCAGCAGCGGATCGTAGCTGACGCGCTGCAGCGCGTAACGCTCGGTAAAGCGCGTGCAGACCGCGGCGGCGTAGGCGAGCAGCGCGCGCACCGCGTCGCGGCCGGGCGCACCGTGCAGGATGCACGCGCGATCCCCGATCGTCACGCCGATATCGCCCGTGCCCTCGCCGCCGTCGACCGCGACATCGGCATAGGCATCGTCGGTCGGCATCGCGGTCACCATCGCCATGCCGTTTGCGCGTGCGTGCGCGCTGCGCACCTCGCGCGGACCGTCGGCGGTCTCGAACCAGGCGGCGTCGCCGCGCGCGTGCAGCACCACGTAACCTTGCGCACCGGCCTCGCCGCGCGGCGTGGCGACCTGCTGCTGTCCGGCCAGGATCGTCGCGTCGCCGAGCGTCGCCGCGGAGATTTCGGAGAGTCCGGTGCTCGGGAGCAGATACTCGGGCGATCGCGCAAGCGCATCGGGAAGGTCGCCGCGCTCGCGTGCGGCGGCGAATTTGAAGGGCTCGCAAAACGTTCCCGTGCCGCACGCCCAGGCCGCAGGCGGATCGAGCGCGCCGTAGGTATTCGCCGCGCCGTAGGGCACCACGACCGCGCCGCTCGCAAGCACGGCGAGCTGCGGCGCATCGTGATCGGGATGCGCGGCATCGTCGAGCAGCGACCCCTGCGGCGGGAGGTTGATCTGCCGCAATCGCACCTGCCCGCGCGCATCCCATTGCGCGACGCCGGGCTGCTGCGTGCGCGCCGCGCCCATCGCCGCCGCGCCGTCGAGCGCGATCGCCGCCGCGATGCTGCGCGTATGGCCGTCGGAGAGTTCGGCGATGCCGCTCGCACGATCGAAGGCTTGATCGAAGCCGCCGTGCGTCGCGAGCAGGTGCAGTCCGTCGTTCGGCATTGCCGCCGCGCAGACGAACGCGAGGGCGCCGAGGACGAATCTACGCCCCGGCATCGGACCGCGCGTGTCCGCTCGCGGCGTCGAGCACGCGTGCGAACGCCTCGCCGAGATGTTCGGCTTCGTAGGGAGCGACCGCGGCTTCGTCGACGATCGGCGTGCGCGCGCGGCGCCACTCGGCGACGCTCTGCACGATTGCGTCGCGAATGCCCGCGATCGTACGATAGCGTTCGCCCGCGCCAGTGCGCGCGAGCACATCGTCGAGGACCGACGACTCCGGGCCGCCGATCGCGAGGATGCGGCGCCGCGCGCCGAGATATTCGAAGAACTTCCCGGTGAAGGTGCCGCGCTCGCGCTCGTGATCCCGGAGAAAGAGCAGCAGGCGCGATGCGGTGCGTTCGCGCCGCAGCACGTCTTCGCGCGGGACGTTCCCGTACAGACGCACGATGCCGCCGATGCCGTAGCGACGCACCATCGCATCGAGCCACGGATCGTCGTCACCGAAGAACTCGACGCGAATCTCCTCGGGCCGCACGAGGCGATCGCGCATCACCTGCGCGAGCGCTTCGAAGAACGGACGCGGATCGCGACGCCCGTTGTAGAGCTGTCCCGCATAGACGAACGTCGCGTGCTGCGGCTCGACGAACGGCAGTGCTTCCCACTCATTGCGCGCGTAGGCATTCGGAATGCTGACGACCGGCACGCGCGGAAAACGCTCCCGCAATTCTGCGGCGAGCGGTTCGCTGACCGTGGTGAGCACGGAGGCGCTACGCAGCGTACGCGCCTCGAGCGCGCGATCCATCGCGACGAGCGCCCCCGGACGCTCGCCGTCTTTGAGCCACGGATCGCGAAAATCCGCGATCCACGGAATCGAACCGTGCATGCGCGCCGCGACCAGATGCACCGTCTCGGGCGGCGATGTGGAGAGAATCGCATCGACGCGATGCTCCGCGAGCACGCGCGCGATCGCGCGCGACCCCGGGCCGACCCAGCCGAAGCTGCGGTTTGCGTATTCGCCCACGTCGTAGCCCAGTCGCAGCGCGCGCTGGCTCCACGAGCGCGCGCCGATGATGGTGCCGCGCTCGACGCCGAGCCGTTCGTGCGTGGTCTGCCGGCTGCCGACGCCGAGCAGCCGACGCATCGGCGCTTTGAAATCCACGACCGCGGTCGTGCTGTGAAGGTGCTCGGCGTTCGGCGCGTCGCCGAAATCCGGCGTGACGGTGAGCACCTCCCACCCGAAGCGCGGCAGCGTGCGCAACAGGTGACCGACGCGCAGCGAGGCGACCGCCGCACGCGGCGGCACGTAGTAGGTGAGCACGAGAACGCGTTTCATGACGATGCTCCGAGGATGGGTGGAAGGTCGCAGAGCCAGCGGCGGACGATCGGTCCCCACGAGCACTCGCGCTCGGCATACGCGCGCGCGCGTTCGCCGTCGCGTGCGCGACGGTGCGGATCGGCGAGATACGCGCGCAGCGCCTGCGTGAGGGCCTGCGGATCTTCGGGCGGCACGACGATGCCC
>DAHUZB010000001.1 GCA_027306785.1 Vulcanimicrobiota bacterium
GACGACGCCAGGGCGGGCTGGGCGGTGTGGCCGAGCGGAAAGTCCTGGGTGCTGCTCCACACGACTGATGGCTGGCAGCACGTGGCGAACGCAACACCAATCGCCGTTCCGACCGGCGGCGGCTACCAGATTTGGCAGCGATCCTTCGCCGGGCGAACCATCGGCTCGGGAATCTTGCATCCCCATGCCGCGGCGAATTGCGGCATGTTCGACAGCGTCGCGTTCACGCGGAACTTGTCGTACGGATGCGGGTCGGTATTCGCGAGCAGCGAGACGAACTGCGGGCGTTCGTTGCTCGCCCACACGTGCGCCCAGCCGAGGAAGAAGCGCTGCTCCGGCGTGAAGCCGTCGATGACGCGCCGCGGATGCGACGCCTGCCAACGCTCGAACGCCTTGTACGCGATCGTCAGACCGCCGAGATCGGCGATCGCTTCACCTTCGACCAGCTTGCCGTTCTCGTGCACGCCCGGCTCCGGCGAGAGTTTATCGAACTGGTTCACGATGCATTGCGCGCGTTTGTCGAAGTTCGAAGCGTCCTTCGCGGTCCACCAATCGGTCAAATTGCCGTGAAGATCGAACTGGCGCCCTTCGTCGTCGAAGCCGTGCGTCGACTCGTGGCCGATCACCGCGCCGATCGCGCCGAAGTTCACCGCCATATCCGCATCTTTGTTGAAGAAGGGCGGCTGCAGAATGCCCGCGGGGAAAACGATCTCGTTGACGGTCGGATCGTAGTACGCGTTGACCGTCGGGGGGGTCATCTCCCATTCGGTGCGGTCGGTCGGCTTATTGATCTTGGCGTAATCGAAATCGGTCGCGAAGCGATTGGCCGCGATCACGTTTGCGAGGTAGGGGCCCTTCGTGACATCGAGCGCCGCGTAGGAACGCCATCTGTCGGGATAGCCGATCTTGAGCAGAAACGCATCGAGCTTCTGCTCGGCCTTCCTTTTGGTCTGCGGCGTCATCCACGAGAGCGTCGCCATATCGGAGCGCAGCGTGCTCTTCACGTACTTCACGAGCTCGAGCGCCTGCGCTTTTGCCGACGGCGGGAAGGTTTTGGCGACATAGGCTCGGCCGAGGGCTTCACCGAGAGCGCCGTCGGTCGCGCTCACGCAGCGCTTCCAGCGCGCGCGCTGCGCGGTCGTGCCTTGCAGGGTCTTCGAGTAGAAGTCGAAGTTCGCGTCGACGAACGCCTTCGGCAACGCGTAAGCGAAAGCATGAATGGTGTGCCAGCGCAGATAGGTCTTGATCTGCGCGGGGCTCCAGGTCGCGAGCATGCTCGAGAGCGCCTTCGCGTAGGCGGGCTGCGCCACGTTGATCGCGTTCGGCGTCACGCCCGAGGCCGCGAAGTACGACGCCCAATCGAGGTCGGGAGCGAGCTTCTCGAGCCCGGCGACGGTCATCTTGTGATAGACCTTCGCGGGGTCGCGCTCTTCGGTGCGCGACATTTGGTTCTTCGCGAGCGCGGTCTCCATCGCCATGACCGTTTTCGCGTCGGCCGCGGCGGCCGCGGGCGATTCGCCGAGCAGCGTGAACATCGTCGTGACGTGCGCGAGGTATTCGCCGCGCAGTTTGACGCTCTTGGCGTCGGTCTTCAGGTAGTAGTCGCGACCCGGAAGGCCGAGACCGGATTGGGCGAACTGCCCGATCGTCGCGCCGCTGTCTTTGAAATCCGCGCCCGAACCGAAGCCGAAGAAGGCATCGACGCCCGCCAGCTGGAGCTTGGCGAGCACGGGCGCGAGCGTCTTCGCATCGGTGATGCCGTCGATGTCGCCCAAGAGCGGCTCGAGCGGCTTCGTGCCGGCGGATTCGATCGAGGCGGTGTCCATGCACGCGGCATAGTAGTCGCCGATCTTCTGCTCGTTGCTGCCCGCGGGCGCGTCGGCCTTGGCGGCCGCTTGCAGAATGCCGTGGAGCACGTCGTCGTTGTGCTCGGCGAGAATGTTGAACGTTCCCCACGACGGATAGGCCGCCGGGATCGGGTTCTTCTTGAGCCAGTTGCCGTTGGCGAACTGATAGAAGTCGGTGCAGGGCTTGCAGGTGCGGTCGAGGCTCGAGAGGTCGACGCCGCTCTTGAGGCCCGTGACGGCGGCGCGGACGCCGCCGTCGGTGAAGATCAGCGCGGCGAGCGCGACCGCGGCGCTCGCTCGAAGCGCGGTTGAAATCGAGAGTCGCATCCGACGTAGTACGCTTGTTCTCGCCGGGCTCCCGCTTGGTCGCTTGGCCTTAGAGCGGCGTGGCGGTACGTACGTTCGAGCTGAAGCGGCCGAAGGTGCCCGGATTGCTCGCGAAGAGGTTCTCCAGATCGGTCACGCGGTGGTCGTCGCGCGGATGATCCGAGAGCATCTCGAGCGGAACGCCGCTCGGGCGCGATTCGAATCGCTTGAAGAGCCACACCATGCCCCACGGATTCTCGCCCGCAGCCGCGCAGATGAACGCACCGGTGCGATCGGCGTTGCTCTCGACCGGACGCGAGTAGCTCAAGCTCTGCAACTGCGCGCCGGTTCCCACTAAGAATTGTCCGATCTGGCTGTGCCCCACGAGCAGGCTCGCGATCCCCGCGATCATGCTGAGCTGCTGATTCTTCACGGCGAGGTGGTAGACGTCATGGTGGATATCGTGCGAGACCTCGTGACAGAGCACGCCCGCGAGCTCTTGGCGATTGCGCGCGAAGGTCATCATCGCGGTCGTTACGTAGACGTTGCCGCCGGGAACCGCAAAGGCGTTCGGCTGACTGTCGTTCACGAGATAGAAGTGAAACGGCACGAAGTACTGCTTGTCGGCCACGCTCGCGATGCGGTGCGCGATCGGATCGAGCTTCGCGTAGTACGGGGACGAACTCACGATCTTGCCCTGCTGCCGCAATTGCTGATAGTACTGCTGCCCGACGTTGAGCTCCCACTGCTGCTCCTGCGTGTAGGCAAGCGCGGGCAGCGCGCTCGACGAGAAGAGGGCCGCGGCGGCGAGCGTCGCCAGGGTTCGAGCAATCGTTCGCATGTTCTCGGATATTCCCATATTCTCGGAAACGTCAACGAACCGCGTTCGCGTTTCACGGCGAGGCACGAAACGACGAGGACGGGCACCCGTTCGGGTACCCGTCCTCGTCGGCCGATCGATCGGCGGCGACTAGTGGACGAGGAATGCCACCAGCAGCAGCGCGACGATGTTGAGCACCTTGATCATCGGATTGATCGCGGGACCCGCGGTATCTTTGTACGGATCGCCGACGGTGTCGCCCGTGACCGCGGCCTGATGCGCGATCGAGCCCTTGCCGCCGTAGTGTCCGTCCTCGATGTACTTCTTCGCGTTATCCCACGCACCGCCGCCGGTCGTCATCGAGATCGCGAGGAAGAGACCGGTGACGATCGAGCCGACCAGAATGCCGCCCATCATCTGCGCGCCGGTGTCGCCTTTGAGCACGTCGAAGACGGTGAGCAGCACGACGACGATCGGCACGCCGACCGGAATCAGCGCGGGGACGATCATCTCCTTGAGCGCGGCGGTCGTGACGATGCCGACCGTCGTGCCGTAATCGGGCTTGGCGGTTCCCTCCATGATGCCGGGAATCTCGCGGAACTGACGACGTACTTCTTCCACGACCGCGCCGCCCGCGCGTCCGACCGCCTCCATCGAGAGCGATGCGAAGAGATACGGCAGCAGGCCGCCGATGAAGAGACCCGCGAGCACGTACGGATTGCCGATTGCGAAGAGATTGGTGACGCCCGCGGCACAGTCGGTGCCGCTCGATGCGCCGCACTTCGCTTTGATCAGTTCTTGGAGGAACGATGCGAAGAGCACGACCGCCGCGAGCGCCGCGGAGCCGATCGCATAGCCCTTCGTGACGGCTTTCGTGGTGTTGCCGACCGCATCGAGCGGATCGGTGACGTTGCGCACGTCCTCGGGCATCTCGGCCATCTCCGCGATGCCGCCCGCGTTATCGGTGATCGGACCGAACGAGTCGATCGCGACGACGATGCCCGCGAGCGAGAGCATTGACATCACCGCGATGCCGACGCCGTAGGTGCCGGCGAAGCCGTAGCTGACGAGGATGCCGACCACGATCACGATCGCCGGAAGCGCGGTACCTTGCATCGAGACCGCGAGGCCCGCGATCATGTTCGTCGCGTGTCCGGTCACCGAGGCTTTGGCGATGCGCTGCACCGGCGAGAATTGCGTGCCGGTATAGTACTCGGTGATGTAGGTGATGAGCCCGGTGATCAGCACGCCGACGACGGCGCACACGAAGATGCTCGTTGCGCTCACGTCGGTCGACGCGCCGAAGACGCTCTGCGTGATGAAGTAGAAGCCGACGAGCGCGAGCACGCCCGCGACGATCATGCCGCTGTAGAGCGAGCTCATGATGCGCGTCTTCTGCACCTTGCCCATGCCGACGAGCCACGAGCCGATGATCGATGCGACGATCGAGAACGCGCCGAGCAGGAGCGGAAAGGTGGTTGCACCCGGCATCGTGTCGCCGAAGACGAGATTGCCGAGCAGCATCGCCGCGACCGTCGTGACGCAGTAGGTCTCGAAGAGATCCGCGGCCATACCCGCGCAGTCGCCGACGTTGTCGCCGACGTTGTCGGCGATCACGGCGGGATTACGCGGATCGTCCTCGGGAATGCCGGCCTCCACTTTGCCGACGAGATCGGCGCCGACATCCGCGGCCTTGGTGTAAATACCGCCGCCGAGACGCGCGAAGACGGAGATCAGCGAGCAGCCGAAGGCGAGGCCGACCATCGCGCCGAGCGATTTCGTCGTGTCGCCGCCGTTGACCGAGATGAGGAAGCTGTAGTATCCGGCGACCGCGAGCAGCCCTAGGCCGACCACGAGCATGCCGGTGACCGTGCCGCCGCGGAAGGCGACGTTGAGCGCGGGGCCGAGCCCGCCGCGCGCCGCTTCGGCCGTGCGCACGTTGGCGCGGACCGACACGATCATGCCGATGAAGCCCGCCGCGCCCGAGAGGACCGCGCCGATCAGAAAGCCGACCGCGGCCTGCCAGCCGAGCGGCGGGGCGAGGAAGATGAGGACCGCGAGGATGACCGCGACGATGCCGATCGTCGTGTACTGACGACGGAGGAAGGCCATCGCGCCCTCTTGGATCGCCGCGGCGATCTGCTTCATGCGATCGTTGCCGTCGGGCTGGCGGAGAACCCAGAGAATCAGGATGACGCCGTAGGCCACGGCCAGCAAACCGCCGGCAATGGCCCAGGTCTCAGGAGAAAGTGCCGTCACGTGAGTTCCTTACCGTTGGAGTAGCAGCAATGCAGCGCCCGCATCTCGGGCGCCGCTTAACGGACGGCGGTACCTCTCGGCTTGCTACTTTTCCTTTAGGCGCGTTATTTGTCGGAGTCGATGAAGCGCTGGTAGCACTCGGTGACGACGCGCCGCGCGTAGGCGGCGTCGCGCCAGGCCCCGACCTCGGTCTGTTTGCCCTCGAGCGCTTTGTAGGTCTCGAAGAAGTGCGAGACCTTGCGCAGCAGATGCGGGAAGATCTGCGTGTAGTTGTGGATCTCGTCGAAGGCGGGCTCGCCGACCGGAACGGCGAGGATCTTTTCGTCGGGCTTCCCACCGTCGATCATCTCGAGCAGCCCGATCGGGCGCGCTTTTACGAGGCAGCCCGGAAAGGTCGGCTCGATGACGAGCACGAGCACGTCGAGCGGGTCGTCGTCGAGCGCGAGCGTCTGCGGCGCGAAGCCGTAATCGCCCGGATAGTGGATCGCCGAGTGGAGCGCGCGATCCAGACGGAAGATATCGAGCGACTTATCGTACTCGTACTTGTTGCGCGACTTCTCGGGAATCTCGACCACAACGTTGATCTCGTCGGGCTGACCCTCGCCGAGCGGCAAATTCAGATAATTCCGGGCGTTGGCGGTGTTCATGTCGCTCGGGTGCTTCGTTCGCCAAGCGAAGCGGACCTTGCCGGATTTTGTCGCACGCGGCGCCAACCTCGGCTAGCGCCATGGAAGAAACCGAACTGCTGGTCGTCGGCTGCGGGCCCGCCGGCGCGACCGCCGCGCGCGAAGCGGCGCGCGCCGGGATTGCGACGATCGTGCTCGATAAAGACGCGGTCATCGGCGAAAAGCGCGTCTGCGCCGCCGGATTGCGCCCCGGATTCTGCGAGGAATTCGATCTGCCGCGCTCGGTCGTGCACTGCGATACGCCGCGCCTCGCGCTCTTCGATCCCGACGGTCGCGAGCACGAGGTGTTCTTCGGTCCCGGGCATACTTCGACGCGCGAAGAGCTCGACGGAACGATGGCGCGCCTGGCCGCGGCCGAAGGCGCGGAACTGCGCACGCAGGCGCTGATGCGCGATGCGCGCGCGGACGGCGATCGCGTCGTGGTCGACTATGCGGATCTGCGCGCGGGCGAGCGGCGTACGATCCGAGCCCGCTCGGTCTTCCTCGCGCAGGGCGCGACCGCGAAACTCGAAACGGGTGCGTTTGCCGATGCGCGCTGGCAGAGCGGGTTGATGACGACGCTTCAATATCGGGTCTATCTCGATCGCCCGGCGGCCGCCGTCGCCTATCGCACGCTGGAACTGCACTACTATCCGGCGGCGGACGGTCGTCAAATCGTCGCCTGGATGTTTCCCAAACGCGATCACCTCGCGATCGGGCTCGGGCTCACCGGAAAGCTCGCCGGACGCGCGCTGCGCGACGAACTCGATCGCTTCACCCAACGGGTGCGTGCGCGGCTCTATCCGTCCGCGACGATCGTGCGCGTGAAAGAAGAAGGGCATCTGCTCTACGGCGGGATGCCGCGCGCGCGGTTCGCGGACGGCGCTCGCATGCTCGGCGGGACCGCGGCGGGACTGGTCGACGCCACCAACGGCGAAGGGATCTACGAAGCCGCGATGAGCGGACGTCTCGCGGCGCGGGCGATCGCCGAGCATCGCGCGCGGCCGCAGGCCGCCGCGGCGGCCTACGCGCAGCGCCTGCACGCGCGGTTTACCCGGCGGCTCGAGCACCGCGTCCGCCTCATGCAGTTTCTCGAGGCCAAGCCGTCGCGCTACGCGCTGCTCTTCGGTCAGTTGGCCGCGAGCCGAGGCTTCTCCGACGCGCTCCAGCGCGAGGATCACGAGCGTACGCTGCGAGATAAACTGATTCTTTACGCCAACGCCGCGCGCTTCGGCATTCGGGCAAGTTTCGTGTAATCGAGCGGCGAACGACGACGGCGGAATCAGCCTGTGTCGACAATCGGTATTTCGGAGAGCGAGTTCCAATCGCTGCGCGATCTCATTCGCGAGCGTTTTGGCATTTTCTACGACGACACCAAGCAGTTTCTCTTGCAGAGCCGCTTGCAGACGCGCCTGCTCAAGTGCCGCGTCGCCGATTTCGGTGCGTACTATCGCTACCTGACGACCTCGGCCGATCGCGAGGCCGAATGGGCCGAACTCGCATCGGTGCTCTCGAACAACGAGACGTATTTTTTCCGCGAGCGCGCGCAACTGGAGGTGTTGGCCGGCGAGGTGCTCGACGAAGCGCTCAAGAGCGGCGGCGGGCGGTTGCGGGTCTGGTCGTCGGCCTGCTCGACCGGCGAAGAGCCCTACACGATCGCGATGATGCTGACCGAGACGCATCGCATTTCACCCGCGAACGTGACCCTTCACGCAACCGATCTCTCGCCGCGCGCGCTCGAGAAGGCGACGACCGCGTTCTATCGCGAGCTCTCGTTTCGCGCCACGCCGGTCGAGATGGTGCAGCGGTATTTTCGTCCGTTCGAGGGCGGATTCTTCATCAACGACGAGATCAAGCGCATGGTCGCGTTCTCGCGCATCAATCTGCTCGACGCGCGCGCGGTCGCGAACATGGGAATCCACGATGCGATCTTCTGCCGCAACGTCCTGATCTATTTCGATAAGCCCACGCAGAAGCGCGTGGTCGAAGCCTTCGCGCAGGCGCTGCGCCCCGGCGGGTACCTCTTCCTCGGGCACGCCGAGTCGATCATGCGCATCACCGATCTCTACGAACCCGTGGTTACCCCCAAAGCCATCTACTACCGACGGAAATAGTGAACAACGTGGCATTGATCAACGTCATGGTCGTCGACGATTCGGCCTTCATGCGCCGAGCGATCGCGACGATGCTCGAAAACGAACCGGACATCAAGGTGATCGCGACCGCGCGCAGCGGCGAGGAGGCGGTCACCAAGGCGTTGCAGGTGAACCCCGACGTCATCACCATGGACGTGGAGATGCCGGGCATGGGCGGCCTCGAAGCGGTGCGCCGAATCGTCGCCGAGCATCGCATCCCGATCATCATGTGCAGTTCGCTCACGCGTGAAGGTGCCGAGACGACCTTCCGCGCGCTCGAACTCGGCGCGGTCGATTTCATCGCGAAGCCCGATGCCGCGTACGTCAACATCACCGACGTGGCGCGCGATCTCATCGCGAAGGTGCGCGCGGTCTCGCGGCGCGGCGCGCAGCCCGCGCAGCCGCTCGTGCACCATCCGCTGCCGGATGCGGAGCGCCCGCGTCTGATCGTGCCGACGGCGCCGCGCCCGGCGAGCACCTCGCAGTACGAGTGCGTCGCGATCGGGACGTCGACCGGCGGTCCGGTCGCGCTCTCGCACGTCGTGCCGCGCCTCCCGGCGAGCTTTCCGCTGCCGGTGCTGATCGTGCAGCACATGCCGATGGGTTTCACGCGACCGCTCGCGGATCGCCTGAACTCACAGAGCAAGCTAGCAGTACACGAAGCGGTCAACGGGATGATCCTCGAAGCCGGCACCGCGCTCATCGTCCCCTCGGGCAAGCAAGTCTCGCTGCGACGCAGCGGCCGCGAGACCGAGGTGCGACTGGTCGATGACGACGGAACCTCGCTCCACGTCCCGAGCGTCGACGTGATGACCGCCGAGGTCGCTCAAGCCTACGGCCGCGCCGCGATCGGCGTGATTCTGACCGGCATGGGACAGGACGGCGTGCGCGGGTTGCGCGCGCTCAAGGAGCGCGGCGGCTACGTCCTCGGTCAGAACGAAGCGACGTGCGTGGTGTACGGTATGCCGCGCGCCGCAGCGAAGGACGGCTTGGTCGATCGAGAGGCTCCGCTCGACGAGATCGCGCCGATCCTCTGCGACCTCGCGGGCCTCTCGAAGTCTTAACGCGCGCGCACGCGGGACGAGCGATACGTAGGAGGCTATCCGGATTTTGTGCATAACTCGAAACGCAACGTGCACGTAACGCACGATGTCGGAGTTGCATGAAGCTGAGCCGTAGTTCCCGGCGCTACGTCATCGGCGGCGTCGAGCTTTCGAGAGAAGAGATCGTTCACAAGTATTTGCATCTCGTCAAATACGTGGCCGGTCGAATCTCGGTCAATCTTCCGCCGAACGTCGAGATCAACGATCTCATCAACGACGGAATTCTCGGATTGATCGACGCGATCGAAAAGTACGACGACGCGCGCGGGGTTAAATTCGAGACCTACGCGATCACCCGTATCAACGGGGCGATCCTCGACGCGCTTCGTTCGCTCGACTGGGTACCGCGTGCCGTGCGCCAGCGCGCGCGCGAACTCGAACGCGTCTATCAGGAACTCGAGACCGTACACGGGCGCGCGCCGACCGACGACGAGGTCGCGGCGCGGATGGGACTCACGACCAAAGAGCTCGATCACCTCGTGCAGCGGGTGCGCGGCACCGCCGTGCTCTCGCTCGAAGAGTTTCTGCCCAACGAGAAGGGCTATGAGATCCCGCTCGTCGATACGCTGCGCGACGACGAGAACGACGTCGTCGGCGAAGTCGAATCGCGCGAGGTGCGTTCGGAACTCGTGCGCGCGGTCGAGAACCTGCCGCCGCAAGAGCGCACCGTGATCTCCCTCTACTACTTCGAGGGGCAGACGCTCAAAGAAATCAAGGGCGCGCTCGGCGTCTCCGAATCGCGCGTATCGCAGATCCATGCCCAGGCGGTCATCCATCTGCGCCAGCGGCTGCGGGAGCTCCGCAACGATCTGGGCTACCGCGAAGACGACCCCACCGTCAAGCAGAAATACCTCAGAAAGCCGGTCCCGCCGCCCGATACAAAAGTAGAACGGACCTTGCGGGGGGAAGTATCGGGTCATGGCGATCCGTCCGGTGGATCTGCAACTCGCATACCTGGCAGCGCCGCAGAACGCGGCCCAGGCTAATAACGCCCAAACCGCTCCGCAAGCCGCTCAGGCCGCGTCGCAGGCGGCCTTCGTCGCGCACCTCCAACAGCGCGAAGAGTCCGTCGCCGAGACCGCGCATGCCGAGGGCTCGGTAATCCGCGCCGACGCCGACGGCCAAGGCAACGGCGGCGGGTACACGCCGCAGGAGCGCCGCACCTATCACGCACCCGACGAGGAGTCCCCGCTGGGCTTAGCCCGCGACGGCGAGCACTTCATCGACGTCACCGTCTGATCGCGTATGTCGGGACTCGATCCGCTCGCCGCGTTCGCCGCTCAGATCGTCGCGAACGCCCAGGCCGCCATCGAGGAGGCGGCGCTCGATCTCGGCGCGGCCACCAAAGCGCTCCAGGCGCAGATCAGCGTCGGCGATATCCTCACCGCGACCGTCCTACCACCCGAGAACGGCAGCGATCGGCTCGATCTTTTCGGCCAGATCGTCGCCGCGCGCATCCCGCCCGGGATCGCGCCCGGCGAGCAGCTCCAGCTCCAGGTGACCGGATTTACTTCGGCGGCGATCGTGGTTCGCAATCTCGGCGTCGTGGATCCCGAGAACCCGCCGCCTGCTCCGAACGTCCAGCTGCCGCCGACGGCTCCCGGCGCGCCGCAGAGCGCGATTCTGCGCAGCGGTCCTCCCGCCGCATCCCCGTCGCCCCAAGCCGTGCCCGCGTCGCCGAACGCTACGCCGCCGCAGCGCGCGCCCTTCGCGCCGCCGCGCGAAATCTTCGTGGCCGCGTCGGTCGTCTCGGCAAACCCACCCGAGCCTTCGCCGGAGGCGCCGCCCTCCGCGCCCGCGCCACCCGCCGCCGCGCCGCCCGCTGCGGCTGCTCCGGGCGAGGTGGAGGCGCGGATCGTGCTCGGTCGCGCCGCCCCGGCACCACCGCGCCCGGCCGAGAACGCCGCCCCGATCGCCCCGCGGGTTGCGGCGCCCGCGCCCGTCCGAGCCTCCGCTCCGAACGCGCCGCCACCGCCGATCGCCGCGCGCGCAAGCGCCCCGCCCGCGGCGGCGCCCGCACCCGCCCCCGGCTCCGCGCCCTCGGCGCGGGCGCTCGCAACGCCCGAAGCGCAGTTGCTCGCTCGGGTGCGCGTTCCGGTCACCGCGACGACGCTCGCGGCCGCGCGCGCGGCGAGCGGCGCGGCGCGCAGCCTTACGACCGCCTTCGAGCGGCTCGATGCCGCGCTCGCCAACCTCGCGCCGGATCCGCGCGTGGGCACCGCTCGCGCGTTGCTCTCGTTCGTCGGCAGATTCGATCTGCGCTCTACCGCCGCGCTCCCCGAGCAGATCGCCGCGTTCGTTGCTCGCGTGGTCGACGGCGCGGAGGGGACGCTCGCCCAACTCGTGCGCACCGTCTCCGCCGCCCCGGCGAGCTCCCCGAACGAACCGCTGTCCGCGCCCGCGCCCGCCGCGCCGCTCGCATCCACCGCCGCCGCGCCCGAGGCGAGCCCGCCGCACGCGGCGTCGGTGTCGCCGTCGGTCGCGCCGCCCGCCGCGCCGAACGCGGCGGCCGGAGTGAATGCCGCGGCGCAAGCGGCCGAGCGTGCCGCGGCGATGGCGCACGACGTGAAGTCCGCGCTGATCGCGCTCGCGCAGAATCCGCCGCGCGATGCCTCGCCCGCGGTGCTGCAGGCGGTGCGCGACGCGCTGGTCGCGACGACCGCGGTGCAGGTGAACGTGTTGAACGCGCAGGCAAACGATCCGAGCGCGGTGACGATACCGCTGCCCGCCTATTTCTTCGAAGGCGGCAAACCGGCGCAGCTACGCATCTCGCGCGATGCGCCGGGTGGCAAACAGCGTCTCGACGCGGATAACTTTCACATCGCGTTCGTGCTCGATACCAAACGTTTGGGAACGGTCGCGATCGACGTGCAGACGGTCGGACGCGCCGTGAGTGTCGACGTGAAGACGCAGACGACCCACTTCGCGGATCGCTTCCGCGCGACGCTCGGCGACCTGCGCGGCCGCTTGGAGACGCTGCGCTATCGCGTCGCCGCGATCGGTGCGGGCGCGGCACCCGCGGGGCAGACCGCGCACGTTCCGCCCGCGTTCGAGCGCGTTGCCGAATCCGACGAAGCCGACGCATCCACCTTGGATATGCGCGCGTGAGCAAGTTCTTCGATTTCCGCAAGTCGCTCTTCAAGCGTCCCGCGGCCGCGGCGCTGCAGTACGATCCGCTCAAGCCCGAGCCGCCGCAGGTGCTTGCGGTGGGACGCGGGGTGACGGCCGAAGAGATCGTGCGGGTGGCGCACGAGCAGGGCATCCCGCTCTTCGAGGACGCGGCCCTGGTCGAAGCCCTGGCGCGGCTCGACGTGAGCGATCACATCCCGCGCGAACTCTACGCCGTGGTGGCCGAGGTCCTGGCCTACGTCTACCGCGTCGACGCGGAATCCCGCACGCCGTAGTATCGAACAGGAGTTCGATAGATGCTCGCTGAACGTCGCCGCTCGTGAGCTGGTTTCAACGACTTCGGGCCTCCCTCGGCAAGGCGCGCGACACGTTCGCCGCGGTGCAGAATCTCGGCCGCGCCAAGGCGCCGCTGACCCCGGAGTTTTGGGACGATCTCGAGGAAACGCTCATCCTGGGCGACTTCGGCGTGCCGACCACGACCAAGATCGTCGAGGGGCTGCGGACCGTGGCCAAACAGGGGTCGTGGAAGACGACTGACCAGCCCGTCGCGCGCTTCCACCAAGATGTCGAACGCTTCCTCACGCTCCCGCATCCCGAACTGCGGCTGCAGGATCGCCCCGCGGTGGTGCTCGTGGTCGGCGTCAACGGCAGCGGCAAGACGACGACGATCGGCAAGCTTGCAACGCGCCTGCGCGCTGAGGGCAAGCGCGTGCTGCTCGTTGCGGGCGATACGTTCCGCGCGGCGGCCGCCGAGCAACTCGCGATTTGGGCCGAGCGCAGCGGCAGCGAGATCGTGCGAGGCGCCGAGGGCGCCGATCCCGCCTCGGTCGTCTTCGACGGCGTCAAAGCCGGCAAAGCACGCGGGGTCGACGTGATCCTCATCGATACGGCCGGGCGCCTGCAGACCAAGATCAACCTGATGGAGGAGCTCAAGAAGATTCGGCGCGTGATCGAACGCGAGCTCGGCGCCCCGCCCGCCGAGACGCTGCTCGTCGTCGACGGCACGACGGGCCAGAACGCGATCTCGCAGGCCAAGCTCTTCAACGAAGCGACGCAGCTCACGGGCATCGTCGTCACCAAACTCGACTCCACGGCGAAGGGCGGCGTGTTGGTCGCGATCGTCGACGAGCTCGAGATTCCGATCAAGTTCGTGGGACTCGGCGAGAGTGCCGATGCCCTGCGTCCGTTCGAGGCCGCCGAATTCACCCGCGCGCTCTTCGAGGACGCGTCCGACTCCGTTCGCGCGTGATGCCATACAGTCGGCACTCTTGTATGCGAACGTAACCGCGTGAATACCGTGATAGATCAACCGAGAACCGCGAAGCAACGAGGAGAGAGAACCAGCATGGCAGCGCAAGACGAACGGCAAGTCGCCCTGAGCAACGCCCTCGCGCAGATCGAGCGCCAATTCGGCAAAGGCTCGATCATGCGGATGGGCGATTTCCAAGAGAAGATGGCGTTCGAGGTCGTGCCGACGGGGTCGATCGCACTCGATCTCGCGCTCGGTGTCGGCGGTCTTCCGCGCGGACGCATCGTCGAGATCTACGGCCCGGAATCGAGCGGTAAGACGACGCTCGCGCTCCACGCGATCGCCGAGGCGCAGAAGGGCGGCGGTACCGCAGCCTTCGTCGACGTCGAGCACGCGCTCGATCCCAACTATGCGGCGGCGCTCGGCGTCGATCTCGACAGCCTTCTGGTCTCGCAGCCCGATACCGGCGAGCAAGCGCTCGAGATCGCGGAGATGCTCACGCGCAGCAACGCGGTCGACGTGATCGTCGTCGACTCGGTCGCCGCACTCGTCACCAAAGCCGAACTCGAAGGCGACATGGGCGACGCGCACGTCGGTCTTCAAGCGCGCCTGATGTCGCAAGCGCTACGCAAACTCACCGCCGCGATCTCGCGCAGCAAAGCCGTGATGATCTTCATCAACCAGCTGCGCGAAAAGGTCGGCGTGATGTTCGGCAATCCCGAGACCACCTCGGGCGGCCGCGCGCTGAAGTTCTACGCCTCCGTCCGTCTCGACGTGCGCAAACTCGAGCAGATCAAGGTCGGACAAGACGTGGTCGGTTCGCGAACCCGCGTGAAGATCGTCAAGAACAAGGTTGCGCCCCCGTTCCGTCAGGCGGAGTTCGACATCACGTACGGACGCGGAATCTCGAAGATGGGCTCGATCCTCGACGTCGCGCTCGAACAGAACATCGTCGGAAAGAGCGGCTCGTGGTACACCTACGGCGAGCAGCGCATCGGTCAGGGACGCGAGAACGCGAAGTCGTTCCTCGAAGAGCATAGCGATGTCGCGGCCGAGATCGAAGCGAAGATCCGCGAAGCGCTTGCGCAAGCGGTCTCCAAGAACGGTCAGACGCCGGTTGCGGCGGCGGCGGAATCCGACGGCTAACCGATGGCTGCGAACGCGTACGCGAAGGCGCTCGCGTTGCTTGCCCGGCAGCGTCTCACCGAGGCGCAGCTTTGGAAGCGCCTGGAGCGGCGCGGTTTCGACGACGACACCATTCGTGGTGTCGTCGCTCGTTGTCGCGCCGACGGCTTTCTCGACGATCGGCTGTATGCGCGGCTCTATGTGGAGCAGAAGCGAAAAGCGGTCGGCAACGTGCGGCTGGTCGGAGAGCTTATTCGCAAGGGAATCGATCGTGACGCGGCTCGACTCGCGGTCGACGATCTCGAAGAAGGCGAGCGCGCTCGCGCGGCGCGCGCGCTCGAGGCTCTCGCACGAAAAAAAACGGCGCTCTCCTATCCGGCGGCGGCACGTGGACTCGAGCGCCTGGGCTTTCCGGCATCGACGATCTATGCGGTGCTGCGCGAGCACGCGCAGCAGTACGGGCCGCTCGCCGAGGTCGAACTCGCCGTCGACTAATCCTCGCCGCCTTCGATGTTTTCGGGTGCCACCTGCGCGTAATTCAGGATCGAGACGAGCAGCACGCCGCCGAGGCAGTTGCCGATGAAGACCGGCACGAGAAAGTCGATCAGATACCCGCTCCACGTCGCCGCGCCGCTCACGACCGCGTAGAGCGCTTCGACCGAGCCCGCGATGATGTGCGAGAGTCCGGCCGCGCCGACGACGTAGGTGATGATGAGCACCACCCACAGACGCGCGTTCTCCGCCGCCGGGAGCAGCCAGACCATCAGCGCGATGAGCCAGCCCGCGAAAATGCCTTTGACGAGCGTCGTGTTGAAGCCGTAGGAGAGCGTCTGCATACCGATGTGGAGGAACGCGGCTTTGACGTTCGGAGCGAAACTCTGCGTATGTGCGACGAGGAGCGCGAAGAGCCACGCGCCGAGCAGATTCGTCGCCGGCACGATCGACCAGAGGCGCACGACGTTTCCGAAGGTTCGGCGGCGATCGCGGTTGTCGAGTAGCGGCACGATCGCGGTGACGGTATTTTCGGTGAAGAGCTGCTGTCGGCCGAGCACGACGATCATGAAGCCGAGCGTATACCCGAGATTCTCGATGAGTCCGCGCCACGGCGACGCCGGCAACGCGGCGGCGATCATGCCGGTCGCGACCAGCGAGAATCCCATCGAGAGTCCCGCGGCGAGCCCCGAGAAGGCGAGCGCGGCGTTCGAGCGCTCGAGCTCCTGCTGCCCTTCGCGACGGACCGTCTCGAAGACGACCGCGGCCCGCGGGCTCACGCGCCGCTTGGCCTCGCGCACCTCGCGATCCGAAAGCAGCTTCGTCGTCTCGGCGTCGGCATCGGTCGTCATGGAACGCCTCGTACCCGCCGCTCCCCGCGCTTACGCGTGTCCTCACCGCGCACGGCGCGGGCACCGCGGAGGCTATGGGAGCACCGACGATCGTCGTCGCCGAAGACGACGCCGCAATCCGCGATTTGTTGATCCATCATTTAGAGCGGGAAGGCTTCACGACGGTTCCCGCGGCGGATGGGCACGCGGCGCTGCGGCATGCACGTTTGGGAGCCGATCTCTTGGTCCTCGATCTCGGTCTGCCCGGGGTCGACGGATACGATGTCGCCCGCGCGTTGCGGCGCGGGGAGCGGGCGGTGCCGATCGTGATGCTCACCGCGCGCACCGATGAGATCGATCGGGTGGTCGGGTTCGAACTCGGCGCCGACGACTACGTCTGCAAGCCGTTCTCGCCGCGCGAACTCGTGGCGCGCGTGCGCGCGGTGCTCCGCCGCAGCGGCGGCGCGAGCGGGCCGACGCTCGTGCAGCTACGCTTCGGGCGATTGGAGATCGACGAAGCCGCGCGCGAAGTACGCGTTGACGGCGTCGACGTGCAGCTCAAGCCGCGCGAGTTCGCACTCTTGTTCGAGCTGGCCTCGAATCCCGGGATCGCGCTCTCACGCGAGCGCCTCCTCGAACGCGTCTGGGGCTTCGACTTCGACGGCGATCCGCGGACGGTCGACGTTCACGTGCGCCGCCTGCGCGCGAAGATCGAAGAAGAGGCCGGTTTACCCGACGTGCTGCAGACGGTACACGGCTACGGCTATAAATTCGTGCGCGCGTGAACGGCGGCATGATGCGCGGCGGAGCGCTGCGCGCGGCGCTGCAGGCGTCGCTTCGCGACGAAGCGCGCAGCGGCGGCGCGCCGCTCCTCGTGCTGCGCCTCCCGGAATTCGCGGAATTCGCCTGGCGCGACGGGCGGCCCGCAGCGCGACGGCTCGAGCGAAGCACGACGCGCGCGGTCGCCGACGCGGCGCGCCGCGTGATGCGCGACGGCGACGTGACGGCGCACGATCCGGGCAGCGATTGGTTTGCGATCGCGATGCTCGCGCCCGCGCGCGGGGGAACGTTCGTCCAAGCCCTCGATGCGCGTAGCGCCCTCGAACGCATCGCGGCGGCCGTCTCGCTCGCGACCGGGCGCCGCATGCAGACCGGCTGGCTGCAACTCACCGAGCGAACGCCGCTCGACGATCTCGACGCGCTGCTCGCACGCGCGCTCGAGCGCGGCAGCCGCGAACGCGAGCGCTACGAATTCCTCGCGGCGGTCGGGCACGAACTACGCACGCCGCTCACCTCGATTCGCGGATACCTCGAGACCCTGCTCGACGAAGAGACCGATGCCGCGACCGCTCGGCGCTTTCTCGAAGTCGCGCGACGCGAGGCGCTGCGACTGGGACGTCTCGTCGACGGCATGCTGGATTTCTCGCTGCTCGATCTTGCGCCGCACGACGAGCGCGGTCCGCACTGCGAGCTCGCCGAGGTCGTGCGGGCCGTTCTCGACGCCCTCGCCCCCATCGCGCGGGAGGCCGGGATCGCGCTGCGCGCCGCGAACGCGGGCGGGTTCGTCGCGCGGATCGATCCCGACGCGTGCATGCACGCGCTCATCAACCTGGTCGAGAACGCCGTGAAGTACGGGCGGCGCGGCGGGCACGTCGCGGTCTCGCTCGAACGCGTGGATCCGTTTATCGACGTGATCGTCGACGACGACGGGCCCGGCGTGCCCGTCGCGGAGTGGGAGCGCGTCTTCGAACATCGCGCGCGCGGCAGTACCGTCGGCGAACGAAGCGGTCGTGGTATCGGGCTCGCGCTCGTGCGTACGATCGCCGAGCGCGTTACCGGCACGGTCGCGGTCGCCGTCTCGCCGCTCGGCGGCGCGCGGTTCGTGCTCCGACTTCCGTCGGCGCGGGCGGAATCGGCGGCGCATTCGTCGTAGACCTATGCCCGTGGCTACGTCACGGGTTCTTTTTGCTCACGAGAGTGAAGCGTCGCTTGCGCGGCTCTTCGACTTCTATCACATCGCGTGGCAATACGAACCGCGGTCGTTTCCCATCATCTGGGATGCGCGCGGCCGACCGGTCGCGTTTTTTACGCCCGACTTCTATCTGCCGGAGTTCGATCTTTACGTCGAACTGACGGTCGCGAAGCCGGCGCTCAATACCCGCAAGAACCGAAAGATCCGCCTGCTGCGCAGTCACTATCCCGCGATCCGCGTGAAGCTCTTTACACGCCGCGATGCCGAGCGCGTCTTTGCGCGCCTGGCGGAGGCGGCATGATCGGCGAGCAGCTCTTCGATGCCGCGGCGATCGCTCGGCGCGTCGGCGAACTCGGCGCGACGATCTCGCGCGACTACGCAGGTAAGGTGCCGCTCGTTCTCGGCGTGCTCGGGGGAGCGGCGGTCTTTCTCGCCGATCTCCTGCGCGCGATCGAGATTCCGTGCGAGTACGACGTGATCGCGGTCACCAAATTCAGCGAGAGCGAAGGTATCCGCTTTCGGAAGGACGCCTCAGCGTCGCTTGAGGGACGCCACGTTATCTTGGTCGAGGATACGATCGATACCGGGATGACGATGCAGTACATCGTCAAGTCGCTGCGCGCGCGAGGCCCGGCGTCGCTCGCGGTCTGCGCGCTCTTGGATCGTCCCGCGCGCAGAATTGCCGATATTGAGATCAACTACCGCGGGTTCGAGATCCCCGACCGTTACGTGGTCGGATACGGACTCGATTACCGCGGTCGCTTTCGGGAACTGCAGGGATTGTACGCGCATGAGACGTGGCCGTGACTAGAGTCGTTCGCTTTCTCGCTCTCCTCGCGGCGTTCGCGACCGCGGCGCTGCCGCTTCGCGCACCCTCGCTCGAGCTCAAATCGATCCAGCGCGCCGCGGCCGATTACCGCAGCCCCAACGCGCACCTGCAGGAGATGTTCCGCGCGGCGCTGCTCGACACGGGGAAACTCGCGACCTACGAGCCCGACGGAACCGCGTACATCTCGACGGGGGACATTCCCGCCGAATGGCTGCGCGATGCGAGTGCACAGTCGCGGCCGTACCTGTTCTTCGCGAAGGACGATCCCGACGTGCGCCGTCTGCTGCGCGCGGTCATCGCTCGCATGGCGAAGTACTTGCAGATCGATCCCTACGCGAACGCCTTCACGATGGACTACCGCGTGTGGGAAGAGAAGTTCGAGCTCGATTCGCTCGCGTATCCGATGACGCTCTCATGGAGCTATTGGAAGACGACCGGCGATACGTCGATCTTCACGCCCGATTTTCAAAAGGCGCTCGATGCCGTGCTCGCGACGATGGAGCGCGAACAGGATCATCCGCGCAACTCGCGCTACACGCACAAGGAACTCGCCGACGACGGCCACGGTCGCCCGGTCGGATACACCGGCATGATCTGGACGGGGTTCCGCCCCTCCGACGACGCGTGCTACTACAACTTTCTGATTCCCTCGGAGATGTTCGCGGTCGTCGCGCTCGGCGACATGGCGGAGATCGAGCGTGACGTGTACCACAACGTCATCAAAGCGAATCAGGCGATCGCGCTGCGCGACGAGGTGCAGCGCGGCATTCAGACCTACGGTCTCGTGCTCGTGCCGAAGTACGGCTACATCTACGCCTACGAGGTCGACGGACTCGGTCACGCGATCCTTACCGACGACGCGAACATTCCGAGCTTGCTCTCGGCGCCGTACATCGGGTACACCAGCGCCGACGATCGCTACTATCAGAACACGCGGCGGTTTCTGCTCTCGCAGGATAATCCGTCGTTCTATCAGGGCACGATCGCGCGCGGTATCGGCAGCTTCCATACGCCCGATCACTGGATTTGGCCGCTCGCGCTCATCATGCAGGGATTGACCGCGACGAACGAAGCGGAGAAGCAGGATGTCCTCACGCAGTTGCTCGCAAGCGATCCGGGCGATCACCTGCTCCACGAATCGTTCGACCCGAACGATCCCAAGCGGTTTACTCGCCAAGACTTCGGTTGGCCGAACGCCCTGTTTTCGGAGTTCGTCATGACGCAATTCCAAGGGGTGAGTCAGATTCCGATGGGCGATACGAGCGATCTGGAATTCCGTTCCCAATAGAAAGCGGCGAGTGCATGGAGTTGCGAACGACGTGAGTGACGTAATGCGGTTTGAAGCGAATGGGCCCCACGATGATGTCGGCGGGCCCCACGATGATGTCGGCAAAGCAGACATCATGGGGACCCGCCGCGCGTGCGGCGGGGGCATGGAGTTGCGAACGAAGTGAGTGACGTCATGCGGTTTCAAACGAATGGGCCCCACGATGATGTCGGCAAAGCCGACATCATCGTGGGTATCCAATGGGGTGACGAAGGCAAGGGCCGGATCGTCGATCTCTACGCGCAGGAGTACGATGTCGTCGCTCGTTTCGGCGGCGGCGATAACGCCGGCCATCAGATCAAGGTCGGTGAGACCGATATCGCGCTGCGGATCGTGCCTTCGGGCGTGCTCAACCCGCATGTCGCGCTCTTTATCGGCGGCGGAACGGTGGTCAGCTTGACCGGCCTGCTCGATGAGCTCGATCGCCTCGCCGCGATCGGCATCGATATCTCGCGGGTGAAGATCTCCGATCGCGCGCACCTGGTCTTCCCCTATCATGCCGCGGCGGATCGGTCGAATGAACGCGCGCGCGGATCGCGGGCGATCGGCACGACCGGACGCGGCATCGGTCCCGCCTACGGCGACAAGGTCGCCCGCACCGGCATCACCTTCGCGGATCTCGCCCATCCCGAGTCGCTCGCCGAGAAGCTGCGGGTGAACCTCGCCGCGCGTCACGCCTCGATGCCCGACGAAGCGCTTCCGAGCGCGCAGGAGCTACTCGACTCCACCCTCGCGGCCGCGCAGCGGCTCGCTGCGCACGTCGTGGACGGCGTCGACTATCTGCACCGACGGCTCGAAGCGGGCGACCGGGTCCTCATCGAGGGCGCCCAGGGCTCGCTGCTCGACATCGGCTTCGGAACCTACCCGTACGTCACGAGCTCGCATACGATCGCGGGCGGCGCCTGCACCGGCCTCGGGCTCGGACCGACCGCGATCGGCCGCGTGATCGGCGTCGTGAAGGCCTACTGCACGCGCGTCGGCGCCGGACCGTTCCCTTCGGAGCTGCACGACGAGCGGGGCGAACGCTTGCGCGCCGCGGGCGGCGAGTTCGGGACGGTGACCGGCAGACCGCGCCGCTGCGGCTGGTTCGACGCGGTCGCGGGACGCTACGCCGTTCGCTTGAACGGCCTCACGGCACTTGCGATCACCAAGCTCGACGTGCTCTCCGGGATGGGCCGGATCGGCATCGTCACCGGTTACCGCGAACGCGGACGGGACGTGGGCTTCGCCGCCGCGGGCTCGCCCGATCTCGAGGTGGTGGTGGAGGAGTTCGAGGGGTGGAAAGAGCCGATCGGCGACGTGCGCTCGATCGCCGATCTTCCCGAAGCGGCCCGTCGCTACGTCGCACGCATAGAAGAGTTACTTGCGGTGCCGGTCGAACTCGTCTCGGTAGGACGGGAGCGTTCGCAGCTTGCTCGCTAGCGACCCGGACGCATGTGAAATTTTCGTACGTGCGCACGGTGTTTCGGTAAATGCGGGCGCGACGGTGACCGATACACCGGATAGTAGTCCGGCGGAACGTCGCGGACTTCTCCCGCGCCGGGCACGGAGGCCCGGTGTTGCAGCCATGGCCGGCTCTCGGAGAAATAGGTAACATAGGCGTGGATCGTTTAACGTCGATCTGGTCCGATTTGGCCGGCCGTTTGCGCGCACTTTGGGAAGGGCAGAACCGCCAGAGCCGCACGCTCTTCATCGGCGGCGGCGCCGTTGCGCTCGCGCTCATCGTCGGCTTGTGGTGGCTCTATGTCGGCCGCCCGCCCGCCTATGAGACGCTCTTTACGAACCTCTCGCCCTCCGACGCCTCGGCCGTTACGCAGCGCCTCAAGGACGACAAGGTTCCCTATCAGCTCTCGATCGACGGCAAGACCGTCTCCGTTCCGGCCGAGTACGTGAGCAACGAACGCGTCGCGATCGCCGGTTCCGGATTGATCAAGGGCGGCGGCGTCGGCTACGAGATCTTCGACCGCACGAATTTCGGTATGACCGAGTTTCAGGAGAAGCTCGATAAGACGCGCGCGATCGAGGGCGAGTTGCAGCGCACGATCGACGGCCTCAATCCGGTCGAATCCTCGCGCGTCAACATCGCGACGCCGGATCAGACGCTCTACTCGTCGACCCAGCAGCCGACGACGGCCTCGGTCGCGATCAAGACGAAGCCCGGGCAGTCACTCGATCCGAGCCAGGTCAAAGGCATCACGATGCTCGTGGCGGAGGCCGTGGACGGGCTCAAGCCGGAGAATGTCACGATCGTCAACCAAGACGGTCAAATTTTGCTGCCGGGGCCGGGAGCGACGGGTTCGGGCGGCGCCGCCGGAACCGATGCGCTCAAATTGACGCAGGAGCAGCTGCTCGCGAAAGAACGGTACGAGTCCGCGCTCCAGCAGAGCGTGCAGTCGATGCTCGACGACACGCTCGGCAAGCATCGCGCCGTCGCGCGCGTCTCGACCAAGATGGATTTCGACGCCGTCTCCTCGGAGAGCAAGGTCTACTCGCCGCAGGGCACGGTGCTCTCGTCGCAGACCGAGCGTGAATCCTACAACGGCACGCAGCCCGTGCGTCAGCCCGCCATCGGCGTGCCCGGCTCGACCAGCAACATCGGCACGTATCAAGCGCCCGCGAATCAGACCGCGAACGGTCGCTACAACAAATCGAAGGCGACGACCAACTACGACGTCTCGGTGCAGAACATCAAGCACATCGATGCGCCCGGAAAAGTGCTGCAAACCAGCGTTGCGGTGCTCGTGGATTCGTCGAGTCCGGCCGCGTCGCCGAACGGCACCGCCGCACCGAATGCGGTCGCCGCCTATCAACTGACGCCCGCGAACGTGCAGCAGATTCGCAACGCCGTCATCGCGGCGGCGGGTTTGAATCTCGCGCAGGGCGATCAGGTCTCGGTCGAAGCGATTCCGTTCAATCCGTCGGTGACGGCGAGCACGGCGCCGTCCGCGACGACGACCACGGTGCTCGGCATCCCGCTCTGGGCACTCCTCGCACTCGGTGGCGTCGCGCTCCTCGCCGGCCTCGGCCTCGTCGTGAGCCGTTCGCGCCGCTCGCGCTTCTCGCCGACGACGGAACTGCCGTCCTTCGATACGTCGCTCGCAGAAGAGCTGCCGCCGTTCGAAGAACATCCGATGCTCGAAGGCGCACCGGGTATCGCCGCGCCGATTCGATCCGCGGCCGATCTCACGCGCGAGCAGATGGTCGAGTACGTGACCACCGTCGCTCAAGAGAATCCCGACTCCATCGCAAAACTCGTCAAGCTCTGGCTCGCCGAATGATGAAGAGGAGCATCGTGCATCTCAACACCGCATCGACGACATCCCGCGTACGGGCCGGATCGCCGTTCTAACATGGAGTCGCCAATCGTGAATCTCTCGGGCTTTGAGGATCTGCCGGACGCTCCGTTCGGAGCGATGCCCGAGATGCCGCAAATCGAGATCTCGGGACCCGAGAAAGCGGCGATCCTGCTGATCACGCTCGGGCTCGAGCTCTCGGCGACGATCTTCAAGTTCTTGCGTCAGGACGAGGTCGAACGCATCGTCCTCGAGATCGCCAAGATCACGACCGTCCCGCTCGAGAAGCGCGACGCGGTCGTCCAGGAGGCGTATCAACGCGCGATCGCGCTCAAGTATATCAACGAAGGCGGCATCGAGTACGCCAAGGAGATTCTGGAGCGCAGCTTCGGCTCGGGCCAAGCCGATGACATGACCTCGCGGCTCTTCGCCGCGCTCAAACACGGCAATCCGCTCGAGCTCATCAAAAAGACCGAGCCCGCGCAACTGCTGCAGTTCATCCAAGACGAGCATCCGCAGACGATCGCACTGATTCTGGTCTACATGGCCGCGGAGCAAGCGGGTGCGGTGCTCTCCGCGCTGCCGCCCGACCTGCAGGCCGAGGTGGCGATGCGCATCGCAATCTTGCAGAAGACGGCGCCGGAGGTGTTGGAGCAGCTGGACGAACTGCTCGGACGCCGCCTGCTCGTCAGCGGCGCGGATTTCGCGAAGGCGGGCGGCGTGCAGTCGCTCGCGAGCGTGATGAACTTCGTCGATCGCGAGACCGAGAAGAACATTCTCGACGGCCTCACCAAACGCGATCCCGAACTCGCGCAAGAGGTCAAGAACCTGCTCTTCGTCTTCGAAGACATCATCAACCTCGACGATCGCTCGATCCAGCGCATCCTCAAGGAAGTCGACGGCAAAGATCTCGCGCTCGCGCTCAAGGTCGCAAACGAAGAACTGCTCGGTCGCGTCTTCAAGAACATGTCGTCGCGCGCGGCTTCGCTGCTCAAAGAAGAGATCGAGCTGCTCGGCCCCACCCGTATGCGCGACGTCGGCAAAGCACAACAGCAGATCGTCGACGTCATCCGTACGCTCGAAGAAAACGGACAAATCGTCATCGCGCGCGGTGCGAAGGACGAACGGCTGGTTTAACGACGCATGGGTAAAATCGTTCGCTCCGCGGCGTTCGGCGACACGGCGTACGTGCTCAACGTGCCGCGAGTCGAGAACGAGCCGCCCGAACCGACCGGACGCGAACGCGTCGATCGGTTCGATCGCTTCGATCCGTTCGGGGACGAGGCCGTTGCGCATGCACCGGCCGCGGAGTTCGTCGCGCAGACGCCGATGGTCGATTGGGACGCGGTTCGCACCGATGCCGAAGCGCTGATCGATCGCGCGGAGAGCGACGCGGGCGCGCTGCTCGCTCAGGCGGAGAGCGCGGCGCTCGAACTCGTGAATCGCGCTCAGACGCACGTCGAGGCGATCGAATCCGAAGCGCGCGAACGCGGATTCGCCGAGGGACGCGCCTCGGCGCAAGAGGCGGCGCGCGCCGAGCTCGAACCGCAGCTCGCGACGCTCGCCGATCTGATCGCGAGCGTGCGTGCGCATCGCGAAGCGATGTTCGGCGCGGCGGAGCCGGAGTTGGTGCGACTGGCGCTCGAGATCGCCGAGCGGGTGATCCATATCGAGCTCGCCGCCAACCCGAATGTCGTCGTGGAGAACACGCGTCAGGCGCTCACGCGCCTGCTCGCGCGCGAAGTCGTGACCGTGCGTGTGAACCCCGCCGATCTCGATGCCATCCGCGAGCATCGCGATGCGATCATGGCTTCGAGCGATATCGAGCATCTGCGCGTGATCGAAGATCAGCGCGTGGATCGCGGCGGCGTGCTGATCGAGACCGAATCGGGCACGATCGACGCCAAGATCTCCACGCAGCTGCGCGAGGCGCGCCGCGCGATTCTTAGCGACGACTCGATCGCCCTCGGGCCGTCGGCCGAGGGCGAACTGCACCCGCCCGCGCAAGCGAGCTGACGCATGGAGACGCCGGTGTTTTCGGCCTCGCCGTACCTGGAGTCGCTGCGTCGTGCCGACCTCGTGCGCCAGTACGGCAAGGTGCGTCAGGTCATCGGCGTGGTGATCGAGAGCCTCGGTCCCAACATGGCGATCGGCGAGACGTGCGAGATCAGCTACAAGCGCACCGTCGAACCCGTGCTCGCCGAAGTGGTCGGGTTCCGCGACAGTAAGGTGCTCATCATGCCGCTCGGTGAGCTGATGGGCATCGGGGCGGGCAGCGATGTGGTCGCGCACAACGCCCCGCTGCAGATCGGGGTGACCGATCATCTGCTCGGACGCGTGCTGAGCGGCCTCGGGCGTCCCATCGACGGCAAGGGCACGATCGTCGCCGACACGCGCGCGATCGTCACCGCCGCGCCGCCGCCGCCGCTCTCGCGCAAGCGCGTCGTCGAGCCGCTCGCGCTCGGGATCCGCGCGATCGACGGCATGCTCACCTGCGGTAAGGGCCAGCGCGTGGGTGTTTTTGCTGGCTCCGGTGTCGGTAAATCGACGATCCTCGGGATGATCGCGCGCAACACCGCCGCCGACGTGAACGTCATCGCGCTCGTCGGTGAGCGCGGCAAAGAGGTTCGCGATTTCATCGAGCGTGATCTGGGCGAAGAAGGGCTTCGGCGCAGCGTCGTCATCGTCTCGACGAGCGATCAACCCGCGCTCGTGCGCATCAAGGCGGCGTTCGTGGCGATGACGATCGCGGAGTACTTCCGCGATCAAGGGCTCGACGTGATGTTCATGATGGATTCGGTGACGCGCTTTGCGATGGCGCAACGCGAGGTTGGGCTCGCGATCGGCGAGCCGACCACGACGCGCGGCTATACGCCCTCGGTCTTCGCGCTGCTGCCGAAACTGCTCGAACGCGCCGGTACCTCCGAACGCGGCACCATCACCGGCCTCTTCTCGGTGCTCGTCGACGGCGATGACATGAACGAACCGGTCGCCGACGCGGTGCGCTCGATTCTGGACGGCCACATCGTGCTTTCGCGCCGTCTCGCGGCGGCCAATCACTATCCGGCGATCGACGTGCTGCAGAGCGTCAGCCGCGTGATGCCCGACGTCTCCGATGCCAATCACTACTCCGCGGCCTCGGCGATTCGCGATCTGCTCGCGACCTACCGCGAGGCCGAGGACCTGATCAATATCGGCGCCTACGTGCAAGGCAGTAATCCGCGCGTCGATCTCGCGGTCTCCAAGATCGAGGCGATCCGTCACTTCCTGCGTCAAGGTATCTACGAAACGACCTCGTATGAGCAGACCCTCGCGCAGTTGATGAGCGTCGCATGAAGCGGTTCGCCTTCACCCTGCAGCCGGTACTCGATCAGCGTAAGCGCATCGAGGAGGAGAAGCAGCAGATCACCGCCGCGCGTCAGCGCGATCTCGATGCCGCCGAAAGCGAGCTGCGCCGCTTGAACGCGGAGTTCAAACACTGCTCCGATCTGCTGCGCGAGCAGCATCGCGCGCTCGACGCCGAATCGCTGCGCCGCCACTACGCGCACATCCAGTTTCTGGATCGCTGCATCGTCGCCCAGATACAAGTGGTCGCCGAACGCCGCGTGGCGCTCGATCGCGCGCGCGCCGAACTGCTCGCGGCGAGCAAAGAGCGCAAGGCGGTCGATACCCTCAAAGAACGCCGCTACGAGGCGCACGTCGCCGAGGAACGGCGCATCGAGCAGAACGAACTCGACGACGGCAACGCGCGCCGCTATGGCCGCTCCGCTGCAGGAGGTTTACCGTGATCGTTACGCGCCGGCGGCGCAAGCCGTTTCCGTGGAAGCGATTGATTCTTCCCGTGATTGCGATCGCACTCGTCATCACGGCGCTGTCGTGGGCGCCGTCGCGGGACGCGATCACGAACGGCCCGCTCGCACCGGCGTGGAAGGCGAGTTCGTCCGGTTTCGACCGCGTCGCCGCGCCCTTCCACTTCGCCGCTCAGAATCAACTGCTCACGCAGCGCAATCAGCAGATCGCATCGCTGCAGCAGCAGCTCGCCGATCTCAAAGCGCAGGACGCCGCTAAAGCCAAGAAGATCGCAAGCCTCGATACGCAGATCGGGCAGCTTCAGGCTCGGAGCACGACGCGCGGCGCCGCTCCCGCGGCAAGCTCCTCGCCCGCGCCCGTCTCCGGCGCGACGGCGAATCCGTTCGGCGCCGCGAGCGCATCGACCGGCTCGAGCGCGAACGATCTCGCAAGCGGCGCGACGCCGGACATGCGGCGCACCGCGGCCTATTGGGCGAATATGGAGCCGGAGAACGCGGCCAAGCTCGTGCAGAAATTGCCCGTTCCGTACGTGGCGCGGGTGCTTGCCTTGATGTCGCCCGATGCGGTCGGAGCCATTCTCGACGCCTTGCCGGCATCGGTCGCCGCGCAACTCACGCAGGAACATCCCGAACTCAAGCGGTAATCGCGCCGCCATTTGATCGTCCGTACGCGTTCCGTTCCCGCCGACGTGCTCACGCCGATCGGCGCATATCTCGCGCTCGCCGAAGCGGGTGCCTCGTGTCTGCTCGAAAGCGTCGAGCACGGCGGAAAGCTCTCGCGCTACTCCTTCGTCGGTCTCGACTATCGCGCGACCGAAGTCTTCGATCCGACGCCCGACTTGCTCGAACGCATTCGCGCATGCGTCGATGCGCATCGCCCGGCACGCGACGAAAGCGGTTTGGGCGGCGCGCTCGTCGTCTTTTCCTACGACGCGGCGCGTCCGTTCGCGCAGCTCGGTGCGCGCGCTGCCGACGCTCCGCAGAGTCCGGGGGCATACGTGGCGATTCCCGGGACGTGGCTCGTGTTCGATCATCTGACCCATACGCTCGTGCTGTGGGGCTGCGGTGAGGATGCGCGCGAGATCGACGCACGGTTGGAGCGTTATCTGACCCGTCTGCTCGCGCAAGCGCCGCGCTTGGCCGCGCCGGTTGCGGCGCGCGGGCCGATCAGCGCATCGATGGATCGCGAGGCGTATCTCGAACGCGTCGCGCGCGTGAAGCGGCACATCTACGACGGCGATTGCTATCAACTGCAGCTCGGCATTCGCTTCTCCGCCGAACTCGACGGCACGCCGTTCGATCTCTACCGCGCGCTGCGCCGTCGTAATCCCTCGCCCTACATGTTCTACGTCGACACGCCGTTCGGGCAACTGCTCGGCGCCTCGCCGGAATTTTTGGTGCGGCTCGAGGGGCGTCGCGCGCGCATTCGCCCGCTCGCGGGAACGCGTTCGCGCGGTGCGACGCCGGAGGAAGATCTCGCGAACGAGCGCGAGTTGCTCGCGAACGAGAAAGAACGCGCGGAGCATGTGATGTTGGTCGATCTCGGTCGCAACGATCTCGGGATGGTCTGCGATCACGGCAGCGTGGAAGTAGACGAATTGCTGCGCATCGAGCGGTACAGCCATGTGATGCACATCGTCTCCGATGTCGTCGGACGTCTGCGCGACGGCTGCGACGGGTTGGATCTCTTCCGTGCCGGTTTTCCCGCCGGAACCGTAACGGGCACGCCGAAGGTGCGCGCGATGCAGATCATCGACGAACTCGAACCGGTGACGCGCGGTTTTTATGCGGGCAGCATCGGGCGCTTCGCCTACGACGGCGATTTCGACTCGTGCATCACGTTGCGCAGCATGCACGTGCAGGATGGCCGCGCGTATTGGCAGGCGTCGGCGGGGATCGTGGCCGACAGCGAGCCCGAGGCGGAGTATGCCGAGGTGCTGCACAAAACGCGCATCGCGCGTGAGGTGCTGGGGGTGAACCGATGAGCGTGCTCTTCGTCGACAACTACGACAGCTTCACGTACAACGTCGTGCACCTGCTCGCATCGCAGGGCGCGACGCCCGACGTGCGCTTGAACGACGACGAAGCGCTGCTCCCCGATCTGCTCGGCGCGTACGGTGCGCTCGTCATCGGTCCGGGGCCGGGCAATCCGTCGCAGCAGCCGCGGATGCTTGCGTTACTGCGCGCGGCGATCGATCGCGGGATGCCGGTGCTCGGGGTCTGCCTCGGCCAGCAGGCGATCGGCGAGGTGATGGGCGCAAAGGTCACGCACGCGCCGTCGCTCATGCACGGCAAGACGAGCGCGATCGAACACGACGGCTCGGGACTCTTCGCGGGCATTCCGACGCCGTTTACGGCGACGCGCTACCATTCGCTCTGTCTCGATCCGCAGAGCATTCCGAGCGAGCTGCGCGTCAACGCGCGTAGCGACGACGGCGTCGTGCAAGGCATCGCGCATCGCTCGCGGCCCGTGCACGCGGTGCAATTCCACCCGGAGTCGGTGTTGAGCGAGCACGGGGGACGCATCGCCGCGAACTTTCTCGCCTTGATTCGCGGTTGACAGCCATGCCGCGCCGTGGTACCTTCGTGCCCAACATGACGACGTTCACGTTTTCGTGGTGGTGGCGTCCCCTCTCCGCACATCGTGCCGGTGAGTCGAACGCGCCATGGTCGTCGTCGCGATAACGAACCTCGCGACAACCTAACTGACCGAAGGCCGTCCGGATAACCGGGCGGCCTTCGTCGTTTTTTATGACCACCATTCAGTGCCCATCGGGAGTTTGAAGAGCAGCTATGTACGAACGAGCGCGACGCACCGCGGATGCCACCACGACCGTGAAGGTCGGCGACGTCACGATCGGCGACGGCTTCGTCGTGATCGCGGGGCCGTGCGCGATCGAGGATGAGATGCAGATCGAGAGCGCCGCGCGCGGGGTCGCCCAGCACGGGGCGCAGCTGCTGCGCGGGGGGGCCTACAAGCCACGCACCTCGCCCTACTCGTTCCAGGGACTCGGCGACCGCGGCGTCGAGCTGATCGCGGCGGCTTCGCGCCGCAGCGGTCTCCCCGCCGTCGTCGAGGCGCTCGCCGTGGAGCAGCTGCCGGTCCTGGCCGAGCGCGTCGGGATGATCCAGATCGGAGCGCGCAACATGCAGAACTTCGCGCTGATCCAGGCGGCCGCGCGTACCGGACTGCCCCTGTTGCTCAAGCGCGGACCGGCGGCGACGCTCGACGAGGTGCTTTACGCCGCCGAATACGCGCTGCTCGAAGAGAACCCGAACGTGGTGCTCTGCGAGCGCGGCATCCGCGGCTTCGATCCGCACACCCGCAACCTGTTCGACCTGGCGGGCGCCCTGCGGCTCAAGGAGCTCACCCATCTGCCGGTCATCGTCGACCCGTCGCATGCAACCGGCCGCCGCAGCCTGATCGCGCCGCTGGTCGCCGCCGCCGCCGCCTGCGGCCTGGACGGCGCAATGGTGGAAGTGCACCCCGAGCCCGCCCGTGCCCGTTCGGACGCCGAGCAAGCGCTCGATCTCGATGCCTTCGCCGAACTGATGGAGCGCCTGGCCGCCGTGGCTCCGCCTAAGATCGTGTCCGCAGCCTGCCGATGAGCCTAGTAGGAGCCTCCGGCAAAAGCCGCAGGTTCCGTTGCCCGCTGCTCGCCGACGTCGCTAGTCCGTCGTCCGGGCACGTGCACGATTCAGCATACGAAAGGAGGTGAAATATGAACGTAACGACCCTTCATACGGGCGTCCTCGCCGGTGCGAAAGCACCGCACGGATCGCTGTTCAAGGGGAACTCCGCACCGGCGGGTTCGACGGATTGGTTCGCCCTCGCGGGCATCGACTTCTCCGCGCTCTTCGCCGCGCAGGTCGCTCCGCAAGCCGCGGGCGCACCCGCACCGCTCACCGACGCTTCGTCCGCGACGGTGAAGGATCCGCAGCAGCTCCTCACACGGCTCATCCAACGAGGAACGCCGCTCTCGACGATCGGTACGTCGATCGCTCAACGCGTCGGCGATTCGGTCAAGAAGCTTCTTGCCGGAAAACTTCCGCAGAACGATCTCGATCGTCTGAGTTCGAAGCTGGCGCACGCGGTATCGAATGCGCTGGCTCCACCCGGTACTGCACCACCGGGAACCGCCGCGCAACAAGCGGCAGCCCTCGCGCAGCGACTGACCGATCTGGTCAACGCACTCGCGAGGGACGGTGGAAACGGTGCAGGGCAGCAGAACGAGATCTCGGGTACGCTCTTGGACGCCATCACGGCGAAAGAACCCCCGGCCCAGCAGAAGACGATCGGAACGCCGAGCACGACGCTCGACGTTGCGAAGCTTGTGCGCTCGCTGCTGGCCGCGGCCGTCCCGTCGCTGCAGACGCAGTCGACGCAGGCGCCGCCATCACCGGCACGACCCTCCTCGAACGCATCGCAACCCCGCATCTCGGCGGAATCGGCCGCGCCCGCGATCACGATCGCGAACGCTCCCGATCTGCTCGCGCGCATGCTCGTGCGCGCGGCGGGCGCGGATCGCAACGTCAACGCGCACGCCTCGGCGTCGCTTGCCGCGGCTCCGGCAATCCCCGCAAGCGACCGCGGTGCTCCGGCGCCGTCGCTCGTTGCCGCGCGTTTGGCGGCTTCGTTGACGAGCATCGTCGCGAACGCATCCGGCGCGGACGCGGGCGGAAACGGCGGTTCGAGCGGCGGCGCATTCGCGCACGACCGCAACGAACCGAGCTTCGCGCCTTCGTCTCAGACGGCGCGCACCGACGCGACCCCCGCAACGTTCGCGGCGGCGATGCCGACCGCGCATCTGCAAACCCTCGTGCAGCAGCTGCACGAGACGCAGAGCGCACAGGCGCGCACCGATGCGAACGCGGTGATCGCGCAGCTCGTCAAGGGCATGGTGATGCGTACGAACGCGCAGGGGAATTCGGAGATCCGGCTTCGGCTGCAACCCGAAAACCTCGGCGACGTCACGATGAAAATCACCGTGCAGGGATCGCAGATCAGCGCCAACGTCGTCGCCCAAAACGCCGACGTCAAATCGGCGCTGATGAATAACCAACACCATCTCGCGCGCGCGCTGGCCGAATCGGGCTTGACGCTCGCGGGATTCTCGGTCGATGTCTCGGGCGGCGATGCCGGCCGGGATCAGAGTCGAGAACGAACCGGGGGCTTCGGTCGCCGTTACGTCGTGCACGAACTGCACGGCGCGACGGAGAGCGCGCAACCCGACCTCGCGGCAGGACCGCCGCTCGTGAGCGGCTCCGGCCTCGAATTATTCAATTACCTCGCTTAAGGAGAACAACGTATGCCTTCGGCATTCGTGGCGGGCACGACGGCGCAGCCGATCGACTCGCTCATCAACGTCAATCAACCGAGCTCGAACGCGAACGCGAACAACACGAGCCTCGGTCCGAATGCGTTTCTCCAATTGTTGACCACCGAACTGCAGAACCAGGATCCCACGCAGCCGCAAGACCCGACGCAGTCGGTCACGCAGCTCGCTCAGATGTCGGCGCTGCAGTATCAGCAACAGCTCACCTCCGCGTTCCAAGGTTTCCAGAGTAACTTCGGCGTGATGCAGGCCGCATCGTTGATCGGCAAGCACGCGACGGTGAATACCGGCGCCACGGACGCGAGCGGGAACGCATCCACCGTTACCGGATCGATCGCGACGATCAGCGTGCAGAACGGGCAGCCGTACTTCACGATGACCGATTCGTCCGGAAAGGCGATCACCGACAACAACGGCAACCCGCTGCTGTTCTCGACGTCGCAGATCGTGGGAATCGCGAACTAGAGCGCGCATGGACAACAACGAGATCAACCGCGTTCAACGCCCGGGGATACTCCCGGGGCCGGCACCGCGCCCGGTCGGAAAACCGGTCGAGATTCCGCCGTCGTCGGGGCAGAGCTTCCGCTCGGTCCTCGAACGCGCGACGGCGCAGCCTACGACCACCTCGAGCGAACCGCTGCGCTTCTCGGCGCACGCGATGCAGCGCTTGGAATCGCGCAACATCAGCCTCACGTCCGACGACGTGCAGAAGATGAACGCGATGGCCGATAAAGCCGCGGCGAAGGGAGCGAAAAACTCGCTCTTCATCGTGCGCGACACGGCGATGGTCGTCAGTATCAAAAACCGCACCGTCATCACCGCGGTCGACTCCGAGTCGATGAAGGAGAACGTTTTCACCAACATCGATTCGGCGGCGATCATTTAGGAACACTCTCATTTACACCAACCCGAGGCGGACCGCATGCGGAGCCTCGGCCGCGACGCGGAAGGATCGAAGCGTCGCGGATCCCATGTGAGGTCAAAACATGGCTTTCGATTCACTGTTCACGGGCATTTCCGGCCTGAACGCATATCAGAGCTGGATCGACATGCTCTCGAACAACATCGCCAATACGGCGACGGTCGGCTTCAAGGGTCAGCGCATGACCTTCGCCGATCTCTTTTACCAGCAGACCGGCTATCCGTCGGGCCCCTCGCAGACGCGCGGCGGTATCAACCCGATCGATAACGGCCTGGGCGTCAAGGTCAACACCGTCGATACGCAGTTCGCCCAGGGCGGACTCGAAACGACGGGCATCAACACCGATCTCGCGATGAACGGCGACGGATTCTTCATCCTTCGCAACGTCGACGGGTCGAGTTCGCCGGTCTACACGCGCGACGGCGCGTTCTCGCTCAACGCAAACGGCCTGCTCTACGACCCGGCCTCGGGACTCGCGGTGCAGGGCTATACCGCCGATCAGAACGGGAACATCACCGCGAGCGGCGTGCCCGGCGATATCACGATTCCGATCGGTCTGCAGGAGCAGGCGACGGCCACCGGCGCGGGCGTCAAGGTCGGCCCGAATGCCAACGACAAGGTCTTCGACATGTCGCTCGGCGGCAATCTCGACCAAACGCAGTGGTCGCAGCAGTTCCTGAACTCGGTCGGTGCGTCGGCCAACGGCGGCACGCCCAAGACCATCTCGACCACGATCTACGACTCGCTCGGCAACCCGCATCAGGCGACGATCACCTACACGCCCGACGCCGCGGGCGCGACCGCCGCGACCGACACGGCGACGGCGAACGGCAACATCACCGGCGCCGTCTCGATGGCTCCCGCCACTTCGCAGAACGACACGATTACGATCAAGTCGAACGGTGCGGGCGCGGGCTACAGCGTCACCGACTCGCTCGGTTCGACGATCGCGGCGACCGCCGGTCAGACCGTCTCCATCGGCGGCGCGACCTTCACGCTCTCGACCCCCGAGACCGCTGCGGGTACGACCGATACCGTGACGGTCAAAGGCGCGACGAACGGACTGCCGACGACGGTTCAGGACGCCTCGGGCAACACCCACGTTCCGGCGACGCGCTGGCAGGTCTCGGTCTCGTTCTCCGATGGAACCCAGTTCGCGACGATCGCGAAAGCGGGTTCGGTCGGGGCGGGCGGCGCGGTCACGGCGCCGACCTACGGAACGGGATCGTCGGGCACGATCGGCTACGCCTACTTCGATCAAAACGGTCAGTTCATCAACTCCTCCGCGATCGAGACGGTCGCGGCGGGCCAAAGCCTCGGGGCGAATGCCGCGGCGTACCTGCATACGGCAGGGGGCGGAACGCCCGCCATCGCGCAGGGCAACCAGATCAACGTCACGACCTGGGGCCCGGGTGCCGGCAATAACGCAAACGCGCCCACCGCGGGCGGCGCGGCACCGACGCCGGGAGCCATCGGCATCGACTTCTCGAACAACGCGAGCTTGGCGGGCACCTCGACGGCGAACGTGATCTCGCAGAACGGCTACGCGGCCGGAACGCTCTCCAACATCTCCGTCGGTCTCGACGGCACGGTGACGGGCTCGTTCACCAACGGCCAGCAGAAGACGCTCGCGCAAGTCGCGGTCGCCACGTTCCAAAACGAACAAGGTCTGCAGCGTCTGGGCGGCAACCAGTTCGGGCAGACCGCGGCCTCGGGGCTCGCGCAGGTCGGCACGGCGGCGAGCGGCCGCTACGGCCAGATCGTCGCGGGCTCACTCGAGCAGTCCAACGTCAACCTCGCCGATCAGTTCACCAAGCTGATCGTGGCGCAGCGCGCATTCGAAGCGAACTCGCGCGGCATCACGACGGCCGACCAGAACCTGATCACGGTCACGCATCTGCAGGCCAGCGAGAACTAGTAGCGACCGACGACGGGGCGGCGGCGTACGCCGCCGCCCCCGTCACCGGCGCTTGCGAACGAACAGGAGGGAGAGGGTGTGATCGCGCTGACGCGGCTCAACGGCCATCGGGTGATGGTCAACAGCGATTTGATCGAGCAGATCGAGGAGACGCCCGACACGGTCGTCACGCTGACGTCGGGGAACCGCCTGATCGTCCGCGACTCGATGCTCGACGTGCAAAAGAAGATCGTCGAGTTCAAACGACGCATCTACGGCCCGGCGGAGGCAGGGTAGACGCGAAGCCTCCACCAAGGGGACAACCATCCGCAGGCTTACCGGAACTTGATATTCCGATTGTCGCGGCCGATACCCGGTAAAGACGCGGGTCATCAACTGACGGAGTACGAGCGTTGGACGTAGCAACGATACTGGGTCTCTTGCTGGGATTCGGTGCCATTTTTTTAGCCGGATTCGTCGGCGGGATCGATCCCCGGATCTTCTTCGGACGCTGGGACGCGTTCGTGCTCATCCTGGGCGGCTCGGTCGGCGCGACGCTGACCTCGTTTCCCCTGCGCACCTTCCTGCGTGGCTTCTTCGGCGGCTTCAAAACCGCGTTCACCGAAGCGAATTACCACGAACGCGATGTCATCATGACGCTCGTCTCGTTCGCCGAGAAGGCGCGGCGCGAGGGGCTGCTCGCGCTCGAGAACGAGGCGGCTGCGCTCGACGACGAGTTCATGCGCAAGGGCATCCAGCTCGTGATCGACGGTCGCGACACCGAGATCATTCGTAAAGTCCTCGAGACCGAAGTGAGCAACGCCCAAGAGCAGGGCGCGAAGGCCGAACAGGTCTTCATGAATCTCGGCGGGTACTCGCCGACGCTCGGCATCATCGGTACCGTGCTCGGTCTCATCGGCATGCTCAAGGGGCTCGGTGAAGCAAGCCAAAGCACGAATATCGCCGGTTCGATCGGAACCGAGACCGCGGTCGCCTTCGTCGCGACGTTCTTCGGCATCATGTTCGCGAACTTGCTCTGGCTGCCGATCGGCACCAAGATCAAGGAACGCAACGGCCAGATGCTGCTGATGCGCGAGATCATGATCGAGGGCATCCTTGCGATCCAGGCGGGCGACAACCCGCGTCTGCTCGAGGAGAAGCTGCTCGCGTTCCTCGATCCGAAGGAGCGCGAATCCGAGATCGAAGAGGGCGGCGCCATGGCGGGCGAAGCCGGCTACTCGGCGTCCTCGGCATAACCGGTTCGAGCAGCGATGGCACAACCGATCAAAAGCGCCGCGCGCGCGGCCGAGTCGAGCCTGCGCGCGAAGAAACCGGAAGAGAAGCTCGAGACGGCCGGCATGATGCGCTGGCTGCTCACCTATGCGGACATGATCACCCTCATGCTCGCGCTCTTCATCATCCTCTTCGCGATGTCGACGATCAGCCGCGTGAAAGTGCAAGCCTTCGCGAAGTCGGTCTCGGGCGGGTTCAACAACGTCTGGTCGATCAATCAGCCGCCCAACGGCGGTGCGAACGGCTCCGAGTCGTTCAACGCGAGTTCGAGCATCCCGGCGATCGAGAAAGAGCTCGAACAGTACGTCAAGCAGAGTCACCTGGAACAGCAGGTGCAAGTGCACGACGAGACGCGCGGGCTCGTGATCACGCTGCTCTCCGATAAGTCGTATTACGACAGCGGCAGCGCCGAGATGCGGCCGGAGACGCTGAAGATTCTCGATCGGATCGCGCCGTTGCTCAAACGCAGCGGGCGCAACATCCGCGTCGAGGGAAACACCGACAACGTACCGATCTCGACCGCGCTCTATCCGAGCAATTGGGAACTTTCGACCGCGCGCGCGGTGGGCGTCGTGCGCTACTTGGTCGAACACGAAGGAATCGACCCGACGCGGATCTCGGCTGCCGGATACGGTCAGTTCAAGCCGCGTACGCAGAACCGCACGGAAGCCGAACGCCAGCAGAACCGGCGCGTGGATATCGTCCTGCTCAGCGGCAGTGACGTCGCCGCGCCGCCGACCGCCGAGAAAGGGCCGTAAACGCCGCCGTCATGTCGAGTCTTTCGCAAGAAGAAATTGACGCACTCATCAATCAGCTCTCCGGCTCCGAAGGCGGACCCGCCAAAGAGGCGATCGACGGGCGCCGGATCAAGTCGTTCGATTTCCGGTTCAACAAGCGTCTCGACAAATTCACCAACAATCAGTTGCAGACGCTGCGGACGCTGCACGAGAACTTCACGCGCCTGCTGAACAACTCGCTCTCGGTCTACCTGCGCACGCGCGTCGAAGCGACGATCGTCTCGATCGAACAGATCAGCTACGGCGATTTCATCGCCTCGATCGGCATTCCGTCGATCCTCGCGATCTATTCGATGGATCCGCTTCCGGGCAGCGGCATCGTGCAGGTCGATCTCAACCTCGTCTTCTCGATCATCGATCGTCTGCTCGGCGGCCCCGGCTGGTTTCCGAGCAAGTTGCGCGATCTGACCGATATCGAGCGCACGCTGATGCAGCGCTTCATGGCACGCATGCTCAACAGCTATCGCGAGTCGTGGAACTACCTGCTCACGCTCTCGCTGAAGATCGAGGCGCTCGATTCCAATCCGCAGTTCATCCCGCGCATCATCCCGCTCGATCAAATCGTCGCTTACGTCTCGATGGAACTCAAGATCGGCGATATGTCGGGCGTGATGAACTTCTGCCTGCCCTACCTCGTGCTGCAGTCGATCAGCCAGCAGCTCACCGATTTCCAGTGGTCCCCCACGGTGATCGCCGGACGCGGCATGACGGAAGAAGATATCGCGCAGCTCACGCGCAACGTGGAGCGCGCGGGCGTCGATCTCGAAGTCGAACTCGGCCGCACGATGGTCTCGCTGCGCGATCTCGTGAGCCTGCGCGAAGGCGACGTCGTGGTCTTCGATAAGCCGACGACGGAACCGCTGCTCGCCAAGGTGAACGATTGCGAGAAGTTCCAGGTGTTTCCGGGCGTGAACAAGGATCATCTCGCCATGCAAGTCGCACACGTCATTTCGAACGAGGACGATTAATCAATGCCCGACATGCAGCAACTCGCCGATTCGATGCTGGCCGCGGCCGGCGCGGTGCTCGGCCGGTTGGTGGAACAGCCGGCGACCGCGACCCCCGGGGCGCGCAACGATCACGAGGGCTCGGTACGCATCGACGGCGACGAACTCGTCACGATCGCGGAGATCGCGTCGCTCGGCGCGCAGATCGTGGTGCGCTTCCCGAAAGCCGATATGCAGGCGATCGTCGGGGTTATGCTGGGCGGCGACGACATGGGTGAGATGGGCCCGATGCAGCTCTCGATCGCCTCAGAGACGGTCTCGCAGATCGCGACGGCGATGGTCGAAGCGCTCGCCAAAGAGGTCGGCGCGTCGACCGACGGCGTGCACGCGGCGCTCTGCTCGGATGCGACGCTGCTGCCGCCGCCGCCGTTCGAATCGTACGAAGGCGCGGTGATGCTCGGCGAGTCGCTGATGCCGAAGCTCTCGATCGACTTCGCCGCGATCACGCTCTCGAAGCTCGGAATCGCCGCCACGCCGGCGGCGGCGACGACGCCGGAGCCTACGCCCGCACCCGCGCCTGCGCCCGCCGCTCCGCCGCCCGAGCCCGCCGCACCGAAGGCGCCGCCGAAGAAGCCCGCCGCGCCGCCGCCGAACGCGCAGGCCGTGGCCTACACACCGATGCAGCCGACACAGGTTCGTACCGCGCAGCCGGGGCAGGCCAATCTCGATCTCGTGCACGACGTGCCGCTGCAGATCAGCGCGGTGCTCGGCAAGACGGTGATGCCGCTGCGCGAGGTGGTCTCACTCGCGTCGGGTTCGGTCTTCGAACTCGACAAACTCGCGGCCGATCCGATCGATCTCTACGTCAACAACATTCTGATTGCGCGCGGCGAGGTTGTCGTCGTCGACGACAAGTACGCGGTGAAGATCAGCGAGTTGAACCCGCAGGCGCAGTAGTCGTGAGGCTACGCGCATGACCTCGGGCTTCTGGCTGAACTACGTCCTCGCGCTGCTCGTGGTCGCGCTGATGCTCGGCGGCCTCTATGCCGTCATGCGCGGCTTCGCACGCGGACGTCTGCTCGCGGCGGCCGATCGGCGTCTGGTGAGCGTGCTCGAATCCACCATGCTCTCGCAGCACGGATCGCTGCACGTCGTCAAAGTCGGGTCGCGCTACTTTCTGCTCGGCGGCGGGAGCCACGCGAGCCCGTCGACCCTCGCCGAGCTGCCCGCCGACGAGATCGAGGGCTGGATCGCCGATCAGCGCTCGCTGCTTCGCGCGCAGCGGGCATCGCTCGTCGATGCCTTCAACGCCTTGCGCAGGAAGCCGTAGGATGCGCGAGTTCATCGAACGGATGTTGCGTCGTCACGGCGTCTTTCTCGCGAGCGCGGCGCTCGCGGCCGTGATGCTGTGGGTGCTTCCCGCGATCGCGACCGCGCAATCGGCGCCGACCGCACCGACCGTGCCGATTCCGCAAGTGCAGATCGGCGTCGGGCAAGCCAAGAGTCCGCAAGAAGTCGTCGGCGCGCTGCAGATTCTGCTGCTGCTCACGGTTCTCGCGCTCGCGCCCACGTTGCTCGTGATGGTGACCTCGTTCACCCGCATCATCGTGGTGCTCTCGTTCGTACGCACCGCCGTCGGCACGCAGCAGGTGCCGCCGAACCAGGTCCTCGCGGGTCTCGCCCTGCTGCTCACGTTCTTCGTGATGCAGCCGGTGATCAAAGACGTCAACGCCAACGCGGTGCAGCCGTACTTGAAGCATCAGATCAGTCAATCGGTGGCGCTCGATCGTGCCGCGAAGCCGTTACGGGCCTTCATGTTCAAGCAGACGCGTGAGAAAGACATCATGCTCTTCTACGCGATCTCGAAAGAGCCGCGCCCGGCCAAGCAGAGCGATGTGCCGACCTACTTGCTCGTGCCCGCCTTCGTGCTCTCCGAGCTCAAGACGGCCTTCGAGATCGGCTTCGCGATCTACATTCCGTTTATCGTGATCGATATGGTCGTGGCGAGCATCCTGCTCTCGATGGGCATGATGATGATCCCGCCGGTGCTCATTTCGCTGCCGTTCAAGGTGCTGATCTTCATCCTCATCGACGGCTGGGATCTCACGGTGAGCGCGCTCTTCCAGAGCTTTCATCCATGAGTTCCGGCGATGCGATCGCGCTCGGCGGCCAGGCGATCTTCGTCGCGCTGGTCGCCGCGGCACCGGTACTGATTTTGAGCATGATCGTCGGTCTCGTGATCTCGCTCTTTCAAGCGGTCACGCAGATTCAGGAACCCACGCTCGCCTTCATCCCGAAGATCGTGATCTCGGCGCTCGCGATTCTCTTCTTCGGACCGTTCATTCTGGCGATGCTGACCGACTTTACCAGCCGCGTCTTCTCGAGCATCCCGAACTTCGTCAAATGACGGCCTAGCGGGAGACGATGACCGATCTCTTCGGACTCACCGCCGCGCAGTTCGAGACCTTCGTGCTGATCTTCTTGCGCGTCAGCACGATGCTCTTCGTCTTCCCGGTCTTTTCCGCGCCGCAGATTCCGCAGCTCCTGCGTTTGGGTTTCGGACTGATCATCGCGTTTCTGCTCTATCGGACGGTGCCGACCGTACATCTCTCGCCCGATCTCTACGGGTTGGCGCTCGCGGGCGCGAGTCAGGTCGTGCTCGGGCTGATCGTGGGCTTCGTGGCGTCGCTCGTCTTTACGGGTATCGAGTTCGCGGGGCAGCTGATCGACCTGCAGATCGGATTCGCGGTTGCGAACGTGATCAATCCGACGACGCAGCAGAACATCACGATCATCGGCGAGTTTCAGCTCGCGATCGCGACGCTGGTCTTTCTCGCCACCAATTCGCACTATCTGCTGCTCGAGGGCATCGCGGGCTCGTTCAATCTGCTGCCGCTGCCCTACATCAATCTCGATCCGGGCGTCGCGGGCAACGTGACGCTCTTTTTTACGCAGGCGTTTTTGATCGTCTTCAAGATCGCCGCGCCGGTCGTGATCGCGCTCTTTCTCACCAACATCGCGCTTGCGTTCATGGCGCGCGTGGCACCGCAGATGAACGTCTTCGTGGTCGGGCTGCCGATTCAGGTCGGCGTCGGTCTCATCGTGATGGCGTTCAGCATTCAGCTCCTCGGAACGGTCGGTCCGCAGCTCTTCGCCACGGTCGCGCAGCAGATGGACGCCGTGATGCGCGGACTGCGCGTGCACTGATCGCGTGCATCCGGCGAGCAAAGAAGAAGCGCCGCGGCACGAATGCCGCGG